>NZ_CP032829.1:1625000-2274082 GCF_003660165.1 Sphingomonas paeninsulae
AGGGAAAGGTGAAAAGCACCCCGATTAGGGGAGTGAAACAGTACCTGAAACGGAATACCTACAATCAGTTGGAGCCTCTTTATGGGGTGACAGCGTACCTCTTGTATAATGGGTCTGTGACTTAATGTATCAAGCAAGCTTAAGCCGTTAGGTGTAGGCGCAGCGAAAGCGAGTCTGAATAGGGCGACTGAGTTTGATGCATTAGACCCGAAACCCGGCGATCTAGGCATGACCAGGATGAAGGTGCAGTAACATGCACTGGAGGTCCGAACCGATTAACGTTGAAAAGTTACCGGATGAGTTGTGTTTAGGGGTGAAAGGCCAATCAAGCCGGGAAATAGCTGGTTCTCCGCGAAAACTATTGAGGTAGTGCCTCGGACGAATACCGATGGGGGTAGAGCACTGGATGGGCTAGGGGGACGCGAGTTCTACCAAACCTAACCAAACTCCGAATACCATCGAGTACTATCCGGGAGACAGACTGTGGGTGCTAAGGTCCATAGTCGAGAGGGAAACAGCCCTGACCTACAGCTAAGGTCCCCAAGTGACGTCTAAGTGGGAAAGCATGTGAGATTTCCAAAACAACCAGGAGGTTGGCTTAGAAGCAGCCATCCTTTAAAGAAAGCGTAACAGCTCACTGGTCTAATCAAGAGATCTTGCGGCGAAGATGTAACGGGGCTCAAGACGTCCACCGAAGCTTAGGGTGTGATCTTTGATCACGCGGTAGCGGAGCGTTCCGTAAGCCGTTGAAGCGATCTGGTAATGGGTCGTGGAGGTATCGGAAGTGCGAATGCAGACATGAGTAGCGATAAACAGGGTGAGATGCCCTGTCGCCGAAATCCCAAGGGTTCCTGCGCAAGGCTAATCCGCGCAGGGTGAGTCGGCCCCTAAGACGAGCCCGAAGGGGTAGTCGATGGGAATCTGGTTAATATTCCAGAACCTGGAGGTGTGTGACGGATCACGTGTGTTGTTCACTCTTATCGGATTGAGTGAGCTTCGAAGTGGTTCCAGGAAATAGCCCCTCCATATAGACCGTACCCGAAACCGACACAGGTGGGATGGTAGAGTATACCAAGGCGCTTGAGAGAAGGGTGTTGAAGGAACTCGGCAAATTGCCTCCGTACCTTCGGAAGAAGGAGGCCCCATGTAAGCGCAAGCTCTCATGGGGGCACAGGCCAGGGGGTAGCGACTGTTTAGCAAAAACACAGGGCTCTGCTAAGTCGGCTTCAAGACGACGTATAGGGCCTGACGCCTGCCCGGTGCCTGAAGGTTAAGTGGAGTGGTGCAAGCTGCGAAATGAAGCCCAGGTAAACGGCGGCCGTAACTATAACGGTCCTAAGGTAGCGAAATTCCTTGTCGGGTAAGTTCCGACCTGCACGAATGGCGTAACGACTTCCCCACTGTCTCCAACACCTGCTCAGCGAAATTGAATTGCCCGTGAAGATGCGGGCTACCCGCGGTTAGACGGAAAGACCCCGTGCACCTTTACTGCAGCTTCAGAGTGGCATTAGGAAAGAACTGTGTAGAATAGGTGGGAGGCTTTGAAGCATTGGCGCCAGCCGATGTGGAGCCACAATGTGAAATACCACCCTGTTGTTTTCTGATGTCTAACCACGCACCGTTATCCGGTGCTGGGACCCTCTGTGGCGGGTAGTTTGACTGGGGCGGTCGCCTCCTAAAGAGTAACGGAGGCGCGCGATGGTTGGCTCAGGACGGTTGGAAACCGTCTGTTAGAGTGCAATGGCATAAGCCAGCCTGACTGCGAGACTGACAAGTCGAGCAGAGACGAAAGTCGGTCATAGTGATCCGGTGGTCCCTCGTGGAAGGGCCATCGCTCAACGGATAAAAGGTACGCCGGGGATAACAGGCTGATAACCCCCAAGAGCTCATATCGACGGGGTTGTTTGGCACCTCGATGTCGGCTCATCACATCCTGGGGCTGGAGCAGGTCCCAAGGGTTTGGCTGTTCGCCAATTAAAGTGGTACGTGAGCTGGGTTCAGAACGTCGCGAGACAGTTTGGTCCCTATCTGCCGTGGGCGTCGAAATTTGAGAGGAGTTGACCCTAGTACGAGAGGACCGGGTTGAACATACCTCTGGTGGACCTGTCATCGTGCCAACGGTGCAGCAGGGTAGCTATGTATGGACGGGATAACCGCTGAAAGCATCTAAGCGGGAAGCCTCCCTCGAGATAAGATTTCATCGAGCCGTGGAAGACCACCACGTTGATAGGCCAGATGTGGAAGTGCGGTAACGCATGGAGCTAACTGGTCCTAATTGCTCTTTTCGCGCTTGAGAGTCCCGCCATCAATGACAGCTCTGTTGAGCTCCATTGCGGCATGGATAATCAATCGAAACGCCTATAATTGGTCAAGACTAACATCTTAAATGCACGGCATCGATTTTAAGAACAACACAACACGTATAATGCGCCTGCTTCATAGCTTGGTGGCCATAGCGTTCGTGACCCACCCGATCCCATCTCGAACTCGGCCGTGAAACCGAACAGCGCCGATGGTACTACCGCTCAAGCGTTGGAAGAGTAGGACGTCGCCAGGCTTTGTAGCTGGCGCATCATATGTGCACGTTGTTCAAGAACCCATTCACATGTTATTGCACCATACTTCACGTCGGTTGACGCGGGATGGAGCAGCCCGGTAGCTCGTCAGGCTCATAACCTGAAGGTCGTAGGTTCAAATCCTACTCCCGCAACCAACCAAATTCCCAATATCCAACGCTTACACAGGCTCAGACCAGCAGGTCCGGGCCTTTTTCGAGTTTTCGGGCTGACCTGCTCCCTGTTTTTAGGCCACTGATAAATTAGCTTCGGTTTCCCCATGCCCCTGGCGAGGGCGGTTGGTAAACTCAGCGGGTGCCAACCCGCCAAGGCTGCTGTGCGGACGAACGGTGTTGTAGTCCGTCCGCCATGCCTCGATGATCCGTCTCGCCGCAGCAAGCGATCGGAACAGGTGTTTCGTTCAGGCACTCGTCGCGTAAGCGACCATTGAACGATTCCACAAAGCCATTCTGCTGCGGCTTTCCGGGTGCGATGTAATGCCACTCGACGCCCGTGTCCTGGCACCAGGCCAGAACGGCGTGACTGGTCAGTTCGGTCCCATTGTCGCTGACCACCGTACACGGCAGTCCGCGACGTTCGGCGATCGTTGCCAGCTCACGAACGACCCGCCGACCCGATAACGATGTATCGACGATGCAGGCCAGACATTCCCGGCTATAGCCGTCAATGACGTTTAGCATTCGGAACCGCCGGCCGCAGGCCAATGCATCAATGCATCACTGACAAAGTCGAGGCTCCATCGCTGGTTGGCCTCCTGCGGGATCGCCATCGGTGCCCGCGTGCCAAGCGCTCGCTTTCGCCAGCCACGTTTGCGCACCGTCAGTCGCTCCTCACGGTATAATCGATACACCTTCTTCAGGTTCATCACTTTGCCCTCTCGCTTTAGGAGGATCGCCAGACGGCGATAGCCGAACCGGCGTCGCTCGTTGGCGATTTCGCGCATCCGCAAACGCACAGCGTCGTCCTCCCCGCGTAGCGGCTCATATTGCCATGCCGACCGGTTGACCCCGATCAGCCTGCAGGCGCGACGCTTCCGAGAAGCCGTGATCGGCCATTAGCGTCTCTGTCCCAGCGTAGCGTTCCGCAAACAGGGTCAGTTTTTCCGAGCAGATCCTTCAACGCCGACACGTTCAGCATCGGCTCTCGTCCTCGAGCGCCGGCAACCGCACGGGGTCGGACACCTACAGGCCGCCGTACTTCGACTTCCGGCTGTAAAAGGCCGCATCGCTGATCCCATACTTGCAACAAAGGTCGGCAGCTTTCACGCCAGCTTCATGCTTGCGCAACACCAATGATCTGATTCTCGGTAAATCGACCTCGCCGCATCACTCGTCTCCATTCGACAAGCAAACTTCCCAGTGGCATGAATTATTGGGAGCCGGTCATTATCTTTGGGGGTTAAATCCTGCATCCAGACAGGAGATACTCATGGCCATCAAGGGTCTTCAGGACCGTTACGCCAGCATCCGCGCCGCGATTACGAAATGACCGAGGGCGTAGGCTTCTATCTGCTTGTTTGCTCCAAAGGTTCCAAACTCTGACAATTCAAATACTGTTGGACAGCAAGGGGAGGCTGCTGGCGCTCGTTGGCTATCCTGATCTTGGGCTTGGCGATGCTCCGCGGTTCGGCGTGATAGTCCACAGAGCGATATTGGCTATCGCGGTCCGATGATGGATGAGTCCTTCGGACGGACGCCGCATGACGAGGGCTTTTGCAAGGCGGCGAGCGCCAGATCACGATGCAGACGGTCGCCGGCGGCAACTTTGCGTATCTTGAACTGGGTTAAACCAGAGTTTGCGCAGTGGCGGGAAACCTAGCCGGTTTATCTCTTTTATTCTCAATTGGCCTTGCATTGGGTCGAGATATGACCAGGCCGTTTAAATGTTACCTGCTCACCGTTCCCGCTGAGGACATATCCCTGACCGGCATAGGGCTCGCCGCGCTCGGCAGACGTCATCACGACGGTCTCCGTATTATTATTGGTGGCCAGTTCCGCCAAGATGTCGTCGTCCATAAAGCTCACCTGAACGATCCGTGCGTCCTGGCAAAGGTAACGCCGACTGAATTTGACCAATGGCTCTAAGGAAGAAATTTCCGATGTGACATCTTCGTAATCGGCGCTTCGATTAAAGGACGTGGAAGGGATGCCATCAGACGACTTTCCGCATCCGTTTAGTCCCGTGCCTCCCATGCATAAGACGGATATCGAGATGAGTCTCCATTTTAACATCTCAAAAGCCCTCGGGGGCGAGAACAACGCTCACGGCGCGTCTATTCTGCGCAAAGGATTCGCCATCGGACCCTGTCGCTTCGGGTCTTTCCTTTCCATATGAGATAGTGCGCAGTTTGTCGGGCGAGATACCGAGGCCTGCAACGAAGTTAGCAACTGCGACAGCACGTCGTTCGCCAAGAGCAAGATTATAGTTTCGCGTTCCGCGCTCGTCGCAATGGCCCTCTATCATGAACGAAATGGAGGGGTTTTGCCGCAACCAACCGGCTTGGCGTGTCAGGATTTCTCTTGCTTCATTTGACAGAGCCGAGGAGTCGAGGTCGAACAGAATCCGATCAGCACCTGCAGCGGAAATTAATGCGTTTTGAAGTCGAGCTAGCGCATCGTGTGTGTCGTCTATTGGCGTATTCCCCGCTGGTGCAACAGGGGAGAGCATACCGATTGCCCCTTGCGTGGTTTTTTTTGTGCACCCCGAAATTGCGAGGCTCGCGACGAGAATCGCGACTATGAACTTGCGCGCCATTGACTGCCCCTATTGCTCTTTTGTGAGTCGATAGGACGGCAAATCGGTGGGCGTTATTATAGCTTTTATATGCATGGACCGAGTATAGCGAAGGTTGCAAAAAGGCACCGCTCAGCGAAGCCCGAACGCCTCAAAGCACAATGAGGTCAGTCGCTGGACACATACTGCAGCGGTGGGTTTACTCGCTCCCAGACTGAGTTCACCGCTGCAGACCAGAAAGAGAATTGATGTGAACGGCTCAGTGATCGGTGGTATCAAATCCGAACGAGCTCTTTTTTCCAGGTTTAATCTCCATCTGAGCGTCGGCGAATTTTTGGCTACCCTTCTTATCGTCGGGGTATCATCGGGCGCGGGGATTGCCGCACGGCCAGAGTTGGGCGAAGTCGCGTCTGCCCTGATATTTGTTTTGGGCATCACTTTTGCGGGCGCGCTATGTGGCTTGGCGGCGGCTCTTTTGGCATCGATAGCGGCCTTCCTGCTCTTCAACTTCTATCTTGCCGAGCCGATACTCACCTTCAGACTGGCCAGCGGTAGCGACGTTGCCACGCTACTTGTTTTTAATCTTTGCGCGGTCATTACCGGGGTTCTGGCGGGACGTCTGAACGATCAGGCGCGGGCGGCGCGATTGAGTAACGGCCACCTTGCCGGTTTGCTTGCGACGAGCGAGGCGCTTCAGTCGGCGGTACGTATCGAAGATGTTGCCGCATTTGTAACTTCGACCGCCCCTGTCAAACTGGGGTTAGCCATGGACCTTTTTCAAGCGATCGATGGCGAACTGAGAGCGCTGAGCGAGGTTGAGATAGAGGCTTCGCTGGATATGGCGCGATTTGCGCTGATTCATGGCGAAGTCCATGAAGGTGCAGCCACAGGTCGACGTCTCAACGGCAGCAATGGGCCGCTTGGTGTCATGGTTGTCGCAGGAGTCGATGGGCATGACCCCACGCCAGAGTTTTCTGCGGCGCTGGGCAATGTCATGGCACTCGCTCTTGAGAGAGCGGCGCTGTCACGCGGGTTGGCCGAGCGCCGGGCCGCCGCGCGTACGGAAGAACTCAAGACTGCGCTCCTTTCCTCCGTGAGCCATGATTTCAGGACGCCGCTGACGGCTATCAGTGCCTCTGCCTCCAGCCTGATCGAATTTCGTGATCAACTCGATCCGACGACGAGCGCAAAACTACTTCGCGGGATTGTCGAGGAGTGCGAGCGCCTCAATCGCTTTACTGCAAATTTGCTGGAAATGAGCCGACTGGAAGTGGGACAGGGTCCGACGCATCCCCAGGTTTTGGGCGTTGCGGATATGATTGGCGCTGTTATTTCCCGCGTCAGGATGCGTGCGGGCTCGCGAAAAATCGTCAAGGCGGCGATCGAAGCCAATTTGCTAGTTTTGGCCGACGCCGCGCTTTTCGAGCTGGTCCTTGTCAATGTGATGGAGAATGCAATCTTGTACAGCGACGACGACACACAAATCCTAGTGTCCGCGATCGAGGAAGATAGCACATGTGTGGTGGTCATAGCGGATGAAGGTGAAGGCATCCCAGCGCGGGATCTGGATCGCGTTTTCGAGCGCTTCGTGCGCGTGTCTAGAGCAGAGGCTTCGCCACATGGCAGTGGCCTTGGTCTTGCTATCGCTCGGGGTTTTGTTGAAGCTCTTGGGGGTAAGATATTTGCAGAGATTCCCGGGATCAATGGTCGCGGAACCCGCATTGTTATCCGACTTCCTTTGGCTGAACCTTCAGCATGAGTAACCGGCATATTCTTATAGTCGATGACGAACCGTCTTTGCTTGCGGTGCTTGAACCGGTGTTGTGTGCGGCCGGCTACCGTGTGACGACTGCAATCAACGGCCGCGCAGCTTTGGTTGCCGATGATACCTATGCACCTGATCTGATACTACTCGATCTTGGGTTGCCCGATCTGGACGGAAAGAAAATCATTCAGCGGCTTCGATTACGCCGCGATGTCCCAATTATCGTTATTTCGGCACGCCATCAGGAATCCGAAAAGATCGCCGCCCTTGACGAGGGAGCCGATGATTATGTCGATAAGCCGTTTGAAATCGGCGAACTGATGGCGCGTATCCGTGCTTCGTTTCGGAGGCGCTCGGCCATGAATGCCGAAACCAACAATTATCAGGCGGGCCCATTAGCAATCGACTATGCTTCATCCCTAGTCACGATCGACGGACAAACCGTCAAGCTTTCTCCTAAAGAGCACGATCTGCTCGTTACTTTGGCAAGAAGCGCTGGGCAGGTCGTCACTCACAAACGTCTTCTTGCAGCGGGTTGGCCTGATGGGACAGCTGACACACAGTATTTGCGAGTTTACATCGGATTACTTCGACAAAAGATCGAAGAAGACCCCGGCGACCCTCGCCTCATACTGACCGAACCGGGCGTGGGTTACAGGCTGTTAGGCGGATCGGTACCCGATCGATTGCGTTGTCGTACTGACTGATTGAATCGATGACGAACATGGGGATATCGACACTTGTCGCGGTGGCTCGCATTGTTGCGTAGAATATTCATGCGCTCGCCGACTGCAGGACTCTTCCAAACCGATTGCTGGTTAAGTTAGCTGCCCTTCCCAAAACCCTCTGGATAATAGTCGATGCTGATCGGAGATTACCATTTAAAGTGGGAGAACATCGTTTTCGAGGCAGACATTTTGCGACACCCTAAGCTGTCGTTGACGAAAGCTTGATGGTGCTTCGCCGACGAGTTTTGCAAAGACATGTGCAAACGCGCTGAGCGAGGCATATCCGACATCCGCAGCTACGGCCGTCACCCGGCGACCATCGCTCAGCAGCCCCATTGCCATCATGATGCGCGCCTGACTAAGCCACATCTGCCAGCCCATGCTCGCTTCTTTTGCGAAAGAGCGTCGGAAGGATCGTTCGGACATGCCAGCGGCGGCGATCGCGCCCGATTGAGTCGCGCCAGCGAGATCGGCAACGGCATAGTCCATCGCGCGCAGGATTGCCGGATGATCCGCACTCGGAAGATATAGTGGCAGTTCGGCTTCCAGCCATTCGCCACACAGAAGAGCAAGCGTTTGCAGAAAGCTGGCGGCAAGGGGGTTGGTTTCGCTGGTACCAAGTGGCCAGCGGGTTGCGTGCAGGATCATCTCTCGCATCAGCGGACTCGCGACGAGGATCCGCACGCGTCCGGAATTGTCGGGCACGACGTTGGGCGAAAAATAGAGTGACGCCCCCGTCGCGTCTGAGATGAGCGTCCGATGACGCGCTCCGGCGGGTATCCAGGCAGCCCGGCCAGTTGGTAGCACATGGCGCCCGTGCGCGGTTTCGATTTGAGTGGGGCCGTCCATGGCGAAGATCAGTTGGTGATAGTCGTGCGTGTGCCAATCGTAGAACGTGTTCGACGCGCCATCGATAAATGCAAAACCGATGCCGGTGGGCCGCTGGAGACCATAAGATTCCAAGGCGTCGCGGGTTTCTTCGCTACTGAGAGATCTCATGGCCGATATCCGTTGATGAAAGACCGGTAGTCGTTAGCCGGCCATAGGCAGACCCGCTATCCCTTGCTCGAGCAACAAGGAGAGCGACATGACCATGAGCGAACACAATCAGCGGGTCGTTGACCAATTCACTCGTTGGGCGAAACCCTTTGCGGACCTGCCGATCCATGCCGAGACGTCTGCAATGGCGTTGACGATTGCCGCTTGCGCGCCGACGCCGGACATGAACATCCTCGACGTGGCCTGTGGTCCCGGTATTCTCGCCTGCACGCTGGCGCAGCATGCTTGCCACGTAAGCGGCATCGATATCACGCCGGCGATGATCGCTCAGGCTCAGGCACGAGAGGCGGCCACAAGTCTTAAAAATCTAAAATGGTATGTTGGCGATGCGATGGCACTCCCATTTGAGGATGGTAGCTTCGACTGCGTGACCACGCGTTACAGCTTCCATCACATGCGCAATCCCGCCGCTTCGCTGTTGGAGATGAAACGAGTTTGCCGGGAAGGAGGCCGAATAGTTGTCATTGATGCTACGCCGTCACCCGATACGCAATCGGCTTATGATGAAATGGAACGGCTGCGTGATGCTTCGCATACCAGCGCACTCACGCTCGAACAGTTGCGGCGAATCGGGGCGGATGCCGAGTTGCGCGAGATTCTCGTCGATGGCTATCGGCTTGAGGCTTGCCTCGATACGCTTGCAGACGCCGAAGACATGCCAGCTCTGATCACTATGTTCGATACCGATATTGCTAGTGGCGCAGACCAGATTGGCGTGGACGCCAGGCATGTTGGTGACGGGATCCACTTCCATTTTCCAGTGTCGATTGTGGCCTGGGAGTCGTAGCTGGCTTGGCATGTCCGCTTTCGATGGATTGTTCCTCGGAAGTGGACAGTCCGTTGATCAATACCCGCTGTTTGGATGCGCCGGTTGAGGCCGCGCTAGCGCTCTCCGAACTCGCTGCTCCTCAGGCAGCGAGCGACTGCTTCCGGAAGCGGCTCACGCTGGATTATCCAGGCTGAACAGGTCTGCATTCTCATCATAGGCGAAGACTTCGGCGTAGCGTCCCCATTGAATGACCGAGCGTAGAGTCTGGTCGGCATAATCCTCCGACATGAAATCCTCGAGTTCGTCGCGAAAGCGGCGCGCGGGGGCCTGATGCGTGGCACGGTCGTCGAGAACACGACGAATGTGAGTCACGATCGGCACGTAATTCTGCAACTGCTGTGCAAAAAGATGCTTTCGTTGATCGACCTCGGCACCGGCATAGCGAAAAGCCGGCGGCAAGAGTTTCAGATCGCCGCCTTCCAATTCGGCGAACCGCAGCAATTGCAGCACTTCAGCAATCGGAAACAGCTCATCTGCCTCATACTGCAACTCGCGTGCGAGTTGGGGCAGGTCGGCCTTACCGTTGTGCGGTGCGCCAACCACTGCTTCCATCAGGCCCGCAAGCGTGTTGGTCGAAACGCGGGGCAGGACCATCCCGATACCGGTTCCGGGAAATAGTCCCTCTCGCGGTTCACCGGGAGCTGCGCGTTGCGTCATCCGCACGTAAATGGCCTCTACCAACGCACGGAAGGCAGGTTCCTGCCGGTTGCGCGGCTGCGGCAGATCGACCTTGATCTCAGCAACCACCCGCCCGGGGTTTGATGAAAAGACAAGGATGCGGTCGCACATCAACACAGCTTCTTCGATGTTGTGCGTCACCATGAGGATCGACTTGATGGGCATCCGACCCTCTGACCAAAGATCAAGCAGGTCGGTTCGCAGCGTCTCTGCTGTCAGCACGTCGAGCGCGGAAAAAGGCTCGTCCATCAGCAGGATCGAAGGATCAACGACGAGGGCGCGGGCGAGGCCCACCCGCTGCCTCATGCCGCCCGACAATTCCTTTGGATAAGCGTTTTCAAAGCCATCAAGACCGATCATGTCGATGGCCGCCAGTGCACGTTTGCGACGGGTAGCTGGTGCAACCCGCTTGGCTTCAAGGCCGACTTCGACGTTCTGCTGCACAGTCAGCCACGGAAACAGCGCAAAGCTCTGAAACACCATACTGACCGAACTGTCGGCATGGGGAAACGTAACGCTTCCGCCAGTTGGGGTAATCAGGCCCGCAATGGATCGAAGCAGGGTCGATTTACCTGACCCGGATCGCCCGAGCAGGCCGACAATCTCGTTGTCGAACAACGTCAGGTCGACATCGTCCAGCACCAGGAGGTTATTCTCCCCTGCCTTGCCATAGAAATGCCGTACGTTGCGGACTTCGACGAGTGGATGATCCTGTATTGCGGTCATATCTTTTCTCTCAGTCGAGCCGCAGGCGGCGTTCGGAATAGCGATATAGGGGACGCCAAACGGTTCGGTTCAATACGGTCACGAATACCGACATGACGGCGACACCGAGTGCGACGCTGGCTGTGTCGCCTGCTGCTGTCGCCCGAGCGATGAACGAGCCGAGACCCGTCGCCTCCAGATGCTCGTTTCCCCAACTGACCGCTTCGGCGACGATGCTTGCATTCCATGACCCACCAGAGGCGGTCAGCGCGCCCGTGATATAATATGGAAAGATACCGGGTAGGGCGAGTTGCCGCCACCATTGCCAACCGCGCACATTGAAGATTCGTGCAGCTTCTTTGAGGTCGGTTGATATCGCGCTGGCACCCGCAATTACATTGAACAAAATATACCATTGGGTGCCCAGAATGATCAGTGGCGACAGCCATATGTTCGGGTCGAGGCGGAAGCGAATGATCATCACGACGGCGAACGGAAATAACACGTTCGCCGGAAAAGCGGCTAGGAACTGTGCGATTGGCTGGAGCCGTTCGGCCCATATCGGTCGCAGGCCGATCCATACCCCGATCGGTACCCATATGAGGCTCGCGATGATGATCATCACGACGACCCGCAGCAGCGTTACCAACGCAAATCCGGTGACCGTCCCGACATCGCTCCAGCTAAGCGATTCGCTGACAAACCGACCAAGGATGAAAACTGCCCAGCCAACGGCTGCAGAGATCAGCATGAGCCACAGTCCATCGATGAAACGGTTGGCTTCGCGTCCAAGTCGCAGCACAGGGGGCGCGGAGGTGTCCAATCGATGCGAGCGAGCATTGTAAATGGCCACGCGAGCGACTTGCTGGCTGCGCGCAGCCAGCGCGTCCGCCGAATGAGGTCATAAACCCACGACCGTGGAGCGTCCTGTGACTTGGTTTGTTCGAAACGGAATTTGTCTGCCCATGCGACGATGGGGCGAAACATCAACTGATCGTACAGCAGAATGACGACGGCCATCGCACCGACGCCGATCGCGACGGCCTGCAGATCCTGCCCCGCAATGGCAAGCGCGAGCCAGGACCCAATTCCTGGCAGTGTCACAGTGGTATTGCCGACGGTAATCGCTTCTGAAGCGACGACGAAAAACCACGCGCCCGACATCGACATCATCATGTTCCAGACGAGGCCTGGCGTCGCGAACGGCAGATCAAGCCGCACAAATCTGCGCCACGCTGAAAAGCCGAACTGGCGGCTGACTTCGTCAAGGTCGCCGGGGACCGACCGTAGCGACTGATAGAAACTGAACGCCATGTTCCACGCTTGAGCGGTGAAAACCGCAAAGATGCTGGCCAACTCGACACCAAGCTGGCGACCGGGGAAGAGGTTCATGAAGAACGTGACAGTGAAGGTCAGGAACCCGAGCACCGGCACCGACTGTAGAATGTCGAGCGCAGGCACGATGATCATCTCGGCTTTACGGTTCTTTGCAGCTAACGTTGCAAACACAAACGTAAATACGAGCGATGCGCCAAGCGCGGCAAACATGCGCAGTGTCGTTCGCAGCGCATATTCCGGCAGCCGGCCAACATCGAGTGTGACCGGTGTGGTCTTGAGCGCGGCCAGCGGTTGACCGATTTCGCCAGCTCCGTGAACTATAAGGACGGCAATAGCGGCGAGTAAAAGAAAGGTAACGAGGTCTGCCCAAGAGGGTGCCGACCTGACCCGAAGAAAGCGGGTGATGGGCCACCCACGCGCAACCGTTGCAGGAAAAATCGCCATCTTTCTACCTCTGGTCGGTCGTACGAGCCACCACGATGCCTGATGATCGGGGCCGGGATGGAAGCAGGCGCGAATGCTTGGCTGATTAGGTTGCTGGACGTGGAGAAAGAGGGTTTTACTATCTCCCGCTACGAGGATAGCGTTAAGCGCCGCTGAACTTGATGAGCATGTCTGTCAAGCGTTCGCTGGCTGGGTTGCAGCGATTTTAGCGCTTCTTGCTCTCGGCGTCAGCAACCCTGGGTTAAGGCGCATGATTGGAGGATTGTATCCACAAGGAGACGACGATCGTGCGATCGGTGACGACCCCCTTTCTTTTTGCTGCAACTTTACTCGGCACAGCGATGCCAGTTGCGCCCGCATCGGCTCATCGACCGGCATCGGAGAGCATGGCTTGGTCGAACCGACTGACATGGGGCGTGTCCTCGAACTGGTCTGCAAGTGATGACCATGGGCTTGTGAATCAGCCTAGCGCCAACGACACGCTACCGCCGGCAGCGCTCCAACAAATCGCGCGGATGCGTATATCGAATGAGCCGATGGCGGCGCTGGTAGTTGAAGAGGATGCGCAAAACCGGGCGGCCAATGCCATTGGCGATCCGGATCAAAAAAAGGCGGCAAAGCAGGCATTTCAGCAGTCGATGAATACGCTTGCCAATGAAGCGGCGACTCGGTCGATTTTGCGCGACTTGTATGCGTCCGACCAGCTTCGTGAACAACTCACATGGTTTTGGTTCAATCATTTTAATGTTCAGGCTCAAAAGCGGGATATTCGCGCCATGGTCGGTGACTATGAGGATCAGGCGATTCGTGCCCACGCCCTTGGCAAATTTCGTGATCTTCTGGAGGCAACGCTCCGGCATCCGGCCATGCTGCGCTATCTCGACAATGACCAGAATGCAGCTGGCCATATCAACGAGAATTACGCGCGCGAACTTATGGAACTGCATTCCATGGGCGTGGGGTCCGGCTACAGTCAGAAAGATGTTCAGGAACTTGCACGGATTCTGACCGGAGTAGGAGTCGATCTGAAGCCAGAATCACCTAAACTAAAACCACAATGGCAACCGCTTTTCATCCGCGCTGGCCTATTCGAATTTAATCCGGCACGTCACGATTTCGGCGACAAGCAATTTCTCGGGCATGAAATCAAAGGGTCCGGGTATCGGGAAGTCGAACAGGCGCTCGATCTTATCGCACGATCGCCCGCAACCGCTCACCATGTATCAGAGCAACTGGCGACATATTTCATGGGCGATGCGCCACCTCCAGCAGTGATCGATCGTATGACATCTGCGTGGCGCAGCAGCGATGGGAATATTCCCCAAGTGCTGGGTGTGATGTTTCGGTCGCCGGAGTTCACAGCGTCGCTTGGTCATGTGTTCAAGGACCCGATCCACTACGTCACGTCCGCCGTTCGAATGGCGTATGGAGATCGCGTCATCCTGAATTCGCAGCCGATCATCAATTGGATGCAACGGATGGGCGAAGGACTCTACGCCCACGAAACACCCGACGGATATTCGCTCGCATCCGCAGCCTGGACAGGGCCTGGACAGATGTCTGTCCGCTTTGAGATTGCCCGACAGGTCGGTGCTGGCTCATCGGGGCTGTTCAAGTCATCGGAGCCGGGCGCCGTCGATCAGCCAGCATTTCCGCAGCTTCAGAACGCTCTTTATTATGCCGGTATTGCAGACACTTTGCGACTGCCGACCAAGGCTGTTCTCGCACAATCGACTTCCCCACAGGAATGGAACGCGCTGTTTCTGTCATCCCCTGATTTCATGCGTCGCTGACTTCGGAGATCAATCATGCACATCAGCCGTCGTGACATATTGAAAGCCACCGCCTTAACCGCGCCGCTTATCATTGCCGGACGCGCCTTTGCTGTGCCCGCGGCTAAAAGCCGTTTGCTCGTCGTGTTCCTTCGCGGCGCCTATGATGCGGCCGACATCATCGCTCCGACCGGTAGCGACTTCTACCATGAAGCTCGGCCTACCATTGGGCTTGGGCGGCCTGATGCGGCAGATCCCAATGCACCGCTGCCGCTGGACGCAGACTGGAGTTTGCACCCTGCACTTCGAGAATCGATCTATCCATTATGGGCGAAGCGCCAGATTGCGTTCGTGCCGTTCGCCGGCACTGACGATATGAGCCGTAGCCATTTTGAAACACAGGATACCATCGAACTGGGCCAGCCCATCGGCGGCCACCGCGATTATGGCTCAGGCTTCATGGCCCGTCTTGTCGGGATCCTCGGTCATGGTGCGCCAATATCGTTCACCGATCAGGTGCCACTTTGTTTTCGCGGGGGACCATCCATTCCAAACGTCGCCCTGAACTCTGTCGGGAGCAAGCCTGCGATTGACCAGCGTAACGCCGGCCTGATCCGGTCGATGTATCGTGGCGACCGCATCGGCAAGATCGATCTGGGCAATTCGGTCGATGAAGGGTTTCAGGTTCGTGAGACAGTTTTCAAAACCATCGACGATGAAATGAAAGAAGCCGGGCGTGGCGCAGTCAGCACCAAGGGGTTTGAACTATCGGCGCGTCGGATTGGTCGGCTCATGCGCGACCAGTTTAGCCTTGCGTTCGTTGATGTGGGCGGCTGGGACACCCACGTCAATCAGGGGGAGGGCAGGGCTACCTTGCTAATCGGATCGGCGAACTTGGCCGAGGGTTGGTCGGCTATGCCGACGAGATCGGTCCCGATGCCTGGCAGAATACGACCGTCGTGGTCATCTCCGAATTTGGCCGTACTTTTCACGAGAATGGCGACAAGGGCACGGACCACGGCCACGGAAGTATCTATTGGGTGATGGGCGGCGGTGTGTGCGGCGGCAGGATGGTTGGGCCGCAGATTAAACTATCTCGATCGACGCTCAACCAGGGCCGGGATTTGCCGGTCTTGACCGATTATCGCGCTCTCCTCGGTGGAATAGTCGCGCGTCAATATGGTATCAGTAATGATCGTTTGACGACGGTGTTCCCCAAAGCAGCGCCTGTCGATCTGGGACTGATCTGAGACGCCGTGTTGACGAATTTTACGTTTGATCCTAGCGGATGGCCGGGAGCTGCCAACTAGCTGTGGGCGTTGTTATACAACCGTCACTTTAGTCACCTAACTATCGCGGAAATCGGTTGTCGCAGTTCTCGTTAAAAGTTGCAGATAATGAACTTTCATCGCTTCAGCTGGAAAGTTGCACTGGTGTGCATAGCGTTCAGTCCGTTGACGTTTGCCGATATCGCGCACGCCGACGGTACCCCGACTGCTGATGTCAAAACGGCCGAAGACGGGCCGTTTGCCGTGCATGGACAGGCAACTTTCGTAATTCAGGGGGCACCGGGTTTTCCGTCGCCTTACGAGGGGCCGAACAGCCTGACCCCACATCAGCGTAAGGAAACCATCGACGCAACGTTGTACTTGGGTGCGCGGCTATGGAACGGCGCTGAAATTTGGGCGAACCCGGAGATCGATCAAGGCTTTGGCTTATCCAATACGCTCGGCGCGGCGGGTTTTCCGAGTGCCGAGGCGTATAAAATCGGTAAGAAGGCTCCCTATTTCCGCCTTCAGCGAGCGTTCGTCAGGCAAACAGTCGAGCTTGGCGGTGATCAGGAAAATGTCGAAGGTATCGCCAATCAATTCGGCGGTACCCGTGCATCCAACCATATCGTTTTGACCGTCGGAAAGTTCGCCGTCGGTGACGTGTTCGACACCAATCGTTATGCTCATGATCCGCGCGGCGACTTTCTAAATTGGGCGGTCGTCGATGCCGGGACGTTCGACTATGCTGCCGACGCCTGGGGTTACAGTAGTGGTGTCGCGGCCGAATGGACTCAGAGCGCGTGGACGTTTCGGGTGGGCGTATTCAACTTGTCCAAAGTTCCGAACGGAGAGGCGCTTGAAACCGGATTTAGCCAGCGCCAGATCGATGGCGAGGTCGAACATTGTCACAAGATCGCCGGTCGGGATGGCGCGGTACGCGTTACCGTTTTCCGTAATAGCGGTCGGTTCGGTCGGTTCGATGATGCCTTGACCCTTGCGGCTCAAACCAACTCGATCCCCGATACAGCTTTGGTCAGAAGCCGAAAATCACGCGCCGGCGTTCATCTAAACGTCGAACAGGCGATCAGTGATGATGTCGGCTTGTTCCTGCGTGCTGGCTATGCGGACGGCTCAGTGGAACCATATGATTTCACCGATATCGACCGTACGATCGAAGCGGGTGCGGCAATCACCGGCAAAGGATGGGGTCGCGAAACCGACACAATCGGAATTGCTGCCGTCGTCAATGGCATATCTGACGCGCATAAGCGCTATCTCGCGGCTGGTGGCATTGGCCTGCTCGTCGGCGACGGATTATTGCCCAACCCCGGCACCGAACAGATTGTTGAAATCTATTATCGCTGGAAGCCGGTGAAGCTGGCTGACTTTACTCTCGACTATCAACATATCGCGAATCCCGGTTACAATCGTGATCGTGGCCCAGTCAATATCTTCGCTGTTCGTGTTCATGGCCAGTTCTGAGAGGCCCGCATGACTGAACGTGGCTGGCCTGACGAGATATCCCGTCGACAGGTTTGGACGTCAAAATGTCCTGGGCCTTCGCAAACCCACGCGCACGCGATACGGCACCTGACGGTCTGAGTTTTCCGGGGGGAATGAAATTGCGGCGATATGTACTGGCAGCTTTGGCGTTGCTCGCTTCCGTTCCGGCGCAGGCTGCGGGCGACACCGTTGCGCTCACGTTTGACGATCTTCCGATCATGACTCTGCTTCATGCGCAATCATATGCCGATTACACAAACAAGATTCTGTTGCGTGGACTGCGGCGGCATCATCTTCCAGCGATCGGTTTCGTCAACGAAGGGAAGTTCGATGACCTCGAACGAGCAGCCCAGATCGACATTTTGCGTCAGTGGCTCGATGCCGGGATGAACCTTGGCAATCACACCTTTTCCCATGAATCGCCGAACAAGCTCCTTGCTGACGGCTATATTCGGGATATTGCGCGCGGCGAACAGGTAACGCGACCGATGCTTGCCGCTCGTCATCGCGACTTGCGCTGGTTTCGTCATCCTTATCTAGAAACCGGTATGCCGCTCGCGACCAAGCTGAAGATCAATAATTGGCTGGCTGCACACGGCTATCGGATTGCGCCAGTGACGATGGAGAACTCTGACTGGCTGTTTTCAGAACCCTATGACGATGCCATTGCCCGTCACGACAAAGCACGCATCCGACGCATTAAAGCATCTTATCTGGCCTATACGGCAAAGATTGTCCCCTGGTATCAAAGGGCCGGTCATCAGTTGCTGGGTCGGGATATGTCGTTTGTCATGCTTCTGCACGACACGCGCCTCAATGCCGATTGCATTGATGATCTCGCTGCGCTGTTCAAGAAGAACCGGCTGCGACCCGTCACGCTCGAAAAAGCCATGAGCGACCCCGCTTACAGGATCGTCGATCCGTATGTCGGTGCTGACGGTATCGAGTGGTTGGAGCGGTGGTCGCAGCAATTACACAAAGAACTGCCATGGGACAGCTTCATGGACCCCCCCGCAGAGATCGATGCGGAATATACCCGAATTGACCACGATCGGTGATACAGGCAACCATGAATGGGAGGTCGCTCTTGCTTCGCGACCAGTCCTCGATACCCTTAGTTGAACATCCCTGCGCGAGACAGGCCCGCCGGGCCGCCTGCGCCACACGCCTCAGCTTTCCTGAATTGCGGAAAGTTTCCACACGCCGCTGCCATCGCGGAAGAATGTCCATAACTCGTTCGTCTCGGTTGCCGTGCTGGCCGAACCGGCGACGATCGTTCCTGTAGTGCGGTCGCGCATCAAATCTATGCCTTTGTAGTGAAGGGCGATCGTTGCGTAGTCGCCGCTTGCTTCTTCCCATGCTTCCACGACTTCCGCGTCGAGTAGTCGCGTGCCGCTCACCTCGTTCCGCCTATTCTGGGTCGCGTTTTCGCTCAGTTCCTCGGCGAGATATGACATGATCTCAGGCGTGGTCAGCTCGCGCAAACGACCATAATCCTCACGCCCGAATGCATCCTGCACGTTGATGAGCAACTGTTCGAACATGTTTTGATCGGTCTGGGTCAATGCGATATCGACGCTCTCCTGAACGGGCGGTAGCGATTGGGGTTGTTGCGCGCCTGCCCATGGGCCAGCGTTTGGCGCGGCTTGAAATGCACTCTGTCCTGAATAACCCGGCTCCGATTGCGGGCCAGAGACTGCGCGCCGGCGACGGAAGAAGCCGATCGCCATCCAAACCAGCCATCCAAGGACGGCTATCTGGATCAATGAGATCAGGAATCCTCCACCACTGCCGCCACCCGCACCCCAGCCGCCGCCATTGCCCATGAAATGCCCGATCAGCCCTCCCGCGACCAATCCGCCGATAAGGCCGCCACCGAAGCCGCCAAAACGACTACGTGGCGCAGCGGACGATTGTGCGCCAGCACTGGGATTATAGGCGTTACGGTCGGTGGCTGCAGAGCGCGGCGTCATCGATCGCTGAATGGGCGGGACATAAGCACTCGATCCATTGGTCGGCCGTGGGGCGTCGTAAGTGCGAGATCCCCGGCTGCCAAAGCTTCCGCCGCGACGTGCGTCGGCTGGTGTCGCGGCCAGACTGGCAAGCAGAAGGGGCGCGGTAATCAGGGTAGCAATGCGGACCGAACGTTGTTTCAACGGGTGTCTCCTTGGACCGCTCAGATAGGGATCATGTGAACGCCTGCCAATGCCGTGGCTATTTTACCCGAGACCTCAATTGCTCAAGATCCTGGTGTGTATTGATATTGTAGAAGGCCACCGGAAGATCGACCGCAACGGCGTTCGATGTGATGATCCAGCCCCGCAAGGACCGGTTGTTGTCTGCGGCGAGATGTCGATCCAGATGGCTTGCGAGGGTCGCGGGCCACAACCCCAGTAGATGCTGTCCGTTGACGACCGTTGCTCGCGTATTGCCTTCGGAGGCTGCGGCGAGCCAAGTAACGAGTTGGTCGGGCAGTGGGAGCACGTCGGCGGGGACCGAAAGGACTGCATCGTAACCGTTGAGGTTCGCGTGATGAAGTGCAGTGCAGAGGCCACCCAAAGGGCCGAGGTTGGGGACCGGGCGGTCGTTGAGTGTTTCGAACCCCGGTAACGCGCGGCCGCAGACAACGGTCGCGTCGACCTGGGCGCGGATTCCCTCCGCTACGATATCGATGAGGCGTCGACCGTCATAAACTGCCATGGCCTTGTCACTGCCGAAGCGGCGGGACTGGCCGCCGGCGATGATGGCGCCGAGTATCTTCATGTTGACCATCATGTCCGCCCACGAGATTTTAGCAATGCGGTGAACCGAGTTGGCCCACTAAATTATATGTTGCACTGCACCATATAATATGATGCCATGTATTTTAATCATTGCGTTAAGCTCTCGCTAACCATCGAGGAGCATTCTGCGATGAGAGTTGGTCATGTTTTCAAAGGGGCAGTCTGATGAGTGCACGGGCAAAATATGCGGACGGCGCGTTGACGCTTTCCGAAATTCGCGAGTTTGCAGCTTTTAACAGCGGCACGCAGCGATACATCCGCCGCTCTCTCGATATTGGTCTGGGGCGGGGTGATCCGCTCGGTATGTGGTCGCGCGACGTTGTTGAATCAGCCAGCATCCGGGCGCAGTCGCGGGTTTATTCGCGGCTGGATAATATCCGCGCGGTTGTTCCCGATGATAGTGGCCTCGACCGGATTGAACCGTTCATGGCGCCATTGGTTACGATGACGGCGTTCGATCTGGGACAGGGACGGCTCGACAGTTTTGGAGCCTATCGGTTCCTTTATGAGCGGCTGATCGGGGCGAGCGCGCGTCCATGGTTGCCGGGGGCTTTCTGTGCCGCGGCGTCAATGCCGCACCTTCACCCGGAACTGCGGCGAACGCTGTTGCAGTCGATCAGCGAAGCGGCCGCAACGGCTCCCGGTTGGTCGAACCGTGAACCCGGCTTTTATCCCGAGTGGGTAGATAAGGTCGATGTAACGGCGCTTCCGAACTAACCGCGTATTGCACTTTCCATTGGTTCGGAAGTGACCGGATAGCCCCGATCCTCTGGTATGCAGAGATAGCGCACGCCGTCGCGATCCTCCTCGTGCGGCACGATCAACTCTGGTGGAAACCGGATGGCGTCGGCCTGCGCCTCTACAAAGCCGGCGAACTGCGCCAGTCGCTCAAGATTGCGGCGTGTCGGGAAAATTATCTTTACGCGGCCCGCGTCGGCGTCGTCGATTACGTCCTGGGCAGCGGACCAGAACAGTCGAACATTCTCAGTCTGATCGACTGTCGCCATGACCAGGTCGTCGGGCGCCTCAGCCAGATAAAATCGGGTATCGAAGGTTCGCCGTTCGGGCGCGTGCGGGCACCAGCGAGAAAACGGGACAAGCAATTCGGGCCGGATTTCGAGATGGAGCGCAGCGAGCGCGTCGGCAAATACAATCCCGTCATTTAGATGAACCCGCAATTTTGCCACGGTTGCGGCATCAACTGGTCCGCTCAGTCCGATCGCGGTTCCCGCCTCCTCAACCGTCTCGCGGATCGCAGCGACCCTCGCGGCGGCGTCGTCCGCGTCGAGGTCAGGGAAACGCTGTGCCAGCATCCGGTCGCCGGGATCGACCCGGCCGCCCGGAAAGACAATTGCCCCAGCCGCGAAACTCATGGTTCCAGCCCGTTCGACGAACAACAGTTCGGTGCGCCCCGCGTGACGGCGAAAAACAACGAGCGTTGCGGCAGGAATTTTGAAGGTCATCAGAGGCGGCTTAGGCGACCCGTTTCGAATGCGAAAGGGCGCCGCGGGGACGCTCTCGGGCTTCAGTCAGGCCAGATCGGCAAACAATTCATGCATCGACGTTGCCGCACTGGCAGTAATCCTGACCTGCTGGCACCGCGCATCGCGCGGATGCGCCCGACGTTCGATTAGCCCGTTACGCTGCATCATCCCCAAGTGGCGAAGCGCCGTCGCGTGGGGAACCGCCGCGCCGATACAGGCGCTCGATACGCTGATCGAGCGACCCTCTTCCTCTGCGATAAACAGGTCGAGCAATATGTCCCAGCGCGGCTCGGCGAACAGGCTGTCGTCGAAATGCCGGTTTCGTGCGCGGCGGTTTCGGTACAAGGTGCGCGCTACTTCGATCGGTGCTGCGGGCCATGCGGAGGATGGGTTTTTCTTTACGCTTCGGATCGCCTCAAAAACACCGGTATCAACCAAGTCATTGCCAGATGGCACATTGATGAAGGATTTGTGCCTGTCTTGGCTCACGCCGCTGCCCGGCGCAGGCGGCCGCCATCGAGCGGTCCGGGCACGTCCCACAGTCCTTCTGGCCGGATAAGTTGCAGCGGCGGGTCGCCGATGTGCAATGCCCGGTTGGTGCGCGGGATTTCGCCCGCCATTTCAACATAGGGTACGCCGGAGAATGCGAACGCCGGGCGATCGGCAATCGCCTTGAATCCAAAGCGCTGCCAGAAACTGATGAGATCGGCGCGGGCATGGCCGTAAACCGTGTGAAATCCCTTGCGCCGTGCATATTCGATCGCGGCACGGACAAGGCGGAAGGCCATGCTGGAATTGCGAAATTCGGGACGTACGGCGAGGCGTTCGAACTTCACGAAATCGGCAAAGAACCGGATCCGAATACATCCCGCAGGCTCGCCGTCGATTTCGCCGATGATATGTGCGGCACAAAAGTCGTTGCCGTCGAACTCCTCGTCGTAAGGACAGGATTGTTCGGACATATAAGTGGCGGCGCGGATCGAAAAGACGCGCATTACGTCTTCGATCGTGCGTCCAACTCGGGTTGTGCTGGTCTTTGGTTCAGTCGCGATTATGTCGTCGTCGGACGGGTTCGGCAGCACGACAAGGATGTCGGATGCGATGCGCGGAAAGCTTTCGCTCCCCTTTTTGAAACCGAGCCTGTCGAAGATGCGCGCCGCGTGAGCATTTGCAGCGCTGGCAAACAGCGGCACGCCTTCGGGTGCGATCTCAGAGAAATGAGCGGTCATTGCGCCGATGACTGACACGAAATTACGAGGTGCATGGACGCACCATAGATAGAGCGCGGCAGGACGTTCGCCTGCATAACAAAGATGAGTGAGGTCAGGCGATGCCCGATCTAGGCGACCGTTGGTGAGCGCATCGAGTCCTTTCGCCGTCAGGGGAAGATAAGCGAGCAGATCGGTTGGGTTGGTGCCTTCACCCTCCATGACCCGGATCGTTTCGGGATTATGGCGAAGCACGCGTTCGATTGTCCCACGGTCCGCGGCGAGGCCCATTGCCTGTCCGACAGTGTCGGTCAAATGACAAATCTCGTCCATTGTTACCGGACGCGAAGTTTTTCCTGTACGCCCGTTCTGTTTCTTTACGAGATCTTGAAATTTTTCGCTAAATGCTACAGTTGTATAGCCAGACGCGATGCTGGGAATTTTGGCGGACGCGACCATCGTTTTTTCCTTCATCACCGTTGATGACGGTGTCAGGAGTATTCTGTAATGATCACTCGTCGGACATTAGTGATCCAAAATGGTACACAGGGTGTTCAGGAAGTTGCACCACCCGCACGCCGGGTCGCGAATCTGGATAGGCTGTCATGGGACAACCTTCGGCTGTTCCTGATCGTGGCAGAGGCGGGAAGTTTTCGCGCTGCGGCCAATACGGCGGGCGTTTCACTCAATACGATCCGAACCAAGATCGAGCGGCTGGAGCGGCAAATCGGTGGCCCGCTGTTCAGGCGAAGCGTCGAAGGCGTGATGCCGACGCAGGACGGACATGAGCTGGTTTCGATCGCACGCGAGATGCGCGCCCTGGGTAGAACGACCGAGCGAGTCCAGCGCGGGGCGACGGCCCCCCGGACGTCCCAGGTGCGTATTACGGCTACCGAAGGAGTCGGGACGTTCTGGCTGATTCCCCGGTTGGTGGAGTTTCAGGGCAGTAACCCGGACATTCGCGTCGACCTGAATTGTGAAATGAAGGCACCCGATGTGCTGTTCCGCGATGTCGATATCGCAGTACAACTCGTCCCGCCGACCAGTCCCGACCTAATCGTTCAGCGTGTTGCGACGCTCCATCTGATGCCGTTTGCGTCGGAAAGCTATCTCCGTACGCACGGCACACCGACGAGCATCGCCGATGCGGCAAAGCACAAGCTCGTTTGGCAGGAGGCCGATCAGGTATCGTCCGACCTGCTGTCTGCTTTCGTTGATCCGAAAGTCCGCGATACGATCATTGCGGTAAAGACCAACACGAGTTCGGCGCATTACTGGGCGGTCGCAAAGGGGGCCGGGATCGGGTTCCTGCCGACTTATGCCCGCGCGCTGAGCCGCAGTACGCGGCCGCTGAACATCGGGCTGCACCTGCGCCGCGATGTCTATCTGGTTCACCACCCGGATTCCGTGCGCTTTCCCGAGGTTCGCAAAGCGCTCGACTGGTTGCGTGAGTCTTTCGACAAGACGAAATTTCCCTGGTTTGCCGATGAATTTATTCACCCGGACGAGTTCGAAGCGCGGTTCAGCGACAGCGTCGTCGTAAATCTGTTCGAAGGGTTTATTTCGCCGCATCTCGTTGAAGTTTAAGTCGGAGCCGCCGGAGTGGGTGGTCGAATGACGGAGATCAAAGCGTCATTCGCTCCCGTAACGAACGGGAATACGACTGTCCTCGTGCTCGGCAGCCTGCCAGGTGATCGGTCACTGGCTGAGCAACGTTATTATGCGCATCCTCAAAATCAGTTCTGGACGCTGATGTCCCGGGTGACAGATGTTGATCTTTGCGTGCTGGAATATGAAGCGCGGCTGGCTGCTCTGCTTGTGGCGGGCGTCGGCCTTTGGGACGTGGTCGGGGTCGCGGTACGGACGGGCAGTACCGACGCCGCCATTCGCGATGTCAGCGCCAATGACCTGACCGGCCTGATACAGTCGTTGCCTATGCTGCGCGCAATCGGGTTCAATGGGGGGACTGCGCTGTCCATTGGACGACGACAGTTAGGGGCAGCCGCAAATTCACTGGCGATCGTCGCGCTACCCTCGAGCAGTCCGTTACACACCGTCGGTGCTGCGGCGAAACAACCGGCATGGAACGAACTGCGCAAATATCTGGGCTGACCGCCTGCTCCGGGATTACCAGAAGTTTGCAGGATCGGGTGTAGGCGCTTTGCACGCCGCCTGATGCCCGCGTTTGCAATCGGCGACCTGAATTCGCCACGCATACATGGCATCGGCATAAGCGCGCTGTTGACGATCGTAGATTTGGGCGTCGACGGCAGCCTCATGATGTCGCGCGCGTCGGGCGGCGATATAGGCGGCGCGATCCTCATCGTAACGCGCCTGGTCGGCGGCGTTCATGTTCGATTGATGGATGGCTTGCGCTGCGGCTGCGTTGTTGGCGTTGGCAACTCCGGCCTGCGCGCTTGCTTCGGCAGGCGTCGGGGCGGGCGCGGTCTGGGCGAGTGCCGACGATGCGCCGGTGAGGGCCGCCAGTGCCAGCAAAGTGGAGGAAAACTTCATGATTGGACTCCGTTTCTCGTTATGCAGATCAAACGGTCGCTGGCTCCATGCGTTCCGCATTTTAGCCGAAGTGATTCTGAACCTACCTTGCCACCTGCATGAATATCGTCAGATAACAGGTCAGGGGTATCATCACGGGGCCAGCTTTGAGCATTGCATCGCTTGGTAAAGGGCGAATCGAAGCGTTCAGTGATGGCGTTATTGCGATCATCATCACGATCATGGTGCTCGAACTGAAAGTACCGCACGAAACCCATTTTGCCGATCTGCTGCCGGTATTGCCGGTTTTGTTGAGCTATGTTCTGAGCTTCGTTTACGTCGGTATATACTGGAATAATCACCATCACCTGTTCCACGCGACCAGGGGCGTTAACGGCGCGATCATGTGGGCCAATCTGCATTTGCTGTTCTGGCTGTCCCTGATCCCCTTTGTTACGCACTGGATGGGGGAAAACTTTCGGGCATCGGCACCGGTTGCCAGTTATGGGTTTGTGCTGCTGATGGCGGCAATTGCCTATCAGTTCCTCGCGTCCCTCCTTGCGCGTCACGACGGGACAAATTCGGTGATTGCAAAGGCGCTGGGCAAGGATCGCAAAGGCAATTTGTCGGTGTTGCTTTATTGTGCGGGAATTGCGCTGTCGTTCGTTAACTTCGGCGCCGCGCTTAGCGTCTATGTCGGGGTGGCGGTCCTGTGGTTCATTCCAGATCGGCGGGTTGAGCGTGCACTGGCCGAGGTGCAGGCTGTTCAACCGAACGGAAACGGGCTTTAATCCATTTGTACTTTGAAGGATTTGAATTGATGCGGACCGTAATTCTATCGAGTTTCATGGCGGCGACCCTTGCTGGAAGCGCGCTCGCGGCACCCGCCACACATCCAAAGGCAGAGACGCAGGCGCTGGAACTTGCGAAACAGGCGATAGCGCTCCGATCGGTTCGCGGCCCCGGCAACCAGACTCCGCAAGTGGCGGCGCTGTACAAGGCGGCGCTGGTCGCTGGCGGGTTTGCCGATGCCGATGTGGCGATCACGCCAGTCGATGATACCGTCTATCTGATCGCGCGCTGGCCCGGCAGCGATCCAAAGCTAAAGCCGCTGGTGATTTCGGGCCATATGGACGTCGTAGAGGCAAAGGCGGCGGACTGGAAACGCGATCCATTTACGCCAGTTGTCGAGAATGGTTATCTGTTCGGACGCGGGGCGACCGATATGAAGCTGGACGGTACAATCGCAATTGCTTCGCTGATCGAACTGAAACGGTCGGGCTACAAGCCGCGTCGCGACATTATCATTGAATTTTCGGGTGACGAAGAAACGGTGATGAAGACGAGCAGTCTGATCGCCGAAAAGCTGTCCAATGCCGATATCGTGCTGAACATCGACGGCGGCGGGGGTTCGCTGAACGAAACGACCGGCAAGCCCGAATACTGGACGTGGCAGGGCGCGGAGAAAACATATGCGGACTTCGAACTTACGGTGACCAATCCGGGCGGTCATTCGTCCGCTCCGCGCAAGGACAATGCAATAAACCAGTTGTCCGCAGCGCTCACCCGGATTGGAGCCTATCAGTTCAAGCCCGAGGTAAGCGACCTGACCCGCGCTTATTTCCAGCAGGCGGCGAAATATGAGGATGCGACGACAGGCGCGGCGATGCGGGCGTTTGCGGCCAATCCGGCGGACACGGCGGCGATTGCTACACTGACGGCAAACCCGTCGAAAATCGGCAAGATCGGAACGACCTGCGTCGTGACGATGATTAACGGCGGCCATGCCCTCAATGCATTGCCGCAACGCGCGACCGCCAGCATCAATTGCCGCATCTTCCCAGGACATAAGCCCGCCGACATCATGGCCGAACTTCAGCGGGTTGCCGCCGATCCTGCGGTCAGCTTCAAGGATGTGACCGAAGGGTCAGTGCCCAACGATGCGTCGCCGATGCGGCCCGATTTTGTCGCCGCCGCGACCAAGGCAATGCACGTGATCAACCCAGGGCTGCCGGTATTCCCGAGTCAGTCGTCGGGGGCGAGCGACAGCATGTGGTTCCGTTATCACCACGTCCCAAGCTATGGCGCGAGTCCGGTTTTCATCAAGGATTCCGAAGATTTCAGCCACGGCCTGAATGAACGGACGCCGATCTGGAACATCTCGCCGGCGATCACTTACTATCTGTCGCTGTTTACGGACCTGTCGAAATAACCATCGCGAGGACTTTGAAACCGGGCAATGCCGCGACGGCAATTGCTGCGGGGATTCGCGATCCGCAGTTGATGGAGGCGGCGCTGGCGCTGCACGACAATCGGCTTTCGGATGCCGAGCCGCTGCTGCGCGCGCATCTGAAGGTCGATCCGTTCGATGTCGCGGCTATGCGGATGCTGGCGGAGCTGGCGGGGCGGATCGGTCGGTATAAGGATGCCGAAAATCTGCTCCGTCGCGCGCTCGAACTTGCACCAGAGTTTGGCGCGGCCCGGGCCAATCTGGCGACCTGTCTTTACCGGCAGAACAAGACGGTGGAGGCGATCGGGGAACTCGACCAGTTGCTCGGCGAGGAACCTGAAAATCTCGGCCATGCCAATCTGAAAGCTGCGGCACTCGGGCGGATCGGCGGGTTCGAAGAGGCGATCGGCCTTTATGAAATTATTTTGGCTAAGGTTCCGGACCAGCCGAAACTGTGGATGAGTTACGGCCATATATTGAAGACCGTCGGGCGGCAGGAGGATGGGATCGCAGCCTATCGCCGGGCGCTTGCAATTGCTCCTGCGTTCGGGGAGGTTTGGTGGAGCCTCGCCAATCTGAAGACGGTAAAATTCAGCAAAGACGATGTAGTCGCAATGGAAACGGCATTGGCGTTGCCCGGCCTGAACGATGAGGATCGGTTTCACCTCGACTTCGCGCTGGGTAAGGCGTTCGAAGACGCGAAAAACTATGAAAGCTCGTTCGCGCATTATGATGCGGGCAATGTCCTGCGTCGCCAGACGATCGTTTATGATGCGGACGAAACCCGTAGTTTCGTCGATCGCAGTATCGCTGTTGCTACACCTGCTTTGATTGCGGCGCATAAGGGCGATGGCTGTCCGGCGCGCGATCCGATCTTTATCCTGGGAATGCCGCGCGCGGGGTCGACACTCGTAGAGCAAATCCTGTCGAGCCACAGTCTGGTCGAGGGGACATCGGAGCTTCCCGATATTCCCGCGATGGTTCGCCGCTGGGCCGATTATCCGGAAAAACTGGCGGATATCCAACCTGAAAAGCTGCGTGCGCTCGGAGAGGAGTATCTCACGCGAACACGGATACACCGAAAAACGGATCGACCGTTGTTTATCGACAAGTTGCCGAACAACTGGGCACACGTCCCGTTCATTCATCTGATCCTGCCGAACGCGATAATCATCGACGCGCGGCGGCACCCGTTGGGCTGCTGTTTTTCCAATTTCAAACAGCATTTCGCGCGGGGGCAAGCGTTCAGCTACTCGCTTGATGATATGGGGCGTTACTATGCCGATTACGTTCGACTGATGGGGCATGTCGATGCGGTCCTGCCGGGACGGGTCCATCGGGTGATCTATGAAAACATGGTCGACAATACCGAAGCGGAGGTGCGCGCTTTGCTCGGTGCTTGCGGGCTGGAGTTTGAGGACGATTGCCTGCGTTTTCACGAAAATGCGCGAGCCGTACGAACCGCATCATCGGAGCAAGTCCGTCAACCGATCTTCCGGGACGGAACAGAAGCGTGGCAGGGTTTTGAGCCGTGGCTGGGGTCGCTGAAGGCAGCATTGAATGAAGTGTGGACCACGTATCCCGCCACGAACTGATTGTGTCATTATTGTCACTCAACGGACGCAATTCCGCGGTGCGGCACAAACCAATTGACCATAAGGCCCGCGCGTAAGAGCTTTGTAATAATTACATCGCCGGGGGGTATCACATGAATTCGCGCCATATGCTGGCCACAGCACTTTTAGCCACTACGATTCTTGCCTCCGCTCCGGCGTATGCGCAGGCTGCGGCTTCTACTCCCGAAGTAGATATGGGTAACGATATCATCGTCACCGCCCAAAAACGTGAAGAAAACCTCCAGAGTGTGCCGATCAGCATTCAGGCGCTGAACACGCGCAAACTGGACGAGCTCAATGTCAGCAACTTCAATGCGTTTTCGCAATTGCTGCCGAGCGTGAGTTTTCAGTCGACCCAACCGGGATCGACGGTCGTCTATATGCGCGGCGTCTCGTCGGGCGGCGACGGCAACCATTCGGGGCCGTTGCCAAGCGTCGGCTTTTACCTCGATGAGCAACCCGTCACGACGATTGGCGGTACGATCGACGTTCATATTTACGACATCGCCCGCATTGAATCGCTCGCTGGTCCGCAGGGCACGCTTTATGGCGCGTCGTCCGAAGCGGGAACCGTCCGCATCATCACCAACAAACCATCGACTGCCGGTTGGGAAGGTCGCGTCGATGGCGAGGCCAACACTGTCCGTCACGGCGGTCAGGGTGGCCGGTTAGAGGGCATGATCAACGCGCCGCTCAGTTCGAACGCTGCACTGCGTGTCGTCGGATGGTATCAACACGATGCCGGTTACATCGATAACGTACCGGGCACGCGGACGTTTCTGGGCGCGCCGATCCTCGACGGGGCGGGGCAGCCTACGGGAGCCTATGCTCCCGGCATTACGATCAACAATGCGGCGGTCGTGAAAAAGAACTTTAACACTGTTGATATCGCCGGTGGTCGTGCCGCCCTGAAAATCGACCTCGACGAAAATTGGACTGTTACACCCACGGTCCTTTATCAGGACCAGAAGAACCACGGTAACTTTGCTTATGATCCGAGCGTAGGCGATCTGCAGGTGCAGAAGTTCGCCACCGATTATCGGCATGACCGGTTTGTGCAGGGCGCGCTGACGATCGAGGGCAAGGTCGGCAACTGGGACGTCACCTATGCCGGTGCCTATCTTGATCGTAAGGTGAATGCCGGCAGCGATTACACCGACTATTCCGAAGCCTATGACCATTTCTATTCGTCGGTCGGAGGTTTGGCCAACTACTTCTATTTCAAGAATGCTGCCGGGCAGACGATCAATCCGACGCAATTCATTGTCGCTAGCGATCATTTCAAGAAAATGAGCCAAGAGTTACGCGTTGCCTCGCCACAGAGTGAGCGTTTTCGCGTTGTTGCCGGGCTATTTTTCCAGCGTCAGAGCAATCTAATCCATCAGGACTATCAAGTAGCGGGCCTTGCGCCACTGCTTTCCGTGAACGGTTCGCCGGGCACGCTCTGGCTGACGCAGCAGCATCGTGTCGATAAGGATTATGCCGCGTTCGGAGAGGCCAGCTTCGATATTCTGCCGAACTTGACGGTGACCGCCGGTGGACGCGGATATATTTACGATAACAGTCTGATCGGCTTCTTTGGATTCGGTCGTAATCCTGCCTATGTGCAGGGCGCGGCTGGCAACCCTCCGCCGAATGCTGCTGGCAGTTCGCGGACCGGTGTCGCCGGTTGCCTTACCACCGAGGGGATCACCTTGCGTGATGCTCAATTGCAGGGACGCACGACCACGCTGCTTCCCGCGGCTGTTGAAGGGGGTCCGTGTACGAACCTTGGTACGTTCAATACGATTACCGGCGGCGTCGATCCGAAGGAAACCGAGGGGCAGGGCTTTACGCACAAGCTGAACCTGACGTGGAAAGCGACGCCCGACCTGATGTTTTATGGTACATGGTCGCGCGGTTTTCGGCCAGGTGGAATCAATCGCCGATCGACCGTTGCGCCTTATGCCCCCGATTTCCTGACCAATTACGAGATCGGCATGAAGTCGACATTGTGGGGCGGAAAACTGCGCTTTAACGCGACGATCTACCAGCAGGATTGGAAGAAATTCCAGTTCGCCTTCCTTGGTGCGAATAGCTTCACCGAAATCCACAACGGTCCGAATGCACGGATCAGGGGTATCGAAGCCGACGTCAATTTGCGACCGATCAACGGCCTCACGCTGACGACCGCAGCTGCATATACCGATGCGAAGACGCGCCAAAACCTATGTTTCGTAGACGATCCCACGTATAGTTGCACCGGCGCGGGCAACTTCGTTTCGACGCCCAAGGGAACGCGCCTTCCGATCACGCCGCTCTTTAAGATCAATGGAACGGCGCGTTATGTCGTTCCGGTGAGCGCGACTGCCCGGGTTTATGGTCAAGCTGTTGTCGTGCATCAAAGCTCGGCAGCGTCCGATATTCGTACCGCGATCCCAGAGACATTCACTGGTACCATCGTCAATCCGGCTGAGGAACTGGGCAGGTTGCGAGCCTATACGACCGCTGACTTTGCGCTGGGGGTCGAATTGACCAGCTATACGGCGGAATTGTTCGTCCAGAATGCTTTCGATGAGCGCGCCGACCTGAGCCGTGGGGCTGAATGCTGCCAGTTTCGTCCAACTATCACGACGAACACACCGCGAACGATCGGGCTAAGGCTCGGCGCGAAGTTCTGATCCGGTGGGCGGGCGCGAGATAACTTCTCCCGCCCGCCCGTTCGGCCTGTGGACCGCTACGGCACTTGTCGTCGGCGGGATGATTGGGTCGGGCATTTTCCTGTTGCCAGCGACGCTGGCTCCGTTCGGCTGGATGGGCGTGGCGGCATGGTTCATCGCGGCGGGTGGTGCGCTTATTATCGGTTACGTGCTCGTCGTGCTTTCGCGCGCTTTGCCACAAGCGAGCGGTGGCATCGGCATTACGGGTGAGGTTCTGGGGCCGGTCGTTGGTGTGTTGGTTGGCTGGTCCTATTGGGTGTCGGTCTGGAGCGCCAATGCTGCAATCGCAACGGCAGCGAGCAGCTATCTTTCGATGCTGGTACCGTCGCTCTTATCTACCCCTTTGCGCGGTGCAATTACGGCGTCGTTACTGATCTGGTTGCTGACGGGGCTCAATCTGGCGGGCGCGCGACTTGCCGGGCAGTTTCAGATTTTGACAACGGTGCTGAAGATGGTGCCGCTGGTCACTATCGTAATCATCCTTTTGGTGCTCTTTTTCTCAGGAAGAGGCCATGTTTTGCCGCAACCGAATGCGCCGATTTCCTTTGGTGGTCTCACCGCACCTGTGACGCTGACGTTATTCGCGCTTGTTGGGTTTGAATGTGCCAGCATCGCGGCGGCACGCGTTCACCGGCCCGAAGTCAATGTATTCCGTGCAACGATGTTCGGAACAGCACTGGCTGCGCTGCTTTATATCGTTGTGTGCTCGGGGATCGTCCTGACCCTCCCAACCCATGTCGTCGCGAACTCTCCTGCGCCATTTGCGACCTTTGTAGAAACATTCTGGGGGCATGGCCCGGCCGTCACGATCGCGTTGTTTGCCGCCATTGCCGCTATCGGCGCGTTGAATGGATGGGTGCTCATACAGGGCGAAGTGCCACGTAGTATGTCGGTCGAGGGTCTATTGCCCGCGTGGTTCGGGCGTACCGATCGGCGTGACGTTCCCGTTGGTGTGCTGACCCTGTCCAGTGTGCTTGCCACGGCGCTGGTCATGACCAATGCCAGTAAGTCGTTGTCGGGCATATTCGAATTCGTGGTCTTGTTGACCACGGCGTCCAGCCTTTGGTTCTATGTAGCTGCCTGTGTTGCGGCGATAAAGCTGCGCGTGGCTGTGCCGCTCGCGGTGATCGGACTGTGCTTTGCACTCTGGGCGATGTGGGGTGCGGGCGTCATGGCGAGCAGCCTTAGCCTGTTGCTGATGTTAACAGTGCTGCCGCTTTACTGGATGCGCCCGAAATCAGGCCCGACGAAATAACCGACCAAGGAAGCTTCGATCTCTTAGTATCTCGTGCGCGGCGTTGTGGCCCGGCGCTCCGGTAACGCCTCCGCCGGGATGCGTGCCTGCGCCGCACATATACAGGCCAGCGATCGGCGCGCGATAGTCGCCGTGGCCCAGCGCGGGGCGTGCCGACCAGAGTTGGTCGAGCGACATATGGCCGTGCATGATATCGCCCCCGATCAGCCCGAACTTGCGTTCCAGATCGAGCGGCGAATGGATTTGCCGTGCGATGATTGATGCCTTGAAATTCGGCGCGTTCTTCGTCACGGTTTCGACAATCAGGTCGGCGGCGGCTTCGCGCTCATCGTCCCAGCTTCGACCGTTGGGCAATACCGGCGCGAATTGCTGGCAGAACAGGCTGGCGACGTGCATCCCCGGCGGTGCGAGGCTGTCGTCGATGGTGGTCGGAATCATGATTTCGACAATCGGCGCGTCGGACCAGCCCTTTGCCTTTGCGTCCACGAATGCCTGATCCATATAGTCGAGGGTCGGGGCGATGATGATGCCGGCTGTGTGATGCTCGGCGACTTCCTTGCCCGGCAATACCGTGAAGTCGGGTAATTCGGACAGGGCGACGTTCATACGGAACGTGCCGGAACCCGCCTTGAAATTGTCCATGCGCTTGGCGAATTCGGGGGCCATGTCTGCGCGATCGACAAGCTGACGAAAGAGCAGCGCGGGACCGACATTGGACGCCACGATGTCCGCTGCGATTTCCTCGCCGCTTTCGAGGCGAACGCCCGCGATCTTGCCGCCATCGACCAGCACCTTGGCGACCGGCGCTTCGAGGCTGATTTCGACGCCGAGTTCCTCGCACGCTTCGGCCATATATTGCGTGATTGCGCCCATGCCGCCGACGCTATGACCCCATGTGCCTTTTTTGCCGTTCACTTCACCGAAAACATGGTGGAGCAGAACATAGGCGCTCCCCGGATGGTCGGGGCTGGCGTAGTTGCCGACCACGGCATCGAAGCCGAAAGCGGCCTTCACATATTCATTTTCATACCAGCTATCGAGGAAGCTGCGCGCCGATTTGACGAACAGGTCCATCACGTCGCGCTGAGCCTCTATGTCCATGCCAGCAAGGCGCTTGCCTTGCGCCGCCGCCATCAGCAGCGCGCGGATACCGCCTCCTGCATTGGGCGGCGTCTTCAGCGCCAGATCGCGCAACACCCCTGCGACGCCCTCCAGCGCAGCTTCGTATTTCGGGAGCGTTTCGGCATCCTTCTTGGAAAAGCGCGCAAACTCGGCTTGTGTCCGTTCGGTGCCGCCGCCAAGTTTCAGATAACCGCCCTCATGAGGCAGGAAATTGCTGATCGTACGTTCGATAATGCGCCAGCCGCGTTGATGCAGGCGCATATCGGCAATGACTTCAGGACGCAGGAGGCTGACCGTGTAGCTGGCTGTCGAGTTGCGAAAGCCGGGATGGAATTCTTCGGTAACGGCAGCACCGCCGATAACGTGGCGACGTTCGAGAATGCGGACTTTCAGGCCCGCGCGGGCGAGGTAGAATGCACAGACGAGGCCATTGTGACCGCCGCCAATAATCACTGCGTCATAGCGTTTGGTCATAATTTTCCCCAACCCGGCGCTGGCGCCGAATTCCCGAGCATTTCCGGCACGATCTCTCGCATCCGCTTTGCAAACTGGCGCAGGCAAACCTCGCTTTTGCCGAGCGGTCCCTGCGTAAAGCTTTCCGATTTCATCCCGTCCTGCACGCGCTGGACGAGGGCCGAATCCTCAAGCGAGACTTGTCGATTGATCCGCCAGTTCAGGTAACGCGCCGCCTTCATTTCGCGGCGGTCATCGGGAATGGCATAAGCGATTTCGCGGATCATCGTCTCGGTCGGAGAGATCGGCAGGAATTGCATGAAGTCCATCTGGTCGGGATAGATGTCGAGCGCGGTATTCGGCCACAGCTTGTAATAGAACCAGACGCGCTGACGTTCGGCGGACAGGTGATCGACGTGCGGCAATAGCTGTCGATAAGCACGCTCAGACCGGCTTTCCTGCGCATCCTGGACCATTGGACCACCCAGCCGGTCGACCCATTCACCGGCCTCGACCCCATAGTTGCCGGGACCGAACAGGCGTTTCAGACCGGGGTGCGCAACCGGGATGTGCAGGCCGTCTGAATAATTGTCCGAGATATTCTTCCAGTTGGCGGGACGGGGACGAGTGGTGACGCGACCGATCGCGCGCATATCCTCCAGTCGGTAGGGCGCAATCTCCTCTTCGTGCGGGGCCATCATTCCGGCCACGCTGACGGGAGGCGTTTCGATCGCCGCAAAGACGAAGCCGCGCCACACTTCGATCGGATATTCGACCAGGCTGTGTTCGCGCGGGTCGAACGCGGGATAATCGGCGCGCATCGGCACACCGGACACGCGCCCGTCGAGTTCGTAAACCCACGCGTGATAGGGGCAGACAAGTTTGCGGACGCAGCCTTGATGTCCGTCGAGGATACGCGCGCCACGATGGCGACACACGTTGGCAAAGGCGCGGACGTTACCGTCCGCGCCGCGCACTGCAACAATCGATTCACCGAGGATCAGCAGGGACTGCCAGTCGCCCGCTTTCGGAATGTCGCTGAGGTGGCAAACAAGCTGCCACGATTTGCGGAAGATACGGCGACGTTCGGCCTCGAGCGTGTCGACGTCGTGATAGGCCCACCCTGGCAGACCGAAATCGGACTGATCGGACGCGGCGACCGGTGCCACTAATCTTGCATTGAACGCCATCGCTTCGCTCCGCTGTTCGTCCTACGAGGATGTGACCAAAGTGACGGCGGGACAACCCCGGTGTTTTGGCCCGGTGTTTTGGCCCGGTGTTTTGGCCCGGCGTTTTGTTCCGACGTGCGTTTTCGTTGCGCTGAAGTTAGTGCGCGATGATGGGCCAGACAGAGATAGAGTTTATTCGGATCGGCGCGAACGGCGATCATCGCCCTGTTACGCGCGCGGTCGCGGTCGAGATGCCGATTGCCATAGAGGTCAACGGCATCGGTTATGCCGTGATGATGGCGACCCCGGCCGATCTGACCGATTTTGCCTATGGATTCGTGTGGAGCGAACGGCTGGTCGATGCACGGGCAGAAATTCTGTCGGTCGATCATATACAAACGGAGTTCGGAAACCGGCTGCGGATACAGTTGGCCGCCGAGCGTACCGAGCGGTTGCTCGAACGGTTCCGGCACCGGGTTTCGGATTCATCATGTGGGATGTGCGGGATAGAAAGTCTCGAACAGGCGATGCGTCCGCTGCCTGTCGTTAACCGCACCTACGAAATTGCCGATACTGCGATCTTTCGTGCTTTGGCCGAACTGAGAAAATGGCAGCCGTTAAACGAGAAGACTGGGGCGGTTCATGCCGCCGCGCGCTGTGCCTCCGATGGGCGCATATTGGACGCGCGCGAGGATGTCGGTCGGCATAATGCGTTCGACAAGCTGGTCGGTGCGATGTTGCAGGCGGGCGCGGCGTGGGATGACGGCTTTGCATTGCTGTCGTCGCGATGTTCGTACGAACTCGTGGAGAAAGCGGCTTTGTCCGATTGCCCGACGCTCGTGACGATCTCGGCACCCACCAGCCTTGCGGTCGAGCGGGCCAAGGCTGCCGGTATCAGGCTGATCGTACTCGCGCGCACCGATGCTGTGCTGGCGCTAGACCCGGATGCGGACGGGGACTGATTTTGCCGCTGGAACGTGGCTTTCCTCGGCGAAGTGTTCGACCGACATAAGGACGTTGCACTCAGGATAATAGGCTCCCAGGCACCCCTCCGGGATGCTGTAGGGCATGACGATCAGCCCTTCTCGAACGCGGGTTATCCCGTCTCCGACGTCGCTTTCCAGCGCAACGATCTGACCTTCGTGCAGTCCGTCGCGTGCAATGTCGGCGCTGTTCATGAATAACACATCGCGCGTTCCCTTCACGCCACGAAAGCGGTCGTGATAGCCATAGATGGTCGTGTTGAACTGATCGTTCGATCGCAGTGTCATCAGACGATAGCGCCCATCCGCATCGTCGAAGCCTGTCGCGGAAAGGCCGGTCGGTGTCAGGAACTCCGCCTTGCCGCTCTTGGTAAGCCAGATGCGTTCTGACGCCTTATTGCCTTTCCAGAAACCGCCCGGCTGGAACATCCGCTTGTTGAAATCGGGAAATACTGCGGGATAGGTTTCCTCGATTGCATCCCGGATCGTCGAATAATCGGCCACCCAGCGATCCCAGTCGACCTTTGGATTATGCGGCAGGGTTTGCTTGGCGATCCCGGCGATGATGGCGGGTTCGGACAGAAGGTGCGTACTTGCCGGCCGCGCTTTGCCTTTCGAGCCGTGGATACAACTGGTCGAATCCTCGACCGAGATCGCCTGTGCTCCCGATGCCTGTATGTCGCTCTCTATGCGGCCAAGACAGGGCAGAAGGTAGGTCACTGCACCGGGGAATAGGTGATTGCGATTGAGCTTTGTCGCGATCTGCACCGATACGCGCAGATTGAACCAGGCGGCCTCCATCGCTTCGGTTTCGGGGACAGCTCGCAGGAAGTTGCCGCCCAGCGCGATGAATGCCTTCACCGATCCGTCGATCACGCCGCGACAGCTTTCCACGGTGTCGAGGCCTTTTTCGCGGGGCGGTGAAAATCCATATTGCTCGGCCAGTTTGTCGACCGGAACGAGTTCGGTCTTTTCCGTGATGCCGACGGTGCGCTGACCCTGAACGTTCGAATGGCCGCGTACCGGCGTCGGCCCAGCGCCGGGTTTTCCGATGTTACCGCGCATGAGCAGCAGATTGACGACCATGCGCACATTTTCGACGCCCTTTACGTGTTGCGTCAGGCCCATGCCATAGATGATCATGACTGCCTTGGACTTGGCATAGATACGCGCGGATACTTCCAGTTCGGCTTTTGAAAGGCCGGACTCTTGCACGATCGCGTCCCAATCTGCGGCGCGAACGAAGGTGATGAAGTCGTCGAATCCGCTGGTGTGTTGTTCGATGAAGGCGTGGTCCAGCACCAGATCTTTGCCCTGAGTCTTTGCCTCGTCGTCCCATTCCACAAGGAACTTTGCGATTGCCATCATCGCCGCGATATCACCACCCGCGCGAACCTGATGATATTGGGTCGAAATGTTGGTTTCGCGCAGCGTTGCCATTTCAAATGGATTTTGCGGATCGGTAAACCGTTCCAGCCCACGTTCGCGCAATGGATTGAAGGTGACGATCTCGATCCCACGTTTGCGTGCCGAACGCAGGTCGTGGAGCATCCGGGGCGCATTGGAGCCGACGTTCTGGCCGAAGAAGAAAATCGCGTCGCACAACTCGAAATCCTTGAGCTGCGTCGTGCCCACGGGAACGCCGATGGCCGCTTTCAGACCGACCGACGTGGATTCGTGGCACATGTTCGAGCTGTCGGGCAGATTCTGATTGCCGAACATCCGCGCCATCAGGCCGTACATATATGACGCCTCCAGGCTGGCCCGGCCCGATGAGTAAAACACCACCGACGGCGGTGCGATCTGCTTGAGCTCGGCTCCGATTTCGCGGAAAGCCTCGTCCCAGTCGACGACGACATATTTGTCGGTAGCTGCATCGTAACGTAGCGGGTGGGTCAACCGGCCATGTTGTTCAAGGTCGTAATCGCGCCACGTCCGCAGTTCCGTCAGCGTGTGTTTTTCGAAAAACTCAGGCTTCGTGCGCAGCGTGGTCAGTTCCCAGGCGGTCGCCTTTGCCCCCTCTTCGCAGAACTCGACGGGATGATTGTGCGCAGGTTTGGGCCAGGCGCAACTGACGCATTGAAAGCCGTCGGGCTTGTTCTGACGGACAAGCTCGCGAAGGGCCTCGGGCGGAATGCGCTCTCGCGGTAATATTTCAGCGAGCGAACGGACAGAACCCCAGCCGCCTGCCGGCCCCCCGAATGGCGTCAGGTCGGGTTCGTCGCTTTTTTGCTTCGTCATCGGTTAGCCCTGAAACGCGCCTTGCTGTCATTGAACTTACGCATGGGTTCGCTGTTCCTCAAGCATGATCCGTTTGTAACATTGTGGACAAGGGCAGCCATCGATAGGAACCTGTGCAATTGGATTCATGCAGGAGATAAACATGGCCGACCTGAACACGATACCGCTGACGACGATCAAGGGTGAGCCGACCAGCCTCGGTGACTATGCGGGCAAGGTTCTGCTGGTCGTGAACGTGGCGTCGAAATGCGGTTTGACCCCGCAATATGACGCGCTGGAAAAGCTCCATGAACGTTATAGCGCGCAGGGTTTTTCGGTGCTCGGTTTCCCCGCCAACGACTTCGGCGCGCAGGAACCGGGGACGGAAGAGGAGATCGAGTCGTTTTGCTCCACCAGTTACGGCGTCACCTTTCCAATGTTCTCGAAAATCGAGGTGACCGGCTCAAACCGCCACCCGCTTTATGACGAACTGATCGCCCAGCAGCCCGAAGCAATCGTGCCAGAGGGCAGCGGGTTCAAGGAAAGGCTGGCGGGCTATGGCATCAAGCCAGCTTCCGACAGCGACGTATTCTGGAACTTCGAGAAGTTTCTGGTCAATCGCGATGGTGCCGTGGTCGGTCGTTTCGCCCCGGATACTGCGCCCGATGACAAACTGATCGTTGCGGCAATCGAAGCCGAGATCTGAGCGGGAAGGTCGCCAGAATTTCTCGACCTTGAGCTTGTAACATCCCGGGCGCATAATCGTTCGTGTCAGGGACATATTGGTCCAAGCAAGCAAATCAGGCAGATTTTATGGCGACCGCGCGCGCTCACGATTCTTTGCAACAACCAAGTTCGCATGACAAAAAACTGATCGACACGATCGCAAAGACGCTGGTTGCGGGTGCGTTGCCCGGTGAAACCAACGGGTTCGAAAAGGTCGATCGTGTCGCTGCTGCAACGCTGGTGCTGGTGGCGCTTGGCAAGCGCGCGCGGGGCAAAGTGTCTATGGCGGCGGAGACCGGCAACGACGCGAGCGGTCGACGGCTCATGCGGCTTGCCATCGTTAATGACGACATGCCGTTTCTAGTGGATTCGATCGCAGCCACCGTGGCGGCGCACGATCTGGATATCTATCGAGTCCTGCACCCACTGATCGCAGTGAAACGCGATGGTGCTGGGTTCAGCGGTTTTGGCGGGGATGCCCGTGAGTCGCTCGTTTACATGGATGTCGAGCGTGCCGACGCGCGGGGACGGCGTGAACTGCTGTCCTCCATCGAAACTAACCTCGGCCATGTCCGCGCGGCGGTGCGCGACTGGTCGGCGATGAAGGACGCGCTGGCTCGCGATGTTGCCTTAGTAAACGCCGACGGGGGCAGTCAGGAAGGCGCAGCACTGCTCGCGTGGATGCTCGACCGCAATTTGACGCTGGTGGGTCACGCCCACTTTGCAGCCAATGGCACCATTTCTGATGGGCTCGGGCTGGCTCCATTGATCGGAGATGCAGCGCTCGCGCCCGAATCGCGTCAGCTTGCGATCGAATGGCTGAAAACTCACGAGGCGCCCCTGGTTGTAAAATCCAACTTCATTTCGACCGTCCATCGCCGCGCGCCGCTCGACCTGATCATCCTACCTGTAAAGGATGCGAACGGGGACGATGGTCTGTCGATCCATATGGGATTGTGGACAAGCTCGGCACTGACCGCCGCGCCACAGGACATTCCGGTGCTGCGTCAACGACTGGCCGCGCTCGAAACGAAATACGGTTTCGATCCTGCGGGCCATGCTGGAAAGGCGCTGACTCATGCCCTGACGGCGCTCCCGCATGACCTGCTCATCGGCATCGGTGCCGAAGCGCTTGAGGACGTTGCACTGACGGCGATGTCGCTTGCCGATCGGCCACGTACCCGTCTGCTGCTGGCCCGCGATGCGCTCGATCGGCATATGTTCGCTTTCGCGTGGTTGCCGCGCGACGAACTGTCGACCGCGCGCCGCGTCGCCATCGGCGAAATGCTCGCCGAGGCGTCCGGGGGCACTATGCTCAACTGGTCCATCGACCTTGGTGACAGTGGCGTGGCGTTGATCCGGTACACGTTCGATCGGCGCGGATCGCAGCGTCGTGCCGATGGCGACGCGCTTGACCGCCAACTCGAGAAAATGGTGCGCGGATGGCAGCCTTCGGTGGAGGCCAGCCTTGGCGAGCGGGGCGACGCGGGGCGCGCAGCGCGGCTTGCCATCCGGTATTCGGGCGCGTTTCCCATCCCCTATCGACTGGGGGCCGGGCCTGAAGAAGCCGCACTCGACATCGAACGACTGTACGGGTTGGCCGATCCGGCTCAGCGCGGTGTGCGGATTTACCGCAATGCCGACGACGCGGCGGATCGTCTGCGTTTGAAACTCTATAGCCTAACGCCGGTCATGCTGTCCGATGCCGTTCCTGCGCTCGAGAATTTCGGGTTCCGCGTGGTCGAGGAAGTGTCGACCGAACTGACCGAACAACTCGGCCATATGCACCGCTTCGTTCTTGATCTGGCGAAGGACAATGCCGCCGATGTGCTGAAGCGTGCCGACGTGGTCGAGGCGGCAATTGCATCGGTTCTGGAGGGCTCGGCGGAAGACGACCGCTTTAACGAACTGCTGATTGCCGTTGCGCTTTCGCCGAAGTCGGCCGTGCTGTTCCGGGCGTTGTTCCGGTATCTGCGCCAGACCGGGCTGACGTACGGCCTGTCCACTGTTGCCGATGCGCTGCTGCACGAACCCGAAATCGCGCGCGCAATCGTGGCGCTGTTCTTTGCGCGGCACGATCCGGCTGGCAGGAAGAAGGCCAAAACTGCGGCAGAGGCTGCCGATCTGGCGATCGAAAGCGGTCTGGTTCAGGTCGCGGCGATCGACGAAGATCGGATATTGCGGCTGTTTCGTTCGGTCGTCATGGCGACGCTCCGAACCAATTTCTTTGCGCCCGCCGCTGCTGAGGCGATCGCGTTCAAATTCGACAGCGCAGAAGTGCCGGGCCTTCCTGCGCCAGTGCCGTGGCGTGAAATTTTCGTCTATTCGCCGCGGGTCGAGGGTATTCACCTGCGCGCCGGACCGGTTGCGCGAGGTGGCCTGCGCTGGTCCGATCGCCGCGACGATTTCCGCACCGAAATCCTCGGGTTGATGAAGGCGCAACGCGTCAAGAATGCCGTCATCGTGCCGACGGGTGCAAAGGGCGGCTTCTTTCCGAAAGCGTTGCCCGACGCCGCGACCAATCGCGACGCATGGCTGGCGGAAGGGACCGAAACCTATCGTATCTTCATCCGCACATTGCTTTCGATCACCGACAATATCATCGACAACAAGATCGTTCACCCCGACTCCGTAGTGATCCTCGACGGCGACGACCCCTATTTCGTCGTTGCCGCGGATAAGGGAACGGCGAGCTTTTCTGACGTTGCCAATGCCATCGCGCTCGAGCGCAATTTCTGGCTGGGCGATGCGTTCGCCTCGGGTGGCTCGGTCGGTTACGATCACAAGGCGATGGCGATCACAGCAAGAGGCGCTTGGATTTCGGTGCAGCGTCACTTCGCTGAACTGGGCGTCGATGTGCAAACCCAGCCTGTACGGGTCGTTGGCTGCGGTGATATGTCGGGCGACGTTTTTGGCAACGGAATGCTGTTGTCCAAATCGTTGAAGATCGTCGCGGCATTCGATCACCGCCACATCTTCCTCGACCCGGACCCCGATCCTGCGGTCAGTTGGGAAGAGCGCGCGAGAATGTTTGCGCTGCCGCGATCTTCATGGGCGGATTATAACCCGAAACTGATCTCCAACGGTGGCGGCGTGTTTTCGCGGTCGCTCAAATCGATCAAAATCGGTCCCCAGATGCAGGAGGTTCTGGGCATAACCAGTGCTTCTCTGGACCCGTCTGCACTGATCGTTGCCATCCTGAAAAGCCCAGCCGATCTTATCTGGTTCGGGGGCATCGGCACTTATCTGAAGGCGGCCAGCGAGCCGAACAATACCGTCGGCGATCCTGCAAATGATGCTAATCGCATAAACGCCGAAGATGTCCGCGCGCGTGTTGTTGGGGAGGGCGCAAATCTGGGTGTGACTCAGGCGGCGCGCATTGTGTTTTCGCTGAAAGGTGGTCGGATCAACACCGACTTTATCGACAATTCGGCTGGCGTCGATTGTTCGGATCATGAGGTCAACATCAAGATCGCGCTGAACGCAGAAGTCGCCGGTGGCGTTCTGACCATGCCCAAACGCAACGCCCTGTTGGTCAAAATGACCGATCAGGTTGCCGAACTGGTACTTGAAGATAACCGGCTGCAAACGCTGGCGCTTTCGATCGCCGAACGCGGAGGTGCGCCCGCAATTCCGTCGCTCGTTCGCCTGATAGAGACCTTCGAATCCTCGGGTCGCCTTGACCGTGCGGTCGAGGGACTGCCGGTGAACGAGATACTCAATCGCCGCGCACAGGAGGGTGCCGGGTTTACCCGACCGGAACTCGCCGTGCTGTTGGCAACCGCCAAACTCGCTTTGCAAGATGCGATCGAGAACAGCGAAGTTGCTCTGGACCCGGCAATGGCTCCCGAACTGCTCACGGCGTTCCCCGTCCAGATGCGGAAAAATGCCCATGCCGATGCGATCGCGCATCATCGGCTTCGTGGAGAGATCGTAGCGACCAAGATCGCCAACCGGCTTATCAACCGTCTTGGCCTGACTCACCCGTTCGAACTGGCGGAAGAGGAAGGCGCGGCGCTTGGCGATATTGCCGCTGCATTCGTGGTCGTCGAACAGCTTTATAACCTCGGTGACTTGTGGGCCTCGATCGATGCGGCTGACACCAGCGAGAGCGCGCGGCTGATGCTGTTCGAACAAGTTGCGGTAGAGGTTCGGGCGCAGATGGCCGACCTGTTACGCAATGCCATCTCGGGGCGTTCGGTCGGTGAGGCCGTAAAGGCTCTGGCACCAAGCATCGCTCTACTCGACCAGGGCACGGGCGACCTGATCCGCGATGAGCTGCGCACACAGTCGCGTGATTTTGAACGGCGATTGACCGAGGCTGGCGCTCCGAAAAAGCTGGTCGATCGAGTCGTGCATTTGGCCGAACTGGACGGTGCGATCGGCCTTGCGTCTCTGGCGGGCAGGGCTGGCGTAGAGACGGTCGCATTGACGCAGGCGTTCACGCAATTGGGGGCGGCGCTCGGTCTCGACTGGGCGCAGGGAACTGCGATGCGGCTACAGCCGATCGACCCGTGGGAACGGCTGCTGATCGCCAGCCTTGCACGCGATTTCCAGCAGATGCGGCTTGAATTCCTCGCGCGCGAAGCCGGCAGCCCGGAAAAGCATGTCACCGACTGGCTGACAACACACGCCAATCGTGTGGCGCAATTCCGTCATTTGATCGACCGTGCCCGCATTGTCGCTTTACCATCGGCAGCGATGCTGGCGCAGATTGCCGGGCAGGCGCGGGTGCTGCTCGGGCGTTAGGAGAAAGCCTGAATTCCGGTGATGGCGCGGCCAAGGATCAGCGCATGGATGTCGTGCGTGCCTTCATAGGTGTTCACAGTTTCCAGATTGATCATATGCCGAATGACGTGGAATTCGTCCGCGATGCCGTTGCCGCCGTGCATATCGCGGGCGACGCGGGCGATTGCGAGGGCTTTGCCGCAATTGTTGCGTTTGATCAGGCTGACCTGTTCGGGTGCCCATGTGTCGGCGTCGATATTGCGACCGACGACGAGCGCTGCCTGTAGTCCAAGCGCAATCTCTGTCTCCATGTCCGCCAGTTTGAGCTGGACGATCTGGTTGGCGGCGAGGGGGCGGCCGAACTGATGACGGTCGAGCGTATATTGGCGAGCGCGGGCGAAACAATCCTCTGCCGCGCCCATCGAACCCCATGCGATGCCGTAACGGGCTTTGTTCAAACAACCGAAGGGGCCGGCCAGCCCGCGTACGTTCGGTAAGATGTTGGCTTCGGGGATGAACACGTCTTCGAGCACGATTTCGCCGGTTATCGACGCGCGGAGGCTAAGCTTGCCCTCGATCTTTGGTGTCGAAAACCCTTCCATACCGCGCTCGACGATGAAGCCGCGGATTACGCCGTCCAACTTGCCCCATACGATCGCGAGATCGGAGATTGGCGAGTTCGTAATCCACATCTTCGCGCCGGAAAGCCGGTATCCGCCCTCGACAACGACCGCACGCGTTTTCATGCCTGCGGGGTCGGACCCGGCGTCCGGTTCGGTCAGGCCGAAACATCCGATCAGATCGCCTTTGGCCAATCCGGGCAGCAACCGCTCGCGCTGCTCCTCCGAACCATAGGCGTGGATGGGGTGCATCACGAGGCTCGATTGAACGCTCATCGCCGACCGATAGCCGGAATCGACGCGTTCGACGGCGCGGGCAATCAGGCCATAGGCAACGTGACTGACGCCAGCGCAGCCATAACCGTCAATGGTCGCACCGAGGAAACCGAGTTCGCCCAGTTCGCGCATGATTTCACGGTCGAACCGTTCTTCGCGATTGGCCGTCAGGATGCGCGTTTGCAGTTTTGCCTGTGCATATTGTTCCGCCGTGTCGCGGATCATGCGCTCGTCGTCGGTAAGTTGTGCGTCGAGAAGGAACGGGTCGTCCCAGCGATAAGGTGTGAACTTTGCCATTTCAGTTGTTTAGCAATGTCCGCAGCCGGGCGCTACATCGAGGCGAGCAACCCCTTTATAGGTACGAAAGCGAACGCGACCGACGAATCCGCTACGCCATATGGCATAAACAAGTCCGCTCCGGCCCGGATCGCGCCGCAGGTGTAAACGACGTTCGGGACATAACCTTCCCGATCCTCGTCATTGGCTGACAGAACTGGCTGGACTGTGCGACCCAGAACCTTCGACGGATCATCCTTGTCGAGCAGGACCGCGCCGATCGAATATTTGCGCATGGCTCCGACGCCGTGGGTGAGCAGCAGCCAGCCCTCGTCAATTTCGATCGGAGGACCACAATTGCCAATCTGTACCAGTTCCCACGGATAGCGTGGCTGAAGCAGCATTTCGCCATCGTCCCAATGGTTGAGCGAGTCTGATTTCAGCAAGAACAGGTTTTGCCCGTCCTGACGACCGATCATCATATACTGGCCGTCCACTTTACGTGGAAAGAGCGCCATGCCCTTGTTCCGGGCGGCAGAGCCTTCGATGGGGACGAGATCGAAATGATGAAAGTCTTTCGTCCGCATCATTTCAGACTGGATCTGCGTGCCGGAGTAGGCCGTGTAAGTGCCGATCCACTCTGTGGTGCCGTCGTCGTGCGAAAAATGTGTGATGCGGAGGTCTTCGAGACCGTTGCGTTGTGCAGCGGTGATCGGAAAAAGCACGGTTCCCGAAAGCGAGCTGTCGGGATGGCGATGAATAGTCACGGAGCCATTTTCACGATCTGCCCCGACCTGAACGGAGTTCGCGGCGGTTGCGAACGGAGGCTCGGGCATCAGCATGATTTCACGGCCGGCGATAATCCCCTCGCGAAAGGCGATCGACGAGATATGACCTTCGCCGACAGCACGCAGCGACATCAGGATGCGAACCGATCCCGCGGCCAGTCCAGACTGATCGGGGTGGCGCGTCACGCTGGGGTTCATCAGCGCGGCGGCGGCATAGCTATATTCGTGACAAAAATATGCGCCGATGAGAATCTTCTTCTCTTCGCGAATACGCCGACCGTCGAGGCCGAGCTGAGCCTCGACCTCGTCATAGCGCTGAAGGAACACTTTACGTGTCTGCCAGTGCCGTGCTTCGAAATCGCGGAAAACCAGGGCCAGCTCCGTCCGAGCGGTGCGCATGTCCATCGCCTTGACCTCATCGACAAGGCGCTGTGCGCGGCTAGACGGCTCTTGGCTGCTCCAGGCGAGGTGGAATGGGCGGACCACGACGCGCGATGGGTCGGCGTGGAGTTTGAGCGGAGATTGGTGGAGCGATAACATCAAGCGTCTGATGCCTCATAAAGGAGAACTCGCCTAGAGTTCGTGTCTCGCTTTCGAAACTTTCTGCGAGCAATTGATTGATCGCATAAGTCGCTATGTGAAACGACAGAACCGACTCCGCCCCCTGATTGCGGTTGATACCCGTTGGCATAAGCCCATCGCAGCACTCACCTGTCACCGCGTCGGCGATAGCGAGGCCGAGATCGTTTTCCCCAAGGAACCAGCGATATGCTTTCGTCGCGATGGTCTTCCAATGGTCGTCATGCGTCGCCGCGAACGCAGCCTCGCAGGCATCGACCATCGCCCATGCTTCGAGAGGTTGCTGATCATAGCGTAAAGGTGGTGCGAAGGGGCGGCCAAAACTATCCGAACCAACGGCGCGAAAGTGTCCCTCGGTTGCCGACTGCCGGTCGGAAATCCACGTCAGTGTCTCCAGTCCCCGGACCACGAAATCGTTGCGGTCGAGCGCCAGTCCCGCGCGCAACAGCGCTTCGGGGAGGCGGGCATTGTCATAGGCAAGCACGGTTTCGAACCAGCACCAATCCTCGCGCCGCGATCCTTCGAGCTGCGAGATCAGATCATCGCCGAATTCGGTCAGTAGTCTCGTCAGCTTTTGGTCACCCGACCGAATCGTAAGCATGGCCGATGCTGCCAGCATCATGAAAGCGCGGGTGCGAAGCGAAGTCTGTTCGGCTGTTGCAGCTAACGTAGTGTCGAATAGCGTACGCGCCCACTGGCGAATGGCAGGATCAGAAGCCTCTGTCGCTGCGATCGCCAGTGACCAAACCGTGCGGGCGCGGCTGTCGCATGATCCGGTATCCTCCAGCCAAGTGCGGTTGAAGCCCATGAAGTTGCGAAACGCCTGCGTGTCGGGATTCCATGCGTGCTGGACAAACGCCGCGTAAATCTGAGTCCATTTGGCGCGATCTGCCGATGGAAAACCCTTGTTCCGGCACATAAGGATCAGGGCGCGGGCGTTGTCATCGACGCAATAGCCATGCGCGCGGTCAGGAATTGAAAAGACGCTGTGTTGCAACATGCCAGTCGAATCGCTGAGTCGTTCGATTGCAGTCATCGGCAGGCGGGCCGGAATGGGGCGAGACTTGGCCCCTTGCGGGCGGAGAGCCTGAACCACAGGAGCCTTGTTGAATTCTGCCAGCGCGGCCTCGGCAAAGCGCGGCCAGATCATCGTGCGACCGAGCAAATAGGTGCGTTCACGCAAGGATTCGAGGGCGTCGCGATCGGACAACAGTCCGATGATGGCGTCGGCAAATCCGGCACTGTCCCCAAAGCCGACGATACGACCATGATCGTTCGCCAGCAGTTCGCGTGCATGAACATAAGGAGTCGAAACGACCGGCTTTCCGAGACCAACCGCATAGGCAAGCGTCCCCGAAGTGATCTGCGCAGGGTTCAGATAAGGCGTCGCATAAATGTCGGCAGCCTCGAGATAGTCGAGCACCTCGCTCGTTTCGACGAACGAATCGACCCAGCGAATATTCTCGCCCACGCCCAGAGCGTCGGCTTGAGCCTTCAACTGATCGCGATAGCTTTCGCCCTCATGCGCAACGGTGTGCGGATGAGTCGCGCCCAAAACTACGTACAGTGTCTTTGGAAAGCGGGTGACGATGGCGGGCATGGCCTCGATCATCGTTTCGATGCCCTTGCCTTTCGACAAGAGACCAAAGGTCAGGATCACTTCGTAACCCGTGAGGCCAAGGCGCTCCTTCATAGGTTCGGTAGGACCAAACGGACGATCGGGGATACCGTGCGGGATGACCGATACCGTCTCAGGATCGGCACCATAAGTGTCAATCAGGATACGACGGCCTTCTTCGGCCATCACGATCAGGGATTGGCAACGTTCAATCAGCGCATCCATCACGCGGCGCTGATCGACGTCGGGTTCGCTCAATATCGTGTGAAGTGTTGCCGCAACCGGGCACGTCATCCGTTCCAGCAGCGGCAAAAGATAATCTCCCGCCGATCCGCCGAATATCCCGAACTCGTGCTGTATCCACAATAGATCCGGGGCGCTCGCTTCAATCTCTCGTGCCGCGGCGCGATAGGATTCAGGATCATCTGCGTCGATCGAACCGACCACCGCATCCGGATAATCGTAACGATTGGTGCCGTCGTTCATTGCCCAGACGTCGACTGCCATGTCGGGAAACCGTGATTCAAGAGCGCGATAAATGTCGGTCGTGAACGTCGCTATACCGCATCTGCGCGGCAAGAAGTTTCCCAACAGCGCAATTCGTTTGACCGCCGTTGGGGCAGCGTCAGATAGCGCTACGAACTTGTCTGAAAGAGACATATCACTCTGCCCCTGAAACGAAAAATCCATCTAAGCGATCCTTGCCGGTGTCCTGCCCGAACGCGTGATTTCAATAAAAGTTCATGCGGCGTCGCAATAGGTTGCTGCGTTGCACAATAGAGATGGGACGCGTCGTGCAAAGAGTCAAATGATCGACTCGTGCGTTGAGACGGACGATTGCTTTCGAACGACGCGTTGAAATAATATAACAAAGAATAAAGTGCCGGTCCGGCGCGATTCGAATGAGGAATGCCTGAAAATGACCAGCGAAGTGGACAGCGAATCGGGGCGCCGTAATCTGCCGCCGCTATCGCTGCACATCCCCGAGCCACACTATCGGCCGGGCGACGTTGCCGACTTTTCGAATATCGCCATTCCGGCGGCCGGCGTAACGCCACGCCCCGACAGCGCCGCCGCTGCGGCCACGATGCGCGACATGGTTTATGGATTGGTCCGCGTCCTCGATGACGACGGCAAAGCGGTGGAGCCGTGGGACCCGCGCCTGACGCCCGAACGGCTGCGTGCAATGTTGCGCGCGATGGCGCTGACCCGCGCGTTCGATGAGCGGATGTTCCGTGCCCAGCGTCAGGGCAAGACCAGCTTTTACATGAAATCGACAGGTGAGGAGGCGGTTGCGGTCGCGGCGACTTTTGCGCTCGACCGGGAGGACATGTGTTTCCCGTCGTACCGGCAGCAGGGCATATTGATCGCCCGAGACTGGTCGCTGGTCGACATGATGAACCAGATTTATTCGAATAAGGCCGATCGGTTGAAGGGTCGCCAACTGCCCATCATGTATTCGACACGGGAGGGCGCGTTTTTCTCGATTTCGGGTAACCTGGCGACGCAATATCCGCAGGCAGTCGGCTGGGCGATGGCAAGTGCGGCCAAGGGCGACACAAAGATCGCCGCGACATGGTGCGGTGAGGGATCGACGGCAGAGGGCGATTTCCATTCGGCGTGTATGTTCGCGACTGTCTATCGCGCGCCGGTCATCCTGAACGTCGTCAACAACCAGTGGGCGATATCTTCGTTCGCGGGTTTTGCGGGTGGCGATGAAACGACCTTTGCGGCGCGTGCGGTCGGTTACGGCATGGCCGGGCTGCGGGTGGACGGTAACGACCCGCTGGCGGTCTATGCCGCGACGGCATGGGCGGCCGAACGGGCGCGAACGAATCATGGACCGACGCTGATCGAACATTTCACCTATCGCGCCGAAGGGCATTCGACTTCGGATGACCCATCGCAATATCGGTCCGCGGACGAAGGCGCGCACTGGCCGCTTGGCGATCCGATCGCACGGCTGAAAACGCATCTGATCGGCCTGGGTGAATGGAGCGACGATCGTCATGCCACGCAGGATCTGGAACTGGCCGAACTGGTGAAGGCGTCGGCCAAGGAAGCCGAAAAGAACGGCATATTGGGACACGGGATGCATCAGCCGTTCGAAACAATGTTCGAGGATGTGTTCGAGGAAATGCCGTGGCATCTGAAAGAACAGTCCGCGCAGATGGCGGCCGAACGAACGCGCAAATGGCCCGATAAAAAATCTGGAGACCCCGTCTGATGGCGCGCATGAATATGATCGAAGCCATTAATTCTGCGATGGACGTTGCCTTGGCACGTGACTCCAATGTCACGATTCTGGGCGAAGATGTCGGCTTTTTCGGCGGCGTGTTTCGCGCGACTGCCGGGCTTCAGGCCAAGCACGGCAAGACGCGGGTGTTCGATACGCCGATTACTGAATGCGGGATCATCGGTGTGGCGGTCGGCATGGCGGCTTATGGCTTGCGTCCGGTCCCCGAAATCCAGTTTGCTGACTATATCTATCCTGCCCTCGATCAGTTGGTGAGCGAGGCGGCGCGACTGCGGTATCGATCGGCGGGGGAGTTTCCCATGCCGATCACGGTACGGTCCCCGTTCGGCGGCGGCATTTTCGGGGGGCAGACGCATAGCCAGTCGCCTGAAGGTATCTTCACCCACGTATCGGGACTAAAAACTGTAGTGCCGTCGAATCCCTATGATGCCAAAGGCCTGTTGCTGGCGAGCATCGAGGACAATGATCCGACGATCTTCTTCGAACCGAAGCGCATTTATAACGGCCCTTTTGATGGCCATTACGACCGCCCGGTATCGCCATGGGCCAAGCACGAAGGCTCGGAGGTTCCCGAAGGCTATTACACCGTTCCGCTGGGTAAGGCGGCGATCGTGAGGGCAGGGGCGGATGTTACGATCCTTACCTATGGCACGATGGTCCACGTCGCGCGGGCGGCGGTCGAAGAACTTGGCGTCGATGCCGAGGTTATCGATTTGCGCACGCTGGTCCCGCTCGACATTGAGACGATCGAGGCCAGTGTGAAAAAGACCGGACGTTGCTTGATCGTGCACGAAGCGACGCGAACATCTGGTTTCGGGGCCGAACTGGCCGCGATGGTGCAGGAACGGTGCTTTTATCACCTCGAAGCACCGGTCGAAAGAGTGACCGGTTTCGACACGCCCTATCCGCACAGTCTTGAATGGGCATATTTCCCGGGACCGATCCGTATCGGAATGGCGCTCGAAAAAGTGATGAAGGACTAGATATGGCGCGTTTTACATTCCGTTTGCCCGATATTGGCGAAGGCATAGCCGAGGCAGAGATCGTTGCATGGCACGTGAAGGTCGGCGACCGCGTCGAGGAAGATGCCGGGCTTGCCGATATGATGACGGACAAGGCGACGGTCGAGATGGAGTCACCGGTTTCGGGTGTGGTCGTCGAGGTTGCGGGCGAAGTGGGCGACCTGATCCCGATCGGCTCGGCACTGGTGGTGATCGAGGTCGATGATGATGGCAGCGAGGCGCCGGTTGAAGATCCGGTCAATGCCGAGACCTCGCAACCGGTCGCTGTCGTTGAGGTGCCAAAAGCCGAAGCCGTAGTCCAACCCGCAGCCGTTGCCGTCGCAACGGAGGCGGCCCCCATCGAGGTTCCGGTTGCTCCCCGTGCCACCGAACATGATGCGGTGCTGGCCTCGCCTGCCGTTCGCGCGCGGGCAAAAGACCTTGGCGTCGATCTGGCTCAGGTAAAGGCTCGTGAAGGCGGTCGGATCAGGCACAGCGATCTCGACGCTTATCTGAGTTATACTCAGGGCTATCGCGCCGGTAACGCCGCGCCACGTGCCGATCAGCCGATCAAGATCATCGGTATGCGCCGCCGCATTGCGGAGAACATGGCTGCGTCAAAACGCCATATCCCTCACTTCACCTATGTCGACGAATTCGATGTGACCGCACTGGAAGCAATGCGCGGTGATCTGAATGCCAATCGCGGGAACCGGCCAAAATTGACGATGCTGCCCCTGCTGATCGTTGCGATCTGCAAGGCGATCCCCGAATTTCCGATGATCAACGCACGTTATGATGACGAGGCGGGTGTCGTGACGCGCTACGGCGCTGTCCATCTCGGCATGGCGACGCAGACCGATGCGGGACTAATGGTTCCGGTTATCCGAAATGCAGAGAGCATGAACGTCTGGCAACTGGCAGCAGAGATTGTTCGGCTGGCCGAAGCCGCGCGTTTGGGCAAGGCAAAGTCGGAGGAACTTTCCGGCTCGACGCTGACCGTGACTTCGCTCGGCCCACTTGGCGGCATCGTAACCACTCCGGTCATCAATCGACCCGAAGTCGCTATCGTGGGGCCAAACAAGATCGTGGAGCGCCCGGTGATACGCGACGGTGAAATCGCCATTGCCAAGCTGATGAACCTTTCGATCAGTTGCGACCACCGTGTCGTCGATGGCTGGGATGCAGCCAGCTTTGTGCAGGCGGTCAGGAAGTTTGTCGAAACACCGGTGCTCTTGTTTGCGGACTAGAGTTATTGCGCGTCGCAGCATAAGGCGCGGCATGGCTTCACCGACGACCGCGCCCGGACGCACCGAATTTATCGTAATTGTCGCAGGCATAATGATGACGGTCGCGTTTGCGATCGATTCGATGCTGCCTGCACTCCCTGCGATTGCCCACTCGCTCGGTGTAACCATTCCTAATCACCAGCAGTTCGTGATTACCGCGTTCATGATCGGCTTCGGCGTTTCTCAGTTTTTCGTAGGAACGCTGTCGGATCGTTATGGCCGGCGCGGACTGATGCTGGGTTCGCTGATTGCCTACACGCTGTTCAGTATCGCGGCGGCCATTGCGCCGACTTTCGAACTGCTGCTGCTTGCTCGATTTGCGCAGGGCGCGGGTGCCGCCGGAGCGCGTGTTCTGGTCGTCTCTATTGTTCGCGACAAGTTCGAAGGCCGCGCAATGGCACAGGTCATGAGCCTTGCCCAAGTCGTATTCATGGCCGCGCCCATTCTGGCACCAACGATGGGAACGCTAATCATCGCGATTGCCCCCTGGCGCTGGATATTCATCGTTCTGGCGGTGGTGGGAGCGCTGCTTTGGGCCTGGGTATTCTTGCGCCTGCCCGAAACGCAACACCCCGAGGATCGCGTTCCCATTACCCGGGCGCAGATTATCGAAAGCTTCGGGATCGTGCTGTCCGATCGGCAATCGGTCGGATACACGATTGCCCTGACGTTCATGACTTGCTCGATCTTTGGATTTCTGACCTCGGTACAACAGATTTTTGACCAGATATTCCATCGTCCGGCGTTCCTGGCGGTCGGTTTTGCGATTATGGCGAGCACGATGGCGATTGCTTCGCTCGTCAACGCGCGGATCGTCATGCGCTGGGGAATGCGCAGGATCGGACATTGTGCGTTGTTGGCGTTTACGACTTTTGCGACGCTGCACGTTCTCGTGGCGGTATCGGGTTATGAAACGCTGACCAGCTTTATCGTCATGCAGGCTTTGATGATGGGCTGCTTTTCGCTGGCAGTCGGCAACTTCGGTGCGCTGGCGATGGAAGAAGTCGGGCATGTCGCCGGAACCGCAAGCTCGCTACAGGGATCGTTTTCGACAATTGCGGGAGCGTTGGGGGGCAGTATCGTGGGGCAGATGTTCAACGGAAGCACCACACCGCTTTATGCCGGAATCACCATTTTCGGCCTCGGTGCTCTCATTGCTGTGTTCGTGGCTGAGCGTGGTAAAATGTTCGCATCTCATGTCGCTCAGAAATAAGGACAAGTAATGGCATATTGGCTGATTAAGTCCGAACCGCATAAATATTCATGGGCTGATCTACAGCGCGATGGACGGACGATCTGGGACGGGGTTCGCAATCACACCGCCGCCATCAATCTTCGCGCGATGAAAGTCGGTGACCGCGCCCTGTTCTATCACAGCAACGAGGGCAAGGAAGCCGTCGGCATCGTCGAGATCGTGCGTGAGCATTATCTTGACCCCAGCGATGAGGCAAAACGCTTTCCCGCCGTCGATGTCGCACCGGTTCAAACATTGCCGGCTCCGGTCACCCTCGCCGCGATCAAGGCGGACAGTTTCTTCGCAGACTTCGATCTTGTGCGTCAGTCGCGTTTATCGGTCGCGTCTGTCGGCAAGGCACATTGGGACAGGATCATGGAACTTGCGGGCGCGAGCGATCTGTGACTTGTATTAGGCATAGTGTTACAATTTCGTGTCATTAAGCTAAGAGACAGGAATTGAGCTCTAGCATCGTAACTGGAGCGGCACGTAAACCTGCTACCGGCGAGGATTCGTTTTTGGCTCCGTATCGATCCCCATATTTGACCGAACCCGCGACTCTTTCGATTGCTACGCCGCTACGGCCTATATCGGATTCGATTGCTAATTTCGACGATATCGAAGTGCCGATCCCGCTCGGCTGGATGATGGCGGGTCTGGTGCTGAGTTTTATCGGCGTCACGCTGTTGATGTGGCATGCCCATCTTACGCTCGATCCCAACACTCCGGCTAATGGGGCGTTGCTGTTTGTAATGGCTCTGGCAGGCTTGATCCGATACACATACCGCGCTCCGAAATCGCGCACGCAAAGAATTTCCCGCGATGCCGCCGAGTATCTTGGCATGTTTATCGTGGTCGTCGTTCTCGGCGCGTTGGCAAGCTATCCAGTGGCAGTCGGAACAACCGGCTATGTCGATATGACGCTTGAACAGATCGACCAGTTTTTCCGGTTCAACTGGGTTGGCTGGTACGATTTCACCGTCGCGCACAAATCTCTGCAGCTATTGGGGAGCCTGGTGTACGCGAGCATTTACCTGACACCCGTAATCCTGCTCAGTTATTTCGCGCAGGCGGATCGCAAGGCCGAAGCGCGCGTGTTCATTGCCAGTTTCTGGGCTGCAGCCATTTTTACGTTGATGCTGTTTGTGGCATTCCCCGCCCAGGGGCCGCTGGCTTTTCTGGTCCATGGGCCGATTTCGTACATGCCGACCAGCGCGCTTTATCAGTCCGAGCTTATTCCTGTCCTTCGCGACGGGACATTTCATCAAGTCAGCCTGGGAGCGTTGCGGGGTCTTGTCTGCGCACCCAGTTTTCACACCACGAGTGCTGTTCTGTATATGCTAGCCGCCTGGCCGATCAGGTCGTTGCGCTGGCCTTTGATAGCGTTGAACTGTGCAATGCTGCTCTCCGTTCCGGTTGAGGGTACGCATTATCTTGCCGATATGATCGGCGGTGCACTTGTCGCGCTCGTTGCTTATGCTGTTTTTAAATTTCTAGCTAAACGCCTTTTATTGCGAAAGACTCTCGATAGCGCTTGACGCTGCGAACGACTCTCAATAGCGAGCCCCCATTAGCTTTGGGGGCATCATGAACGATCAGAATACAAACCGGACGACCTTCCGGTCGGTTCCAACCTTCCTTGCGTTGGGCTGCATAGGGTTGCTGGCGACAGCACCGGCTTACGCTGAGGCTGCCGATGCGGATCCCGCCGATCAGATCATTGTCAGCGGGCAACAGGAAAAGATCGAGATTCCAAAATCGGTCGCGCCGCTGATCAACACGCCGCGATCGGTCGTTGTGATCGATGCGCAGGTTATCAAGGAAACCGGGTCGGCGACCTTGGTCGATGCGCTCCGGACGGTTCCGGGTATTACTTTTGGCGCGGCAGAGGGCGGCAATCCGATCGGGGATCGTCCTTTCATTCGCGGTTTCGACAGCCAGGGATCGACCTATCTCGACGGCGTCCGCGATCTGGGCGCGCAGACGCGAGAAATTTTCGCTGTCGATGCGATACAGGTTGTTCGTGGTTCGGATTCGACGCTCGGTGGACGGGGTTCCGCAGGTGGTACGCTTAATATCATCTCGAAGCTTCCAAAGGCCCGCGACTTCGCAACGCTTGATGTCAGCGCAGGAACGGCCAATTATAAGCGCGTTGTCGGTGACGTTAATTACCAGCTTTCCGATACCGTAGCAGTTCGATTGGCCGCGATGTGGCATGATCAGAACGTCGCAGGGCGTGATGCGCTGTGGCAGAAGCGCTGGGGCGTCGCGCCGTCGCTCACTGTTGGCCTTGGTACGCCGACCCGCCTGACGGTTGGTTATTATCACCTCACAAGCCACGAGTTGCCTGATAGCGGCCTTCCCTATCTGTACACGGTTGGTAATACTCCCGATCTCGGCACCAGCTACTCTGAACCTGCTATCGGTCGGATTACGACCGCTGGCGGTCAAACCGGTACCGTCGACCGCTCAACTTTTTACGGTCTGAAAGATCGGGATTTCCGCGATGCCAGAACCGATCAGGCAACACTCCGGGTGGAACATGATTTCGGGAGCGTCACACTCCGCAACACCTCGCGCTTCAGTCACAATACTCAGGCATATATCTATACCCAGCCTGACGATTCGGCCGGCAACGTGTTCGGTACGACGACAACGAATGCGACGACACCGGCAAACGGGACGATCCAGACCAACGGCGGCTATGTCTGGCGGCGGGCGAACTCGCGTTATGGTTATAACAATGGCCTCACGAATCAGACCGACCTTTTCGGTAAGTTCAAAACTGGCAGCATCGAACACAGCTTTTCTGCGGGAACTGAATTTTCCTGGGAAAAGGCGCGTCGCGGCGCTTTCGTAACGCGCGGTTATCTGAACCCTACATCCGGCGTCGAAATCTTGTCGAACGGTTCGCAAATCAATCCGCGTTGCAACAGCAACACGATTGCGCGCTATTATTGCACCAGCCTGTTTAACCCGAACCCAAATGACCCGTGGGTGAATTACGCCAGCGACACCTCGAAGGTTCAGTCGCCAATCGTGAAGATGCTGCCGATCGAAGAAACTCAGTATGATGCGAATACGCAGAGCGCCTACGCTTTCGATTCGATCACGCTGACCCCTTCGCTGATTCTGAACCTCGGCGCGCGCATAGATCGCTTTGGATCGACCGTGACGCCCGGCCTCGCTGCAAACGCCACGCAGACGATCAAACTCAGCCGGACCGACACGATTTTCAATTATCAGCTGGGACTGGTGTTCAAACCGACTGCCAACACCAGCATCTATGGATCGATGGCGACCTCAGCGATGCCTCCTAACAGTCTGCTCGGCGAAGGGTCGGAAGGTAACGCTCTCGGGACGACAACGACTGCGGCCGCGCTGGCTCTTCTGAATGCGTTGAAGGTTGAGAAAACGAAGTCCTATGAGATCGGCGGCAAGGCCGATTTGTTCGATGCCCATCTTTCGCTCACCGCGGCGATTTTCCAGACCGATACGAAAAACGCGCGTGTCACAAATGATCTTGGCAATGTTTCCTTCATTGGGTCGCGTCGCATCCGTGGTGTTGAACTGGGTTTCAATGGAAACATCACGCCCGAATGGAATGTTTTCGGCGGTTACACTTATCTCGATGCCAAGATAGTAGACGGAGGGTTCACTGCATTTACCGTCCCGGCTGTTGTCGTGGGGGGCGTTACCACCGTTCCGGCGCGGACCATAACTCAGCCATCGGTTAACACCGGTCGTCAGTTCCCCCAAACCGCAAAGCATAGCTTCACCCTGTGGTCGAATTACAAGGTCATGCCAGCCTTCACGATCGGCGGCGGCGCATTCTACACAAGTCGCGTGTTCGGTGGTTACGCGGATAACCGGGCTGTGACCGGCACCGGCGTTGCCGCAGTGGTCAACCCGGCGACCAAGATTATCGAACGCAGCGTGCCTGCATACTGGCGCTTCGATGCCCGCGTTTCATATGAATTCAACCGCAATGTCGAACTCGCGGTTAATGTTCAGAACCTGACCGACAAGGTCTATTTCAACCAGGCCTATGTGAGCCATTATGCATCCATCGCTCCTGGACGCAGTGCCTTTGCGACGCTCAGTGTAAAATATTGAAGACAATGCCAATGATGCGGCAATGATCGGACTCGACCATCGCCGCCTTGGCATCTGCTATTTGACCCAACTTCAGGAATAACCGCACACATGTCGCTTCCGCGCTTCAATCAATCGGGTCTGTTTTTCGTCCCGCGCACATGGCAACGCGCCGCGGTCGTCCGCTGGTTGAAGCGTATTCATGCATGGACTGGATTCTGGGGCGCATTGCTGTTCCTGCTGATGGGCACAAGTGGTTTCTTGCTCAATCACAGGGGCACTCTGAAGATTGAGACCGGCGAACCGTTCGAGGTCAGTTCGATGGACATTGCGGTCCGGGCCAACCAGTTTGCCGATGCCGACGCGATGGGAAAATGGGCGAAGACCGAGCTGGGGATGATGTCCGAGGCGCGACCACCGCGACAGGAAGGGCCGCCCATAAAAGGCAAGCGCGAGTTTATGGGTAAGCCCCATGTCGAGGCCGAAAAATGGACGCGCGCATTTACTTTGCCGAATGGCAGAGTCACCGTGGATTATGTTCCGGGGTCGACCAGCGTATCGGTAAAGCGAGAGGGGGAGGGCATTTTGTCCACGATCAAGAACCTTCACAAAGGCGTCGGGTTGAGCATGTTCTGGGTGCTCTTCCTCGACACGATCGCTGGCGCACTGGTGGCGATGAGCCTGACGGGTTTTCTGCTGTGGACCAGATTGCATGGCAGCCGAATACTGGCTGGCGTTATCGTTGGGGCCAGTCTTGCCCTGGCGCTTGGGGCAATCGTTCCGGCGTTTTGACCCTCGGCGCTGTCAGAACTTCTTGCGAAAGTTCAATTGCACCGTGCGGCCGCGAGCGTCGATGAGACCCGGCTGATAGCTGAGTGGCACAATACCGTTTGAATCGCGCACGTCGCGAATAGCATTCGTAAGATTATCGACGCTGAGGCGCAGGCGGCTTCCCGTAAGGAAAGGCATTGCGCTTACCAGTTTTTTGCGGCTGTCGAAGTTCAGGAACGCCTGAGCATCGAGCGTCAGCAAACTGGCGAAGAACAGGTCGGGCGCGGTCGAACCGGTGCCGGTCATCCCGCCTAACACGGTGCTGCTCGTCAGGTATTTGCCCTTTAATCGAAGCCCCAACCCCTTGTTGAAATAACCCGCGTCCAGATCGAACGTATGGCGCGACGATCCGCCACTACCGACCGCGCCGCCGTTCAGCAGGTCTAGTACTGGCAAGTCGGGGCGTATGACGATCTGATCGAGGAAACGGATGCTGTCATAGACCGAGACCTGCCAGCGACCGCCCTGATCGTTGCCTCGTCCAAAGCCACCGCCGCCGCCACCGCCGCCTCCGCGAGAGCCGCCGCCGCCACGGGGGCCACCGTCACCACCACCACCGCCACCGCGCGGTCCGCCGCCAATGCCTCGTTCGCCGTTCGCCGTTTTTCCAAAACTGTGGCTGAAATTAAAACCGACGCGAAGGACATTGCTGCGCGATGCGGCATAGTTGACCGAGCGTGTGTCGATCGAAATGAGCCGGCCGCTGGCATCGCGGGTAACGCGGTCCGGGAAAGCGCGCTCGATTAGCGGAGTGAGCGTCGGAAAGTCCGAAACCGGATTAGTGCTGCGATTGCGGAAGAAGTTTGCGCTTAGCTGCAGATCGGTGAATTTCGGTGGCTTGTAGGTGAGGCCCAGCTTAAAATCGCGACGCTTCTCCGTCACAAGCGCGGTGTTCCCACCACTTATCTGGGTGACCAGCACCGATTCACCACGCGTATAATCATAAGTGACGACATTGGGTGTCTGAATCGTCGGGTTTCCCAGTTGCTGGATAGAGGGTTCAGCCTCGTCATCAATGGCGGTACCAAGGATCGTCAGCCCCTTGATTGGTGACCAGTTGAGGCCGTAACCGAAGCTGACGAGGGAGCCGAAATCGGACAGGTGGCGATACGCCAGATTGCCATTTAGGGTCAGGTTGCCGATCGCAGCGCCAAAGTCGCGATCGCGGCTGGTTAGAGGAATATCGACGTTGATCCGGCCATTGCCCTCGTCCCGAGCTAGATCGGCTTGTGATGTCAGCCCGGCGCGTTCCGCGTTGCTGCTCAGCCGCTGGGTTGCGAACCCTGCGCGTATGGTGGCACGGATCGCGCCTGCGGGCAGGTCTGCGACCGGACCCGATATCGTATAGATACCGTTTGTCGCGTCTGATTGCGAACGCGCCGTGTCACGGGGGCCATTCCCAGCCGAAAAGGAAGACGCGAACGGATTTGTTGCGAGGGCAGGGTCGGTGATCCCCACGCGCGCCTGCAACGCGGCCACATCGACACCGTTGTCGGTCCCTGTGCTGCTGATGATCCGGTCGTAATTACCAGTCAGCGTCCATTGCCATTTGGAGATGCTGCCGTTCACTGTCAGGCCGCCGTGGAAGGTATCGGATTGGGTGTCGCGAGCCAGCGCGGAGCCGTAATTCCGCACCAGCGTCACCGGTTGAGAAAAGGGCGAATAGGGCTGCCCGACCGGAATCGTGACTGCCGCTGAGGACAAGCCAAAAAACGACCGCCCTTTTGCCAGTTCATAGCTGCCGTTCAGCGACAGCGAAATCTTGTCGGTTAGCGGGCGTGCGATAACGGCATTGATCTTTATGTCGTCGGTTGCAGGCAATAAAGTGCGATAATCGCCCTGATCCGTAGTGCCAGGCTGGTTTGCCGTCGCCGCAAAATCGGCGAGTGCAGGAGTTCGGTTTCCAAGCGATCCCGGCACCGCTGCGGATGTCACAGGCACGCCTGCAATCACGCTGAGGACTGGGTCCACCTGTCCGCCAAATGTCGTTCCATAGACATTTCCAGCAAGCGATGCTGATTGGCCCGTTGCTCGCTGGATGATGTCACGCTGACTTTCGAACACCGAATCCGCGTGGTTATAATCGACCGTAAGTGATGTGCGTGCGCCCTTGTTGATCCGGACGCCAGTGGTATCGAATTCGGACTGTCCGCCGCCCCCATTGGTGGACTGGCTGTATTTGCCCTCGGCCGTGACTGATTTGAAATCCGATTTCAGAATGAAGTTCACCACCCGTTGATCGGCAGCGTATCCGAATTTCAGAGCAACTTCCTCTGGAAGAATCTGGACACGCAGGATGGCTTCGGGGGGAAGGTCGCGGATTTCCGAAAAACTGGAGATGCGCTGGCCGTTCAGCAGTATCACAGGACCGGCGCTATCACGTCCTCTTCCCGAGGTTGTTTGCGGCGACAGGGCATCGAGAAGTTCGGCGATCGAGGATGCGCCATAGCTTTCGACTGCGGCTTCATCGAGTTCCAGTTCAGGGGGAATGTCGCTGACCACCGCACCTTGAATCTGCGGCGCTGTAACGATGATTTCGGGTGTGGATGATGCTTTGTCAGGATCTGACTTGTGGGCAGACGGCTGGACCGGTGCGTTCTGGGCCTGTGCCGTGTGCGACAGGGCCATGCCCGTCGTCAGCGCAAGAGCAGTCGCCTGCATCAAACGCGCAGAGTATTTTCGAGCGATCATGTCGTTTAGTGTTTCCGGTTGGAATGTGCAGCCCGGCGTGTGCCCATCTGCTGGGCTGGTGTTTTGGGAAGGTCGGCAAGGGTCAGATAGCCCTTGTCAGTGTTCGGAGCGGCGCTTTCCAGCATGTGAAAGTGGCGCTCGGCCGCTGCGCGAAATTCGGCGAGCGTGATGATCCGGTTCATGTCGGTATCGGCCGATGTGACGGGTTCATGCTGGGCAAGGAGGCTGTAGCGCGCCGCGCCGCCCATGCCTTCGGTCGCTTGCGGGCGTGAGGTGCTGGAACTTGCATCTTCGTCAGAATCGGCACCACCCGTGCGACCTCCGCCACCCATGCCGCCGCCACCGGCACCAGATCCGCCGCCACGGCCCATGCCGCCCCCATGATGACCACCACCATGTCCGTGGCCGCTGGCGCTGCCCTGTGCGCTACCAGGCGCGCCACCAAAGCTTTCGCCAGACTGGATTTCCGGTACGATCTGCGTTTCGTAACGGGTGACCTCATCGGGGTCGATTTCGCCGTCGTGATCCACATCGAGCGTTGCAAAGAATCGCGCCGCGTCGTTGCGCATCTCGTCGATCGTCAGGTGCCCGTCATGATTGGTATCGGCCTGCGCAAACCAAGCCGCTACCGGATATGGGTCGCCTGGTGCCGCTCGAAATGGTTCGCCCGCGGGTGAAATGAACAAAACGCTGCGTCGGGGACCATCAGGGCCGTGTTGCGGACCAGGTCCCGAACCCGGCAGGCCCTGTTGAGGTGCGGGAATGCTGTTGGGGTGGCAGCGTCCTGACTGGGGCTGGCCAAAGCATTATTTGCGGTGAGAAGGGCGACGAGCGACAATGCAATGCAGCGCATACGCTTTCCTTTTTTCAACGCACCGCGATGGTACGGCGCGTTGCCCTTGCCGCGCTATAGATTTCCACCGGATGAATGCCGAGCCATTCTGCGGTGCCGGATGAAAATAAATCCTGCAATTCCGCAGACCACCAGGACGGCTGCGGCGATTGTCCAAGGGTCCGAAGCGATACGTGCGACCAGTAGTTCGAACGCGTTACCGAAGCGAAAGCCGATATAGGTGAAAACCGCCGCCCAAACCGCCGCCGACATTGCGTTGAGGATAATGAACCGGCGGGCCGGTACCTTGGAGACGCCAATCGCGATCGGGCCGGCGATCCGCATTCCGTAAATAAAGCGAAATACGGTGCAGAACATCACCGGTCGACGTTCGATGAACCCGATGGCGCGGGCAAAGGCCGGGCGCTGGCGGACGCGTTCGATATATTTGTTTTCACGGTGGTAGCGGGCGACGAAGAACACCAACTGGTCCGCGGCAAATGACCCCCCGAAAGCGGCAGCGGCGGCCACATAGGGATCGACGAGATTGCGATGCGCGAGGAAGCCGCCGGTCGTAACCGCCGCCTCTCCCTCAAGCGCGGCACCTAGGAAAATGGCGACCGCACCATAAACCCGGATAAGGTGTTCGAAATTGGCGAACATGAAGAGCTCCGGATGGGGTTGTCGCGCGTTTTAATGCGGTTAAGTCGATTTGACGTATGAACAGGACCAATAAATGAGCGTAGCGTTCCGTCGAGAGAGCGATGAGGAACACCTTGAGCCTAAGTTCGAGGTGCCGATACCTCCTGGCCCAAATCTGGTTACTGTCAACGGTCGTGCGCTGATTGCAGCACAGGTCGAAGCATTCGAACGCGCGGTTGCCGAGGCTGGCCCGGTTATCGAAAAAACCGACGAGGCAGAGGCTTTGATGCGGGTGAAGCGCGATCTCCGTTATTGGCGGGCGCGGCTGGCAACTGCTCAGCTTTCGCCTCCGCCGCCTGAAGGGAATGTCGGTTTTGGATCACGTGTGCGATTGCGCCTGAATGGAGCCGAGCGCACGATTGATATCGTGGGCGGTGATGAGGCCGATCCGGCGAACGGCCGACTGGCGTTCACAGCGCCGTTGGCGCGCGCGCTAATGGGACTTGGCGAGGGGGACTTTGCCGATTTTGCCGGTAAGGTTGATGCGATCGAAGTGCTGGCGGTTCACTTCCCGTGATGCGACCTCTGTGACTGCGCGCATTCCCGCCTGGCTCATTGCCAAACCTAGCTCATTGCAAGCACCAGATTGCGGATTTGCGGATAAACCTGATTTTCCCATTTCCGTCCGGCGAACAAACCATAATGGCCGACGCCGGGCTGGAGATGGTGACGCTTCAGGTGCGGGCGTAGTCCCGAACACAGGTCATGGGCGGCTGCGGTCTGACCGACCGAACAGATATCATCGCGCTCTCCTTCGACCGTCAACAGAGCCGTGCGTCTGATCTGACCCGGATCGACCAGCTTGCCGCGATGTTCGAACAGCCCGCGTGCGAGCAGGGTTTCCTGAAATACCTGCTCGATCGTTTCCAGATAGAAATCGGCATCCATGTCGAGGACCGCAAAATATTCTTCGTAAAAGTTCTGGATAGCGGCGGCTTCGTCGGTGTTCCCCTCGGCGAGCAAATCGTAAAGTTTGAGGTGTTGATCGACATGGCGCTGCTTGTTCATTGCCATGAACGCGGTGAGTTGGAGGAAGCCGGGGTAAACCCTGCGCCCGGCACCAGCATAACGGGCCGGGACGGCAGAAATAAGCTTGTCGCGGAACCATTCGATGGGGTTGGCATTGGCCAGATCATTGACGACAGTCGGCGAAATTCGCGTATCCACGGGGCCGCCCATCAGCGTCATCGTGGCGGGCTGGGCAGGGTTCTTGTCTGCGGCCATGATCGCCACGGCGGCCAATGTGGGTACGCAGGGCTGACAAACGGCGAGGACGTGCTGGCGCGGGCCGATCTCTTCCAGAAAGCGGATCGTGTAATCGATATAATCGTCCAGGCCGAACCTCCCTGCGCTGACGGGAACGTCGCGCGCATTGGCCCAGTCGGTAATATACACATCGTGATCGCGTAGCAGGACTTGCACCGTGTCCCGTAACAGTGTGGCGAAATGACCGGAGAGCGGTGCGACCACGAGCATCTTTGGCTGTGGCGTGTCCACATCGTCCTTTGCAAAATGAAGGAGATTACCGAACGGCAGAGCGAGCGTGACTTCCTCGCGCACAGAGACGGTGCGGTTGCCGACCTCTACCTTGTCGATCGCAAACGGGGGACGGATATGCGTGGCCTGAGCATTGCCGGCAACGTCGAGCATCGCGAAGTAATTGCGAACGACGGGCATTTTGCCGAACATGCCCATCGACTCTTGAAGTTTGACCATCGAATGTGCGGCGCTGCGGAACGGCGTCATCACATCGGTCCAAGCCTGAAAAACGTCATATAGCGACACTGTACGTTGCCCTTGCTCATGAAAGTCGCCGGTCGACGCTTCCCCTTGGAACGATTTAGTGCATTAATTGCTGCGTCGCGTCATGGATTAAATTTGTGATGGCAACCGGAGACTGTTTGGGAGACCCAGAATGGCACGTGCGTTGTTGACGATGTCGAGCAAGACCTATTCGTCCTGGTCATTGCGCGGGTGGCTGCTGTGTCGGCTGGCCAAACTGGATATCGAGGAGAAGTCGGTGTCGATCGACGATCCTCAGAACCGCGCCGAACTGTTGCTGCTGTCACCCTCGGTACTGGTGCCCCGCCTGACCCACGACGGTGTCAGCGTGTGGGATACGCTGGCCATCGCGGAGTATCTGAACGAAGTGAAACCCGATGCAGGGCTGTATCCCGCAGATGCGATCGCGAGGGCGCACTGTCGTTCGGTTTCGGGTGAAGTGCATTCCGGTTTTGCCAATTTGCGCTCTGCACTGCCGATGAACCTGAAAGCTCACCACACCAATTTTCGCATTTTTGCAGGCGCGAAGCCGGACATCGAACGGATCGAGACGATCTGGGCGGAATGCCTCGGTAAATACGGGGGCCATATCTGTTCGGCAAAGCGCCCACGGTGGCCGATGCGATGTTCGCTCCGGTTACGCGGCGTTTCCTGACTTATGGCGTGAAGATGACGGCAGAGAACGCCGGCTATTGCGCAACGATCAGTGCGTGGCCGCCGATGGCCGAATGGACCGCCGCTGCTGCTGCTGAGCCTGAAGAGATGGAGGAACTCGACGTCGAGTTCTGACCACCCTAGGACGCTTCGGATATCATCATCCAAGGGTCCAATATGTCGTTATCAATGTATCAGGCATCTGCTCCGATCTTTCTGCGTCAGTTTGCGGCGTTGACGGCTATTATCGACACTGCGCAGGCTTTTGCCAAAGCGGGCGGACTGGATGAGGCTGAGTTCATCGATGCGCGCCTGGCTCCCGATATGCTGAACTTCGCCAAGCAGGTACAGATTGCAACCGATGGCGCGAAAGCCGGCATTGGTCGTCTTGCCGGAATCGAAATTCCCGCTTTTGCAGATACCGAAACGACATTCGACGAGCTGAAAGAACGTATCGCCAGGACCGTTGCGTTCATTCAAAGCGTCCCGGCGGCCAGCGTCGATGGAAGCGAAGACAAGGCGATCGTCTTTAAGATCCGCGACAATGAGCTGAATTTCGTGGGGCAGCCTTTTCTGCTGCACTTCGTCCTGCCGAACTTCTTTTTTCATGTAACGACCGCTTATGCCATACTGCGTCACAAGGGCGTTCAGATCGGCAAGCGTGATTTCCTAGGCGGCATCTGATCGCTGCAATGACCCGTCTGCGACGCTCAATTCTTTAAGGGAACAGGCGGGTCAGTTCAAAGAAGATCGCGCCAATCGCTGCTGAGGCGGGGATCGTTACGACCCATGCGATGACAATCCGGCTGGCGATATTCCAGCGTACGGCCGACGCGCGGCGGGCCGCTCCGACGCCAACGATCGCGCCGGTTATGGTGTGCGTGGTCGATACCGGAATACCAAGGAACGACGCGGCGAAAATGACACTCGCGCCACCCGCTTCGGCGCAGAAACCCTGATGTGGGGTCAAGCGGGTGATCTTCGAACCCATCGTTTCGATGATGCGCCAGCCGCCGGTGAGCGTGCCGAGCGCGATGGCCAGATAGCAGCTTATCATCACCCAGATTGGAACATGGAAGACCGGGCCGAGCATTCCCTGTGAGAACAACAGGACCGTGATGATACCCATTGTTTTCTGCGCGTCATTGCCGCCGTGGCTGAGCGAAAATAGCGCCGAGGATATGAGCTGGAGGCGACGAAAACTTTTGTCGGCACCCGCCGGACTGGCGCGAAGAAAAGCCCATGATGTCAGCAAGACGAGCAGCAGCGCCATAATCATGCCGAGCGTTGGCGACAGCACGATGGCGATTGCGGTTTTGGATACGCCTGACCAGACGATTGCGCCGAAGCCTGCCTTTGCCGTGCCTGCGCCCAGCAACCCGCCGACGAGCGCGTGGCTGGACGAGGAGGGGATGCCGAACCACCAGGTTATCATATTCCAGCAAATTGCGCCGATTAACGCACCGAACACGACAGCGGGAGTGACGATGCTGGCATCAACGATCCCCTTGCCGACGGTTTCGGCGACATGAAGGCCGAACACAAAGATTGCGGCGAAGTTGAAGAAAGCGGCGAAGGCGACCGCGCGACCGGGTGACAGCACGCGTGTTGCGACGACCGTAGCTATGGCGTTTCCCGCATCGTTGCGACCGTTGAGAAAATCGAACCCGAGCGCGATGGCGATCAGCGCGACGAGCAGCGGAAAGGCGAGAGTGGCTTCGTGCACGAAATTAAGCGTGATCGATCACGAGACCCTGGATCTCGTTTGCGACATCCTCGAATCGGTCGATCGTGCGTTCCAGATGCTGGTAGATTTCGCGGCCGACGATGAACTGCATCGGTGATTCTGCATTGGCCTTGAACAATGCCTTCAACCCGCGATCGTGAATTTCATCGGCGTGGCCTTCCATCGTAACGAGGCGTTCGGTCAAATCATGCAGCCGACCGGCATTGTTGGCGACATTGCGAAGCAGGGGATCGCTTCGGCTGTAACGCGGGCAGCATCGACGATGATGCCTGCCATGTCGCGCATCTGCGGTTCGAAGGTCTTTACCTCGTATAATGCGATGGCTTTGGCGGTGCCGTTCATCTGGTCGATGGCGTCGTCCATGACCCCGATCAGGCTGGTAATCGCGCTGCGGTCGAACGGCGTGATGAAGGTGCGGCGGACGCTTTGCAGCACTTCGCGCGTGATATCGTCGGCCTCATGCTCGCGCTCGAAGATTTCCTTGATGTGATCGTTCATGCCGGGGCCGCCCTGAAGCAGCCGGGCAAGCGCGTCCGCGCCGCCGATCAGCGTGACCGTATGTGCTTCGAACAGTTCGAAAAAATTGCCCTGTTTGGGCATCATCGACTGAAACCACCGTAGCATCGAATTTCCCCCGAGGCGCGTTGCGCCGAATGTTTTGTTCGCCTGTGCCGTCAACGCCGCAACGTCGCTGGCACGAAAATTACGGATGAGTGCGGCAAGGTCCGGCTCATTTACCGCCGCTGCCGCTTCCTCAAGCGGGAACCAGCGCCGTTCGCGTTCGCCAGACTCAAGCCAGTCATCCAGTTCCTCTGTCACCGCGAACGGAAACAGCGAGACATCGGCCATCAACGACGCGCCATTGTTGCGGGTCTTGCGATAGCGAAACTTGCCGAGCGGCGTTGGGCAGACCGCGCCAAGAACACCCGCTTCCTCCTCAGCTTCATGCGCGGCCGCCGCGTGCGGGCTAAGGCCGGTGATCCGATTGCCTTTTGGCACGACCCATCGCCCGGTGCCGCGCGACGTCACCAGCAGAATGCTGACGCGCGAAGCATCGTCGGTGCGATAGGGTAGGACGGCGATCTGGCGAATGGCTGGTTTTCCGAATGAATTAGTGGGCCTTTGCCCGACTAATCCGTCCGTCGCAAATCTGTAATCACGCCAGTCCTAAACCGCACTTATTCCATTTCAAGAATGACGGCATCCACAGCAAGGCTATCACCCGCCGCAGCGCTCAGGCTTTTGACGGTGCCCGACTTCTCTGCACGGAGGATGTTCTCCATTTTCATGGCTTCCACGACTGCCAGCGGTTGCCCAGCCTCGACCTTTTCACCGGCCTCAACATGGAGCGCGACAAGCAGGCCCGGCATAGGGGCGAGCAGGAAGCGCGACATGTCGGGTGGGATTTTTTCGATCATGTGCCGTGCCAGCGGCGCAACGTGCGCGGGCAGGACGCGGACGGCATGGCTGGCCCCGCGCGTGGTCAGTTTGAACCCGGCGCGTGTGCGGACGATTTTCACGGCCAGCGGTTCGTCACCGATTTCGGCTTCGATGATACGGTCGCCGGGAGTGTATTCCATTTCGAGGTCGAGCGGCACGCCGTCCACGGTGATTTCGTCACCGGCGAGCAGGACGTCGTGCGCGGTGCCGTCGATCAGGACTTGCCACGAGGATGGTGGCGACAGGCGCTTGCCGAGTTGGCCATCCACGCGGCGAGCGCGGTCGGCTTCTGCCGTGGCAGCAAAGGCGGCGATGGCGGCGAGCGAGCGGAGCAGGTCCGCGCTGGCAGGCGCGCCATGGAAGCCGTCGGGATATTCCTCTGCAATGAAGCCCGTCGTCAGGTTCCCGGCACGGAAGCGTGGATGCTGCATGATGGCCGACAGGAAATCGAGATTGTGGCCGACGCCTTCCAACTCGAACTGGTCGAGCGCGAGAATCTGCTTGTCGATCGCCTCTTCGCGGGTTTCGCCATAGGTGATGAGTTTGGCGATCATCGGATCGTAGAAGATCGAGACTTCGCCGCCTTCCTTCACGCCATCGTCCACGCGGACGCCGTTGATTTCTTCGGGTGGCTGATAGCGCACGAGACGCCCGGTCGATGGCAGGAAGCCGCGATAAGGGTCTTCGGCATAAACGCGGTTTTCGATGGCCCAGCCGGTGAGTTTGACCTCATCCTGCGTCATCGGGAGCTTTTCACCATAAGCGACGCGGATCATCTGTTCGACCAGATCGACGCCGGTGATGTACTCGGTGACGGGATGTTCGACCTGAAGCCGGGTGTTCATTTCAAGGAAGTAGAAGCTCTTGTCCGCGCCGACGATCAGTTCGACCGTTCCTGCGGAATAATAGCCCACCGCGCGGGCGAGGGCGACGGCCTGTTCGCCCATTTCCTTACGCATTTCGGGCGTGACGAAGGGCGATGGAGCCTCCTCGACAACCTTCTGGTGGCGGCGCTGGATCGAGCATTCGCGTTCGCCGAGATACAGGATCGTGCCGTGCTGATCGCCCAAAATCTGGATTTCGATGTGGTGCGGGCTGACGATGAACTTTTCGATGAAGACGCGATCGTCGCCGAAACTGGCAAGCCCTTCGCGCTTGGTTGCTTCGAAGCCTTCGCGGACATCCTGTTCCGACCAGGCGAGGCGCATACCCTTGCCGCCGCCGCCTGCGGAGGCCTTCATCATTACCGGATAGCCGATGCCGCCCGCGATTTCGACCGCGTGTTCGGTGCTGTCGATTTCACCGACGAAGCCGGGAACGACCGAAACGCCAGCGGCCTTTGCCAGCTTTTTGGATTCGATCTTGTCGCCCATTGCGGCGATCGCGCCGATAGGGGGGCCGATGAAAGCAATGCCATTGTCGGCAAGCGCCTGCGCGAATGACGTGCGTTCAGACAGGAAGCCGTAGCCGGGGTGAACGGCTTCAGCGCCGGTCGCCTTGCAGGCTTCGATGATCTTGTCGGCCAGCAGATACGACTGCGCGGCGGGCGAAGGACCGATGTGGACGGCTTCGTCGGCCATCAACACGAACGGGCTGCGCGCGTCGGCGTCCGAGTAAACGGCGACGGTGGCGATGCCCATTTTTTTGGCCGTGCGAATGACCCGGCAAGCGATTTCGCCACGGTTGGCGATCAGGATTTTTTTGAACACGTTGGCGGTTTCCCGTTTATTTGAAGCGGTAAAGGAAGGTGGCTGCGGGGCGCTATTCGGCGGGGACTCGCATCGGTTCGACACCTTCCATCGGTTTTAGCCCGAGCTTTGCAAACAGGGCGTTATCCGCGCCGCCGCCTGCGTTGCCAGTCGTGAGCAGTTTGTCGCCGGTGAAGATGCTGTTCGCGCCTGCCATGAAGGCGAGTGCCTGTGTCGCATCGCTCATGCTTTCGCGGCCTGCGGACAGGCGGACCATGCTGAGTGGCATTGTGATGCGGGCGACCGCGATGGTGCGGACGAATTCGATGTCGTCCAGTTTTGCCATCGGCGTATCGGCAAGCATATCGCCCAGCACCGTGCCGCGCACCGGCACTAGCGCGTTTACGGGCACGCTTTCGGGATGTTTCGGCAGGGTGGCGAGGGCGTGGACGAAGCCGACACGATCGGCGCGGGTTTCGCCCATGCCGACAATGCCGCCGCAGCAGACAGAGATGCCAGCGTCACGCACTTCGGAAAGCGTGTCGAGTCGATCCTGAAACGTGCGCGTCGTGATGACGTTGCCGTAATTCTCGGGCGACGTGTCGATGTTGTGGTTATAGTAATCGAGGCCCGCATCGCCCAGGCGCCGCGCCTGGTCGCCGGTCAACATGCCGAGTGTCATACAGGTTTCGAGGCCCATTGCGCGGACGCCTTCGACCATCTCAACGATGGCATCCATGTCACGATCCTTGGGGTTGCGCCATGCGGCACCCATGCAGAAACGTTGCGATCCGGCTTCCTTGGCTTCGCGAGCGGAGGCGAGGACGGCACCGACGTCCATCAGCTTTTCGGCTTTCAGACCGGAGTCGGACGATGACGATTGCGAGCAGTAACCGCAGTCTTCCGGACAGCCGCCAGTCTTGATTGACAGCAGGGTGCAAAGCTGGACTTCGCTGGCCGTGTGGTTGGTGCGGTGGACGGTCTGCGCGCGGAAGACGAGTTCGTCGAAGGGCAGGTCGAACAGGGCGGCGATTTCAGGGCGCGTCCAGTCGGTTCTGACTCCGCTCGACACCAGCGGAATTTTTACTGCAATGTTCATTTGGATTCCACCAGTTTGGCTAATTGTTTCGTCCGCATGTCGGTCATGCGCGCCCGGCAACTGGCAATGATCATCGGTTGCATTGACCCGCCGGAGTATTCCAGCCCTTCGACCACGCATTGTTTGTCGCGGAATTGCAGCCATGCGCGCTGAGCTGCGAGCAGGGTAGGCGCGTAACCGGGGCCACCGCCGCGCGTTTTGTCGGACCCATCGCGCTTTTTCATAACGCCGTACGTCACTGACCACTGACGGTTGATATTCACATCGGCGCGGGCCGCGTCGTTGCCCGCGCACATGGTCATCTCAAGCTGTGTTGTCGCATCGGCGCAAGTTGCTGCGGCGGCCATGATGAGAAGCGCAATCATTCTGCGGCGATGCTTTCTTCTTGTGGTGGCATATTGTGGCCGAGCAGGCGCAGCACATCGGCTGCTGCTTCGACTACGTTGGTTCCAGGACCGTATATCCCCGCAACACCTGCATTGCGGAGGAAATCATAATCCTGTGGGGGGATGACGCCGCCGGCGATAACCTTGATATCGTTGCGGCCGTGTTCGCGAAGCTGGCGGATCAGTTCGGGAATCAGCGATTTGTGCCCTGCGGCAAGGCTCGACGCGCCGACGATGTCCACGCCGTTTTCGATCGCGACGACCACGGTTTCTTCAGGGGTCTGGAACAGCGGACCGGAGACGATTTCGAATCCCATGTCGCCGAACGCAGAAGCGATGATGTTGGCACCGCGATCATGGCCGTCCTGACCCATTTTGGCGATCATGATCTTTGGCTTGCGGCCCATGCGGCGTTCGACGGCCAACACGCCACTTAGTACCTGATTCCAGCGCGGATCGCCTTCATAGGGCGCGCCATAGACGCCTTTTACAGGCGTTGGTGTCGTGCCGTAGCGGCCGAAGCTCTCCTCCATCGCCGCCGATATTTCGCCGAGGGTGGCGCGGGCACGGGCAGCTTTTACGGCCAGGCCGAGCAGGTTGTTTTCGATGCTGGACGGCTGGGCTGCACCTTCACGCAAGGCGGTCAGTGCAGCTTCGCAGGCGGCGGCATCGCGACCGGCCTTCACGCGCTTGATCCGGGCGATCTGGCCTTCGCGGACCATGTCGTTGTCGATGTCGAGCGTGTCGAGATGGTCTTCGGTTTCGAGCCGGTATTTGTTGACGCCGACGATGACGTCCTCGGCGCGATCGACGCGGGCCTGACGTGCGGCGGCGGCTTCCTCGATCATGGATTTGGGCCAACCGGCAGCTACGGCCTTTGCCATGCCGCCGTCAGCTTCGACCTTTTCGATGATCGCCCATGCCTTGTCGACCAGTTCGGCGGTTAGGGCTTCGACGTAGTAAGAGCCGCCGAGGGGATCGACGACTTTGGTCATCCCCGTTTCTTCCTGAATCACGATCTGCGTGTTGCGCGCAATACGGGCGGAGAAATCGGTGGGCAGCGCGATGGCTTCGTCGAGCGCGTTGGTGTGCAGCGACTGGGTGCCGCCCAGCATCGCGGCCATCGCCTCGATCGTGGTGCGCATGACGTTGTTATATGGATCTTGCTCGGTCAGCGAGACGCCGCTGGTCTGGCAATGCGTCCGCAGCATTTTCGAGCGTTCGTCCTTTGCGCCCATGTTCGTCATCACGCGATGCCACAACACGCGGGCGGCGCGCAGCTTGGCGATCTCCATGAAGAAGTTCATGCCGATGGCGAAAAAGAAGCTGAGGCGACCGGCGAACTTGTCGATGTCGAGGCCGGATGCGACGCCGTAGCGGACGTATTCGGCACCGTCGGCGATGGTGAAGGCGAGCTCCTGAACCTGCGTCGCGCCGGCTTCCTGCATGTGATAGCCGGAAATCGAGATGCTGTTGAACTTTGGCATATGGCGCGAGGTGTAGCCGAAGATGTCGGAGATGATCCGCATCGACGGTTCGGGTGGGTAGATATAGGTGTTGCGGACCATGAACTCCTTCAGAATGTCGTTCTGAATGGTGCCGTCGAGCAATTCCTGGGGGACGCCCTGTTCTTCGCCCGCGACGATGAAAAAGGCGAGGATCGGAATGACCGCGCCGTTCATCGTCATGCTGACTGACATCTTGTCGAGTGGGATACCGTCGAACAGAATTTTCATGTCGTCGATGGTGTCGATGGCGACGCCCGCTTTGCCGACATCGCCGGTGACGCGCGGATGGTCGCTGTCGTAACCGCGATGGGTGGCGAGATCGAAGGCGACCGAGAGGCCCTTCTGGCCCGCTTTCAAATTGCGGTGATAAAATGCGTTTGAGGCTTCGGCGGTCGAGAAGCCTGCGTACTGGCGGATCGTCCACGGGCGACCGGCGTACATCGACGCACGAACGCCGCGCGTGAACGGTGCGAAGCCGGGGAGGCCGGGATCGATGCCGGCCACGTCGTCCGCTGTGTAGAGCGGTTTGACGTCGATACCTTCAGCGGTGTGCCAAGTGAGGTCTTTGCCCTTAACCTCTTTGGCAGCGGCGGCGGCCCACTCGTCAGTGGTTGCCATTTGGAGTCTCCATGATTTCGGTCAGCATCCCGCCCATGTCTTTTGGGTGGACGAAGAAGATGAGGGTGCCGTGCGCGCCGATGCGGGGTTCGCCGAGGACGCGTTTGCCGAGTGCGATGAACTCATCGCGGGCGGCGTGGATGTCGGGCACTTCGAAGCAGATGTGATGCTGTCCGCCGAGTGGGTTTTTCGCGAGGAAACCGTGGATCGGCGAATCTGCACCCAGTGGTTCGATCAATTCGATCTGCGCGTTGGGGGTATCAACGAAGCAGACCTTCACGCCCTGCGCGGGCAGGTCGAAAGGTTCATGGATCTTGGTCGCACCCATCACGTCGCGCCAATGGGCGACGCTGGCTTCGATGGAGGGCGTTGCGACGCCGACGTGGTTGAGGCGGCCTAGTTTCATGTTCGAGCCTTAAAGCGGGATGTTGTCATGCTTTTTCCACGGATTTTCCAGAACCTTGTTCCGGAGCTTCCGTAGTCCCGTCGCGATGCGCTTGCGGGTGGCGTGGGGCATGATGACCTCGTCGATGAAACCCTTGCTTGCGGCGACGAAGGGGTTGGCGAAGCGGGCTTCGTATTCCTTGGTGCGTTCGGCAATTTCTTCTGCGGTCTTGCCACGGAAGATGATTTCTACGGCACCCTTTGCACCCATCACTGCGATTTCGGCTGTCGGCCATGCGTAGTTGAGGTCACCGCGCAGATGCTTGGAGGCCATCACGTCATACGCGCCGCCATAGGCTTTGCGCGTGATGACCGTGATTTTTGGTACGGTCGCTTCGGCATAGGCGAACAACAGTTTCGCGCCGTGTTTGATGATGCCGCTGTGTTCCTGTCCGACGCCGGGCAAGAAGCCGGGGACATCGACGAAGGTGATGATCGGAATGTCGAACGCATCGCAGAAACGCACGAAACGCGCGGCTTTCTTTGACGAATTGATGTCGAGGCAACCGGCAAGGACCATCGGCTGATTGGCGACCACGCCGACCGTGCGGCCCTCTATCCGACCGAAACCGATCAGGATGTTGCCTGCGTGTGCTGGCTGGATTTCAAAGAAATCGCCCTCATCCAGCGTCTTCCGAATGATCTCGTGCATATCATAGGGCTGGTTGGCGTTGGCGGGGATCAGCGTGTCGAGGCTATCTTCGATACGGTCCCATTCGTCCGCCGTGGGGCGCTCTGGGACAGGCGAACGGTTCGATTCGGGCAGGAAGTCGATCAGGTCGCGCGCGGCCAACAACGTCTCGATGTCGTTTTCGAATGCATTGTCCGCGACGCCCGATTTGGTCGTGTGCGTGAGCGCGCCACCGAGCGCTTCCTGCGTTACGATTTCGTTGGTTACGGTCTTTACGACTTCCGGCCCGGTCACAAACATATAGCTCGTATCCTTCACCATGAAGATGAAGTCGGTCATGGCGGGCGAGTAAACCGCGCCACCTGCGCATGGACCCATGATGAGGCTGAGCTGTGGGATGACGCCCGATGCCAGCACGTTGCGCTGGAACACTTCGGCATATCCGCCGAGCGATGCTACGCCCTCTTGAATACGCGCGCCGCCGCTGTCGTTGATGCCGATGACAGGCGCGCCGACCTTCATCGCAGAGTCCATCACCTTGCAGATTTTCTGCGCGTGACGTTCGGACAGCGACCCGCCGAAGACGGTGAAATCCTGGCTGAATACAAATACGAGGCGGCCGTTGATCGTGCCGGAGCCCGTGACGACGCCATCGCCAGGGATGATCGTTTCGTGCATTCCGAAGTCGACGCAATTGTGCTCGACATACATATCGAGCTCTTCAAATGAGCCTTCGTCGAGCAGCACGTCGAGGCGTTCACGCGCGGTTAGGCGTCCCTTGGAATGCTGCGCGTCGATGCGCTTTTGACCGCCGCCCAAGCGCGCAACCGCGCGACGTTGTTCCAGATCTTCGATGATCGACTGCATGGATGCCCTTCACGGAAAAATACGGACTCACCATTCCGCAAATCCTCGGCCTGCACAAATGTGAATTTGCAAATTCAATAGAACAGCCAATTCGGACAGAAACGTTTTTTCGATTCTAGCCTATATTTTAGAGGGGTTTGGGAGCGAGATGGGATGGGTGAGCGATGATGCTTCCACATCAGTAATTTGGAATTTTAGGGAGGTTGTGGCGCACATCCCGTTTCTGTCGCCATTATTAACGCCTCATTCGCTCCCGGTTCAGCGTGGGTCGCCCATTATGAAACCAGTCGGCATGGTGAGTCGTTTATCATGATGCTGCGTGTTCCTCTCGGGGTCGACGCATTAGGAGATATGAAATGGGAATGTTGAACAAAGTCGTGCTTGGCCTGGCGTTGGGTGCCAGTGCTTTAGGCACCGCCGCTCCAGCCGAAGCACAGCGTTACGGTGGTGGTTATCGTGGCGGATATCATGGAGGCTATCACGGGTACCGCGGCAATGGCGCGGGGCTCGCGGTTGGTGCCGGGATATTGGGTCTTGCCGTTGGTGCGGCGATCGCATCGGACAATCGCGGCCGCTATTATGATCGCGGCTATTATCCGGGCGGTTATTATGAAGGCCCGGTTTATCGCGACAGCTATTATTACGACGGCCCGCGTTATCGCAACTATCGTAACTGCTGGAGCGAGCGGGTCTGGGACGGCTATCGTGGCGGTTGGGCCCGCGTTCAGCGCTGTCGCTAAAGTTCGTCTCACGTAACTAACGAACGATAAGAAATTTGAGGTCAGCCCGAACGATTGGACTGGCCTCTTCTTCTTGCCAGCCCCACGCTTCGACCACGGCAAGTCGGCGACCGAGCCTGATGATCTTTGCGGCCGCATAGGTTTCGATGGTCTTGCCGCCGCGCAGGAAGTCGACCGTGATCGTGATCGGTTTGAATATGGGGGAGCCTCGAGTCCCAGCGCATCGCGGAGCATGAACCAGGCCGCGTTTTCAACCAGTCCGCTAATCGCACCGCCATGCAGGAAACCGGGCCTGCCGATCAGGTGATCGCCGAACGGCATTGCAAGAATCTCGCGATCGCTTTCGCGAACTCGCCGGATGCCCAGAGCATCGGCATAGGGCGATCCGGTGCTGGCGGGATTGAGGTTATTCGACATCGGTAAACATGAATGTGCCAGCGACATGGGCGAGTGGGTCGGAGGGATCTCCATCATGCGCTTCGCCGCGGGCAAACCCGATACTTTTGGTCAGCCGATAGCATTGGCCGCGCCCGACCACGGTTTTTCCAGGTGTTGCAGGCCGCAGATAATCGACACGCATATCGAGCGTCGCTTGCGGACGAAATCGTCCTGATTTCAACCAGATCGCCATACTTGTCGCCATGTCCATCAGGGTGAAAATCGGCCCGGATGCGAGTATTCCAGTGAGTGGGTCGCTGACGAGATCTTCGCGATATGGAAGCAAAAGTTCGACCCAATCATCGCCATGCGCATGATATTGCGTGCCGATCAGCGCGTTGTGGCCGTGGTTGATCAATATCGACGCGAATTGAACGGGATCGAACTTATCTGTCATCGATAATATGTTACCTCTAAGTTGACGTTCGCGTAAACCCCACGGTCGGGCGTGAACGAGTATTAAGGGAGCGCTCTGGCGACAAACCCGTTGATTACTCCGACCCTGAACCCCGCTGACGCGATCACGAACACTTACCGATGCGTTCGGCTTTGTGTGAGGCAGTGAAGGTCGCGCGATGCGTTTCGCCCTGTTTGGTTTTCATGGTGATGACGAAATCGGCGGTGACATCGATCGATCTTTGTCCATAAGTCCCGTCGAGCTTTACCCAAGCGTCTTTCTGTTCCGGGCCGCCCATCATCTGCGCGACGCCCGAGCAATTGCCTTCTCCATGAATGACGCCGTTTTCACTTGATGCGCCTGTCATTTCGCATTTGTTCTGGCGAAGGTTGAAATATCTCATCACCTCAGCGCCTGTGCGAATGTAAGGCGTGGTGCATTCGCTCGAGCTTTTGTCGGCCGGCAGGCTTTTGCGCAGTTCGTCTATCGATGCACCATCAACCTTTGGCGTGCCGAAGGTGGTTGAAATCTGCCATTGTCCCCGCTCGAGCGGAACGCCGGTAGGGCCGCAGCCGGCAAGAACGAGTGCTGCTCCGGTAACTACCAACCCACAAAACCTCACCCGATTTCCCCCGTTAGCCAAGCCGAAGTTCAGCTCATTCGGGCGTTAATCGCCGTAAAAGGTAAAATTCCGGCAAAGTCTGTGAACGGCAACGGCTCAAGCCTTGCAAACCCCAGTCCGCGCGCCCTTTGTGTGTGCCTTCATCGACATGCCGCCGCCGGGCATTTGTGGGTTCGAAGTGACCATGTTCATCGTCATGTCATAGGCGGTCGAGGAATAGGTGCCGTTCATCGTCATCTTCATGGTGCCACCCTGTGGCGTGCAGGTCATCGTGGCGTCGATGCGGCCATTTCCCATCTGGAAATTGTCGTATTTGCATTGACCATTCGCCTTGCCCGCGAACATTTCGGACGATGGTTTTTCGGCTTCGGCGGGGGTCACGCAATGAGTGAAATCGGTGGCCTTATTGGTTTTCATCGAATTCGTGATCTGTTCGGCCATCCGCTTGTCCTTGAGGCCGGGCATTTCGACCGCAAGGATCTGGGTATTGGAGGTCCACAGGCCGGGTTCGATTTTCAGCGCGGTCTTTGCCTTGGCGGCGACTTCTTCGACCGAGGCATTCTTGGCGCTGACCTCTGGACCTTTGTTACAGGCGAGCAAAAGCAGCGGTGTCAGGACGATGAGGTATTTCATGGCAATATTCTCCCAATATCTGTGACGTTGCGCCCGTCTTTGCGAGGCACCATATCCAGAACTTATGGCAATTCAAATCCGCACCTCGCTCGCTGAGCCTGAAACCAACGAGAGCTTTGTCCCGCATCGCCCGACGCGACCGGAGAAGACCGAGGGGAGCAAGCCGTTCAAGGTCGTTTCCGATTATGAAGCGGCGGGAGATCAGCCGACGGCGATCAAGGAGCTTGTAGCGACGGCGCTGGACGGCGAGCGTAATCAGGTTCTGCTGGGCGTGACGGGGTCGGGCAAGACCTTCACAATGGCGCGGGTGATCGAGGAGTTGCAGCGGCCTGCGCTGATCCTTGCGCCGAACAAGATATTGGCGGCGCAGTTGTACGGGGAAATGAAGAGCTTTTTCCCCGATAATGCGGTCGAATATTTCGTCAGTTACTATGATTATTACCAGCCCGAAGCCTATGTCGCGCGGTCGGATACCTACATCGAGAAGGAAAGTTCGACCAACGAGTCGATCGATCGGATGCGCCATTCGGCGACGCGTTCGCTGCTGGAACGCGACGATGTGATTATCGTGGCTTCGGTGTCGTGCCTTTACGGTATCGGGTCGGTCGAGACTTATTCGGCGATGATCTTCGATCTGAAAAAAGGTGCGGGTGCCGATTTGTCGGAGATCGTGCGCAAGCTCGTCGCGCTTCAGTATAAACGCAACGATGCGGCGTTTCAGCGCGGAAATTTCCGGGTGCGGGGCGACAATCTGGAGATTTTCCCGTCGCATTATGAAGACAGCGCGTGGCGGATCAGTTTCTTCGGTGACGAGATCGAGGGGATTGTCGAGTTCGATCCGCTGACGGGGAAGAAATCGGCGACGCTGGATTCGGTGCGGATTTACGCGAACAGCCACTACGTCACGCCCGGCCCGACGATGAAACAGGCGATGGACGCGATCAAGCATGAACTGAGCGAGCGGTTGAAAGAGTTGGTGCTGGAGGGCAAGTTGCTGGAGGCGCAGCGTCTGGAGCAACGGACGAATTTCGATCTGGAGATGATTGGGGCGACGGGCAGTTGTGCGGGCATCGAGAATTATTCGCGGTTCCTGACCGGACGCTTGCCGGGTGAACCGCCACCGACCCTGTTCGAATATCTGCCCGAAAATGCGCTGCTGTTCGTGGATGAGAGTCATGTCACCATCGGGCAGGTCAACGGTATGTCACGGGGCGATCACCGGCGGAAACTGACGCTGGCGGAATATGGGTTTCGCCTGCCGTCGGCCATCGACAACCGACCGCTGCGTTTCAACGAATGGGATGCGATGCGCCCGCAGACGGTGTGCGTTTCGGCGACGCCGGGGCCGTGGGAGATGGAGCAGACCGGCGGCGTTTTTGCCGAACAGGTCATTCGTCCGACTGGGTTGATCGACCCGCCGGTGGAGATCAAGCCCGTCGAGGATCAGGTCGACGACGTGATCAACGAAATCCGCAAGGTAACAGCGCAGGGGTATCGAACTTTGGTCACGACGCTGACCAAGCGGATGGCCGAGGATTTGACCGAGTATCTGCACGAGGCGGGAATCAAGGTCCGTTATATGCATAGCGATGTCGAGACGCTGGAACGTATCGAGTTGATCCGCGATCTGCGGCTGGGTGTTTATGACGTGCTGATCGGGATCAACCTGTTGCGCGAGGGACTGGATATTCCCGAATGCGGGCTAGTGGCGATATTGGACGCCGACAAGGAAGGGTTTTTGCGGTCGGAAACCTCGCTGATCCAGACCATCGGGCGCGCGGCGCGTAACGTCGACGGGCGGGTGATCCTCTATGCCGACCGGATTACCGGCAGCATGGAACGGGCGATGCGCGAGACGGATCGGCGGCGTGAGAAGCAGATGGAATATAACGCGCTGCACGGCATCACGCCGATGACGATCAAGCGCAATATTTCGGACGTGATCGGGCATTTGTCCTCGCGCGATCAGGTGACGATCCCGATTGATGACGACCGTCCGCACATGGTTGGGCACAATTTGCGCGGCTATATCGAGGAACTTGAGGTCAAGATGCGCAAGGCCGCTGGTGATCTCGAGTTCGAGACTGCCGGGCGGATTCGCGATGAGATTCGTTCGCTGGAGGCCGAGGAGCTTGGCCTGCCCGCGCATGAACAGTCGAAAGCGCCGATCATGGGACGGAGCAACGAGGGCAAGCCCGGCACGCGCAAGACCCGCTATGGGGCGAGCCAGAAGTTTAAGAGCGGGCGAGTGGCAAAGTAGTCGTACTTGGAAGTGGCCATATTCAAAGGTAGCCATTCTCTAAAGTAGCCAGCCCCCCTCCGCTTCCCTGAGCCTGTCGAAGGGGGTGTCCTGCTTCAACCTTTAGAAGGGCAGCCCTTCGACAGGTTCAGGGAAACGGGGTTTTAGGTTAATCTCCGAAGTTTTAGGTTAATCTCGGAAAACGACGGTCTTGTTGCCATTGAGCAGCGCGCGACCGTCGAGGTGGAAACGGACCGCGCGAGCGAGTACGCGGCGTTCGATATCGCGGCCCTTTCGAACGAGATCTTCGGGGCTGTCGCTATGGCTGATCCGTTCGACATCCTGTTCGATGATCGGACCTTCGTCGAGGTCGGCGGTGACGTAATGGGCGGTCGCTCCGATCACTTTGACGCCGCGGGCATGAGCCTGATGATAGGGTTTCGCGCCCTTGAAGCCGGGCAGGAAGCTATGGTGGATATTGATGCAGCGGCCCGACAGGAAGGTCGCTAGGTCGTCCGATAATATCTGCATATAGCGTGCAAGGACGATCAGGTCGGCGGCGCTATCGGTGACGATTGCTTTGATCTGCGCCTCTTGCCCGGCTTTGGTTTCAGGCGTGACGGGTAGATAATGGAAGGGGGCATCACCGAAATCGGTGGCGGCATAAGTTTCACGTGGGTGGTTGGAGATAATGCCGACGACATCCATCTGGAGTTCACCGATCCGCCAGCGATAAAGCAGGTCAGAGAGGCAGTGGTCGAATTTCGATGCCAGCAACACGACTTTGCGCCGCTCGTCGCGCGGGCGGATGGTCCATTCCATGCCGAAATGCGCCGCAATCGGGCGGAAGTTTTCGACCAGTGTGGCAAAGCGGTTATCGTCGGCCAGGGTGAAGACGATGCGTGTGAAGAACCGCCCGGTTTCCACATCGTCGAACTGGTTCGCCTCAAGGATGTTGCCGCCTTCTGCCGCCAGCAATGCGCTGACCCGCGCGACGATGCCGGCCTGATCGGGACAGGCCAGATTGATGAGATAGGCAGTGCTGGACATGGGTGGACTATGGCTCCTCGGTCGATCCGGCGATCGCCACCGCCCGGTATTCCATGGCCTGCCAGATAACCAGCGCGGGCACCCCGATCAGCAGGTCGCGGGCGCGTTTGAGGAGTGAAACTGCGAGGGCCGTCGTTGGCGGGACACCGAATATGGGGCCGATCAGCGCATAGGTTGCTTCCTGAACGCCGACTGCTCCGGGGATGAAGAAGGCGACGCTGCGCAGGGTGAAGATGAGGGCTTCGAGGGTGATGACTGCCCAAAGCGGGGTCGTCAGCCCCATGAAGCGGAGCGCGATCCACGCGCCCGCGGCGCTGGCGATCCAGGCGAGCAGGTTAAGCACGAACGCGGTGATGACGCGGCGCGGCTGGCGATAGATGGCGTCGAGTTGCGTGCGGACGGCGGCCATCGCGGCGATCGATCCGGGAAGCAGATGCGCGCCGAGATTGCCCGCGATCCGCAGCATGGGGCGCTGGGCAAAGGCGAGGACGGCGATGATCGCAGCCATTCCGGCGACGCCACCGATGGCGAGGGGCATGATGCTGGACCGGATGGGCAGGTCGGACAGGACGAACAGCAGCACGGCGACACCCGCCAGCGTGAACAGCAATTGCGCCGCCAGTTCGGTCGTCATGTCGGCAATCATCGAGGCATAGACGACGGGGGTGGAAACGCCCTTTGCCGTGAGCGTCCGCGCGCCGACGACCAGGCCGCCGATTTGGGAGAATGGCAGGACGTCGGTTGCGGCTTCGCGGGTGGTGCGTGCCCAGATAAACAAGGGGAACCGGGCGGGAGCTTCACCGGGTGCGACCGCGAACCATGCCGCGCCGAGCAGGGCCAGTACCGCGATCGACCAAAGAGTCAGGGCCAGCATCCCGGTCCAGCCGATCGTCGCCATTGCGTCGAACACCTGAAGCGCGCCGACCGCGCCGATGGTCCAGCCGGCGATTGCCAGTCCGATGATTGTCGCGAGCAGGAGTCCGATCCGTGCATAGCCCTTCATGCGGGGAGATCGGCGAAGCGTGCGAGGGTGATTTGGGGGGCGTGGGTTTCGAGCAGGGCTTCAAATTCCTGGGTGTAGCGATAGCCGGGGTTGTGGCCGGACCAGTCGTCGGTCACGGCGGGGTGAGTGTAGATTTCGGTGACGCCATCGGGCAGCCGGTCGATCAGTCCGGCCATGCGCGCCGGGTTCATGGCGCCACTCCATGCGAGGCCGAAAACCTGGTCGGGTGTGGCGATTCCTGCTGCGCGCAGGCGGTGGCGGACGAGTTTTGCCCAGAGGATCGCAGGGTCGCGGCGGATTGGCGCGTCAGGCTCGATCGTTGCGAGAATGTGGCGCGGTTCGACGGGCGCGCGGGCGGATTTCAGGCCGTATCGCTTGCCGATTTTTACCATCAGTGCGGCGATTACCGGATGCAGGTGGAAATGTTTGTGTGCGTTGACGTGATCGAGGGGGAGGCCGGTCGCTGCGAAAGCTGCAAACTGGGCTTCGATTTCGGCGGCAAGCTGGCGGCGGGCAACCGGGTCGAACGTCATCGCGATCGCGGAACGGACCATATCGGCGCGGAAGCCGCCGGTCGCGTCGATCAGGCGGGATACTTGTTCAGGGGGCAGCGTCGGACGCCCCTCGACTAACACGAGATGCAGGCCCACCCCGAGCGATGGCATAGTGCGCGCGCGATTTACGGCGTCATCCGCAGCCTTGCCGCCAACCATCAGGCTGGCAGCGGTCAGGATACCTTCACGATGCCCTCGTTCGACCGCTTCGTTGACCGCCACGTCCACGCCGAAATCGTCGGCGGTGACGATCAGTGTTTTCACCCCGATGATTCCACAGTCTTTCTACGTCGCAGAAAGTCGAAAAACTCGACGCCTTCGCGCAGGCGGCGTTTCATCATGTCCCAGTCACGAAGCATCTCAGACACGATTTCCCAGATTTTCGACGGGCGGAAATAGAAGCGTTTGTAGAATTCCTCGACCTTGTCGAAAATCACGCTGGCCGGAAGGTGCGGGTAACTCAGCTGAGCGATCTGGTTGCCGCCGTCGGTCAACAGGTGATCGGTGCCGTCGAACCAGCCATTTTCGGTCGCCTGTTTGTACAGGAACGTGCCCGGGTACGGCGCGGCGAGCGATACCTGAATGGTGTGCGGGTTTATATCTTTGGCGTACTGGATCGTCTCTTCGATCGTCTCGGTCGTCTCACCGGGAAGGCCGAGGATGAAAGTGCCGTGGATAACGATACCGAGTGCGTGGCAATCCTTGGTGAATTGCCGCGCAACGTCGGTGCGCAGCCCCTTTTTGATGTTGTGCAGGATCTGCTGATTGCCGCTTTCATAGCCGACGAGGAGCAGGCGCAGACCGTTTTCCTTCATGATCTTTAGCGTTTTATAAGGGACGTTGGCCTTTGCATTGCACGACCATGTGACGCCGAGCTTGCCGAGTTCGATCGCCAGCGCCTCTACGCGCGGAGCGTTGTCGGTCAGCGTGTCGTCGTCGAAGAAGATTTCCTTGGTCTGCGGGATCTCGCGCTGGACGTACTTCACTTCCTCGATGACGTGCGGGATCGATCGGGTGCGGTAGTTGTGGCCGCCGACGGTCTGCGGCCAGAGGCAGAATGTGCAGCGGCTCTTGCACCCGCGCCCTGTGTAGAAACTGACATAGGGGTGGAGCAGATAACCGCCGAAATATTTTTCGATCTGCAAATCGCGTTTGTAGATCGGGCTGACGAACGGCAGCGAGTCCATGTTTTCAAGGACGGCGCGATCCTTGTTATGGATGATTTCGCCGGCAGGGGTGCGCCACGAAATGCCGTCGACATCGGCCAGAGCCATGCCGTTTGCGATGTCGAGGATGGTGAAGTCGAATTCGTTGCGCGCGACGAAATCGATAGCGGGCGATGCCTCCATCGACTTTTGCGTTTCGACCGCGACCTTTGCACCGATCAGTCCGATGATGATTTTCGGATTGCGCGCCTTGATCAGTTCGGCGGTGTGGACGTCCTGCCGGAACGAAGGCGTGGATGTGTGGAGGATGACGAGGTCGCGTTCGTCGACTTCATGCTTGATGTCGTCCCAGCTCTGATCGTGGGCGGGCGCGTCGATCAGCTTTGAACCCTCGACCAAAGCTGCGGGTTGAGCGAGCCAGGTCGGATACCAGAACGACTTTACTTCACGTTTCATCTGGTAGCGCGCACCCGCGCCGCCATCATAACCATCGAACGAGGGCGCTTGTAGAAAGAGCGTGCGCAATGTCATCGAGTTTTGTCCTGGTGGGTCGAAAGCCGGCCTGTCGGATCGACTGTAAATGCTGTGCCGCGCCAATCAACCGCTCGCCCGAAAAATGTCCAGATGAACAGGGCGAATGATAGAAAGTCGCGTGCGGGAATCCATAGCAGTGGTGCAGGGCGGTTGCCAGCGCCGCAATCGACGAGCAACGCAATCTTGATGCGGGCAATCAAAGCGACGCCGACGATCATGAGGGGAATCGGCGAAAAGCCACAGATTGCCGCCCCGACCAGGCCGATAGGCAGCGGGTGGAGGACGAGGCTCCCGGCGAAACCCGCCTTGTCGAGCTGGGCAATCGTTCGATTCCAGCGCAATTCCTGCTGAATAAGGGCTTTCAGGCTGGTTTCGGTGCAGGCGTGAGTCAGGAGCATGTCGGGGAGGGCCACGCTTTTGCCCGACGCGCGAATCGCTTGTCCGATCGCATAGTCGTCGGCCAGCAGATCTGCGAACCTGCCAAGCCCGCCGATCGAATCGAGCGTCGCGCGACGGAGTGCGATGGTCGAACCCATGCACGGTGTGGCGAGGCCGAGCGCGGTTCCGAGCAGGACGCTGGGCAGGAAGTGCTGGCTGATCCCCATCGCGGCAAGCCGGGACCATCCACCCGCATCGCCGCGTCCGCGATACAGGCATGTAACCGCGCCAACGTCAGTTGCGGCGAGCGCGCCGGTGATACGGACCAGATAGTCAGAGGCGACCGCCATGTCGCTGTCGCTGAGAATCAGGATGGGATGGCGAGCTTCGGTGAGCATATTGATGAGGTTGGAGATTTTGGCATTCGTGCCGTGCGAGGCGGCGCTGACGACCAGCACGATGTCGGCATTTGGGTGAGCGGTGCGCAACGTCTCGATAATGGGAATGGCGGTGTCGGCGGCGCTTTGGACGCCGCAGATTAGCTGGACGTTCCCCGGATAGTCTTGCCGGAGAAAGGTCGAAAGATTGGCGAACAATTGAGGTTCGGTACCGTGAAGGGGTTTCAGGATCGTCACAGCCTCGCACTGCTGATCGAGAGCCGCACGAAAGGGCTTGAACCGGTACAACCGTATTGCCGCGATCATCAGGCACGCGGTCCCGATCGCGGACATGAGAAGCAAGGCGGAACCGAAAATCACCACGCTCTCCCCATGCCCGAACGCGTTACAAAGGTCGATGACGGCTTGCCCGATCGCGGCTAGGGACGGGGGATAATCGTGGAGGAAGTGCTGACCCAATCGTCCGATCTTGTCTTGTTGACCGGGGCTTCGGGATTTGTCGGAGCCGCCGTGGGGCGCGCTTTGGTCCGTCACGGATATCGGGTGCGGGCGATGGTGCGGGAAAACAGCCCCCGAACCAATCTGGCGGGGCTGGATGCCGAGATCGTTATTGGCGATTTGCTGGATCGTGAATCGCTCGATCGGGCGATGTCTGCAAATGGAGTGAGGGTAAAGTCCGTTTGTCACGTCGCGGCGGATTACCGGATCTGGGCATCCGACCCGGAGGAGATCGTCCGCAATAATCTGGCCGGAACGCGGAACGTGATGGAGGCGGCGCTGGCGGCTTCGGTCGAGCGTCTGGTTTACACCAGTAGCGTCGCGACGCTGAGGCCCGATCCAACTGCACCGGCAGATGAGACGCGCGGAGCAACGCCCGAACAGGCGGTCGGCGCGTACAAGCGGAGCAAGGTCATTGCCGAGAGGCTGGTTGAAAATATGATCGCGGACAAAGGGTTATCGGCAACCATCGTGATGCCGTCGACCCCGATCGGCCCGCGCGATGTTCGCCCGACGCCGACGGGGCGGATTGTGGTAGAGGCTGCTTCGGGGCGGATGCCCGCGTTTGTCGAAAGCGGGCTGAACCTCGTCCATGTGGATGATGTGGCGGAGGGGCATGTTCTGGCGTTGAAAAAAGGGCGTATCGGCGAGAAATATATCCTTGGTGGTCAGGATGTTAGCCTTGCTCAGATGCTGGCTACGGTCGCACGTCTGGTCGGTCGGCGCGCGCCGACCATAAGCATCCCGCGTGGTCCATTATTCCCGCTGGCGTGGGCGAATGAACAGATTGCGCGCGTGACGGGGCGTGAACCTTTCCTGACGCTCGATGCGCTGCGCATGGCCGCCTATAATATGTATTTCACCAGTGCCAAGGCGGAGGCTGAGCTTGGATATCGTGCGCGGCCTTATGACGAGGCGCTGGTCGATGCGATTGCGTGGTTCAAACAGGCCGGGATGATCGCGTGATCTGGGTCGGGGTGGCGGTTCTGGTGATCTGGATCGGTATGATCGTGGCGCGCGGCGGGTTCTGGCTGGTGCGGGAGCGTGACGGGTTGGGCGATCTGCCTGCGCTGGAGAATTGGCCCGCAGTCACCGCCGTCGTGCCTGCGCGCGATGAAGCCGATGTGATCGAGCGCAGTATCGCCAGCCTGATCGCTCAGGATTATCCGGGCGAGTTCAATATCATGCTGGTCGATGACGGAAGCAGCGACGGAACCGCTGCCTTGGCGCGCAACGCTGCTGTCGGGTCGGATCGGCTGACGGTCCTGAACGGCGCGCGATTGGCGGCGGGCTGGACCGGCAAGCTGTGGGCGGTTTCTCAGGGGATTGCGGCGGCGGGGACGGGGGGCGATTATTTGTTTCTGACCGACGCCGACATCGAACATGCGCCGGACACGCTGCGCAGTCTCGTTACGCGGGCTGTGACCGATGACCGTGTGCTGGTGTCGCTGATGGCGCGATTACGGTGCGAAAGTCTGGCCGAACGGGCGCTTATCCCGGCTTTTGTGTTCTTTTTTCAGCTACTTTACCCATTTTCTGAGGTAAATCGGCGTACTTCGGGCCGTGGGGGTGCCGCTGGTGGCGTCATGCTGGTCGAACGGCGCGCACTGGAACGGGCGGGGGGTATCGGGGCCGTTCGGGGTGCCTTGATCGACGATTGCGCGTTCGGGGCGCTGTTGAAGCGTCAGGGGGCGATCTGGCTGGGACTGACCGATCGCGCCTTCAGTATCCGGCGTTACGATACGATTGCCTCGGTCGCGGCGATGATTTCGCGGTCGGCTTATGCGCAACTCGGCTATTCGCCGCTGCTGTTGATGGGCACCATATTGGGGCTTTGTCTCACTTACCTCGCGCCGCCCTTGCTGGCTGTGTTCGGACATGGTTATGCGCGCTGGATGGGTTTGGTCGGCTGGATATTGATGGCAATCGCGTTTCAGCCGATGTTGCGTTTCTATCGCCGGTCGCCGTTGTGGGGTGTGACTTTGCCATTGATCGCCAGCTTTTACGCCGGGTGCACCCTGTTATCGGCGTGGCAGCACGGTCGCGGTCGCGGGGGCATGTGGAAGGGGCGCGCTCAGGCGGCGGCAAATCTGTGACGGCGGACGCAGCGACATCGGCATCCGGTAAGGGACACAAGGACGAAAACTTTCCCGTCGCTTCGGTGCTGTTGAAGGCCGAGCATCGCGCACCGGTCATGGCGTTTTATCGCTTTGCGCGGGCGGCCGACGATGTTGCCGATAATGCGACGGTCGATGCGGGCGAGCGGCTGGCTGTATTGACGGAGATGCGCGCGACTTTGGCTGGGACCAGCGATGTCAGTTCCGAAGCGCGTGCCTTGCGTGAGACGTTGAGCGAGCGGGGTTTGTCGCCAAGGCACGGCCTGGATCTGCTGACCGCGTTCGAGCGCGATTGCCGGGTCAATCGTTGCCGGGACTGGGACGATCTGATCGATTATTGCCGGTATTCGGCGATGCCGGTCGGACGCTATGTGCTCGACGTTCATGGGGAGTCGCGGGATTGCTGGCCAGCTTCGGACAGTCTGTGTGCGGCGCTTCAGGTTATCAATCACTTGCAGGATTGCGGCAAGGATTACCGGGCGATCGACCGGGTTTATGTGCCGTTGGATACGTTGGCCAAACATGGCGCGGTGGTCCGTGACCTTGGCGCGTCGGTCGCCACGCCGCAATTGCGTAGCGTCATCGTGGCGCTTGCCGAACGAACCGATGATCTGCTGGCCCGGTCGGCGGGGTTCGCATCGCAGATTAAGGATCGGCGGCTTGCGGTCGAGGTGGCGATCATCCACCGGCTTGCGGTCAGTCTGAACAATCGCCTGAAAACGCGGGATCCATTGTCGGAGCGGGTTCACCATTCGAAGCCAGAGGCTTTGGGGCTGGCGGTGATGGCTGCGCTGTCGCAAATGGTCGGCCGATGAACGATATGACCGCAACCCCTTCGCTGCAGGCGCAAGTCTCCGGCAGTTCGTTTTATGCCGGAATGCGCGTGCTGCCAAAGGCGGAGCGCGAGGCGATGTACGCGATTTATGCGTTCTGCCGCGCGGTCGATGACATTGCCGATGATGAGCAGGGTAGCCGGGCAGAACGCGCGGTCGCACTCGAAGCATGGCGGACGGATATCGAGGCGCTGTACGCTGGCGGAGCACCGGGACGCGCTGCGCTGGTTACCGATGCGGTGGCGCGATTCGGGCTGAAAAAGGCGGATTTCCTGGCCGTGATCGATGGCATGGCGATGGATGTTGCGGGCGATATTCGCTGGCCTTCGCTCGAAATTCTTGATCTCTATTGCGACCGGGTGGCGTCCGCAGTCGGGCGATTGTCGGTGCGGATTTTCGGGATGGACGAAGCGCCCGGCATCGAACTGGCCTTTCACCTTGGCCGTGCGCTGCAACTGACGAACATATTGCGCGACATTGATGAGGATGCAGCGATCGGGCGGGTCTATCTGCCGGCCGAGCCATTGCTGGCGGCACGGATCGTCTTCACGACGCCGATTGAGGTGGTGAACGATCCCCGGATAGAGGGTGCGTGCCGCGAACTCGCAAAGCTGGCGCATCGGCATTATGAGGCCGCGAACGCCATATTGGCACGGCGGCCATCGGGGCATTTGATCGCGCCACGGTTGATGGCTGCCGTTTATGCGAAGATCTTGCGCCAGATGGAGGCGGCGAGCTGGGCCGCGCCGCGCGAACGCATCCGGGTGAATAAGGCGATGCTGTTGCTGACGGTGTTGCGCCTGAGCCTGCTTCGGTGAGCAGACGCGCATGGGTAGTCGGTGCGGGGCTGGCGGGATTGTCCGCTGCGGTCGAACTGACGCGCGCCGGGTTTGCCGTGGATGTAGCCGATAGCGCGGCGCAGGCGGGCGGGCGGTGCCGGAGTTATCATGATCCGCAGCTTGGACGGGTGATCGACAACGGCAATCATCTGGTGCTGTCGGGGAATGAGGCGGTTGTCGGGTATTTGCAGAGCATCGGTGCAGAGGGCGCGCTGAGTGGGCCTGATGATGCCGAGTTTGATTTCGTGGACCGGGCGAGTGGCGAGCGCTGGTCTTTCCGACCGAATGCAGGACGCGTGCCGTGGTGGGTTTTTGCCAAATCCAGGCGCGTGCCGGGGACGAGTGCTGCGGATTATCTGCGGCTCGGGGCATTAATGTCTGGCGGGCGGGGGAAACCGTGGCCGATCGCGTGGCGACTACGGGGCGAGTTTGGGATCGGCTGATGGAGCCCGTTTTGCTGGCGGCATTGAACACCGCGCCCGCTGAAGGATCGGCGAAACTGACCGCGAATCTGTTGCGGCAATCGATGGCGCGTGGTGGCCGGGCGATGCGACCGCGTGTTGCCGAGCCGACTTTGGCGGCGGCGTTCGTCGATCCTGCTCTGGCGTGGCTGGGCGCGCACGGAGCCAGTGTTGCGCTGGGAAGGCGGTTGCGGTCGGTGCGGTTCGAGGGCGATGCTTTGGTGGCCCTTGATTTTGGTGAGGGCGGGATTGCGGTTACAGCGGATCAGCCGGTGGTGCTGTCCGTGCCGCCGTGGGTTGCGGCCAGCCTTGTGCCTGAACTGACGGTACCCGACGATTTCCGCGCGATCGTGAACGCGCATTTTGCTTTTGTGCCGCCGCCGGGGACGCCTGCGATGATCGGGGTTATCGGCGGGCTGGCAGAATGGATATTTGCTTTTCCCGGCCGGATTTCGGTGACGGTCAGCGCGGCGGATCATCTGGTCGACCGTGATCGGGCGGCACTGGCGGCGGAGTTCTGGGCGGATATTGCGGCGGTTCACGGACTGCCGACCGATTTGCCGCGGTGGCAAATCGTGAAGGAAAAGCGCGCGACTTTTGTCGCGACGCCCGAGCAGGATGCCAAGCGTCCGGGCGCTAAAACGCGGTGGCGGAACCTGTTTCTGGCGGGCGACTGGACACAGACCGGGCTGCCAGCAACGATCGAGGGAGCTTTGCGCTCTGGTGTAACCGCGGCAGGCTTGGCGGGTTCGCTACGAGTAGGTTAGGGGCTAGCGATGGCGACCCTGATTGAACCAACCGATATCCTCGGCGCGGCCGATGCCTGTGCAAAGCGCGCCGCCGATGCGCTGGCCGCGTTGCAGCGGGACGACGGGCACTGGGTGTTCGAACTGGAAGCCGATGCGACCATCCCGGCTGAATATGTCCTGCTGAAACATTATCTGGGTGAGCCACGCGATGCTGTGCTTGAGGGCAAGATCGCGCGCTATCTTCGGCGGATACAGGCCGATCATGGCGGCTGGCCGTTGTTTGCCGGTGGCGCGTTCGACATCAGCGCGACGGTAAAAGCCTATTATGCGCTGAAGATGATCGGCGACGATGTGGATGCAGCGCACATGACGCGCGCGCGGACGGCGATCCGTGCGGCGGGTGGTGCGGAAGCGGTCAATGTGTTCACGCGCATTCAGTTGGCGCTGTTCGGAGCAGGGCCGTGGCGGGCCGTGCCGACACTGCCTGTCGAGTTGATCCTGTTGCCGCGCTGGTTCCCGATCCATTTGTCGAAGATGTCCTATTGGGCGCGGACAGTGATTGTGCCGCTGCTGGTGCTGGCAGCCAAAAAGCCCGTCGCACGCAACGTGACTGGCGTGTTGGTCGATGAGCTTTATGTCGGCAGGCGGGTCCGGCCAGAGAGCAAAGCCCAGGGCACGAAACGCGGTTGGACGTTGTTTTTCGACGGGCTGGATGTGGTTCTGAAGGGGGTCGAGCCGCTCTGGCCGAAACGCCTTCGCGCACGTGCCGTGGCGGCTTGCGTGACGTTCGTGACCGAGCGGTTGAACGGCGAGGATGGGCTGGGCGCGATCTATCCGGCCATGGCGAACAGCGTGATGATGTTCGATTGCCTTGGGCTCGCGGAGAACCATCCGGACCGGGCAATCGCGCGGGCGTCGCTCGACAAGTTGCTCGTTGTCGGAGAGGATGAGGCCTATTGTCAGCCGTGCGTATCGCCGGTGTGGGACACCGCACTGGCCGCTCATGCGATGATGGAGGCGGGGGGCGATGATGCCGAGGCGCGCGCGGATGCCGCGCTGGCGTGGCTGAAACCGTTGCAGGTGCTGGATGTGAAGGGCGACTGGGCGGACGAGCGCCCGGATGTGCGACCGGGTGGTTGGGCGTTCCAGTATAACAACGCGCATTATCCCGATCTGGACGATACCGCCGTTGTGGTGATGGCAATGGACCGGGCCAAGGGCCGGACGGGGCCGGTTTATGATGAGGCTGTTGCGCGCGGGGTCGAATGGACTGTCGGCCTGCAAAGTCGTGATGGCGGCTGGGGCGCGTTCGATGCCGACAACAGCTATCATTATCTGAACAATATCCCGTTTGCCGATCACGGGGCGCTGCTCGATCCGCCGACGAGCGATGTGAGCGCGCGATGTGTTTCGATGCTGGCCCAATTGGGAGAGCGCGATACGCCCCGGATGAAGGCGGCGCTGGAGTTTCTGGAGAAAGAACAGGCGAACGACGGCAGTTGGTTCGGGCGCTGGGGTGTCAATTATATCTATGGCACATGGTCGGCGCTGTGCGCGCTGAACGCGGCGGGGATCGATCATCAGTCGCCGATGATGCGGGGCGGGGTCGATTGGCTGATGCGCACCCAGAACGCGGATGGCGGCTGGGGTGAAGACTGCGACAGCTATGATTTGGCCTATAAGGGGTACACGCCCGCGCCTTCGACGGCGTCGCAAACGGGCTGGGCTTTGCTTGGGCTGATGGCGGCGGGCGAAGTCGACAATCCGGCGGTCGAGCGGGGTGTGCGCTATCTGATGGCGACGCAGGACGACGCCGGGCTGTGGTCGCAGGAGGCCTATACCGGCGGCGGATTTCCGCGCGTGTTTTACCTGCGTTATCATGGTTATCCAGCGTATTTTCCGCTGTGGGCGGTGGCGCGGTATCGCAATCTGAAACGGTCGAATTCGGCGCAAGTGGCGGTGGGCATGTGATCCTGATCGCGTGCGGATTGCAACGAGAGGCGCGGGTCATGGCGCGCAACGGGACCGTTGTTATTGGCGGCGGAGATGCGGCGCGGTTGGAGGCAGAGCTTGAGGCCTTGATAGCTTCGGGTAAAGAACTTCGTTTCCCGCCCTTTGGGCAGAGGAGCGAGCAGAGCAGCCCTTCGACAAGCTCAGGGAAGCGGGTTCATATGCAGGCCATGGGAATCCACGGTGTGCAGGCAATCCTGTCGAGCGGAATTGCAGGAGCGGTCGATCACACGCTGAAGGCGGGCGACGTGGTGATCGACGGTGATCTCGTCGAAGTTCTGCGGAAAATATTGCCGGGTGCGCGGGTCGGCAGGGTGATCGGCAGCGATGCGATTGTGGCGACAGTTGCGGCGAAGCAGGCGCTTTTTCAGAAAACCGGTGCGCTGGCGGTGGATATGGAATCGCATATTGCCGCGCGCGTGGCTGCGCGTCACGGCCTGCCTTTTGCGGCGTTACGGGTGATTTCGGATACTGCGACTGAGGCGTTGCCTCCCGCCGCGCTGATCGGGATGCAGCCCGATGGCGAAATGGCGCTGGGGGCGGTGCTGGCCTCGCTCGTGCGCAATCCCGCCCAGCTTCCCGCGCTCATCCGAACCGGAGTGAGCGCGGGGCGGGCGTTTCGGAGTTTAGAGCGCTGCCACGACGTGCTTGGACGCGGTGGGATTGGCGAGCTTGATTTTGGCGAGTTCGCGCTCGACGTGTGAGGAATGCACGTCCTCGGTCGGGCGCTGGTGACTCAGGTCGATATCGGGTGCCATCGGGCCATCGGTGCGAATACCCTTGCGACCGACGCTCAGGATTTTCAGCGGGTGGCGCAGAGCATCGGTGGCGGCGGTCCCTTCGAACCCGCAATGGACCATGCAGTCGGCGCATTTTTCATATTTGCCGACACCATATTTGTCCCACTCGGTGCCTTCCATCAGCTCCTTGAAAGACGAAACATAGCCTTCGCCGATCAGGTAGCACGGCTTTTGCCAGCCAAAAACGGTGCGCAGCGGCATCGACCAGGGCGTGCATTCATAGGTCTGGTTGCCTGCGAGGAAATCGAGGAACAATGGCGAGTTGGTGAACGTCCACGCCTTGCCACCATCGCCGCGCTTGAACACGTCGCGAAAGAACTGGCGAGTTTTCTGGCGGTTCAGGAAATGGTCCTGATCGGCGGCGCGCTCATAGGCGTAACCCGGCGAAATCGTGATCTCGACGCCCATTTCCTGCATCGTGTCGAAGAACCCGGCGAGCCGTTCGGACGAGGCACCTTCGAACACCGTGCAATTGACCTGAACGCGAAAGCCCTTGGCCTTGGCAAGTTCGATCGCTTCATAGGCGACGTCGTAAACGCCGTCCTGACAAACGGCATGGTCGTGCATCCCCTTGTCGCCATCGAGGTGGATCGACCATGTAAAACCCGGATCCGGCTTATAGTCGTCGATCTTTTTCTTCATCAGCAGCGCGTTGGTGCACAGGATGACGAACTTCTTTTTCTTCAGGAAACCTTCGACGATGCGCGGCATATCCTTGTGCAGCAGCGGTTCGCCGCCCGCGATCGAGACGGCGGGCGCGCCACATTCGTCAATCGCTTCCATGCACTGATCATAGCTCAGGCGCTGATTCAGGATCGGATCGGGATAGTCGATCTTGCCACAACCCGCGCAGGCGAGATTGCAGCGGAACAGCGGCTCCAGCATCAGGACAAGCGGGTATTTGCCGCCCTTGAAGTGCTGTTTAACTGCGTAACTGCCCAGCCGAAAAAGCTGCGAAAGGGGAAGGCTCATCGATGAAGTCCTATTCTGCGATTTCTTGCACGGGCACCGGGCTTGGCGTCGACCGCATTGAAACGTCCCTTAGCTCACGTGGGAGACCGAATTCCAGATTTTCCTCAACCCCGTCGAGTTGCGAGACCGTTACCGGGCCCATCCGGCGCAATGCCGCGATCACGCTTTCGACCAGTTCGTCGGGTGCCGACGCTCCAGCCGTCAGGCCGATCGCTTCGATACCGTCGAACCATGCGGGGTCCAGCGCGTCACCATCCGCAACGAGATAGCTCGGAAGTCCTTCGGCGACACCAATCTCTCTCAACCGGCTGGAATTGGAGCTGTTTGGCGATCCGACCACCAGCAGCACCTGAGCAACCCGGCACAGATCGCGCACGGCGGTCTGACGGTTTTGTGTGGCGTAGCAAATTTCAGAGATGTTCGGTCCCAGCACATCGTCGAAACGCGTGTTCAGAGCGGTGATAACGTCCCGCGTGTCATCCACGCTGAGCGTCGTCTGGGTGATATAGGCGATCGGCGAATCGGTAGGGATAGCGAGGGCCGCAACATCCTCCACCGATTCTACCAGGTGAACGGGAACGCCGACCTGACCGACGGTTCCTTCGACCTCTGCATGACCATGATGCCCGATCATCACGAGCGTGCGACCGGTGTTACCGTATCGACGACCCTGCAAATGCACCTTTGTCACGAGTGGGCAGGTGGCATCGAGGACGGGGAGGCCGCGCGCTTTTGCTTCCTCTTCCACGCTCCGGGGAACGCCATGCGCGCTGAACACCGTCATCGTGCCGGGGGGACTTCGGAAAGATGATCGACAAACACCGCGCCCTTGCGACGGAGCGTGTTTACGACGTGTTGATTATGCACGATTTCGTGACGGACATAGACGGGCGCGCCATATTTTTCGATCGCGCGTTCGACGATTTCGATCGCGCGGACAACGCCGGCACAAAAGCCGCGGGGCTTGGCGAGGATGACTTGCAAATACTGTCCTTTCATCCCCGTGGCCGGAAAGATGGAAACCCGATATATGGCCCCAGATAAGACGTTCAACCTCTATTAGCCGCACTGCACCATAAGAAAAAGCGGCAAATAGGCCGGGTTGCGCGTTGTGATGGTGTTTTCTGATGTGTGTAGCGGGCTGGAACGAAACGCTGGTGCCCGATATACGCCAAACCCCTGCAATTCGGAGCTGATCGATGTCTGTTTCCTTTCGAGCCGTTGGCTTGGTTCTCACCCTGCCTATCCTGACGCTGGCGATTTCACCTGCTGTGACGCACGCAGTTCTGCCGGTCAGCGAAGATCCCGCCAGTGCGTCGATCCGGTCGCTCGATAACGGGCTGACCGCGATTATGAAGGGCGGCAAGGCAATGGGCTTTGCCGGTCGCGCCGCGCAGATCGGGCCGGTTGTTGATCAGGTGTTTGATATTCCAGCGATGACGCGGCTGTCGGTCGGCCCGGCCTGGACGAGCATGACCGAAGGCGACAAGACCGCGCTGATCATGGCGTTTCGCCGATCGACGATCGCGCAATATGCCGGTAATTTCGATGGCTGGTCGGGCGAAGTTTTCACCATCGATCCAAAGGTTGAAACGCGGGGCAGCGACCGGTTGGTCAAGACAGTGCTAAAAGCGCCGAAGGGCAATCCGACCCAACTCGCCTATCGGTTGCGGCAGAGCGGTGGAAGCTGGCGCGTCATCGATATCTTTTACCAGAACTCGATCAGCCAGTTGGCGACACGGCGTTCGGATTTTGCACGGATCGTATCGATCGGGGGTGCAAAGGCGTTGATCGCGCACCTCGACCAGCTATCGGCAAAGGCAGCGCGCTGATTTATCCCGAAGTGAAGCGCGGCCTGATCGCCGCAGTCTTGCTGGCGACCCCGGCGGGCGTGGGCGCGCAGGTGCTTGCGCGCGCTCCATCGGTTCAAACCCCTCCACTAGCTCAAACATCGCCAGCGGCTATCGCTTCCGATCCTGTAAAAGCGCGTCCCCGTCACAACCATACGCCGGGTGACCCGATCGAGGGCGTTAATCGCGGGTTGTTTTCCGTCCATCAATTTCTCGACCGGATATTCTTTCGGCCGGTCGCGATGGCGTACAAGGCGGTCGTGCCAAAGGTCGTTCGGACCGGGGTCAGGCATGTGATTTCGAACCTGACCGAACCGGTCGTGTTCCTGAACGATGTTCTGCAACTGAAACCGAAGCGCGCGGTGCGGACGTTCGGACGGTTCACGATCAATACAGTGCTGGGTGTGGGCGGTGTTATCGATGTCGCGAAGGGTGAGAAACTGCCGCACCGCGACAATGGCTTTGGCAATACGCTGGGCCGCTATGGGGTCGGGCCGGGACCGTATTTGTTTATCCCACTGATCGGGCCGACCGATTTTCGCGATCTGATCGGGGGACAGGCCGATGGCGGTATTCTGCCCCTTGCGGTCGGCGATCCGTTCAACAGGACCGCGTTCGTGCTGCCCTATATCGCGCTGGACGGACTGGATCAGCGCGTCGAATCCGACGGCGATTTGAAGGCTCTGCTGAGCGGGGCGGCGGACCCCTATGCGACATTGCGGTCGGTATATCTGCAAAGCCGCGCCGCCGAAGTGGCGGAGGTTCGTCATGGCAAAACCGGTGGAGCGCTGGACGATCCGCTGGTCGATCCGGAAGCACCGACCGATGAGGCGGTGTCGTCCGCACAGCCTGATGTTTTCGACACAACCCCGACTGACCCGGAGCCCAATCCTAAGCCTTGACGGGTTCGGACTTTCCGCGCGGCGGGCCGAGCAGGGCGGGTTCGAAGATCAATGCGCAGACGAGTGTCCACGCGAGCGAGATCATCAGGATTTTGCCCATGCTGGCGGTGCCGGGATGATGCGATAGCCACAGGCTGCCGAAGGCGCTGCCCGTGGCTATCGCGCTGAACAGGACGGCGCGGGCAAGGCTCGATTGCAGGAGGTCGGTCGCCCCCCCCGCCATGCCATCACGAAATAGATATGGAACGCCACCCCGACGCCGAACAACAACGGGAAGGCGATGATGTTGGCGAAGTTGATGGGCTGTCCGATCAACACGCAGGTGCCGAGCGTGAGGAAGCCCGACAAGACCACTGGCGCGAGCGTAAAGGCGACCTCGCGGACGTTGCGCAGCACGACGAACAGTAACAAGCTGACGAGGAGCAGGGCGATTATGCCTGCTTGAATGAAGGCAAAGGCGACAGTTTTCGCTGCCTCCTGCGTGGCAACGGGCAACCCGGTTGCGTTGGGCGCGATGGCGCGGACGCTTTGAGTGAAGCGGGCGAGGACGCGGTTGTCGTTGCTGTCGCCCCGCGGGAACACCTGGATGAGCGCGCGGCCATCCTTTGCCTCCCAGTCTCCGGCGATTTCGGGCGGGAGAGAGGCACGCGTGACAGGTTCGGCGGTCAGCGAGGCGCGAACCTGATCGAGCATGGTTGTCAGCGGCGCGACGAGGAGATTGCTGGCCCGGCTGCGAGCTGCGGGGGAGGATTTGGCGAGGCGGTCGAAAGTTTGAGCCAAAGCCCGCGCGTCGTTGGCTGGCTGCCCGGTTTGCGTTGCGGCCACGCGATGAAGCTGAATTGCAGCGGAAGCGAGGGCGGCGGCGCTTTCGGTGTCGGTCGGGGGCGGGGTCAGATCGAATGGGTTGATCGTCGCATCCAGTAACAGCGACGCGTCCTCGATTAGCGCAAGCTTTGCGGGCTGATCGGTCGGAACGAAGCTGTCCACGGTGATGGCCTCCGCAACCTCCGGTAGCGCAGACAGACGTTTGACAAGCGCCGCTGCCTGTTCGGGACTGGCGGCGAGTATGTTGACCGTGTTCGGTGTGCGCAGCGGATCGCGCATCAGGTCGGCGAGCGCGCGCATTGCGGGGCCATCGGGATTGCGCAGATGCAGCGGATTGAAGTCGAAACGTACGAACGGCAGCGCGGCGATGCTCGCCAGCATCGACAGCGCGAACGCCCAAAGGACGGCGCGACGATGTCTGACGAGCCAGCGATCGACGGGGGCCGCCGCGCTGAAGCCGACTTCGCGTGTCGGTGCGCCGGGTTTGAACAATACCAGCAATGCCGGGAGCATGGTGAGGCTGAGGATCAGCGCAATTACCATGCCCAGCCCCGCGATAATCCCCAATTCCGAAATGCCGATATAATCGGTCGGCAGGAACGCGCCGAAGCCGAGGAACACCGCACCCGCCGCAAGTGTCAACGGTGCGGCCAGCGCGACGGTGGCGCGTTTCAGGGCCTCGTCGCCCGTTGCGCCATCCAGCCGTTCGGCGTTGAAACGCACGCTGATCTGGATGCCGAAATCGACACCGAGGCCAACGAACAGGGGGATGAACGCGACCGAGATGAGGTTGAGCGTGCCGACGGCGAGCAACCCGACGGCAGTCGTCACGATCAGTCCGGCAACAATGGTCACGACGATCGCGGCGACAATTTTCAGTGACCGCGTTGCCAGCCAGAGCGTGACCAGCATTGCTGCGGCCATGATGAAACCGACGAAGCCGATATTCTCCTCAAGGCTGGCGAACTCTTCGTCGGCGAGCGGGACTTCGCCCGTCGCGCGTACCGACACGCCATGTGCCGGATCGAGACCGAGTGCGGCGGCATGGGCAGCGATTGCGGCGACCGCGACATTGCCGGGTTCAAGCGAGCCATAGTCGAGTTTGGGCTGGACAAGGATCAGTCGACGAAGCGGGGCAGCGGGGGAGCCGCCCTTCGCAAACAACTGCTGCCACGAAAACGTCGCGGGTTTACCCTGCATCGACTGGTCGAGACTGACCTGCATCGCACGCACCGGCTCTGCGATCTGGCTGAGCGAGGCCGAGCCGTTCTCAACCCCTGTCAGCATCGTGGATACCGCGTTCGCCACACCCCGCAACGACGGGTCGCCCGCCAGCGGTCCGAGCAGCGGTTGTGCCTCGATCAGCGACGCGGTGGCGGCTTTTACCTCTGCGGTCGATCCGTACAATAAGCCTTCGCGATCGAAGAACATGCCGCCGTCGGGCCTGCGCACCAGCCGGAAATGCGCGGTGTCGGTGGTCAGCCGATCGGTAAGCTTGATCGTGGCGGCTTCGGCCAGTTCGGGTGTCTTGCCATCCACGATCACCAGCATCGCATCGGTCAGGTGCGGGAACGCCGTTTCCACCGCTTTCTCGTTTTTGCGCCAGTCGACGTTGGGCGAAATCAGCGCGCCGGTATCGGTCGTCATCGCAAAGCCGCCGATGGCATAGGTCAGCCCGCCCGCAACGAACGCGAGGCAGAGCAGCAATACGACGAATGGACGCCGCACGCTGATCCCGACCAGTCTTAGAATCTGAACCGAAATCATTTGGCTGGATTTGGTCCGTCGGGACCGCTGAAATAACGCAGCTTCAGCCGGATCGTGCGTGAATGCCCGTCATAGTCGAACGCCGCCTCTTCCCATTTTGGCGGCGCAAAGCGGATCTTGGCATCGTTCGAGAAACCGACGCCTTCTTTCGGTACGCCGAACAGCGCGCGATCGACCTTATGATTGCCGTTCTGGTCGTAATAAACTTGAACGGCATAGCGGCCGGGTCGCAGGCCGGTCAGAGTCAGCGTGGTTGTGCCATATTTTGCTGGCGCATCGGCCGATCGCGAGCAATCTTTCAGAAACTGCGCTTCGGTGCAGATGTCGGCATGAACGGAGCCGGTCTGTGCACGCACATTGCCGACCTCTATCTGCAATACTCCCGGCGCGGGCGCAGCGCCGATGGTCGCTGTGGCCGCGAACGCGAGCAAAATTCCAGTGTAGATTTTCAGGTTCATTTCAGCAATTTCCCTTAACGACTGGTCGCCCGCACGTCATCCGACGACCAGCCGCCGCCGAATGCCTGATATAAAGTTACATAGGCATTCAGCCGGTCGGCTCGTGCCTGTACAAGTGCAAGTTCGGCGGTCAGCAAGCCGCGCTGCGTATCCAATTGATCGAGGTAGGACGAATATCCGGCACGATAACGGTTCGACGCATTACGCAGCGCCGCCGCGAGCGCATCGCGTTGCCCGGCCAGTGCTACCGCCTGCTGACCCGAACGAAGTACGCCCGTCAGGCTGTCATCGACTTCACGAAACGCGTTGAGTGCAGCGCGGCGATAGGCGAACGCCGCCTGATCGCGCCGCGAGGCGGCAATGCCTTGTTGCGCGCGCAGGCGTCCGCCGTCGAAGATTGGTTGCAGGATGCTGCCCCCGATAGAGAACACCCCGACCGAATCTGAACCCGGCAACAGGGTGGAAATTACAAGGCCGACCGATCCGGTGAGGCTGATGTTCGGCAGGAAAGCGCGCCGTGCACTATCCAGAGATCGGTCAGCCGCTACCAAATTTTGTTCCGCCTGATACAGGTCGGGGCGGCGACGTAACAGGTCGGCAGGCAAGCCATCGGGAATAGCGGGCGTCGCGAAGTTTTCGAGCGCAACGCCGCGCATCACTGTCGCCGGAACGTCGCCCAGCAAGACCCGCAGCGCATTTTCCTGCCGCTCGATGCTCAGCTCTGCTTGCGGAATCAATTGCTCGGTCGCGTGATATTCGCCCTCGGCCTGATGCAGTTCGAGCCGCGAGGTGTAGCCGGTCTCTGCCCGTCGCCGCGCAATGCGGAGTGCTTCGCCCCGTGCCGCCAATGTGTCGCGTGCGACGAGCAGCCGTGAATCGAGCGCGCGCAGCGTTATATATCCCGTGGCGACGCTGCTTACGATTCCCAGCCGCACCGTATCGCGCGCGCCCTCGCTCGCCAGCAACTGCGCGCGGGTCGCGGCGTTGGCAGCGCGTAAACGTCCGAACAGGTCGATGTCATAGCTTGCCTCAATCGTCGGCTGTGCGCCCGGACTGGTTTCCGCATTGCCGAATGGGTCCAGCGCACGCGCCTCCGATGCTCCGGCACCGGCGCTGATATTGGGCAGCAATTGAGCGCGCGACAGGCGTTCTTGTGCGCGCGCCTCCTCGACCCGAGCGGCGGCGGCGCTCAGGTCGGGATTATTTGTCAGCGCGCGTTCTACAAGTTCCGTCAGAACGGGATCGCCGAACGCCACCCACCAGTCTGCGCGTATTGGTTGCCCGTTTCCAAGAGCCGTTCGCCATGCCGGAGGTGGCGCAACGGCTGCGGCGACCGGAGTCTGCGAGCGCGGTCCCGCGCAGCCGGCAATCGCCAGCCCCACGATCAGCGTTCCCGCCAGTGCCTTCATCTGATGCGCGGTCCACCGGCAGTATCGACGCGCGCCTGTACCGACATGCCGGGACGCAGGCGCTGATACAGCGACTGATCGGGGTCCACCCGGATGCGGACGGCGATGCGCTGCGGCACCTTGGTAAAATTGCCGGTCGCATTGTCTGATTTCAATACGGAGAATTCAGAACCGGCGGCCGGTGAAATCTTTTCGACCTTGCCGGTCAGCCGTGCATTGCCAAGCCCATCGACGGTAAAGCTGGCGGGCTGACCGACAACGATGCGCGCAGTCTGCGATTCCTTGAAATTCGCGATCACCCAGGTCTCGGGTGGCACCAGAAACATCAGTTGCGACCCGGCGGTGACATATTGACCGAGCCGCACCCCGACCTCGCTCAGCCGCCCGCTCTCGGGTGCGCGAATGACGGTGTTTTCCAGATCGATCTGGGTAAGCCGCTGCGCTGCCTGAGCGCCCGTGACGCCAGCCTGCTGACCACCACGTCCGACTTTTACCGTGCGGATATCCTGAGTGGCGATGTCGCGCGCCGCCTTTGCCTGAAGCACGCCTGCCTGTGCCTGACGGAGTGCGGCGAGCGTCTGGTCGCGTTCACGCAGGCTGACCGAACCGTCGGTCACAAGGTCGTTGACGCGGTTCATATCGGCCTGCGCACGCTGCAATTGTGCATTGGCGTTGGCAACCGAAGCCTCTTGTGCCTCAAGACTGGCGGCCCTCGACCGGGCGGCTTGATCGGCATTGGCCAGCGTGGCTTCCTGATTGGCGACCTGCGCGCCTGCTTGTTCGAAACGCTGGCGATAGATGCGGTCGTCGATTTGTACGAGCGGCTGGCCCGCTTTTACATCATCGAAATCGCGGACGAGGACTGCGGTGACATAACCGCTGACCTGTGGGCTGATTACGGTCGTTCTGCCCCGGACATAGGCATTGTCCGTGGACTGGATGTCATTGGCAAACGGCGGCAGGCGCCAAGCTGCAAGCACCACCGCCATGCCCGCGATTGCGAAGAAGACGGTGACAATAATGGTGTTCCGCGATGCGCGCGGCGGTCGCCATCCCGATCCCACCGGCGCGTTCGCATCGGCGAGGCGCTCTTCAGTCGCCGGTGTTGGCGAGACTGGAACGACGACAGGCGCGGCTGGCGGCGCGCCTGTCGCCGGGGTGGACGAATCGTTCATCTAACTGTCTCTAGCCTCGCCGCGCGCCGTTCGCGATAGCTTCGGCGCATCAGCAACAGTGCAAGGTAAACGGTGGTCAGCGCGGCGAGCACCGCAACGAGCCTGAACGTGTCGTTGTACGCCAGCACATTGGCCTCACGCGTGGCAGTCTGAGATAGTAATGCCGCCCCCTGTGCGTTGCGAAGCGCGCTGTCACCCAAGACACGCCCGACAGCAGAGCCGCCTGCCGTGATGCGCGCCATGACCATTGGGTCGGTTGGGCTGATCGACTGCACGATGGCGGCACTGTGCGCTTTTTCGGCAATTGTTTGATAAGTGCCGAGCAGTGCCGAGCCACCCAGCCCGCCGATCGAATTGACGATACCGAACAGTGCGATGAAACTGATGACGTGGCCCGCGCCCTGTTGCAATGCGCGGCTCATGCCGAACAACAGCGCTGGCCCGAGGAAGAAGGTCGCCGAAAATGCGATCACGGCTTGCGTCAGATAAAGTTCGGGCGCGCGCGTCAGATTGGTCGAATAGGAATCGGCATAAGCGGCGATGGCAACCAGCCCGATCGAAAGCATGATCGGATGCGTCAGTTTTTCGACGTTCAGCGTGATGGCACTCGCCGCGACCCCGGCCACCGACGCGATCAGGATAATCGCGAATAAGGTCTGCATCTGGTCGTTGTTCTGACCCAGCACCGTCAACAACCCAACTGCGCCATAGGTTTGTTCGGACAGCACGATCCGCGCCATGATCGTGACGATGGCAAAGCGCACGATGTCGGCGCTTCCCAGCCAGCGTGTATTGAGCAGCGGATTGGCGCGATTATGCTCGATTGCGAGGGCTGCGGCGAACATCGGGATTGCCGCGACTAGCGCCCAGCCGATCCACGGGGTCGATGTCCACCACACAATGCGCCCCTCTCCCAGCACGGCCGCAAACAGTGCGACGCTGCCCCCCCACAGGGCGAACGTCACGAAATCCATCGGCTCGAAGGCGGGCTTACGTTCGGTGGGGGGCAGCCGCAGCAGGCTCACTGCGGCAAGTGACAGCATCGCCAGCCCCAGTTCGAATAGATAGAGCGCCCGCCATTGCGACATGGCCAGCAGGTCGGGTGAAAACAGGCGTGCCAGCGGGATTGCGCATTGCGGAATGCCGATGCCGAGGACCAGCCCCTTTAGCCGCCATTTCGCGGGAAGCGCCTGCATCATGTAATAGAGACATAGCGAAGAGAGCGCTGCTCCCGCCATGCCCGAAGCCGCGCGAACCGCGATCGCAGAGGCAAAGTCGCGGACGAATAGATGAGCGAAGGTCAGCAGCGCATAAAGCGTCAGGAATATGATCGTAAACGGGCGCAACCCATATTGCTGACGAAATTTTATCATCAGCAGGTTGATCGACACGTTCGTCATCACATAGGCGGTCGGTAACCAGGCAATTTCGCCAGGGTCCAGCCCAAGCGATCCCTGAAGCGTCGTCAGGTTGACGGAGATCAGCGCATTGCCGAGACCACCGGTGATGCCGACCAGAACGCCAATCCCGGCATAGGCAAGCTGTCGCCCCAGTGGGTGCGACGGCGACGCGGGTGAACCCGGCATGGCCGCCCGCTCATGCGGCGCGAACGTCCATTCCTCTTCGGCCAGATAGTTTCGGACACGGGCAAAAAGCATCGGGAAGATATACGCACGGCAAAGGTGAAAGGTCACGGCCATTGAACCAGACCAGCGGCTTGGCAGAATAGCTTGCCAGCCGCGTATATTGCAGATAGCCACCGTCGGACAAAAAAAGGGCCGCCCGAGGGCGACCCATAAAAGTTTTAGGAGAGGATGCCTGAAAGGCTCCATCGTTGTGCACTGCAGCATAGTTATGCGCAAGCACTAAATTAAATTATTTTTAATTTTCTGTAGCCGCCGATGGCGGTGCGCCGTCGTGCGACCGCAGTCGTCATGGCAATTACGCGGAAAAACCGACATTCGCACACGCATTGAAAAATGGTGCCCGGGGACGGGGTCGAACCGCCGACACTGCGATTTTCAGTCGCATGCTCTACCAACTGAGCTACCCGGGCACTCGCGATGCAACGCGAAGGCGGGCCTATAGAGGGGACCTGCCGTCGGTGTCTAGCCCATCTTCGGGGTCTTCGATCGGAGCGGGGATTCTATAGCCTTCGCCGAGCCATTGCAGCAGGTCGCGATCACGGCATCCCTGACTGCAAAAGGGGTGTGGACAGGACTGATCGGCTTACCACAAACAGCGCAGGTGGATTTAATTGGCTTTGGTTGCATAGCCTGCGGACATGGCGAGCGCCGCGTCGCCGCGCAAGGTGACGCTGCCACCTATGTGAGCGGACAGGGCGACGATCCAGTCCGGCTGTGCCTCCAGAACGGCAATGATTCTGAAGTGCGCGACGATAGCTGCCGCGCCGATGATCCCCGATCTCTGGGCACGCCGCAGAAGCGCGCGTGCGTGGCTTTCGATGGCATCATATTGGAATTGTTCGCATAACGAAGCGCGAAGACGAGGCCGGATGATTTGCAGAAACCCGAACCCGTTGACGGCAGTGCGTTCGAATGACTGTGGGATATGGCTGTCGATTGCTTCGGCGATGGCAAGGCGTTCGGCCTTTCCGGCGACTGTGGGGAAGTCGATGCCGATGGAGCCCGCGATGCCCAACCTGCGAATCGCGGCTCCGGCGGCATCGGCCCCCGCCAATGCCAGCGCATTAGGGGCCAGTTCTCCGTCTATGTCGATGAGCGTCATGGCAGGTGTCAGGCTGATACGCAGCGCGCCACCGGGAAACCGTATCTCGCCGCGTGCCGCTTCCTCGAGTGTTTCGGTCCATCCTGCTGATTCGAGGAGGTCAGGACCGTGTGGGGCCAGCGTCCGCACCGTGATGCCGGTTGCCTTGATTCGGTCGTAAAGAGTGGGACCGGGTGTTTCCCCGGTGTCGGGTGCGGTGTCGGGCGTTTTGTCAGACGCGAGGCGAACCTTCGCGCGCTTGATTGCACCGGGTTCGGGGATTGCCTCTCGAACGACGGTCACATTGAAGGCGCGACCCATATCGACGGCGGGCAGGCGATCGATCAGGGCCTCGTGACTGCCGATGATCGAGCGGACGATGCCGCGCGTGCCGCCTGCCTGTTTTTCGACAAGGCGCACGTCAATTGTCCGACCGACCCGGAGCGTATCACCGTTGGCTTCGATATGAGCTTCGATAATTACGTCGTCGTCATCGACCAGCGCAGCCCGCGCCTCTCCGATGCCAGCTTCGTAAAGCCACTCAGCCAAGCGGGATGCCTGCGGTCAGGAGCAAGGCACGGGTTTCGAACAGGGGAAGGCCGATGACGCCGGAATGGCTGCCCGACAGGAAACGGACGAATGCTTCAGCGCGGCCTTGTATGGCATAGCCGCCCGCCTTGCCCTGCCATTCGTTGGTGCGGAGATAGGCAGCGATTTCTGCGGCGGTCAGCGGTTTAAAGGCGACTATAGTGTCCGACAGCCGGTGCCGCGCGGTTCCGGCGGCGTCGATGACCGTAACGGCGGTCAGGACGCGGTGACGGCGCCCGGAGAGCAAAGTAAGGCACTTGTGTGCGGTGCCCTCGTCATCTGCCTTGGGCAGGATGCGACGACCAGCTGCAACAACAGTGTCGGCGGCGAGAATTATTTCCCCCGGATGGCGCGCGGCAACTGCGGCTGCCTTCGCAGCGGCAAGGCGCTGAACGTGAAGGCGCGGAATTTCGGCGGCAAGCGGCGATTCGTTGATGTCAGCCGGGTCGACCGCGTCCGGAACCACGCCAATCCGCGCGAGCAGATCCAGACGGCGCGGCGAAGCGGAAGCGAGAATCAAACGTGATACAGCATCGGGCACTATTTGAAGCTGCCCAGCACTATTTGAACCGATACGTTATCCGGCCCTTGGTCAGGTCGTATGGTGTCATTTCGACGAGCACTTCGTCGCCCACGAGTACGCGGATGCGGTTCTTGCGCATCTTGCCAGCCGTGTGACCGAGCACTTCGTGGTTGTTTTCGAGTTTCACGCGAAACATCGCGTTGGGCAGCAGTTCGACAACGCTGCCGCGCATTTCGAGGAGTTCTTCCTTGGCCATCAAATCTCTTGGTTGGAATGCAGAATCGCCGTCCCCTTAGCTGTACAGGGCGCGAAAGGAAAGGCGGCGAAGATCAATGCACTGATGTAGCTTGCGCAACAAAGCTGCGATCCGCTGGTTGTGACGCGGAAGAACAGGGAAGCCGTGCGATGATGACTAACGAAACGGGCACGGCAGAACGGTCGTCGCGATGGCCCCGCGCACATCGCGTTGGATTGTGGGCTGGCGGTAGCGTTGGAGCAGTTGCTGTCGTTGCTGTTGTTGGGATCGGCGCTTTTCCGGTCGATAGCGCACGCAGCTTTATCGAGGGGCGATTGTCCTCCGCCGTCCACGCACCCGTCCATATCGGATCAATCACCCGTGATAGCTGGTTTTCCTTCACGCCAACGATCGCGTTACGCGACGTTCGGATCGCGCAGCCGGATTGGGTGGGGCCGGGTGACTTTGTCCGCTTGAGCTCGGCGGAGGTGCGCGTGCCGGTCTTTGCCTTGTTGACCGGTGGCTTTCGACCCGAGCGGGTCCACATCGACGGACTGAAGGTGGCGCTCATGCGCAATGCGGTCGGACGCGCCAACTGGGAGCCGGATAAAAAACGCGCACCCGATGCCAGCCGTTCGCAGCCGAAACTATCGGACCTGATTATCACGAACGCAAAATTTTCTTTCCGGGACGACAAGCGCGGACTGACGATAGCAGGACCGTTGCAGGGTGATGCGCGATCGGGCTTGCGGATTTCAGGGGATGGCAGCTTCCTTGGGAAACCCGCGCATTTTGAGGCGCGGGGCGGGGCGATCGCGGACATCGACCCAAAGGCTCCTTATCCATTCGATCTGACGCTGACGTCGCCCGCGCTTCATCTGGCAGCCAAGGGTGCGATGGAGGGCGTGCTCAACACACGGCTGTTCAAGGCTATTATCAACGCTCAGGCGCCAACGCTGAAAAACCTCGACCGGGTGATAGAGGCCGGGCTGTTCGGCAGTCAGCCTATCGACCTGAATGCCACGGTTCGGCACGATGGGCGTGACTGGTATATCGACAGTATTGCCGGATCGATGGGCCGCTCACGTTTCGCTGGACGCGCAACGGTATTGAAACGCGACGGGCGGACGAAAATCGACGCCACGATCCGCGCCAGCCAGTTCGATTTCGACGATCTTGCCGATGCAGAGGGTCTGGGCGATGCTGCTGCACTGAAGGCCCGGCTGGGACCACGGATCGTGCCGACGACGCGGATTAACCTTTCGAAGATTGGCAAGACTGATGGTGTCGTGCGTTTCTCGGCCGACCGGCTGCTGTTCAAGACTCCTTCGGTTTTTCGCTCGCTGTCGGGTGTCTTAACGCTCGATAATCGCCGCGTGACGATCACCGACGTTACAGCGCGACTGCTACAGGGCGCGCTGACCGGAGACGCCCAGATCGACCATCGCAGCGGCGCGCCGAAACTGTCGCTGAACCTGCGCTTTTCGGGAGCAACACTCGAAACAACTGTTGGCAAGCCGAACGATGTTAGCGGATCGGTGCGTGGACGAATCATCGTGTCCGGGTCGGGCGATACAGTGCGTGAGGCGATGAGCCATGCGACTGGCCGGGTCGCAATGGTGGCAACGGCGGGCGCGGTAAAGGCGACGGTTGCGGATGTGCTGGGCCAGGATTTGGGGCGAGCGATCGAACATCAACTGCGTGACAAACAGGCGAAGGTGCCGCTGCGCTGCCTTGTGGCGAACTTTCGGGCAAGCAACGGTATCCTGACGCCGAACCCGCTCGCGATCGATACCGGTGCGTCGGTGGGGCACGGAGGCGGTCAGATTGTGATGAACGGAGAAACGATTGCACTGACCCTGCGCGGGAGTTCGAAGAATCCGAGCGCGTTGAAGATCGTCGAGCCTATTCGCATTGGCGGTACGCTGAGTTCGCCGTCGATCACGGTGGCAGGGATCGGCAATGCCGGAGAATCAAAGGCCAAGGGCGCGTTGCGCGTTCTCGGGCGGTCGCTTAAGTCGGCGCTGGGAATTGGGCCTAGAGAGGCTCCGACCGCGGCTCCCGCAGCGCTGAATTGTGCGGGGTTGGTGGAGGCGGCATTAAAGTAAAAAGCCCTCTCTCACGAAGGAGAGAGGGCTCAGGTTCGTGAGTGTCAGACCCCGGCGTGGGCGGCCAGAGCAGCGAGCAACAACAATGCGACGATGTTCGTGATCTTGATCATCGGGTTCACCGCTGGCCCGGCTGTGTCCTTGTAAGGATCGCCGACGGTATCGCCGGTGACGGCTGCCTTGTGAGCCTCCGACCCTTTGCCGCCGTGGTTGCCGTCCTCGATGAACTTCTTGGCGTTATCCCACGCACCGCCGCCGCTGGTCATCGATATAGCGACGAACAGGCCTGAGACGATTACGCCGAGCAAGAGCGCGCCAAGGGCAGCAAACCCTTCGGCCTGTCCAGCGACTGCGGTGATGACGAAATACACCACGATTGGGGTCAAGACCGGCAGCAGCGACGGAATGATCATTTCCTTGATCGCCGCCTTTGTCACCAGATCGACGGTGCGAGCATAGTCCGGCTTCGACGTGCCATCCATGATTCCCTTGTTCTCGGCAAACTGCGCGCGAACGTCTTTCACGACGTCGCCGGCAGCACGACCGACAGCGGTCATGCCCATCGCTCCGAACAGATACGGCAGCAATGCGCCGAGCAGCAACCCGACGATGACATAAGGGTTTTTCAGGCTGAAATCGACGATGAGGTTCGGAAAGAACTCCGCCAGATCGGTTGTGTACGCCGCAAACAGCACCAGCGCCGCCAAGCCAGCCGAACCGATGGCATAACCCTTGGTAACGGCTTTGGTGGTGTTGCCGACCGCATCGAGTGCGTCGGTGCGATGGCGGACTTCATCCTCCATGCCCGCCATTTCAGCGATGCCGCCTGCGTTGTCGGTGACGGGACCATAAGCGTCGAGCGCGACAACCATTCCGGCGAGTGCCAGCATGGCGGTTGCGGCGAATGCGATGCCGATCAGTCCCGCCAGTTTGAATGCGACGATGATGCCGATAACGATCACCAGTGTCGGCATGGCCGTCGATTCGAGGCTGATCGCCAGCCCCTGAATGACGTTCGTGCCGTGGCCGGTTTCGGATGCCTTGGCGATGCTGCGAACCGGACGATAGTTGGTGCCGGTGTAATATTCGGTGATCCACACCAACGCGCCAGTGACGGCGAGACCGACCATCATCGACCAGAACAATGCCATTCCGGTAAAGGTTGCGCTTTCGCCGCTGGGTGTCGAGCCGATGACTGCGTTCATGTCTTTCAGGACATAGTGCGTGGCGAAATAGATAGCGGGAACCGACAGGATCGCGGTCGTCCAGAAGCCCTTGTACAGCGCGCCCATGATCGACTGGCCCTTGCCGAGGCGGACCATGTAGGTACCGATGATAGAGGTAAAGATGCAGACGCCGCCGATAACGAGCGGCAGGCTCATCAGCGTATAAAGCTGATCGCTGGCGACGTGGACAAGCAGGCTGAGCAACACCATGGTCGCGCCGACGGTGACAACATAGGTTTCAAACAAATCGGCCGCCATACCGGCGCAATCACCAACATTGTCGCCGACGTTATCCGCGATAACGGCCGGGTTGCGTGGGTCGTCCTCCGGGATTCCGGCTTCGACCTTGCCGACCAGATCGGCTCCGACATCGGCTGCCTTGGTAAAGATACCGCCGCCGAGACGCGCGAAGATCGAGATCAGCGATGCGCCGAATGCGAGAGCGACGAGGCCGTTGACGACGGTGCGGTCATCAGGGTTGCCGACAGAGTGACCGGCGACCTGTGTCAGATAATAAAAGAAACATGCGATCGCCAACAGCGCGAGGCCCGCCACCAGCATCCCGGTAATCGCACCTGCGCGGAATGCGACGGTCAGGCCGTTCTGCAATCCGGTGCGGGCAGCTTCGGCGGTGCGGACGTTCGCGCGCACAGAGATGTTCATGCCGATGAACCCGGCCGCGCCAGAAAGCAGCGATCCGATCAGGAAACCGACCGCTGAGATCGTACCGAGAAACGCAAAGACGATGATCGCAACAACGATGCCGACAAAGGCGATGGTGCGATACTGCCGGCCGAGATAGGCACGCGCGCCCTCTTGAATGGCGGCGGCGATTTCCTGCATTTTGGCATTGCCCGCAGGGGCGGCCAAAACCTGGCGGCTGGTAATGAAACCATAGAGTACGGCAACGATGCCGCACACGATGGCGAACAGTACAAGGTTCATAATTTGGGCATCCTCTTCCCTGTTTTACCTCCGCCGATTTTGTTCGACATCAGGTATTTAGGAGAGGGTATAAGCAAGGTGTTGCAAGCGATGCAACTTTATTGGGCGGCGGCCTGATGCAGCCAGCCGAGGGGGTTCGGAAGCGGGACCGGGCCGCTCGCATCGCAGAGGGTCAGGCCAGTGCCCCATGCAAATGTTCCAATCCGGCTGGCGTTAACCGGCAGAGCCGCGTCCGGGGCGGCGGCGAACAACAATTCGTAATCGTCACCTGCGGTCAGGGCCGCCATCCATTCGCCGACGATGGGAACCGCGTCGATGTCGATTTCGAGCGCCAGATTACTGGCCGCGGCCATGCGCTGCGCATCGATCAGCAGCCCGTCCGAAACGTCCATCATCGCATGGACGATGGGACCGAGAGCCCGACCCTCGGAAAGTCGCGGGGTGGGGCGGCGGTATCGCTCGACATTCTCGCCCGTGGCCGCGCTGGATTCACGGAGTTCGGCAAGCCCCAGACCCGCCATGCCGATGGTCCCCGTGACATAAAGCGCGTCGCCAGCCTGTGCGCCGGATCGCGATGGCGCAATGGAACTGCGGCCGATGGCGGTCAGCGACAGGACGCGCGGGGCCGCCGGGTTCGAAACCGTGTCACCACCGAGCAGCGCCGTTTCGAAATGTTCGAGAGCGCAGGAGAGTCCTGTAACGAATGCCTTATCCCAAGCCGTATCGACACCGAGCGTATAGCCCATCAGGACGCCGACCGGGGTTGCTCCCTTGGCGGCGAGATCGGACAGATTCACCGCGAGCAGCTTCCACGCGACCTCTCCGGGTGGATCGTCGGAGAGGTAATGGACGCCCTCGACCAGCATGTCGTGGGTAAACACCAGATCACCGAGGACCGCCGCATCATCGGCAAACCCCCGCGCGGCGGGGTGGGTGGCGAGCGGGCGGAGCAGGGCGAGGAAATCGGCTTCGTTCATTTCAGCCTTTTTTAACGCGAAACCTTCCGCCTCCCTGAGCCTGTCGAAGGGAGGCGGTAATCTCAAGATTTAACCCTTACCCGTCGCTATCCCGCTCGATATCCGCCCCGATGCCCTGCAATTTCTCTTCCAGCCGCTCATACCCGCGATCGAGGTGATACACCCGCTGAACATGCGTCTCCCCCTGCGCCGCGAGGCCAGCAATAATCAGGCTCATCGAGGCTCGCAGATCGGTCGCCATGACCGGCGCACCGTTCAGTACTGGAACCCCTCGAACGACCGCCGAACGGCCGGTAACCTGAATGTCGGCCCCCATGCGCGCCAGTTCGGGGACGTGCATATATCGGTTTTCAAAGATGGTTTCGGTCAACACACTGGCACCATTCGCCATGCACAGCATCGCCATGAACTGCGCCTGCATATCGGTCGCGAAACCGGGGTAGGGAGCGGTGGACAGGGTGAGCGGCCCCAGCTTGCCATCGGCGGATACCCTGATCGCATCTTTCAATGCTTCGATCTTCACGCCCGCTTCGGCAAGCGCGTCGAATGTCGCCGCCATTTCGTGCAGGTCTGCTCCGACCAGATCGACGCTGCCGCCGGTAATTGCGGCGGCGCAGGCATAGCTGCCCGCTTCGATACGGTCGGGCATCACGGCATAGGTCGCGCCGTGAAGACGGTCCTTGCCTTCGATCGTCAGGGTTTCGGTGCCGATGCCATCAATGACTGCGCCCATTGCGACGAGGCAATTACACAGATCAACGATCTCTGGCTCGCGTGCCGCGTTCTCGATGACCGAGGTGCCCCGGCATAATGTCGCGGCCATCAACGCGTTCTCGGTCGCGCCGACCGATACGACGGGAAACCGGACCGTGCCGCCCGACAGCCTGCCTCCGGGAGCAATGGCTTTTACATAGCCCGATGTGATTTCGATTTCCGCACCGAATGCTTCGAGGGCCTTCAGGTGAAGGTCGATCGGGCGGTTGCCGATCGCGCATCCGCCGGGCAGCGAAACCGTCGCTTCACCCATGCGTGCAACCAATGGGCCGAGCACAAGGATCGACGCGCGCATCTTGCGCACGATGTCATATGGCGCGGTGGTTGATGTGACGCGGTTCGCACGCAGCGTCATCACGCGGCCGAATTCGTTGGGGTTCGCGCCCTCGACCATCGTCGAAACGCCAAGCTGATTGAGCAAGTGGCCAAAGCCATCGACATCGGCGAGGCGCGGCAGATTGCGCAGCGTCAGCGGCTCGTCGGTCAGCAACGCACACGGCATCAGCGTGAGCGCGGCATTCTTTGCCCCGGAAATGTGAATGCGCCCCGACAGCCTGTTGCCGCCACGAATGATAATACGGTCCATATCGCGGTGTTTAGCGGCGGAGGACGGAGGCGCAAGCCGCCTCCCTATTATGCAACTTAATGGTTGCGAATCGCTTTCGATTATGGAATGAATATGCAATCAGGAGGTTGCATATGACAGACCGAATTGAAAAGACGATTGAACTAAAAGCGCCGATCGAGCGCGTGTGGCGTGCGTTGAGCGATTATCGCGAATTTGGAACGTGGTTTCGGGTCGAAATCGAAGCACCATTCGAGGCTGGAAAGGCTGCGCGCGGAAAGATGAATTTTTCTGGCAGGGAGTTCATCTGGAATGCCGTGATCAAGCGCATGGACGCACCGGAACATTTCGCATTCACCTGGCATCCCTATGCCGTCGGTCCGGACCGCGACTATTCGGGCGAACCCCAGACGCTCATCGAATTTACGCTGAAAGCCACCGACACGGGGACGCACCTGACAGTCGTGGAATCGGGCTTTGATTCGTTGCCTGAAGGACGTCGCGAAGAGGCTTGGCGTATGAACGATGGCGGCTGGACTCAGCAGCTCGGAAATATCCGCGACCATGTCGAGGTCTGAACTGAATCAGGCATCGGTGTTTGCCGCGTTGGGCGATCCGACGCGGCTCGCGCTGCTGGCAAAAATTTCGACCGGCGGTAACCAGTCGATCGCACGATTGGCATCGGGAAGCGCGGTCAGTCGTCAGGCGATTACTAAGCATCTGCGTGTGCTGGAGGACGTCAAGCTGGTGAAGAGCGTTCGGGCCGGGCGGGAAATGCACTTTGCATTTCAGCCCGAAGCCGTAGCCGCGTCGCGTCGGTATCTGGATGAAGTGTCGCGGCAATGGGATGCAGCGTTGGACCGGTTGCAGTTGTTCGTGGAAGAGTAATCAGGCCTTTTTCCGACGTGGTCCCAGCTTTTCCACAGCGCGGCTTAAGCTTTTTCCAGCGTACATTGCAGCGGATGTTGATTCTGGCGCGCAAAGTCCATGACCTGCGTCACCTTGGTTTCGGCAACCTCATATGTGAAAATGCCGCAGACGCCGACGCCTTTTTGATGGACGTGGAGCATTACGCGAGTCGCATCCTCGATGCTCATGCGAAAGAAAGTTTGCAGGCATTGCACGACGAATTCCATCGGCGTGTAATCGTCGTTCAGCATCAACACCTTGTAGGGCGAAGGCTTTTTGGTGCGCGTCCGCGTTCGGGTTGCGACACCAAGACCGGTCCCGTTTTCTTCGTCATTGCCGCGACGTTCGTTGGCCGATGTAATTTGCATATCGCCAGAATATGGCATCGCCGCGCACTGGGGCAATAGCGCACCGGGTTTGGCGCACAAAAAAGCCGTCCCCGCAGTTTGCGAGAACGGCCATTTCGATAGCGAATTGAATTAAGCGGAGACGGCAGTCTTCACTTTTTCGACGGCTAGCGCGTAGCGGCTCTGGATCGGCTGGGCGATTTCGCCGAGCAGCTTCATGTAGTTCTCACCGAACTTCGAAGCTTCACCAACAAACGCATCGAGCGACGATTTCGCCAGCTCCGACTGAAGCTGAAAGAATTCGGTCGGCGATTTCAGACCGGCAAACTGCTTGGCAGTCGCATTGGCTTTTTCGATCGAGGTGCGGCCGTAGTCGGTGGCGTATTTCGCGATCTCTTCGGCACCCTTGGCTGCAACGCGGCCCGATGCGACGACGGCTTCAAGATTACCCTTCGAAAACTCGACGAGTTCCTCGACGTTCTTCGAACCCTTTTCCATAACCGACTTTACGCGAGCGGTGGCATCGGCGGTGAAGTTCTGGACGCTATTTTCAATCTTAGTGAAAGTCTCAGTCACTTTGGCTTTTCCTTCGGTGATGAGCGGCGCAGAAACGGGCGTCGCGCGTTTTAACGGGGGAACGGCAGCGGTCGGGGCTTTTGGCTTGGGCTTCGTCACCGGTTTGGCTGCGACTGCCGGCTTCGGCATCTTGCGGACAGGTGGCGCGATCGACGGCTTGGCAGGAATCGATTTGGCAACAGCAGGTGCTGCCTTTGCCGTGACCGTTGGCGTCAACGATTTAGCGCCGTTCGACGGCGCTGGCTTGGCAACAAGCGCCGGTTTCGCGACGAGAGCTGGTTTCGCGAAAAGCGAGATCGCGTCGGCGGGAAGCGGCGTTTTCACGGCTGCGGCGAATGGTAATTTCAAAATAGGTTTATCGGCCAATTCGGCCTCCGAGCCGTTATGTTGCAATGCACCATATACGCCATAAAAAAGAGAATGCAAGAGAATTGGTGCGCTGCAACATAAGCGACTTGTCGTTGTAAAAGAACGAGTTATCGGGTTTTAACGTAGCGACCCGGAGCATCCTCAATTGCTTTCAGCGCACCGTCTCCGGGGATTCGTGCGCCGCTCGCGGTGACGTCCTCAGTGCCGAACGCGCGGACCCAGGAAATCCAGTCCGGCCACCAGCTTCCCTTTGTCTCGGTTGCGCCTGCGATGAAATCGTCAAGCGATCTGACCCGATTCTCGTTGGTCCAATATTGGTATTTTTGTGCGGACGGGGGATTAACGACGCCGGCGATATGACCCGATCCGGCCAGGACGAAACGCAACGGACCCGCAAAATGTTCAGTGATTTTCCATACGCTGCGCAATGGGGCAATATGGTCTTCGCGGCCGGCCTGAATATAGGCAGGGGTCTTGACGAGCGAGAGGTCGATCGGCGTGCCGCCAATGCTGAGGCTTCCCCGCTGCGCCAGGCGATTGTCACGATACAGATCGACCAGATAGCTTTTGTGCCATTTCGACGGCAGGTTCGTCGTGTCGCCGTTCCAGTGCAGCAGGTCGAACGCTGGATACTCCTGTCCCAACAGGTAATTGCTCACCACGTTGTTCCAGATCAGATCGCGACCGCGCAGCAGGTTGAATGTCATCGCCAGATACCGGCCGTCGAGGAACCCGTCCTTCGACAGCTTCTCGATCATCGCGATATTGGTATCATCGACGAAGTTCAGCAATTCCCCTGCTTCGGTAAAGTCCACTTGTGCCGTAAAGAAGGTCGCGCTCTTCACCTTTTTCGCCTGCTTGCGCGCGGCGAGGACCGCGAGCGTTGCGGCAAGTGTCGTCCCCGCGACGCAATAGCCGATGGTGTGAACGGCTTCGACCTTCAGGCTTTTACGCACCGTGTCGATTGCGTCGATCTGGGCATCGACATAATCGTCCCAGATCACGTCCTTCATCGACGCATCCGCCGATTTCCAACTGACCATGAACACCGTCAGTCCCTCTGCCACCGCCCAGCGAATAAAGCTTTTTTCGGGTGACAGGTCGAGGATGTAGAACCGATTGATCCACGGCGGAAAGATAACCAGCGGTGTTTTGCCGACCGTCGGCGTGGTCGGCGCATATTGAATCAACTGATACAGCGGGGTTTCGTAAACGACCTTGCCCGGCGTGGTCGCAATGTTGACGCCGACCTGAAAAGCGGTCGGCGATACGTGCGTGAGTTGACCGCGCTGAAGGTCGGTCATCAAATTCTGAAAGCCCGTGGCAAGACTCGCGCCGCTGGTTTCGAGCGCCTTGTTCAACGCAACCGGATTGGTGAGCGGTGAATTGGCCGGACTCATCGCCTCAACCAGCGTCCGCATCGCAAACGTCATGCGCGACTTTTGCGCGGGGTCGAGGCCGGGGACGGTGTCGACCAGCGACATCATCGCCTCCGACATCATGCCATAGCCCTGACGCACCAGATCGAAAACCGGGTGTTCCCATTCCGGTCCGGCAAACCGTTTGTCCTTCGGGTCGACGCTGTCACGCCCTGCGGCCGCGATCGGAGCCAGCAACTGACCCCATCCGTCCAGAATTGCGCGAACGCCCGCTGCTGCGTCGGCGTTCGGTATTGAAGTAGGGGCGTCTTCGCTCACAACCGAATCCTCAGCCGATGTTCCGTTGCATATACCATCAGGGCTCAAGTCTGTTACAAGCCCTCGTTCAACTTCAACCTAATTGTAGAAAGATCGAAATGTCCGACGAATTCTACCGCATGAAGCGGCTGCCGCCCTATGTCATCGCCGAAGTGAATGCGATGCGGGCAGCGGCGCGCGCGGGCGGGGAGGACATTATCGATCTGGGCATGGGCAATCCCGATCTGCCCCCTCCGCAGCACGTCATCGACAAGCTGTGCGAAGTGGCACGCAAACCCAATGCCCACGGCTATTCGGCGTCAAAAGGTATTCCGGGTCTGCGCAAGGCTCAGGCCAACTATTATCAGCGCCGCTTCGGGGTCGATGTCGATCCCGACAGCGAAGTCGTGGTGACGATGGGGTCGAAGGAGGGCCTCGCCAGCCTCGCCACCGCCATCACCGCACCCGGTGACGTCGTTCTTGCGCCGAACCCGAGCTATCCGATCCACACCTTCGGCTTCATCATCGCTGGTGCCACCATCCGCAGTGTTCCGACCACGCCCGACGAACGGTATTTCGACAGCCTCGAACGCGCGATGCAATATACCGTGCCGCGCCCGAGTGTCCTCGTCGTTAACTATCCATCGAACCCAACGGCGGAGACGGTCGATCTCGCTTTCTACGAACGCCTTGTTGCATGGGCGCGCGATGCGGGTGTGTGGATCATCAGCGATCTTGCCTATTCGGAACTCTATTATGACGGCAATCCGACCGTCTCCATCCTTCAGGTAAAGGGTGCCAAGGACGTCGCGATCGAGTTCACTTCACTGTCGAAAACCTATTCGATGGCGGGCTGGAGAATCGGCTTTGCGGTCGGCAATCAAAAACTGATCGCGGCAATGACGCGCGTGAAGTCCTATCTCGACTACGGTGCGTTCACGCCGATACAGGCCGCCGCCTGTGCCGCGCTGAACGGCCCGCAGGATATCGTCGCCACCAACCGCGAGCTTTATCATAAACGCCGCGATGTGCTGGTCGACAGTTTTGCCCGTGCCGGGTGGGACATCCCGCCGCCACGGGCCTCGATGTTCTGCTGGGCACCTCTGCCGCCCGCGCTCGCGCATCTGGGCTCGCTGGAATTCACCAAGCAGTTGCTGACCCATGCCGGCGTCGCGGTCGCTCCGGGCGTCGGTTACGGCGAGGATGGCGAGGGCTTTGTCCGCATCGCGATGGTCGAGAACGAACAGCGTATCCGACAGGCGGCGCGAAACGTGAAGAAATATCTGACGAGCATGGGCGTCAATACCGGCGCAAAAACAGGCTGACCCGCTGCTGCCCAAAGCAGTGGTACCTTACGTTGGAAAGACGGGCGCTTCACCAGTTGGAGCGCCCGTTTTTGCAGGAGCGCCGACCGCCACTCCCGAACGCCCAACTGCCCCTTGAACGCACGCGTCCGCCGGTTCAGATACGGGGCATAATCGAACAAGGGAGATATGTGATGCGCCATACCATTTTCCTATCGTTGTTGCTTGCCACGGCAACGACCGCAGTAACAACCACGGCGATGGCCGCCCCGCGTGACTATGCGGCGGCCGTTGCGTTCAAGGGACGCCCGGCGGAAGCCATGGCAATGGATGCCGGCCGAAAGCCTGCCGAAATTCTCGACTTCATGCAGCTAAAGCCCGGAATGAAGGCGATCGATGTGCTGACGGGCACGGGCTATTATGCTGAAATCATGGCTCAGGTCGTGGGTGCCGGGGGCAGCGTCGTCGCCTTCGAACCACAGGCAATGATCGATGCCAAGGCAAAGACCGATCTGGATGCACTCGCCGCGCGTGAGCCGAATTTCCGGCTGACGACCAGTCTGCCAGCCGCGCTGACCCCCAACACTTATGATTTCGCGATGATCCATCTGAATTATCACGACTTTTACTGGGAGAGCGAGAAATATCATTTCCCGCGCATCGACCCGAATATGGTGCTCGCCAGCCTGTTCCGCGCCATGAAGCCGGGCGGGATCGTGAGCATCGTCGATCATGTCGGTCCCGCAGGCGACACGCGGGCGATCGTTGAGAAATTGCACAGGATCGACCCCGAAACAGTGAAGGCCGATTTCAAACGCGCAGGCTTCATATTGGAAGCGCAGAGCGATCTGCTGAAAACACCCTCCGACGATCATACGAAAATCGTGTTCGATCCCGCAGTACGCGGCAAGACCGACCGGTTCGCGTTCAGGTTTCGCAAGCCTGCATGATAGCAGCCACGCCCGCCGTTTCGGACATTGCCCATACTATCGCGCTGTCGGTTGCGCCGGTGTTCCTGCTTGCGGGTATCGGCAGCATCATCAACGTCATCGCCGGACGGCTGAATCGTGTCGTGGATCGTTCGCGATTGCTCGAAACGCTCCATCCGGCATCGAGCGGCGAAGAACATGAACGCCACGTCTGGGAATTGCGCCTGCTCGACCGGCGGATCGGCCTGGCGTCGAATGCGATATTCCTGTGCGTGGCGAGTGCAGTGGCGGTTTGTGCGGTGGTGACATTGCTGTTCGTTGCTGAACTGGCGAGCCTGAAATACGGGAACAGTGTGTCGCTGCTATTCGTGCTGGCGATGATCCTGCTCGCGGCCGGGCTGATCCTTTTCCTCATCGAGACGCGCGTTGCCGTGCAGGGAATCCGGGTGCGCGAACATCTCCTTGAGCGTGAGCGGCGTGGGCGCTTCCGGCTTTGACTTGCTGAAATAATGGCCATCGTGCGCCTCTCACTGGGCGATTTCCGTTCCTATCCCGATGCCCTGATCGAAGTGGGGCAGGGCATTGTCGTGCTGACCGGCGACAATGGCGCGGGCAAGACCAACATATTGGAGGCGGTGTCGCTGTTCGCTCCGGGGCGCGGGCTGCGCGGCGCTCCATTTCGCGAAATGGCGCGGAGCGGTGGCGGCGGCGGATTTTCGGTTGCCGCGCGGCTGATTCCACGGGGGGAGAGGCTCCCGTTGATCTCGGTACGGGTAGCGAGGGGGCGACACCCGACAGGCGTATCGTGCGGATCAATGGCGCGGCGTCGCCCTCGACGGGGCTGGGCGAATGGCTGTCACTGGTCTGGCTGACACCCGCGATGGACCGGCTGTTTGCCGATGCGGCGGGTGATCGGCGCAGATTCCTCGATCGGTTGGTGCTGGCCCGTAACCCGTCTCACGCGCACCATGCCACGCGGTACGACGCTGCAATGCGACAGCGCAATCGGCTGTTGAGCGGAGAAGCGCCCGACGGCGATTGGCTCGGTGCGCTTGAATCGGCGATGGTCGAACATGGCATTGCGCTGGCGGCGTCGCGGCAGGCGCTGGTCGATGAACTCGGCGCGCGCATCGCCGATGAGGCGGCAGGTCCGTTTGCGCGGGCTGGATTGACGCTCGAAGGGTGGAGCGGGGGCGATTTCGCGCGCGATTTACGAGAAGGGCGAGTGCGTGACACAGCCGCCGGACGCACGCTCACTGGCCCGCACCGGCAGGATTTGATCGTGACTCACATCGACAAGCGGCAGGCTGCGGCGCGCTGTTCAACGGGCGAGCAAAAGGCATTGCTCATCGGGATCGTACTGGCCCATGCCGATCTGGTCGCGCACGCGGTCGGACGCGCGCCGATATTACTGCTGGACGAAGTGGCGGCGCACCTTGACCCGGTGCGAAGGGCGGCGTTGTTCGAACGGATTGCGGGTGCGGGATATCAGGCGTGGCTGACGGGCACCGAAGCGGTCCTGTTCGACGCTGTGCCGCGACCCGCTACCATGTTGAAGGTTGAGGGCGGATCAGTGACCGCAACTGACTGAACCGCTGCCCTTGTTGACGACGGTGCAGGCGGGTTTGCCCGCGACCGTGACTGTTCCCGTGCCGGTGGCGACAATATTGGCCGATCGTTTGGCGGCAACCTTGACGACCGCAGAGCCATCGGAGCTGAGCCGAAGATCACTGATAGCAAGTGCGCTGGCGTCGAGGATGCCCGCGCCCCGGACGGCGATATGGGTTTCGGCGCCCTTGCCCGCGATGGTCAGGCTACCCGCCCCGGCCATGCCGATATCGAGCGTGTCGGCTTCTACCGACCCGATGGAGAGCGACCCCGACCCGTCCTGAGCGATGGTAACCGAAGCGCCGCGCATATGGTCGATTTTGACCGTCGATGCGCCGCTGGACCCGATGGTCCTTAATTCGGCGGTCGTCAGCCGGATTGTGGCCGGACCGACGTCTTCGTCCTGCCAACCGCCCCAGGCATTGTGGCTGGCCTTGATAATCAGCATCTCACCCTGATTCTGGATGCTGGTGCGCTCGATCGCCTGTTCGGAACCGGAAATACGTGCAGAGGCACCGTGTCCGGTGACGATCTCAACGACGAAAGCCCCCTCGATCCGCACGCGGTTGAACGCGGTCACCGTCACCGATCGTTCCTTCGCAAAGGCCGGCCTGGCAATCAGCGTGACGGGCAGCGTAATGGGCAGCGCAAGGAGAAGGGCCAGATATTTCATGCCTTCATCCTGCACTGCCAGAACAGCTTAGGGAACCCAGAACGGCTTAGGGGGAGCCAGCGCGGTTCAGGGAAGGCAGCGGGCATCACCCGATCCGGTTTTTGAAATTGCGCAATTGGCTGTGCCCTTGACGGTGATATTGCCCGATCCGGCAATAGAAAGCGACGCATGACCTCGCGCCGCCGCCTGTGCATTCCCAGATCCGCTGATCGAGATGTCGGCAGTCTGACTGACAAGACCGGCGGCCGAAAGATTGCCCGATCCGCCAACGGCCATTTTGGCGTTTTGTACGGCTCCAGACGCTGACAGATCGCCCGACCCGGCAAGGTCGAGCGCAACATTGGTAACGCGAACGTCTGTAAGGATCAGCTTGCCCGACCCGGCCAGCGATCCCTTGAAGCTTTCACCAGACGCGCGGTCGACCGTCAGATTTCCCGACCCGGCCAAAGCGGCGGCGTCGATACCGGGTGTGGTTACCGTAACGACCGCGCCGCGCGAACTGCCCCAGCTCATGTTCCAGCCGCCGCGCTTGCGGTTGATTTTAAGAGTATTTCCCTCGACGCGAATGTCGAGCCGGTCGATGACGCTGGCGGGGCCGGATGCCACCACGCCGACCCGATCGCCGCGCACGACATGAACATTGTCCGATCCGGCAAGCTCCACCGATCGAAAGCTGCCGATCGGAAAATTGCGTGTGATTTGCGAACCGTCGTCATGGGCCGCGCTGGCATTGCTACCGCAAGCGGCGATGGCGAGGGCTGGGGCAAGGATGACGAAATGGCGCATATTCACTCTCCGACTGTATTGCCTTAGTAATACACTGAATCGAGCGGGGCCGCAAACGAAAAAGGGCGAGCCTTTCGACCCGCCCTTTCGATTTCGATACTGACGCCCGCGTTTATGCAGACGCAGCGGTCTTGTTATAAATCGCCGCCGAAGCCCGCAGGATTTCAAGCAGCTTTTCGAGCGCCTTTGGCTCGTCGAGCTGTTCCATCGCCGCCAGTTCGCGCGCGAGACGGCTTGCCGCCGCTTCGAAAATCTGACGCTCGGAATAGCTCTGCTCGGGCTGGTCGTCTGCACGGAACAGATCGCGGACCACTTCGGCGATCGACACCAGGTCGCCCGAATTGATCTTGGCTTCATATTCCTGCGCACGGCGCGACCACATCGTCCGCTTGACGCGTGGCTTGCCCTTCAGGGTTTCGAGTGCTTCTTCCATCTGCTTGTTCGACGAAAGTTTGCGCATCCCGACGCCTTCGGCCTTGTTGGTCGGTACGCGCAGGGTCATGCGTTCTTTTTCAAAGCGCAGGACGTAGAGTTCGAGCGCCATTCCGGCGATTTCGGATTTCTGAAGTTCGATTACGCGACCGACGCCGTGCTTTGGGTAAACGACATAATCGCCGACATCGAAAATCAGGACAGTGGCGGGGGCATTGGCAGCCATGTATTGCGACCTTTCTAGCGGAAACAGCGCGGCGATTCGTCGAGGATGCTGCGTGAGGGGCGCGGCATGAAATCGACGATGGGCTGATCCTATTGTGACACTCCGAAGGCTGGCGCAGCAGTTATGCCGCGCCGCTTGCGATGTCTTTTAACAGATTCGCCACAAAAATGCCAGCGCTGGGTAGAATGTTGCGCGGATAACGCCCCTAATTCAACGGGGCGACGGTTTTTACGGTGTCGACTTCACGCGTGTTCGGTTTGCGAATGGCCGGATTCAAACGCGCGATACTGCACAGTCCGGCAATGACCGCCAACCCACATGCGACCAGCGCGGGGACTGAGCCGCCACCAAGGCCCAGCGCCAGCAATGCCGCTACCAGCGTCGCTCCGATCGTCTGTCCGCACAGACGGATCGTGGAGATCAGTCCACCGGCAGATGCCGCACGCTCACGCGGGGCAGACCCGATGATAAGCCGGGCATTGGGTGACATGAACAGGCCAAAACCGGCCCCACACAGGGACATGCGCCATGCCACGTCGAAATAGGTCGGATGCCCCGGCATGAAAGCGATCAGCACGAGAGCGACGATGGCGATGCTCATGCCGATGCCGCCAAGTATGCCCGCCGGATATTTGTCCGACAGCGTCCCGGCCAGTGGAGCGACGAACAATGTCGTCAGGGGCCACGGAGCCATCATCGCACCGACATGTTGAGGGGTGAAGCCAAAGCTGTGTTCCAGCCGAAACGGCATAGAGATAAGCAGCGTCATCGACGCGATAAACACGGTAAAACCGCCAATTGCTGATAGGGCAAGGACCGGCCGCGCCAATAAATCGACCGGCAGGACAGGGCGCGGCTCCCTTTTCTGGTTGCGGACCAGTGCTACGGCGAACCCGACCCCGATGGCGGTTATGAATGCCGACACCATCGGTGAACTGCCATGCACAGCACTCTCAAGCCCACCGATCAGCAACCCGAACGTCGCCGCACACAGTAAAGCTCCAGCAAAATCAAAGGGTTCGACCCGAGGAGGCGGGTTCGGCAGGAACGTCCCCAGCGCCAGAGACCCCAGCGCAAACGGAACAGCAGCGGCAAAAAGCCAGGGCCAGCTTGCAAAAGCCAGCAGAAAACCCCCGGCAGTAGGCGCCAGTGCGGCAGCACTCGACACCACCACACTATTAAATCCCAATCCCCGCCCCAGTTTCTCCGGAGAGTACAATGTCCGCAACATCGCCGACGTAACACTAAGCACAGCCGCCGCGCCGAGCGCCTGAAGCGCGCGGACAACCAGCAGGAAGGGCAGGGTATTGGCAAAAAACGCGAGCAGGCTCGCTGCCGCAAACAGGATCTGGCCGTATTGATACAGTCGCCGCAGCCCGATGCGGTCGCCGATTGCCGACAGCGGTAGCAATGTCATCACCAGCACAAGCTGATAGACCGTCACGATCAAAACCGCCGCCGATGAATCGACGTGGAGGTCGTGGGCAATTGTCGGCAAAGCTACGTTGGCGATACCGCCATCCAGGATTACCAGCGCCGTCCCGAACGAAATACCCGCTATGCCCGCGACGGTTCGAAGACGTTCGTGATTCATCGCGTGGGCTTTCAACGTGAGCGGGCACCTCTGCAAGCCCTGTTCGCTTGCGACAACGGTATATATTATTTCAAGCCCGTACCCCCTTCCGCCCCCGCTAATCGTTTCGTCAGCCCGCAAGCGTCCGATGGGGGAGTTTCCAGTTCGGACGCACAAAATGGCAAGTATAGCCATTCGGAATACGCTCGAGATAATCCTGATGCTCGGGCTCTGCGGCCCAAAACTCACCAACCGCAGCAACTTCGGTCACAACCTTTCCAGGCCAGAGACTCGACGCTTCCACATCGGCAATCGTATCCTCCGCTACCGTTTTTTGCGTGTCGTTGGTGTAATAGATCGCCGACCGATAGCTCGCACCAACGTCATTCCCCTGCCGGTTTTTGGTCGTCGGATCATGGATCTGGAAAAAAAATTCCAGGATCGCCCGGAAGCTAGTGATCGCAGGATCGAAGATAATCTCGATCGCTTCGGCGTGGTTCCCGTGATTGCGATAAGTCGCGTTCGGCACTTCGCCGCCCGAATACCCAACGCGGGTCGAAATCACGCCCGGTTGTCGACGCACCAAATCCTGAACGCCCCAAAAGCAACCACCTGCAAGAACGGCACGTTCGGTACTCACTTCACGCGCTCCACTTGAGGCAAATAGTCGCCGTAACCTTTGGCCTCCATGTCGTCGCGATCGACAAAGCGCAGCGATGCCGAGTTGATGCAGTAACGCAGCCCACCGCGGTCGCGTGGTCCGTCATCGAAGACATGGCCGAGGTGGCTGTCGCCATTCGCAGAGCGCACTTCGGTGCGGACCATGCCGAGCGACACATCACGAATCTCATTCACGTGCGCAGGCTCGATGGGTTTGGTAAAACTGGGCCAGCCGCAACCGGAATCATATTTGTCGGCAGACGCGAACAATGGCTCGCCCGATACGATATCGACATAGATGCCGTGTTTCTTGTTGCCGAGATATTCGCCCGTACCGGGCCTCTCGGTCCCGCTTTCCTGTGTCACGCGATATTGTTCCGGGGAAAGTGCGGCAACGGCTTCATCAGTCTTGCGATAGTCTGTCATCTATGCCTCCATTAGTGGCAGATATGGGGACACGTTTCGGGCATTTCTACCGGGCAAGGACAGAAAGCCGTGGTCTCATGGCCTTCTGCACGATCATTGCGGATGATGTATCGGGTTAACGTCCGCATAATAGGAATGCTTTGAAATGACATTAACCCTCTATGCCCACCCCTTCGCCTCTTACTGCTGGAAAGCGTTGATCGCGCTTTACGAGAGTGGCACGCCGTTTACGTTTCGCTTGATCGACCTTGGAGATGCAGCCTCGGCATCTGAGCTGGAGCGCCTTTGGCCGTTCAAGAAGTTCCCGGTGTTAATCAACGGAGAAAAGTCGGTGATCGAATCTACGATCATCATTGAGTATCTCGACCTGCATTATCCGGGTCCGGCTCGACTGGTTCCGGTCGATGCAACGGACGCGCTCGACGTGCGGTTCGCCGATCGGTTTTTCGACAATTATGTTCAAACGCCCATGCAGGCGATTGTCTCCGATGCGCTGCGAGGCGACAGGCGCGATCCCGATACCGTAGCTCATGCTCGCGCTAACCTCGACACAGCTTATGCCTGGCTGGAGGGCCGCATGGCGAACCGTGAATGGGTGTCTGGCGATCACTTCAGCCTTGCCGATTGTTCGGCAGCGCCCGCCTTGTTTTACGCGGACTGGGCCCACCCGATTGGCAATGCTTTCCCCAGCGTGCGGGCCTATCGCGCCCGTCTTAATGCGCGACCGTCGGTCGCACGAACTATCGACGAGGCACGTCCCTACCGCCATTTCTTTCCCCTAGGTGCTCCCGATTGCGACTAATAACACCTGTTTGCAAAGGGGGGTGATCATGGAAGATGCGAATGTGATCGCGATTACGGGATTCCGCTTTTTGTCTGACTGTATCGAGCGACGGTTGCAGAGCTAAATCGGCCCACAACGGAGAACACCGTGCTGATAGCCGTAGCCAGAGAAATGCTGAGCGAAGATCGGGATCCGTCATGCACATCCATCTCATCAGCTATATCGCGATCATGAAACAAACAAAAATGCCTAAAGTTATGAAAATTTTGGGTGATATAACCTAAATTCACCCAAATTTTTCGCAATTTTTGGGATTGCACGCTCTATTGAAATGTATCACACTTCCACTCGGGAGTAGATAAAGCAGTGGCATCGGGTTAGTTGCCAATAAACGGGGCATTTGGAAAGAGTTGGTTAAGTCCAAAGGTATCTGAAATATGATGCTGGATTTATCAATACAATAAAACTTTAATTATGTGACCATTTATTGGATTGCCGACTGCTGTCTACAATAGTTTGCTTGGGGGCAGAGTTGTGATTCGACGCGTCTATTTTTCGAGCCGCTTTAAGTTTATCCGAATTACGTTGCTAGTTTCCGCGAGTTTACTTGGCTCATCAACTGCTATCGCTCAAGAAGCGGCAGCTTCAATCGGGCTGAAAGGTGCCGATGCCGAAACCATAGCCGAACGGGCAAATCAATCTTCTGAAGCGAGCGGCGGCAACGAGGGTGAGATTGTCGTCACTGCCTTGAAACGCGCAACGAATATCCAGGACACGCCACTCTCCATCTCTGCCATCGGAGCTAAAACCCTCACTAACATGGGCATAACGGATAGCACCCAACTGGCACGATCAACCCCTAGCCTGGTGTTCCGTGAAAACGGCAATGGCCCTGGCACGCGCGTCATTATTCGCAACATTCAGAGCTCGGGCGAGCCAGTGGTCGGCGTTTATTATGATGAGACTCCGGTCGTTGGATCAGCCGGTGTCAGCAACGATGCGGGTGGCAGTTCGCCGGAAATTCGCTTGTTCGACGTCGAACGGGTGGAGGTACTGCGTGGTCCGCAAGGCACACTTTACGGATCGGGATCGATGGCAGGCACGCTTCGACTGATCTTTAACAAGCCGAATATGAACGAGACTCAGGGTGGGGTCGCGGGTCAGGTTAGCACTACGGCGCACGGTGGCCCCGGCTATGAAACCCAAGGATTCATCAACCTTCCGCTTATCGAGGACAAGTTGGCGGTTCGCGCCGTCGGGTTTTATCGCGACCGCGACGGTTATCTCGATAACAGTCGGCTTGGACTGAAGAACTTTAACGACACGACGAGCAAGGGCGGTCGTTTGATGGTTCGGTTCAAGCCGACCTCGGATATCACTTTCGATGGGCTTGCTGTAATTCAGGATACAGATACTTTTCATTCCAACTGGTTTTTTCCAACCTACGCCAGCGGTGGTCAGCCGTATGACGCCAGCTACGAATCTGTACAGCCGCAGAAAGACAATCTTCACCTCTACAGCGGCACGTTGAACTGGGATCTTGGTGGCGCGATTTTAACCGGTGTTGCTTCGTATTCGAAACGTGCCCTTGAGTATAATTACGACACATCGCAATATTTTCGGAATGCCTCAGCTAACGCTACAGTCAATTCCGCAGGATGTCGCAACTATGCTGGGAGCGGAACTGCTGCCTGTTCTTCTGCTCAATTAGGGCAATACCGTCAATACGCACTTTCAATGGCGCCATCGACAGCATATTCGCCGCAAGACACCAAAAACTCGACCCAGGAATTGCGCCTGTCGTCGAGCGGGAAAAGCGCGCTGAACTGGACCGTTGGAGCTTTCCACGCCGTGCGCAAGACCGGGATCGTCAGCGACGTTAACGCCGTCGATCCTGCGACCGGACAGATGATTGTTCCGTTGACGACAGTGCCAACTGTCGCAGGCAACGTAACCCGTCCGGCAACAGTCTTATTCCGTCGGGTGATCGAGGACGAATTGAAGCAAGTCGCTTTTTTTGGAGAGGTTGGCTACGCAATTACCAGTCGATTGAATGTAACCGCAGGCGGACGGTATTTCGATTATTCGAAGACCGTGACGGGATCGGTTACCGTTCCGAACATCGTTATTGGCAATGGTCTGGAACCGCCGACGACGTCCAAAGCGTCCGAAAATGGATGGGTGTTCAAGTTCAGCGCCGATTATCATCTGACGGACGACGTGATGCTTTATGCTCAGGCCGCCCAGGGTTTCCGTCCGGGCGGCGTCAACCAGGTAATCGGGCTGCCGTCGGCGCTTGGGCCATATACGTCGGACAGCCTGTGGAACTATGAAGGTGGCATCAAGTCATCGTGGTTCGACCGCGGTCTGATATTGAACGTAGACGTTTTTCAGGTTGACTGGTCCGACATTCAATCGTCGGCGCAAACTTCTAATGCTCAGGCAAACGGCAGCACATTTTCGTTTATTACCAATGCCGGAAATGTTCGCATTAGGGGAATCGAGCTTGAGTCCACAATTCGGCCTCTGCGCGGACTGATTCTACAGGCATCGGGTTCGTATATCGAGGCGAAACTTACTGAAGATCAGCGCCCGGTTAATGGCATTACCATCGCGGGTGCGGGGCTAAAAGGTGACTTCGTTCCCAACACGCCAAAAATCACGGCTCAGGCATCCGCGCAATATACTTATCTACTTGCTGATAACATTGAGCTGCTGACCCGTGCGGACATGAATTACGTCAGCTCTGCCTGGAACCTGTACCAGCGAACCAATGCGTTTCAGCAGCGGCTACCCGGGTACGCTACAGTTGGCTTGCGTGCTGGGGTCCAGGCGGAAAACGGTGACTGGGGAATTTCCCTGTTTGCGAACAACCTGTTCGACAAGGTCGGTCTTTCCACAAAGGGCAACGGTGCCTTGTTCGGCGGCGGCAACAACGTCCGCACGGTTAGCATCGCGCCACGTACGATTGGCATCGATTTCCGAAAGAATTTCTGAGGTTTGTCAGTTTCATCTGAAAGGATCATAATGGTTTACGTTTCGACAAAACTTCGTGCTTCGGCGGCAATGGCCCTGGCACTCACAATGGCGGCAACACCGGCATTTGCAAAAGATGTGGTTATTCACGCCGGAACTTTGATCGACGGCATTTCCGCTACGCCAAAGACCAAGGTGTCTATTATCATCAAGGACGAACGGATCGTGGGCGTCCAGAACGGCTTCGTAACGCCGACGGGGGCTGAAATTATCGACCTGTCCGGTTCGACCGTCTTGCCGGGTTTCATTGAATCGCACGATCATATTTCTTCGTCTGGCGACCGTCGGCCAATGAATCGCTTTACCCAAACCGAGGGTGATGCAGTGGTGGCGGGCGTATTGAACGCGCGCCGGGAAATCGAGGAAGGATTCACCACCGTCCGCGATCTGGGATCGGGTCCGCTGACCGCGCCGGCGCTCATTCGGGGGATCACTGCGGGGCAACTGGTTGGTCCACGCCTCTGGACGGCGCTCGAACCCCTTGGCCCAACGGGCGGCCATTCTGATCGGGCCAACGGTATGCGCCCCGACATAACTTTCGGTGGCCGGGATGCCTCGATCGTGGATAGTCCCGAAGAAGGTCGCATCAAAGTGCGCGAGCATCAGCGGCGAGGGGCAACGGTTATCAAGATTATGCCTAGCGGTGGTGTTGCCTCCATCGGCGATGATCCCAATCATATGACGATGACCAAGGACGAAATGGTCGCGATCATCGATACGGCGCATGAACTGGGCTTGAAGGTTGCGGCGCACGCTCATGGCAAGAAAGCTATCGATACAGCCATTTTGGCTGGCGTGGATTCAATCGAGCACGGCACTTATGCCGACGCCGAAAGCTACAAATTGATGAAATCGCACGGAACGTTTCTTGTCCCGACGTTGCTGGTGGCCGACGAAATCTACCAGACTGCGACCAAAACACCTGATTTGCTGCCACCGACGGTCGCAGCAAAAGCGATCGCAGTAACTCCGACGATGATCGGCAATGCCGGTCGGGCTTATCGGGCAGGCGTAAAGATCGCGTTCGGTACAGATCAGGGCGCGACTTCTCGGCGAAACAAAGCCGAGGAATTCGGCCTTTTGGTAAAGGCGGGGCTTACTCCAACCGATGCAATCTATACGGCAACCCGTAACGCTGCCGAATTGCTTGGCGCAGCGCAGGATGTCGGATCGGTACAGGCCGGTCGTTATGCAGACATTGTGGCCGTCAGCGGCGATCCCCTGGCCGATATCACGCTGCTGGAGCGGGTCCAGTTCGTGATGAAGGGCGGCGAGGTATTGAAGGCCGAAGGCAAGCTCCTCCGTTGAGATAACGAACATACCGCCGACAGATTGGGAGAGAGTAATGTTCAGCAAAAATAGATGGTTCATGACCATTGCAATAGCTGTCGTGGCAATGGCCGCGTCACCTGGCCTGGCGAACGATGTCGTCATTCATGCGGGTACGATGTTCGACGGTGTGTCGAAAAAGCCCCGCACAAAGGTCAGCATTCTCGTCAAGAACGACCGTATCCTGGCCGTCCAGGAAGGTTTTGTGACGCCAGCGGGCGCTGAAGTGATCGACCTGTCCACATCGACCGTGCTTCCGGGTTTCATCGACGTTCACAATCACCTGACAGGTGGCGGGCAACGACGTGATCGACTTCGGGGTACACAGGAGCAGCAATCGTTCCAGTCGGTTTGGAACATGCGCGAAATCCTGAAGGGTGGCTTCACGAGCGTGCGAGATCTCGGCGGTAACATAGATGTCCTTGCCGCGCTGACGGGCGCGATTAACGACGGCTTGATCCCCGGCCCAAGGATCATTTTCGCGGGCTCCGGGCTTGGGCCAACCGGCGGCCATTCAGATCCGAGCAACGGCATCGACCCGCGTTGGCAACGCAGCGATAACTGGAAACTGTCGGTTGTCGATGGCCCGACTGAGGCCACTCGCGCCGTTCGCGAGCTTCGCAAGCGCGGCGCAAGAGTGATCAAGATTCACTCATCGGGCGGCGTCGCCAGCGTTGGCGACGATCCCAACCTTCAACTGTTGAGCAATGATGAGTTGAAAGCCATCGTGGACACGGCGCATTCGCTCGGAATGAAGGTCGCGTCACACGCGCATGGCAAGGCGGGCATCGATGCAGCGATCCGGGCAGGCGTCGATTCCATTGAACATGGCACATATGCTGATGCCGAGACTTACCGACTGATGAAGGAACGGGGAACTTTCATGGTTCCGACGTTGTTCGCCGGGCGCGAAATTTATGAAGTTGCAATGACGAAGCCGGATAGTTTGCCGCCTACGGTCGCGGATAAGGCCATTGCCGTGACGCCAACGATGCGGGCCAATGCAGTTAATGCATACCGTGCCGGGGTGAAGATAGCTCTTGGCACCGATCAGCTAGGATATCGCCCTCTGGGCCAAAATGCCCATGAGTTTGAATATATGGTGGAGGCAGGAATCCCGCCGATAGATGCTATTCTGGCTGGCACCGGCAATGCTGCCGAACTGCTGGGTCAGGAAGGAGATGTAGGATCGATCCGCACGGGTCGATATGCAGACATTGTCGCTGTCAGCGGCGATCCCCTGAATGACATAAAGGAACTGGAGCGTGTTCAGTTCGTGATGAAGGGCGGAAAAGTCTATAAAGCAGAAGGAAAGATGCTTGCTCAGGACTGAACTGGAAGTGGGGCCGTGGTCATGGAGAGCACGCTCCGCTCAGGTTTATGTAGCCGTCGTCATGTTCAGCACGCGCGAGCTTCGTTGAATGAGTGCCTTTAGGGCAAAGCTCGTCTGAACATGGGCGACATGGGGTAAAGCCGTAAGCTTGCGTAGCAGCAGTTGGAAATGATCCAGATCCCGGACGACAACCTGAATGAGATAATCGGCCGTCCCGGTCATCATGTAGCAGCCCATGACCTCGTGAAACGTCGTGATCTCTGTCTCGAATAGTGAAAGTGCGCTGTCGGACTGTCGTTCGAGCGTTACCGAGACGAACGCGTTGACCGAACCGGTCAAGCGATGTTCGTTGAGGATGGCTGTATAGCCCTCGATATACCCTTCGGACTCCAGTCGACGGACGCGCCTCAGTGTCGGCGTCAGGGACAGACCTATCGTATCGGCAAGGTCGCGCCACCCAATCCGTCCTTGCTTCGTTAATGTTTGCAGAATGCGGATATCCAGCGCGTCCAGGGTGCCATCACCGGCGGCTGAACTACTCACGAATTGAAACTGGAGCCGCCCCGACCAGTCGGTAGAAAACTCCGCCGCGATCGGCTTTTACGAGTTCGAATCTGCCCGCCAGCAGCATTGGTTTGTCGCCGATTGCTAGTGGCTTGGCAACCTCCACTTCGACAAAACCGTTAGGGCCAGAGTTCATGTGAAATAAACAGTCGGGTGCCTGGGCGAATATCAGGAACTTCCTGTGCTTAGAGCCTTCTTCGAGCTGCATGGGAAAGCCGGAGATGGTCACCTGGGTGCCATCCAGCGCGTTTGCATCGGGCGAAAAGCCGGGCCGCAAGTAAGCGCGCCCGCTGACTTCATCCTGCCACTCGATCGCTTGTGTCTGGGCCAGAACGTCCCACGAAAGTGCGCCTTCGACCTTTGGGGCACGGGTGCCCTCATGTGCTGCTGCTGGTACAGCCGCCAAAAGAAGCAGAACGGACGCGATCGACGCACTGGGTTTCATGTATCATCCTTGTTGACCCGAGTATCCAGCGCCATCGATAGACTGTCAAAGACTTACTGAGTATTAGGACGGCGGTGCGTTAAACATTGTAGACCACCCGTTGACGTGCCGGATCGCAACCATGGCAGATTTGTGAAATGCCCACGGAGTATCTAAAAACTGTCTCTAAAAATCCTTCGAGTAGCGGATCGTTGCATTGGTTCCGCCTGAACCACCCGCCTGTGACAGGATACTCAGCGCTTTTGACAGAGAGATCTGGAGCTGGGTGGCGGTAAAGCCTTTCGCATCGGTCACGATCTCTATGTAGATGTTGTTCGAGATATATTTGCCCGCCGCGACCGCGGTGCCGCGGCCTGTCGAAGCATCGGCACCAAGCACGCGCAGCCGGTCGATGCCGGTCGCCGAACGCAGCTTGCCAAGTGGATTCAGGCCACCACCAGACCCACGCAGTGAATTCAGGGCGGCAGCAAGCTGGAGTGCCTGTGTCGCCGAAAGCGACGTGACGGATGTTCCGAACAACAGGCGCGACAGAATTTCGTCCTGTGGCAGCGTCGGTGTCGATCCGAATACGATCTGCGGACGTTGAGCGGTCCCAGTAATATTGATTGTCGCTGTTACGCCGTTGACCGTCGTGGACGCCGCGATCGCAAGTTCGGGATTGATAACCGGGCTGCCAAGGAATGTGATCTTGCTCGACGTATCAAGGTCGAACCGTCGCCCTGCAAAACTATATGTTCCGCGCACCAGCTTGACATCGCCGGTCACGACCGGCGCCGAAGATGTTCCCCCAACGCGCAGGTCGGTTGCCCATTCAGCCTCCAGTCCCATGCCGCTGACGAAAACGCTGTGATCGGCATGAACGCGCAGGTCGAGCTTGAACAGGCCCGGGACGCTCGACGTGGCGTCCGCAGGCTTTACAGGAACAGCCCCGCGCCGACGCACCCCCGACAGTTCGGAGATTTCGGCTGCACCCTGTCGGATAACTTCATAGCGGGCTTCGGGAAGCCGCAAATCGCCACGGATCAACGCGCCGTTGGCCTTGTCATTGGTAACCGCCAGCGTTCCTGAAACGGTCGCGCCCAGCGCATCGCTGCGCGCCAGTTGTGCATTGGTAAAGGTCGCACTGACGTTGATTGGAAAGCCGCTGTCGGCTGCAAAACCGACGTTGCCCTTTGCCTGCACGGTACCTTCGCCAGCTTTTCCGCTGAAATCGCTAATCTCGAACCGATCGTTGGTGAAGCGCCCACTGAGCTTTATCGCACGAATACGCGTTCCGTAGGTCTCGTTGTTATAGGTGAGGTCATTGGCTCGAACGACACCTGTCAGTTGCGGCGCGGAAATGCGGCCTGCAAAATCAGCGGCGATTCCGATCTGGCCGGAAAGTTGCTGATCGGCGATGCCGGACAGAGACCAAAGTACGTCGGCGGGACCGTTGTAGCGGATGCCGCCACCAAGGCCTGCATTCATCAGGCGCGCGCTCAGGCTGGTATCTGACCCGAGCGGTTGCAAGCGAGCCTGCACCCGACCGATCATAGCCCCGTTGCGACGGACAAGCGCGTTGAGCACTGCATCCTGCGCACGAAGCTGGCCGATGGCGGCGATGTTGACCGGTGCCGATACCGCAGTAGCGCCGGATCGGGTGAACCCGGCAACGTCGAGGCGAAGGTCGGCAATAGGGAGAGCGCCCGCCGATGCCTGTGCATAATCGAGCGAGCCGGTCGCTTTACCGCCAACACCGGCTCCGGCGGCAAAGCTGTTCAACAGGCTGAGATCGAGGTTCTGGAACCGGGCGTGTGCATCCATGCCGTTGCCATAACGACCCGACACGACGATCTGCCCCTGTTGCAGGGTGATAGTCGCAGGTTCCAGCGTGTAGATGCCGCGGTTGGCGCGGATCGTGGCGGGCTGAGCAAGGCGGAAGGTGATGGCGTTGATCCGCCCCTGCGCCGCTACGGTGTAGAGATCGGGTGACAAGCGAGTGTTGATTGCGGCCTGAAAAGGAGCGCCGTTCGATCCAGTGGCAACCAGTTGAGCCGATCCGCGCCCACCGCGATAGTCGATCTTCGCGCGGGCGGTCTGGATGACGAACGCGCCCTGTCGCAACCCGGCGACCTGGGCATCGCCGACTATTGAAGGTGCGTTTGGATAAAGGATCGCGACCGCTTTTATGATGGCGCGGTCGATCGTGATCGGGCTTGCGCCGGGAATGCGGGCGTTGTTCGCCGTGGCGTCGATGTCGGCGCGCTGGACTTTGCCCTGTGCAGCGAGTGTCACGATGCCCGCAACTCCCGCGCCGTTGGCGGTCAATCGCCCGGCAAATGGTCCTGGGGCAGTTTGAACGATGCGCCCGGCAAAGTCGATATTCGCAAAGCGAGCACGGTTGATGTCGATGGCAAGTGGCCCCTTGCCCGAGTGGATCAGGACGTCGGCATTGAAAGGGCCATAAGGCGATCCGCCGGTTGCTTTTACCGAATAGCCGGTCCCGGTCCCCCGCACGACGGCATCGACGTTGGTAAGCTGGACGCCGACGTTGGGACGGGCGGCTTTCAGATGGATCAGTGGTTGGGTGGCGGTGCCGGTGATCGCAAGGACGAGTGGGCCATATTGTTTCGAGGTGGCCGCACTATTGAAGGCGATGCGACCGTCTGAACGGTATGTGCCTTCGCCCGACAGGATGCGGAACGAAGGTGCGTTGAGTCGCAGATTGCGGACGGCGATCGTGCCTTGCGGATCGAAGCCAACGTCCGCGCCGACAATTGCCGGACCGCCGAGAAAGTCGCTCGCCGATTTGTTGAAGATGCGGACGGTCTGCGCGACAACATGGCCGGTCATGCCGAAGCCGCCCGAGGGGACGGTGACAAGCTTGACGTCGGTGTTCAGGTTTATCCGGCCGATGCCGTCGATCAAATAATCGTTGACCCGACCTTTCAATGCTCCCCGATAAATGCCTTTGGTCAGGTCAGTGACGACGAGTGCTGTCGCATCGACCTTGTCCGAGTGGATTTTGAGATTGTCGGACAGGATCGATTTGCCGGTGACGGCGAGCTGGCCGTTGATCGTCAGGTTGGTGAGCAGACCGCCGGCGGCTGGGTTGAGGCCGGTGACCCGGCGGGCGCGGGCGTTGAGGGGGATTAATATGTGGTCGGTATCGACCGTTGCGCGACCTTCGGCGTGGAGGCCCTCTACGATGGTAGTACCGAAGCCGATGGCGGCAGCATCCAGCCGGTAATCGATGAGCGGACGGGCGAATGCACCATCGAGCAGCAATGCGATCCCTACGTCGCGGCCATTGAGATTGGGGGCGATCGCGCCGGGGGTTAGCAGGCGGGCATCGACTTTCAGATTGTCGAACCGGGATTTGGCAAGGTCGATTGCCCCGGAGGACACGACGACAAGAGCATTGGATTTCAATGTGATGCGCGTATCAGCGCGTCGGTTTGCGACGGTCGCCGAGGCATCGACGTAAAGGTTAGGCGCGGTCAGGCGTTCGACAGGGCCGGTCAGGATCAGGCCGGGCCGGGTCGGCCCCTTGACCGTAAACGCGCCCGAATGTGCAGTTATGGCGAGGTCGGTAAGCGACTGCCCACCCAACAGGGCATTGGCGTTGCCCTGCCAGTTGGCCCAGCTTCCGCGTCCGGTGACGGTCGCGACCAGCGGCGCTTTCAGACCAGCAAGTTGCGTGACGACGCCACCTGACGGAGCCTGAAGCCGGGCGTCGATGATGAGGCGATTGTCGTCGGGAACTGCGTCCAGTTTCAGGGCAAGGTGATCGCCAGCGGTCGAGGCGGCGGTGCCGGTGATCTGGGCGCGGCGGTCGGCGATCTTTGCACGCGCGTCGATGGCGACGATGCGTTGCGCCCCGGTTACGGGAGCGGCAAGGACGAGGCGGTCGATTTTCAGACGGCCGATGTCGATGTCGAGATCGGGCAACGTCGGTGCGTTGGGGTCAGACGGGACCGGTTTCAGTTGCGGCAGGCGGCTGACTTCGATCAGTGGCGCGATCGCCGAACGCACATCGACATGGTTCGAGATAAACGCGAATGGCCGCCAGTCGAGACGTATTTCGGGGGCGGTAGCGAACACTCCCTTCGCATCATGAACGCGCAGATTGCGGATAATCAGATTGCCATAGAGCGAGCCGTCGAGTTGGCCGACTTCGAATCCGAGACCGGATGCCAGCGTATAACCGGCGATCTGGTTAGCAACGAACTTACGGCCCGGCGCAGTGTTAAGACCCAGCACGGCCAGTCCCGCCAGGACCAGCAAGCCGAAGAGTGTGAAACCCACCCATTTGGTGACCCGGCGAGCGGTCAAAATGCCTGACCGATCGAAATATACAGAGTGATGACTGATTCACCGGGGCGGCGCGCGATGGGGGTGGCGACATCGACGCGCAGGGGGCCGAAGTTCGTGTAGAGCCGCCCGCCGATGCCAGCCCCGTAACGCAGGTTGGAAAAGCTTGGTATCGAACTGTTCGTGACCTGTCCCCCGTCGAAGAACGGTACGATCCCGTAATCGCCAAAGCGATAGCGCGCCTCGATCGCAAATTCGGTCAAGCCACGTCCGCCCAGTGGATTGTTGCTGGCGTCGCGTGGGCCGAGTTCCTGATAACCATAGCCGCGAACCGAGCCGCCGCCGCCTGCATAAAGCCGCCGTGATGGAGCAATGGCGTCGCTGCTGGCCCCTGTGATCGTGGCAAAGCGTACGCGACCTGCAAGGACGATGCTGTCGCTGAAGGGATAATATGCGCTGCCGTCGATCTGGGCGCGCACATAGGTAGCGGTGCCCCCGCCCGCATTGGCGCGTTGCGAAAATTCCGGACTGATCCGGCCGAGAAGTCGGAAGCCCTTGGTTGGATTGAGAATATTGTCCGACCGGTCATAGCCGATCTGGCCGGGCAGCGCGGCAATGAAATAGGTGCCGTCGTCTTGCAGGCGGGCCGGGTCGGCGCGCTTTTCCTTCGAGGCGATCAGTTCGAAACCGTAAGCATAGGTCCAGCGTTTTTGCCAGATCGGCGTGGAGTCACTTGAAATGCGCCCGCTCAATGTTGCGGTAGTCGCTTCATAAGCATCGAAATTGTCATGTTCGGCACGCAGGGTCGCTTGAACCGTCTTGTCCCGTTTGCCTGCGTTCGACCGGCGAAACGTTACTCCTGCACCCTGTTGCTGTGTACCGGCGATGGCATCGAGAATCAGAGCGCCTTCGGGTGGGAACAGGTTGCGAGGGGTGTAGCTGGCTTGCAGCTTGAACCCTTCGCCGGTCCCATAGCCTGCGCTGCCAGCGAGCGTTTTCGATGGGCCAGCCTGCTGCAGGACGAGAAGATCGACGATCTCTGTGCCGTCCGCGCCGGTACGGCCGGTTTTGACCGGTTCGACGGCAACCGACGACAATAGTCCGGTTGCGACCATTGCCTCACGCAGATCCTCGACGCGGCGATTGTCGTAAAGCTCGCCGGGTTTGAACCGCGACAGGACGGCGACGTGGTGGGCGTCGAAGGCTGTTTTGCCGGTCGTGGACAGCGTGCCAAAGGACGATCGCGGTCCGGGATCGACGGGCAAAGTATAATCGCCGACGGGTTGGCGATCGTCGAGCAAGATGTCGCGCGGGCCGACGACGACGAAGGGATAGCCCTGTTGGGGAAGGCGCAGGCTGACGGCGGCCTCTGCGCCCTCGATCGCTGCTGCCACGATATCGTCGCCGGTTTTAAGCTGGAGCGCCTTTCGGGCGAGGCCGGGGGCAGGGTGTCTGTTCCGGTAACGGCGACATTGCGTAATTTGTAACGCGCACCGGGGACGACCGTGACCGTTGCCGTCACGCGGTCGGACTGGTTCGGCACAGGCGCTACGTTCGATGTTGCGCTGGCGTCGTAATAGCCTTCTGATTTCAACAGGCGGATGGCGAGGGCTTCGTCTTCGCGTGCGCGTGCGGCGATGACTGCGCCATTTGCTCCCTTGCCATCGCCCTTGTCGAGCGCGGACAGGCTGCGAAAGCGGCCTTCGAGATCGATTGCTTTCAGTCCCTCTACGACCACCGAGTAACGAACCAGAACGGGTTTGTCGGCAGTTGCAGTCGCGGTCTCGGCGGGCGGCGTCGTGACGTCAAACGAGGCAAGCGGCGTCAGGGGCTGCGACAGGCTGGGGTCCGGCGATACGGGTGTCGTAACTTCGGACGGCATCGGTGCCTGTTCGATCGGCGTCAAAGGAGCGTTCAGCGCGGGATCGACAGGGGGCAAAGCGGCATCGAATTGCGCATCGGGGACGATGGCGGTGGGCGCAGCGGTATCGGCGGGGGACGCGTCGCGTTGCTGCGCGTTGGCAGGACCATAGCCCAGCAGCGCTGCAACACCGACCAAATATAAATACTTCTTCACCGCCACCCTGGCAGGCTCCCCCGTTGTCCGCATCAAAACCCAATGGTTTTGAGATGGTTCCCTATCGAGCGGCCTATAAGCGCCGAATGTGAGCCTGGCGACGGCCAACCACTGTCTATTCCTCATCCTCGGCCCCTGAGTAACCGATAATCCGAGTAATCGATTACCCAACGTCGTTCAAAATCTTACTATTGCGAATCGTTATCATTATTATTATGCGGCGCCGCGACCAACAGGGAAAACCGTTCATGAAGATCAAAATGCGAGTGTTGCTCGCTTGCTCCAGTCTTATGCCGCTTTCGGCAGCTCACGCCGCGGATGTGATGGACGCTGCAGAGGATATTCTTGTTACGGGGCAGCGCCCGGTGAGCGAAGCAACCAGCGGCACCAAGACCGCTACGCCACTTGTTGAGACGCCACAGTCGATATCTATCATCTCTCGCGCCGATCTGGACGTGCGCGGAATTCAAAGCCTTAACTCAGCCCTTCAGCTAACCGCAGGTATCACCCCCGATACGCGTGGAGCCGACGCAGAGGTTTATGACCAGTTCAAGCTGCGCGGCTTCGATGCGCCGCAATATCTGGACGGCCTGAAACTGTTTGGCAGCCCGACCGGTTATGCCGTGCCGCAGGTTGACGTTTCGCGCATCGACCGGATCGAAGTGATCAAGGGGCCGGCATCGGTTCTTTACGGTCAGTCGAGCCCCGGCGGCCTTATCGCGATCGGCAGCAAACTACCCGGTTCAGCCGCCAGTTACGGGAGCGTCGAGGCGACCTATGGCACCTACAACCTCTATCGCGTCGATGGCGACGTCGGGGGTGCGCTTTCGGCCGACGGCAAGACGCTCTATCGGGTGTATGGATCGGTAAACGGTGCCGATACCCAGCAAAGCTTTGGCAAACGCCGCCGCTACACAGCCAGTGCTGCTGTCACTTTCGGGGCGGGAACCGATACGACGCTAACTCTGCTTGGCAATTATTCACATGATCCGTTCAACGGTAACTATGGCTCGGTGCCGCGACTGGGCTCGCTCGACCCTAACCCCAACGGAAACATCCCGCGCGACTTTGCCGATGGCGATCCCGCGACGACGGTTATCCGGCGTAATCAGGGGGCCGCGACATATTTGTTTGAACAAAAACTGGGTGATGCCTGGGTATTTAAATCGCGCGGCCGTTATACCGACATCACGACGCGCATCAGCGGCCCGTACAGCACCGGCGTGCCTACCGATGCGACCCTTACGACGTTCGAGCGCGGTTCGTATCAGACAAGCGAGCGTTTGAAGAACGGCACCTTCGACAACCAGATTTCGGGTAAAATCAAGACTGGGGCACTGACGCATAATCTGCTGTTCGGTGTCGATGTTCAGGTTGCGCACGCGGTCGAAACCGGCGGGTTCGGGGTCGCTCCGCCGATCAATGTTTATCAGCCCGACTATAGCATCCCGATCACGCTGCCGGACGACCAGTTCACATACAATGTCCATCAGCGGCAAATCGGCATTTACGCGCAGGATCAGATCGAGCTGGGCGGACTTCGACTGACGGCAAGCGGACGTTATGACTGGGCTTATGGTCATGTGGCAGTTGCCGCTTTTGGTCAGGACGACGTGAAGCGGGACGAAAAGTTCACTTATCGCGTCGGCGGCCTGTATTTGTTGAACAACGGCTTTGCGCCCTATGTCAGCTACTCCACGTCGTTCGAACCGCAGGCAACTCGGCTTGTTACCGGCAATATCGCCGATCCATCGACCGGGCGTCAGTTCGAGGCAGGGATCAAATATCAGCCGCCGGGCTCGACGATCCTCCTGACCGCGGCCTATTTCAACGTCACACAGGCGAACGTCGTTGTCAGCAACCCGATCACCTTTGCGGCAACGCAAAGCGGCAAGGTGCGCTCAAAAGGCATTGAACTGGAAGCCAAGGTACCGGTCTTCGAAGGTTTCAGCCTCACCGCGAGCTACAGCCGCCAGAAGATCCGTAATCTCAAGGATGATGATCCCCTTAACGTCGGTCATCCGCTGATCGGCACAGCCAAGGAGAATGGTGGACTGTTCGGCCTTTACTCGCTGACCAACGGCCAGCTTGCAGGCTTTGGCATCGGCGGCGGCGTGCGATATGTCGGCAAGGGTTATGGCGGATATTACTTCGACGCCGCAGGTGCCGCGCAATATGTCACAACACCGTCCTATGCGCTGGTCGATGCAGTGATGAGCTATGATCTGGGTCGCGCCAGCCCAAGCCTCAAAGGGTTCGAGGCAAGGATCAATGCCGCGAACATCTTTGACAAGCGCCATATAACGAGTTGCTACGTCAACGGCGTTGAATGGTGCTGGTACGGATCGCGCCGGACGGTAACAGGCACGATCGGTTTCCGCTGGTAATAGAATGCGTGCCGTAACGTCGGTCGCAATCGCTTTGAATAAGGACATCCCGGTTATCATGCCTGGCACTATGACGAAATGGATCAGGATCGGTTTTGCCGGCCCCGGTGCGGTGATCGTTGCGCTGGTTGTGATGGCGGGAATGGCCCTTTGGCTTCCTCGTGGGGCGGCGGGAATCGATAATCTAGTCCTGCCGCTGATCCTCGTCCCGCTGATATGGGCTGCGCTGTTCTTTCATGCCTGCCTGGACAGGCGGATCGGGCGTGTGGCGTTGATCGCGATCAGTCTGTTCGCAGTGCACGCTACGTTGATTGCCGCCAAATTCATCGACCGACCGGCCGTAGCCGTGGAGCCGCGTTCATGATTCACCTGCCCAAGCGTGAGACAAAGCTGCTCGTCGCGATCCACGGATGGTCGGGCATCGTGCTAGGCTTGCTGCTGTACGCGGTTGTCATCACCGGGATGACGGCGGTATTTGCGACCGAAATCGGCGTCTGGTCGGCGGGAATCGTTGAGTCACGGTCGGCGTTCGAGCGGCCTGTCGACAAATCTGTCCGCGACCTCAGCGCCCGAACCCCGGCAAAATATCGCAATGACATCAGCCTTTTCGAGGTGGGCGACCACGGTCTCGGTGCGTTCTTTCACCATGATGAAATCGCGCCCAGCGGACAGCCCATCAGCCGCGGCATCTATTATCAACTAAATCGTGCGGGAAAGATTATCAGCGCGCATGAAGGCACCGGCGAAGAAGTGTTCGGACCGCGCAACGACGATGCGCTGAGCAGCTTCCTAGTGGACACCCACGTCCGCCTGCATCTTCCAAATCCGTGGGGACTGTTGCTGACAGGGATACTCGGTCTCACGATGCTGGTCGCCGCGATCTCTGGCCTGTTGATCCACCGGCACTTGTTCAAGGATATCTTCACACTGCGCCGGAACGCCAATCCAGTGCTGGTCAACCGCGACCGTCACAGTGTTGCGGGCACTTGGAGCCTGCCGTTTGCGTTCGTTCTCGCCTTCACCGGCAGCTTCTTTTCATTTTTTGGCACGATCGGTGTGCCGATTGTTGCGATGGCGGCTTTCGGTGGTGATCAACAAGCGTTTAGCGAGGCGGTTTTCGGCAACCCAGCAAAGCCTAATCCGAGCGTGACTCCGATGGGCAATCTCGATCTTATTACTCAGGATGCGATCCGGCGGACGGGAGCCGCTCCGACGTTCATGAGCATCGAGAAATACGGTCGCGCGGATGCGGCTGTCACAACCTTCCACCCACCGCACCAAGGTGGCATCGCACCCATGTCCTTGGGCTATCATGGTGCCAACGCGAGTTTCGACCGCGTGAAGCCGTTGATCGGTCCCAAGCCATCGATGGGCGGAACTGCCGCGGCAATCATGCAGCCGCTTCACTTTGGTAACTTTGCCGGGCTTTTTTCCAAGGCTGTCTGGTTCGGGCTGGGGTTTGCGATGTGCTATGTCACGCTGACGGGCCTCCGCCTCTGGCTGGTACGCCGCCGCGAGCGTCAGAGGTCGCTTGATTGGCTCGAGCGGGGGTGACCGTCGTTGGCTTCGGCCTGCCGTTCGCACTCGCATTTTCGGCTGTCGGGTTTCTTGTTGCAATGCCACGGGAAACCGCCGTTTTCTGGACCCCGGCAGCATTCATCATTGCATCGGCCCTAGCCATTGTTGGGGGCCTTGCGGCGCGATCGAATGCGCAACTGGATTACGGACTTAAGGCGATAACGGGCGTAACCCTGCTGGTGCTCCCGTTCGTCCGCCTTGTCTCTGGCGGCCCCGGCTGGCCGCTCGCGGCCGGTCAGCCAATCATCATAGCCATCGATATCGCAATGGCGGCGGCGGGCGGCTGGATGCTCTGGTCGTTGCGGGCCAATTCACCCGGCAACGTCGCACCTGCACCGGTATTGCAGTTCGCCGAATGACCTATGCTCCGCTCGTCACAATTGGCTTTTCGACAATCTTAATCATCTGCCTGTGCCTTGGAGACCCCAAGCGGCGTCGGGCGGCGCGGATCGGCGGCGCGGCACAGCGCAACACTGTCCGGCGAACAATCGCCGCAATTGCCTGTCTTCCCGGAGTTTATTTCGCTTTGAACGGCGATCCCGCCGCTTTCCTCAACTGGCTCGGCGGCTGTGGGGTGCTGGGTTGGTTCGTGACACTGGCGGCTGGAACTTTCGGTCGGGACGGTCGGTAAGGGAATAGCCGAAGCGCCGTTGCAACTGGTTGAAAGCTAACAGATCGCTTTTTGATGGAAATTTGCAGCAACAGGCGAACTTTTCGCCTGTTGCTGCGTTTACGGATAAGATCCGCCAATTCCATTATGAGCAAAGATATTGACTCACATTGCTCCCGCCCCTGCTCTGGCTCGAATAGTTCAGGGGTCAGGTGAGCTTGCAACGATGATCCGCGCCTTTGACTGGTCAACAACACCATTGGGCGCGATCGAAAGCTGGCCGCAAAGTCTTCGCAGTGCCGTCAATTTCGTGGTCGGCTCACAGACAGCGATCGTCATGCTGTGGGGTGAAGATGGCGTAATGATCTATAATGACGCCTATTCCGCCTTTGCGGGAAAGCGGCATCCAAAACTACTTGGTTCTCATGTGCGCGAAGGTTGGCCCGAGGTCGCGGACTTCAACGACAATGTGATGAAAGTTGGCCTAGCCGGCAAATCGCTGTTTTATAAAGATCAGGAACTGACGCTGTATCGGCATGGAGAGCCAGCGCAGGTTTGGATGAATTTATCCTATTCGCCGCTTTATGACGAAGCCGGAAAGGCTGTGGGCGTTATTGCGATTGTCGTCGAAACGACCGAACGCGTGATGGCAGATCGCTTAGCGGAGGCTGAAAGAGAGCAGCTCTGGACCCTGTCACAGGATATGCTTGGCCGCGCCGGGTACGATGGCAAGATGAAGGCTGTAAATCCGGCCTGGACCACGATCCTCGGGTGGTCCGAAGAAAAGGTGCTTGCCGACCCTTATGCCGACATAACGCATCCCGACGATGCCAATACGACGTCTGCTGCCCTGCAACAGATGGCGCAATCGTACCAGCCGACAAGGTTTGAAAATAGGATTATGACGTCCGAAGGGGGCTGGAAACCCATCGGCTGGACTTTGACCCCTGCCCCTGATGGCGTGCATTTCATCGCCGTTGGCCGCGATCTGACCGACGACAAGCTGCGCGAGCAGCAACTGAGAGAGGCTCAGGACGCCCTGCGGCAATCGCAGAAAATGGAAGCGGTGGGCCAGCTAACCGGCGGCATTGCGCATGATTTCAACAATCTGCTGGCAGGTGTCAGCGGCAATCTCGAGCTTCTGGAGTTGCGGCTCAGCCAGGGACGGACGACGGGGCTCGAGCGTTATATCAATGCAGCGCAAGAAGCTTCGCGGCGCGCGGCGGCTTTAACCCAGCGTCTTCTTGCCTTTTCGCGTCGACAGACCCTCGATCCCCGGCCAACCGATGTGAACAGGCTCATTGCTGGAATAGAAGAGCTGATACGGCGAACCGTGGGTCCGGCGATCGAGCTGGAAGTCGTGGGTGCCGGCGGTCTGTGGATGACACGCGTCGACCCATCCCAGCTTGAAAACGCGCTTCTGAATCTGGTGATCAATGCCCGCGACGCGATGACGACAGGTGGTCGTATCACGATCGAGACAGCCAACAAATGGCTGGATGAGCGCACCGCAAAGGATCGTGAACTTACGCCCGGACAATATATCTCCCTCTGCGTCACCGACACCGGGTCCGGTATGGCCCCGGATGTCATCGCCAAAGCCTTTGACCCATTTTTCACGACAAAGCCGCTGGGGCACGGCACCGGTCTGGGCCTGTCGATGATACATGGATTTGTGCGGCAGTCGGGGGACAGGTCAGCATATATTCGGAAGTGGGCGCGGGTTCGACATTGTGCCTTTATCTGCCGCGATATGCCGGAACGCTTGAAGCCCCGAACGAGAAGGAAGAGATGGTTTCGTTCGATCACGGCCATGGCGAAACCGTACTGGTGATCGACGACGAGGAGGCCGTACGGAACCTCGTGACAGAGGTGCTCGCAGACACCGGCTATGCGCTCATCGAAGCAAATGATGGGCCGTCAGGTCTTAAAATTCTCCAGTCCGGCCAGCATATAGATTTGCTCGTGACCGATGTCGGGCTGCCCGGCGGCCTCAATGGCCGTCAGATTGCCGACGCGGCGCGAGTTTCGCGGCCTGATCTCAAGGTGCTATTCATTACGGGTTATGCCGAAAACGCCGCCGTCGGAAACGGTCTGCTCGACAGGGGGATGGAGGTTATCACAAAGCCGTTCAACGTCGTCGCACTCGGTAACAAAGTCAGGGAGATGCTGGATCGTTAAGACCGTGAGTTGACCCGATGCAGGCGCGCTCTGGCGTTATCTGACTCGCGAGAGTGAACGGAGAAGATCTTGATTTTGTTCAATCGACTCTTTCGCGCGCTGATTGTGGACGGCCCGTTGACCGTGATCGATGCACGTGGGCGCGCATGGCACTATGGACGAGTGTCGTCGGCTATCAAGCCAGTGACAATACGGTTTCACGATTCCTCCACGCCCCTTCGGATCGCGCGCAACCCCGCCAAAGGCACGGGTGAAGCGTATATGGATGGGCGCATGACGGTCGAAGTTGGCGACATTCGCGATCTGATCGACCTCATCGGATATAATACCCGATGGGGCGTGGACAATCCGACGCGTGTTATCCTGTGGCGGCCGCAGCAGCTTGCTTCGATGTTCGATACTTTTAACTGGCAACGACGGTCCAAACGCAATGTGGCGCATCATTATGACCTGTCCGACAGGCTCTATGACCTTTTTCTGGACGCTGACCGCCAATATAGCTGTGCTTATTTCACCGACCCGCTGAACTCTCTGGATGAGGCGCAGGAAGACAAAAAGGCTCATATCGCGGCAAAGCTTTTGTTGAAACCGGGCCAGCGGGTTCTCGACATAGGCTGCGGCTGGGGCGGTATGGCACTCTATCTCAATCGCGTAGCGGACGTTGATGTGCTTGGCATAACCCTGAGTGAAGAACAGCTAAAAATTGCCCGTGCCCGTGCGGAAGCTGCCGGTGTTGCCGAGCGCGTGAAGTTCGAGTTGATGGATTATCGGAGCGTCGCAGGGACGTTCGACCGCATTGTTTCGGTGGGTATGTTCGAACACGTCGGGCCACCGCATTACGTGACATTCTTCAAACAATGTTGTGAACGCCTGTCTCCCGATGGTGTTATGTTGCTGCATACGATCGGTCGCGCAGATGGACCCGGAGCAACCGACGCGTGGCTGGCTAAATATATCTTTCCAGGAGGCTATGTTCCCGCTCTCAGCCAGATGATGCCTGCAATCGAACGGTCTTATCTCTGGCTCAACGATCTCGAAGTGCTGCGGCTCCATTATGCCTATACTCTCGAACGATGGTACGATCGGGTCGCGGCAGCGCGGGCCGAAATTATAGCTCTGTACGACGAGCGTTTCTTTCGGATGTGGCAATTTTACCTTGCCGGAGCGATCAGCGCATTTCGAAACGACGCTCATGTCGTGTTCCAGCTTCAACTGACTCGCAAGCGCGACACGGTGCCTATTGTGCGTGATTATATCGGGGTATCGGAAGCCAAATTGCATTAGGGCCGATCAGGCAATATCTGACATCTCGACCCACGTCCTTCGTTCCGCCGATTGCCGGGCCGCTTCTAAAATACGTTCAACGGTCCACGCCTGGTCGAAATCGGGTGCGGCTTTGCCATTGCCGTCGATGGCGTGTTTCATGCTGAGCATTGCCAAAGACATTGGGTGCGATGCCTGCGGTTCGGCGTTTGCATTGAGGCCGGTTTCGGGTGTGTCTAAAAACATGGAGGGAATTTCGACCGGTTCGAGAATGGTCGAGCCGATCTTGGCGGCATGTAGGGTCGTGTCGCGGCTCGTCGGAAACTGAGCCGTCGATGCGATAACGATGCGACCCTCGCTGCCAAAAGCTTCCAGAGACCAGCCGGATCCGACCGTCGCGCTCCAGGAAACCTGGAGTTGCAGGATCATGCCACTGCGAAAACGCAGCGTGAGATTCGCAAAATCGTTGGTTTCTGGTTTGATGCTGCTGCCATCGGGGAATCGCCATTCACTTAGCAACTGACGGTCGTCCGCCATTACCTCAACTATTTCACCGAACAGATGCACAAGCACGTGAAGCGAATGGCTGCCCAGATTGCGCATCGCGGATACGCCAAGCCCTGCTTCCCAGAACCAATTGAACGGGAAGTGAGGGTCGGGTTCGTTGAACAGCGATATGTTGAAGCGACAGGTGCCCCGAAGGGTTGCCCAAGATACCCTTCGTCGATCATCTTTTTGGCGAGCCTGTGGGCCGGAATCCATTGGGCGAAGGCATCGACCACCGCTATTGATTTGCTCCCGAGCCATGCATCATGGATCTCGCGCGCACGATCGATATCGGCCGCAAACGGAATTCCGTTATAGACGTGCTTGCCATGTCGCAGCGCGGCGAGAACCATGGCGTGGCGAATGTTCGGACGCGTGCCGCAATCGATCACATCTATATCAGGATCGGCGATCATTTCCCCGGCATTCCAGAAAGGTCGCGCGATGCCGTGCGTCGCAGCGGCAGCCTCGGCAGTTTCGCGCCGGGACGTGCAAATCGCAGTCACCTCGAAACCGGGAGTGGCACGCCATGCTGGCAGATGGGCATAAGCGCCCCAATTCGCGCTGATAATGCCCACTCTTAACGTCATCAATTATCCTCGAAATTAAGTGGGGTACGGGCGAGCGGCTTTCAGACTTTCAGAACAGTTATTGTATTCCGCGGCTGCGCGCACGTATCGCTGTAAACTCGGAATCGGCAGACCATTTCGGCCAGCGGGAGGATGTCGCAAGGCCGCGACCGACATCCAACGCAAGATCAACGTCAGCCGCTGCCCCGCGCAGATCCCAGTCGCTGCTCCAACTGTCGCACGCCTGATGATAGCAGGCCATATACGCTTGCAGCCATGTGTTACCCTTCGCGCGGCCACCATCGATCAGATCGGGTGCGCCGCTGATCGCCATGAAAAGCAGTGTAGGCACGCCGCGCTTGGCAAGCGAGAAGTGATCGGCGCGGTAGAACAGCCCTCGCTCCGGCAGAGCCTCGGGCGTCACAGTGCGACCCTGACGCGATGCCGCAGCGGCGAGACTTTGTTCAAGGTCGTTTTGCCCCTGCCCAACCAGCATTACATCCCTGGCGGGTCCGGCAGTCTGGAGAATGTCGAGCGTGATATTGGCAACAGTCTTGGCAACGGGAAAGACCGGATTGGTCGCATAGGTTTCCGATCCCAACAGCCCGCGTTCTTCGGCAGACCAGAAACCGAACACTACGGTACGCTCGGGGCGCGGCGCTGCCTTGAACGCTCGAGCTATCTCAAGCAGACCAGCGACACCAAGCCCGTCGTCATTAGCACCGGGCCGGATCGCATATGGGACTGCGGTTTCTCGTCCGTAGGCGTCCCAATGGGCACCATACATGACGACTTCGTCGGGGCGTTTGGCACCCGTTATCTTTGCAAGCACGTTCTGGCTGGCAACCGAACTGTGGCTTACGGCCAAACTGGCTGAAAATGTCAGGTTGTTCAGCGCGACGGGTTTGAACTTTGTGCTGCGTGCCTCGACACGAAGTTTGTCCAGATCCAGCCCCGCGCTTGCAAAAAGCCTGTTGGCAGCTTCGTTGCTTAGCCAGCCCTGTAGCGGTACGCGCGCATTTTCGCCGCGCTGAACGATATCATAGTTTTCGCCGTGCGGAGCGGTGACCGTTTCCCAGCCATATCCTGCACCGGCGGTGTTATGGATGATGAGCGCGCCTATTGCTCCCCGGCGCGCTGCTTCTTCGTATTTGTAGGTCCAGCGGCCATAAAAGGTCATGCGCCGTCCGCCGAATTTGCCGAACGCATCGTCACCTGCGGTCGCTTCGAAATCGGGGTCGTTAACAAGGAAGATCGCGACCTTTCCATGAAGGTCGACGTTTTTGAAATCATCCCATCCACGTTCAGGCGCTGTGACACCGTAACCGACGAAAACCATGGGGGCCTTGGTGATGGCGACGCTATCGACTGGCTTTAGCGTGCTGACATAGATGTCGCGTTCCTGCACCAGCGCTGTAGTCGTGCTGGGCTTTTCGATCTGCATCGTTGCCGACCCTATCTGGGTGCGAACCAGTGGCACCGGCTGTGTCCAGCTACCGCCCGGCCCACCGGGTTCGAGGCCAAGCGACTTTAACTGTTCGACAAGCCACGCAATGGTCATCTGTTCGCCCTTGGTCCCTGGCGCGCGCCCTTCAAATGCGTCGGATGCCAACACGCGGACAGCATCTGACATCCGTTGAGGTGAGGCGTGCTGAGTAGCCGGGGTTATCGTAGAGGCCATGGCCAGAAAGAACAGTGAGGCGTGCATTGCATCATCCTGAAAAGTCGATCTCGAGTCACGACCTGCGCAGTCACACTAAAGGTTAGTTTATGATATTTACCAGATACTATTATGCGCGCAGGGATAAATAGATACGAATTGATCTGCGAATTCAAAGATTAAGGTCGCTCAGAAAACGGCGAGCTTCGTCCTTGAAGTCCAGGGTTAAGCGGGACGGTCGCGATAACGACGATGTCACAAACGCGTATTCGTGGATGATGGGTGGCTCAAACGGTCGCTGGATAAGAGGCGGTCGGATATAGCTTTTGGCGAGGAGGCTGTTGACGATCGCGATACCCATGCCGAGCGCAGCTAGCGCGCAGGCCGAGCCGTGGGTATGAGTCTCGATTGCGACTGTGGGACGCAGACCATATTGAGAAAATGCATGATCGATCTGGGCACGCCACTGTCGACCCGACCCCAGCAAAACGAGCGGATGTTTGTGCAATAACGGCGGCGTCAGAACTTCATGTTTCGCCAGAGGATGACCGTCGGGCAGGACACAGACCGAACCGCTGGCGACGAGCGTTTCGGCATTGAGGTCCACGCCCACGATCGGCAGCTTCATAAAACCGCAATCGACGGCGCGCGTGGCGATCATTGTTTTGGTCGTCTCTATACCGCGAGAATCGAGATTGAAGCGGACGCCGGGATAACGTTCGGAAAAGCTTGCCACCATGTCGGGCAGCAAGCCTTCGGAAAAGCTGGGCGGGGCGACGACACGAAGTTCGCCGGTGGCAGAGACTGAAATATCGCGGATCAGGCTGTTGACGCGCTCTAGTCCAGCCAGCGCCAGTTCGACTTCCTCGGCGAGGGTGATGGCGTCCTTAGTTGGCACCAATCGTCCACGGTCGCGATAGAAAAGCTCGAAACCGACCGAGCTTTCGAGTTGCGCGATGATCCGGCTTACAGCCGACTGTGTCATGCCAAGGTTACGCCCGGCCGCAGTCGCTGATCCGGTGCGGATGATTTCGACGAAGCTGCGCAACGCGCGCACGCCGATGGTATCGCGCGCAATCTGCGCGACCTGCTTCACGCGCCAGGCTCAGTTGCGTGGTGGAACCACTGGCAGAACAATATGCGAAGGGTACGCGGCGTCGATATGGACCGCATTGTGAGCGATCTGTGGAACGGCCGCAGGGTCGCGCCAGTCGACGTTCGGGTTGACGTCGAAATGCGGGAAGTTGCTGCTGGATACCTCGACGCGGATGCGATGGCCCCGCGCGAACAGGTTGCTCGTCGGGAAGGCCGGAATGGTAAGGGCGTGGACAGCGTTTGGCTCCATCGGCTCGGGGTTCTCGAAGGAATGTCGGAACCGCGTGCGCAGGATGCCATGTGCGAGGTTCATCGCAAAGCCCTGTGGATAATCGTCGCTGGGAGGATAGACGTCGAGCAGCTTGATCGTGAAGTCCGTGTCGACCGCCGATGAACTGACATAGAGATGCGCTACCACCGTACCCGTCAATTCGACATCGGTGGAAAGCGGCAGCGTGTCGAAGACGAGTACGTCCGCACGATGCGCGCTGGCGCTCTGATCGAAAGCTCCGGCAACCATGACCGGCGCACCGGATGCAATGGCCCCGCCGACTGTGAGGACCGGGTTTGCCGGGTCGAAATCGAAAGTCAGGGGGCGAGATTCCCGCCGGGCATATACCTCGACAATTCTCCAGTTTCGTTGAGATAGAGCGTCGTTGGAACCACGTCTTCTGGTGGCCATGCCAGTTCGTCGCGCCACGACCCGCCATGCTCAAGCCGACCTTCTGGCGATCGCTTTCCGCTTCCTCCGCCCATGACGAACAGGCGGACCGGGGCCGGTAATGGCTCAGGCACGTCGAGTCCGCGCAAATGGCGATTGAACCAGTCGCGACGCAAGGTGAAATAGTCCGCCGCTAAATTTCCGTCCAACGGCGCATTCGGTCCGAAATCGACATCGCCCGCATGAGATACCGAACGCTGGCCGTGCGTCCACGGACCAAGGATCAATTTGACCGGCCCGCGCTTGATCGGCGCGAGTCCCAGAAAATTGTCGATCGCAGTCTGGGAATAGGGATCGTACCAGCTCGACATATGGACCATCGGCACGTCCGCATATTGGTCGTACCAGCCACGTGCATAGATGCCCAGTCGCCGCCAGAACGGTGAGAAACTGTCATTGTCCCATTGTTCCAGAATATAGCTTTCATATTCTGGCGCAGCGACGAGAGGGGAGACACCCTTGCGCCAGCGCCGCCCGATCCAGTCGTGAATGTCCTCGGCTTTTAGCGCGGCCTTGCGCACCGGATCGGCTTCGCTTTCGGGCGCAAGCAACGCGTGCTTGCGCGCCCAGGTGAGTTGTTTCAGTTCGAACGCGCCACCCTGTCGAGCGCCGCTGTGATAGGCGCTGGAAAATCCCCCGGAGTCCAGAAACATCGCACCCAGTCCGGGTGGATCGAGGCAGGCGAGGGCGCTTTGCACATGGGCACCATAGGACAGGCCAAGCGTACCAATGCGACCGTCGCACCACGGCTGGCTCAATATCCAGGCGAGCGTATCGGCTCCGTCCTCCGCTTCGTCGAGGTATTTGGTGAAGCTGCCTTCCGAACCGTAGCGGCCCCGGCAATCCTGAATGACAAAGATATAACCGGCAGCGGTAAAGTCGCGGGCAATTTCGGGTTTCGATCGAGGTGTTAGGTCGGCGACGGTGAAGTCGCCATGATTGGTTCCGGCCTTGTCGTAAGGGGTTCGTTCGAGAAGCACCGGCAATCGAGTGCCAGCGGTAAAACCATCGGGCATATAGACGTCGGTTGCCAGTTGGATGCCGTCGCGCATCGTCACGCGAACATCGTGCAACATTGTGGAATTCATGTCCGTTACCCGATCAATAACCGATGACGACGGCGAGCATCATCACAAGGACCGACAAACCGGTCAGCAACAGGAACAGCGGAAAGGCAAAACGAAACCATTGATTATAGGGGATGCCCGCCGCCGCGAGATAAGCGAGCAGCATACCGGAGGTCGGGGCGAGCATGTTGACCAGCCCGTTGCCGAGCAAAAAGGCGAGAACCGTCGACTGACCCGACACGCCTGCCGAAGCGGCGATTGGTCCAAGCACTGGAATGCTCAGTGCAGCCTTTGCCGAAGTGGAAGGGATGAGCAGGGTCAGCACCATTTCCACGCCCATGACGATCGGCGCGACGATGATCGGCGAAAGTCCCTTAATCTGTACCGAGACGGCCTCGATGATCGTGTCGAGTATCTGTCCCTCGCGAAGGATCACCTCGACCGCGCGGCCCATGCCCACCAGCAACGCGGCGAGCATCATCATCCGCATACCATCGACGAAGATATGCGCGGCGGCGGCGGGTTTTAGCCGGGCCACGGCGGCCATCGCCGCCGATGAAGCGAGGAACAGCGCGGAAAACTCTCCGTCGTCCCAGCCAAGCTTGATCGAGCCATAGACAAGCGCCGCGATTGCTGTGCCCGCGATCAACAGGATTGCGAGGTGGCGATGCGAAAGAGGCTCGGTTTCAATCGGTTCGGGGGCAGTCTTTACGCGACCGGCGCGCAATACGACGAAGATCGCGATGGCGAGGAAGGAAAGCCAGATTGCGAGCCGAAAGCCAAGGCCGCTGAATACGGGGACGCCGACGATCGGCTGGGCGATCAGCAACGCCACAGGGCTTGTCACCGATGCAAGATAGCCGATCTTGGCAGCGAGGGTCACGAGCGCGAACCCGAACATCCGACTGCGCCCAAGTTTTTCGGCGATGGCGATCACGATTGGGATCAGCAAAAGATATTCGGATATCAGGCCCAGAAACGTGCTGCCCGCAGACAGCGCGACCATCAGAACCGGAACCAGGATGCGGATATCGCCCCGACTGATGCCGATCAGCCGCTGTATGCCTGCGTCGAGGGCTCCGGTCGCACGCAGGACGCCGAACATGCCGCCCAGCATCAGGATCATGAAGATCAGCGGTGCGGAGCGTTTCAGCCCTTCGGGGATCGCGGTCGCCAGAGCCACCGGACTGACCGGCCGGGCGACATTGGGTCGCGCTTCACGCGGGATCAGTCCGTCAATGCCGAGCGACTTCGGCAATTCGCGATACGTCCCCGCGACGACCGGCGCATTTTCCTTTTCGGAAGTACGGTCGTGGCGGCCCGACGGGATGATCCAGGTCAGCGCGATTGCCAGCAGCATCGCCGCGAGCATCATCAACACGGGATCGAGTGCGCCGTGGCGCTGGGGGCGACTGGCCGGAATTACCGGTTTGTGTGCTTCCGACATGTCGCCCCCCGATCCCGATCGACTACATCTTCACCGAAAACCGGGCGTAGAGATAGCGACCGCGCGCGTCGTAAGTGTAGATGTCGTAGTTGATCGGCGCGTTTGCATAAGAGGCTGGCGGCATCACATCGAACACGTTGTTCATGCCGATGCTGAAGCGCGCACGATCCTTGTCCACCGAAAAGCCGACTTCGGCATCGGTGTAGATGACCGCAGCAGTCCGCGAATCCTTGACTGGATTGGCGACGTCGGTTGACGATCCGATGTAGCGTGCACGCACGACGGTATCGACCGCTTCTCCGGTCCAGCTAAGCGAAGCCTGACCCTTCCAGCGTGGATAGGTCGAGCGTGGCTGATCGCCCTTGCCAGCGCGGTCGTCGATGATGTCTGCACCACCCGCGGGATTTGGCGAAATGGTACGAAACTGACCGAGATAACTCGTATCCAGCACCGCGCCGATCCGGCCAAAGCTTGTCGAGAAGTCATAGCGCAGCGTCGCATCCACGCCGCTCGTCTTGATCGACGCGAGATTTTGCGCGCCCTGCAACAACTGCAGGATGGCACCCGTGCTGGCATCGCGTGTCACGAGATCGCAGAAAACACCGCCGCGCTGCGCACACAGTGTCAGGATCTGGGTGGCGCTTTGCGAGGCGATAGCATCGTGAATGACGATGTTGTAATAATCGACAGTCAGCGCGAGGCCCGGAACCTGACGCGGCGTGATGGCAATGCCCAGGCTGATGCTGTCCGACGTCTCAGGCTTCAGATTCTGGTTGCCACTGATTACACCGGCAATCAGCCCGTTGAGGTTGTAGTTTGCCTGATTATAGCCGGTTGGTACGCCCGCACAGCCTGTAAGCCCCGCGCCGCCACCGTTGCATGGATCGTTGCCCTGAAAGCTGGTCTGACGCGCCCCCTGATAGAGTTCGAGGATCGACGGTGCGCGGAAACCCTGAGCATAGGTGCCCCGCAACAACAGTCCTTCGAATGGGCGATAACCTGCGCCAGCCTTGAACGTCATCTTGCCGCCCACGGTCGAATAGCGGGAATAACGTGCTGCCAGATCGAGATCGAGGCTCTTGGCGAACGCCTTGTCGGCAAAGATCGGAATGGCAAGCTCGCCATAGACTTCGTGTAGATCGTAACTGCCCGAGGTCGCCGTGCGCGTCTGGCCGGTCGTCTTGGTATAAGCCGACGTCAGATAGGTCGAAGCCGCGTTGACCGTGGTGTCGGGGTTGTCGACGCCACGGTTGCGGCGATATTCATAGCCAACGGCGAGAGCGAGTGGACCGGCAGGCAGGTCAAACAGTGTGCCGGTGGCGTTGACTGTGCCGTTATAAAGCTCGGTGAAGTTGGAGTCGCGACTGGTGAAGCGGATATAATCCGCCTGCGCCGCCGTCATTGGTCCGAACAGGTTGATCGGAACGCAGCCCGCAGCGGCTGCGCAAGCGGCTGGCGATCCCAGAGCCAGGAAAAGATTGTCGTAGTTCACGCCATTCAGCGCGACCGCGTTGATCTTGTTCTTGGAATAGGCCCCATAGGCATCCCAGTTCCAGCGATTGCCGAACAGGGAGAAATGCCCGTCCAGACCACTTGCCACGCGCATCGTTTCCACGCTCTGCTGGTTGTCGCGATTACCGACTGCCGTCAGCACTGTGCGGATGCGCCAAGCGGAGTTCGCAGCGAAGCCGAGCGCGTTCGCCGTGGGGACGCCATTGGCAGTACCGAACGGGTTAAAAGCCTGGTTTGCAGGAATTGCGAAGCCGCGCACGGTGCCCGCTGTGCCGCCGATGTCGAGCAGGACTGGCGAGAAAAGCTGATCCGAAGTGCGCTTGTTATACGTTGCTTCGATGTGCAGATTGATGTCGTTGGTGACTTCGTAACCGAACCGGCCGTAAAAGCCGAAACGCTCTGACGGACCTGCGCTGTAGATACCCTGCGCCTGAGTGTTGTACGCGTCGCCCGGCAACGATGCGACATGGTAGCTATTATCGGCCGCCGATCCCGCACCGTAACCAGCGCCGCCGTTGAACGCGATCGGGGAGTTCGTGCCGGCAAAGCCTGCTGCTGTCCCGAAATAGCCGTTGTTGGCAAGACCCGGCAGGATGAACAGCCCGTTGGGACTGGTGCCCACCGCCGTCTGTGGCACCAGCGTGTTGGCGGTCAGTGCGCGATCCGATGTCAGGATCGGGTTCGACTTGTAATAGCTGCCAGTCACGATCAGCGACGCGCGACCCATGCGCTTGCCGACAGCCAGATTGGCCGAATATTCGCCGCCATCGCCCTTGTCCGTGATCCCGGTCTTTACGTTGGCCCGGATGCCGTCGAACGGCTGGATGGTCTTGATATTGATGACACCGGCGATTGCATCGGCACCGTAAATGGCCGACGCGCCGTCTTTCAATACTTCAATGCCGTCGATCATTGCGGCGGGGATCGTGTTCAGATCGACGAAGTCGCGAAAGCCGCGCTGTCCGACCGCATCGACCCAGCGATGGCCGTCGACCAGCACCAGCACGCGGTTGCCGCTGCCTTCGCCGCCGCCAAGATAGCGCAGATTGATCGACGATGCGCCGTAGGATGTGCCCTGCGTGCCGTTCGAGTTGAGGCTGACGCCCGCCGATGGCAGCTTTTGCAGCAAGTCACCGACCGATGTCGCACCCGATTTTACGATTTCGTCAGAAGTGATGGTGAGCAGCGGTCCGAGGTTATCGGCATCGTGGCGCTGAATGCGCGATCCGGTGACCGTGATTTCCTGCACGCTGTCATCTTCAGCAGGGGCCGCAGTGTCGACCACCGGCTGGCCCTGTTGGGCATAAGAAGGCATCGCCGCGGTAAGCGCCAGAAAGCTGGCTCCCATCATCGCGCCACGAATGGCCATAAGTTCACGACGTGTCTTGGATAGCTGCTGCATGATCGTTGGTTCCCCCCGATGATCGATTCGCACGAGGGATAAGGAACCGGCACGCAACCGGAAACCTGATGGCGACATTTCATCGGCCCATTACATTTTTGGTATGGCCTATCCCGCAAACGACAGAAAAGGATATGCAGCCGAATAATGAGGGACGCCCTATGACCGATTTCCTGCTGCATCGCCGCGCTTTGCTTGGGGCTGCCGCGCTTTTGCCGGTCGGCCCCGCACTCGCGCGTGTGGCAAGGCGCCCGTTGCGCGTGACGCTGCTCGGTCAGTCATTAATCCAGCAGAACCTATGCGCGACGGGTTGGTCCGGTCAGGCGGCCCTTCTGGCCCGGCTGAAGATTGCCGACGCTGTATTCACCGATGTCGAAACCGCGATTGCCAGTCCTGGGGCCGGGGCGGCGACACGGGACGGCGAAGTCCTTCATGCAGCGCCACCTGTGGTGCTCGATTGTTTGCACCGTTTGGGCGTGACGCTCGTCACAACCGCAAACAACCATGCCTGGGATTTGGGGAGCGACGGGATCATCGGGGCTTTGGCCGAGCTTGACGCGCGGGGCATCATTCATGCCGGTAGTGGTCACGATCTTGCTACCGCTTCCAAAGCGGGATGGCAGCGTACCCCATATGGCGATGTTGCGCTCGTGGCGGCGGCAGCGGGGGCAATCCGTGACGGCGCGGCTGCTACGCCGCTTAGACCGGGCGTCAATGAGTTGCGTCGCAGTCCTTCCGGTATGCTCGACCCTGATGACGTTGCTCGCAATCTGGACTCGATCCGAAGCGCGCGAAAGCAGGGGGCGACGGTGATCGCGTGCCTCCACAATCATTACTGGGAACCCGATCCGGCGACCACCGCAGAGTGGCAGCGCAGCTATGCCCGGCAATGCGTCGACGCCGGTGCAGCAATCTTCGTCGCGCACGGCCCCCCGCTGCTTCAGGGGATCGAGCGATATAAAGGGGCACCGCTGTTGCACGGTCTTGGCAGTTTTATCTTCCAGACGCGGAAAGCGAGTTATGCGCCCCGGAACTGGCAATCGTTAATGGTGGAAGCGCATTTTCGCGATGGGCATTTTATTGATGCCCACCTGACGCCGCTGTTGCTCGACTCTAACCGGGCAACGCCGGAGGCGGAGTTCACGCAAGGAACGCCGTCGATCGCCACCGGCACAAACGGCCACGAAGTTTGCGCCAACGTCGCCAAGCTAAGTGCTGCGCTCGGCATGACCGTCGCTATAGAGCGGGGCTCGATCAAACTTTGATGCTCGAGTTGGCCCGCTCGAAACCCTAAATACCGTCGCGGATCTGGCGAAAGCAAATTCTTCACCAGGTCGGCCATGGCTCACCAACGATATCTGAGTGAACCGGTCACAGTACGTGGTGCGCCATAATAGCAACTGTTGTTGAGCGGGCATGCGCTGATGTGCGTTTTATCGAACAGGTTCGCCGCGTTGACGGCCACCGTCCAGCCTTCGAGCGCACGCGACGCCTGGCCTATATCGTAGCTAAGCAGGGCATCGATCAGGACAAAGCCTTTGGTATGGAAACGCTGGAAAGTGGTCACGTTGTTGATCACCGCATAGTTCGTGGTCCCGTCGGAGCCTGCGACGTAGCGCACGCCCCCACCAAAGCTCAGTCCCGATAGCGGTCCTGCAATCTTGCCCCCTTGCCCAGATCATAGGAGAGGAAAGTTGATGCCATATATTTGGGCGTGGCGAGCTGACGAGTACCTGTCGTGGTCGGCGTCCCGCTGTTGATAGGCGTTGGCGCGACCGCCGGTGTGCCCAGTGTAATGATAGCATCGGTATAGCTTGCGGCTCCGATGACATCGAAACCGGGAAGAACCTCACCGCGCGCCTCAAACTCCACTCCGCGCACGCGGACCTCGCCGATCTGAATTTGTGCGTTCGTGGGAATGCCTCCAGTCCCGGCGGCCGGGTCGGTTACTGGCACGTTCTGGCGGCGCAGATCATATGCGGACAGGGTGAATATGGCGTTGGTTCCCTTTGGCTGGAATTTTACGCCGCCTTCATATTGCCGCCCGGTCACTGGACTGAACGGCACCCCCAAATAAGTTGTGCCTGCCTGTGGTTCAAAGGATTCCGAATAGCTGAAATAGGGAGAGACGCCGAAGGGCAGTTCATAAAGAGCGCCCAGTCGCATCGTGAACGCCGTTTGCGCAAACGACGTCTGCGTGTTGTTCTTTTTGTTGACGGTGATCTGATTATACCAGTCATAGCGACCGCTCGCGATCAACTGTAGCCGGCCGATCGAAATCTGATCCTGGATATAGGCACCCGTCTGATCGCGTTTGCCATATGTATTGACATAGGCGCTCGACAATTTGGTCAGGTCAAAGCTGGGCAGCGTTCCGCCATAGGTTGGCGCATATAGTTTAAGGTTCGGGATGCTGGTCAGTGGGTTGGTCGTCTGACCTGTGTTGAACTGCTGAACATTCTCGCCGGTGATGTGCTGATAGTCGATGCCGACGAGCAAATTATGCTTGATGCCTGCCGTTTCGAACTTCGCGTTCAGATGGTTGTCCATCGTCAGCGTATCATAATCCTCGTCGGCCCCGCCGCCACCGCGCGTAATGGTGGAAAAGTCGGTATTCCGGTTCACTCCTATACCCGTTGTCGCGAAGCCGGCGATATAGAGCTGGCGATACGACAGCTTGTTGTTCTGAAATCGAAAGTTCGAACGAAAGGTCAGATGCTCATCGAAATCGTGGCGAAAGAACGCTGCGATCGACTTCGCCTTGTGATTGTAGCGTTCGTACCCCGGATCGCCGGTGTTGACCTTGCGCGGCAAAGTGCCGTTGGCATTGAACAGCACCGTTCCATAAGCGGGAACCCCCGAGTAGCCGCCGCCACTCGGCGCGTGCTGATAGGTTGCGATCACGGTCAGATCGGTGCTCGCGTCGGGCGCAAAGGTCAGCATCGGGCTGATATGATAACGCTCGCTGAAGGTGCCGGATGTCAGGCCATCACCCTTTTGCCAGCCGCCGACGACGCGGGCGAGAAGCTTTCCGTCACCGGTAAGAGGCTGGTTGATATCGACCGCGCCGCGCCGCGTGTTGTAATTGCCCAACTGGCCTTCGATCTGGCCGAACGCCGTTGGCTCGGGCATCTTGCTGGTCAGGTTGACGAGGCCGCCCGGCGTAGAGTTACCGTAAAGGACCGATGCCGGCCCCTTCACGACGTCGATGTGATCGACCCGGTTGAAATCGATCTGCGGTGTGGAATAGGGGCCAGCGATCAGCCGCATTCCATCGAGGAACACCCCCGGCGTAAAGCCGCGAAGGATCAGTTGATCATAGCGCGTAACCATCCCGCCGCGCTGATTGGGGGAAACGCCGGCGACATAACCCAAAGCCTGATTGATCGACAGCGCGTTGCGGCGGGTCAGTTCCTCATTGTCGATTACCGTGATGCTTTGCGGCGTCTCCATCAGCGGCGTTTCGGTTTTGGTTCCGGAGCCGGCCTGCTTTTCCTTCAGGCCGGTCACGACGATCGTATCGTGCGCTTCGTCAACTTCGCTATCCGCTGCATTTTCGGCGCGACCCATAGTCGGAGCGCAGGCGAGTATTGCGACAGACGCCGCCAGATAAAAACGAAACTTACTGGATGGCCGAAGCCCCTGAACGATCAATTTATGCCCCCTAAATGCTAATGCGAACGATTCGTAATTGCAACTAAGGGGCCTCGCAGCTAAGGGCAAGCCGGGATTTCAGGAAGTATCGAATGTCAGCAAACAGACCATCGAACAGTGGGACGGCGAACAGCGGGACGGGCAGGGACACCGGGGTTTCGAATTTCAAAACGCCCCAACGGAAAATGGCGAAACTGAAAATGACATTGCGGTGCGCCACCGCGCTGCTCGGTAGCTATTTCGCTGCCGCCGGACTGGCGTCTCTGATGGCGCGGCTCCTGCCCATTGCACGCGCTGAAGCAACCGCGTGGGGCCTGATTCTGTCCTTCCTGTTCTACGCTCTGTTCGGCTTGTGGGCTTTTTTTGAGCAGCGTCTGTTGCGTGTGACCGGCGTGATCTGGGGGACTGCCGTCGCGACCATTACATGGGCTTTCCTGCTGGGCGTTCGCGCGTGAAGGCAGATGCTCCCGAAGCAAAGGGCCTGCGCCGGGCGATGGCGTGGATCCATACCTGGCTGGGATTACTCGCGGGCTGGATTTTATTCGCGATGTTCCTGACCGGAACCGCGAGCTATTTTCGTCCGGAAATCACCCGCTGGATGCAGCCGGAACTCAACCTTCGGACGGTTTCGCCGACGCGTGCTGCCCAGACGGCGGTCGCCCATATGCAGGCGTCATCGCCGAACGACGAACAATGGACGATCTACCTGCCCGACGAGCGGATGACCGACACCCGGATTCTTTCACGCGCGCGACCTGATCCCGATCCAAAGGCACCAACAGCGCCCCGGCGGCCCGAACTGAAACTCGACCCCGCGACCGGGAACGTGCTTGCCGCCCGTGAAACAAAGGGTGGCGAGCAGTTCTATCGCTTTCATTTCCAGTTGCAATTGCCACACCCCTGGGGGCGCTGGCTGGCGGGATTGTGCGCCATTTTCATGTTAGCGGCGATCATATCGGGTGTCGTTACGCACAAGCGGATTTTTGTTGATTTCTTCACGCTGCGTTGGGGAAAGGGTCAGCGTAGCTGGCTCGATGCACATAATGTATCTGCGGTTCTGGCGCTGCCATTTCACGCCATGATTACTTACACGGGCCTCATCACCTTGGTCGTGATGTACATGCCCTGGCCTATCGCCGCCAAATACAAGGCGCCTGCCATGTTCGGCACCGAAGCTTATGGCGCGGAACCTGTGCAAAAGGCATTGGGTCGTCCGGCACCACTGATACCCATCGCTCCGCTGGTGGATGCCGCTGAGCGCGAATGGCAGGGTGGCCAGGCCGACCGTATCGTTATTCGCAATCCCAATGATGCCGCCGCGACCGTTACCATCTTTCGCAATGGTGCCGAACGCCTGAACGCGCGTAGTGCGTCGATCAGTTATTCCGGCGCGGATGGCAGGCGATTGTCGTCGTCGCCAGAACCGGGGGCCGCGATCACCACCGCCGGTGTAATGCTGGGCCTGCATCTGGGGTGGTTCGCCGGGCCGGTTCTGCGCTGGACATATTTCCTGCTCGGTCTGACGGGTGCCGCCATGGTTGGGACCGGGCTGGTGCTCTGGACCGCGAAGCGACGGAAGCCGGGCACAAAACCGTTCTTTGGATTCAGGTTGGTCGAGCGGTTGAATATCGGCGCTATCGCCTGCCTGCCTGCGGGGATGGCGGCTTATCTACTTGCCAATCGGCTCATTCCACCGAACTTGCCGAAACGTGCGGATATGGAAGTCGCGGCGATGTTCTGGGTATGGTTCGGGCTTGCTGCACTGTCGCTGGTGCGCCCAATCCATCGTGCGTGGCCCGAGACGCTGGGCGTTGCCGCTCTCGCCTTTGCGGCGATTCCACTGGCGAACAGTCTCACGACCGACCGTGGATTTATTCATAGCATTGTTGTTGGCGACACGCTGTTTCTCGCGTTTGATCTTGTGGTTCTCGTGATTGCGCTGTTGCTCGGGTTTGCCGCGTGGCGCGCTGGTCGGCCCAAAACCATACCAACGCGACGGCGATTGTCATCCGCGCCGGTTGGCGGGGGAGCGACCCATGCCGGTTGATCCCGGCTTGATTGCCTATGCCGCGCTCGCCAGTTTCGCGGCAGGTCGAGTCAGGCATCGCGCGGCTGTTGCTCTGCCGCTGAAAATGTCGCCGTCCGTGGCTCGAATTGTTGGCACCCTGTTGCTGCTATTTTCGGCATGGGTTGCAACCTTGCGTTTCGGCGCAGGACTGGGGGCGGTGGCGTGGACGGGGCAGCTTTGCCTGGCAGGCGTGATCTTTGTGCTGCTCTTATCTTGGCGTCCGCGCGTTGCCCTGCTGCTTGCGGTGCCGGCACTGTTGGTCGGGTTTGCGCAATGATGCGGCAGTTGGACCAGCGTGGCGTTGGCGGAGTTTCACCATTGAACTCATCGGTGTCCGCGCAAATGGCGAAAGGCCAGAGTGCCTGTCGCTCTTGAAAGATCAACTCTGACTGGCGGGAACATCCGTAACCAAACCTGTTTCCGGGCGACGACGGCGACGCAGCCGATCGAGATAGATATAGACGACCGGCGTGCTGAACAGGGTGAGTGCCTGAGAGACGACCAGGCCGCCGACAATGGCCCAGCCCAGCGGTTGGCGGAATTCTGACCCGGTACCTTGCATCAGGATCATGGGAACGCCGCCCAGCGCGGCACAGGCTGTCGTCATCAGGATGGGGCGCAGTCGCTGATGCGATGCCTGCCTTGCGGCATCTTCGGCGGAAAACCCGTGTTCGCGCTGGAGACGAAGCGCGACATCGACGATCATAATGCCGTTCTTTTTGACGATGCCGATGAGCAAAATGATGGCGATAATGCCGATCACGTTGAGATCCTGCCCTACAGCTCTCAGCGTCAGTAAGGCACCAAGTCCTGCTGACGGCAGTGTCGAGAGGATCGTGAGCGGATGAATAAAGCTCTCATACAGCACTCCCAGAATGACATATACTGCCACCAACGCTCCAAGGATCAGCAGGGGTTCGGAGGATAGCGACTGCTGGAACGCCTGAGCGGTTCCCTGGAAGGCACCGGTGAGCGCCACGGGCGCCCCCAGCTTATTGCGGGCGTCCTGAACGAGCTGCGTCGCTTCGCCCAGCGATACGCCCGGCGCAAGGTTGAAAGACAGGGTGGCGGCCGGGAACTGGCTCTGGTGGCTGATTGTCAGATTACTGGTGCCGGACGGATCGATCGTCACGAACTGCGTCAGCGGCACTGTCTTTCCGGTGATGGGTGACAGGAGGCGTACGGTGTTGAACAGTTCAGGCGTGGCCTGCAACGTCGGCGGGCCTTCCACGACGATATGGTAGCTGTTGAGCTGGGTGAAATATTGGGCGACCTGATGCTGCCCGATCAGATTGTAGATCGCCGTATCTATATCGGTGGGAGAGATACCGAACCGCGCGGCGGCATCGCGATCGATAATCATGTTGACCGCGCCCGCCTGGGTTTGCTGATCGGAGCTTACATCCTTCAGTTGGGGCTGGCCTTGCAGCGCTGCGAGCAGCTTGGGTGCCCAGATATTCAATTCGCCGAGGTTGGCATCGGAAAGCGTATATTGATATTGTGCCCGTCCGGCCCGACCGCCGACATTGATATCCTGCGCCGCCTGAAGAAAGGTCTGCACGCCGACCAGATCGGCCAGCTTCGGCCGGAGCCGAGCGATGATCTGATCCACCGTTGCGGTCCGGCCACTGTCCTTGGGTCTCAGCGCGATGCTGATATTCGCCTGATTGGCGCTCGATGAGCCAATGAACATCCCAAAAGCGGCGATCCCCCGGTCCTGTTGCAGGACGGACGCAACGTCGTGCAGCTTCCGGGTCATCTTCGTGAACGAGGCATCCTGTGATGTGACCACGACGCCATTGATGAAACCGGTATCCTGTTGAGGGAAAAAGCCGGTGGGCACGGTGAGGTAGAGCACGACGGTCGCCGCCATCGTCGTCAGGAAGATACCGAGCATAAGGGGCATATGGCGCAGGACGACGTCGAGCGCGCGCGCATAGCCGGATTCCAGCTTCGTAAAGCCCCGCTCCAGCATCTTGGTGAAGCGGTTCGACGGCGGAGACGGTGCGCGGAGGAACTGGCCGCACAGCATCGGCGTCAGGCTCAGCGACAGTAGAAGCGAGAGGATGACCGCCGCGCTCAGCGTAATAGCGAATTCGCGCATCAACCGGCCCACTACACCGCCCATGAACATCAACGGCGTGAATACCGCGATCAGCGAGATCGAGATCGTCAATATGGTGAAACTGATTTCACCCGCACCAGCCAGTGCGGCGGCAAAGGGTGGTTCGCCCTGCTCGATGCGTTGCCAGATCACCTCCACCATGACGATCGCGTCGTCGACTACAAAGCCCACAGCAATAGTGAGCGCCATCAGCGACAGATTATCGAGACTGAAACCCAGCGCCAGCATGACAGCGGCCGTCCCGAGCAGCGCCAGCGGAATGACGACGCTCGGGATCAGGGTCGCGCGCAGATTACGCAGGAACAGAAAGATGACGGCGACCACAAGTGCGATGCTGATGAGAAGCGTCGTCTGCACGTCCCTGACCGACGCGCGGATCGTCTGGGTGCGATCCGACAAAACATGAATGGAAATGGCCGGTGGGATATCCGCCTGCAGACCGGGCAAAGCCTGATTGATCCGGTCCACCGTGTCGATGACGTTGGCGCCGGGTTGCTTGTACACGATCAGGAGAATGCTTTGCCCGGCCTTCAGACCCGGATCGGCATTGGCCTTGCCGGGAAAAGCCCAGGCACCGATCTGGTTGTTCTCCACACTCTGAACGGCACCGCCCACGTCTTTGACCCGAACCGGCGCGCCATTGTGATAGCCCACGATCAACTGTTGCCACTCCGCGGCATCGAGGATCTGGTCGTTGGCATAAACTGTCAGATTCTGGCTGGGACCGGTGATTGCGCCCTTTGGTGCATTGACCGTTGCGGCGGCGATCTGGGTACGGACGCCATCGATTTGTAGCCCAAGTGCGGCGACCTTTCGGGGGTCGATCTGGATACGCATGGCGGGCTTCTGCTGGCCGCCAATGTTGACGAGACCAACGCCGTCGATCCGCGAAATCTGCTGTGCCAGGATATTGTCGGCATAATCGCTTATTTGGGGAAGCGTTATCGTGTCTGAACTGAGCGAAAGGATCATGACCGGCGCATCGGCCGGGTTCACCTTTCGAAAGCTGGGCGCGCTGGGCAGGTTGGTGGGAAGCTGGCCACTCGCTGCGTTGATCGCCGACTGGACGTCCTGGGCAGCGGCGTCGATGTTACGCGAAAGCTCGAACTGGAGAGTGATGCTGGTTGTGCCCAGCGAGCTGACCGATGTCATCTGGCTGACGCCGGGTATGAGTGAGAATTGGCGTTCGAGCGGCGTGGCGACATTCGACGCCATCGTGTCGGGACTCGCGCCGGGAAGGCTTGCGCTGACCTGCAGCGTGGGAAAATCGACCTGAGGCAAAGCCGCCACCGGCAGGCTGATATAGGCGATGATGCCGATAAGCAGGAGCGCGATCGCGACAAGCGATGTCGCAACCGGGCGTTGGATGAAGGGACTGGATAGGCTCAACTAACCCGGCCTGCCTGTGGCGGCTGTCCGATAACGCGCACAGGCAGGCCGGGCATCAGCGTCATTTGTCCGTCGGTCACGACAGTTTCGCCCGCTTTTATGCCCGCTTCGATGACTGCGGTCCCGCCCTGGTTCCAGCCTACCTTGATCATCCGAACCACGGCCTTGCCCGCCACAACGACGTAAGCGAACGCGCCATTGGGGCCCTGGCTGACTGCGCCAGACGGGATCGTTACTTTTTGTTCCAGCGTCTGGAGCGTCAGCATGACATTGACGAACTGCCCCGGCCAGAGGCGCCGGCCCGCATTGTTAAAACGCGCTTTCAATTGCACCGTCCCGGTCGCGGGATCGACCTTGTTATCGGCAATACTCAGTTCGCCTGAGCCCAGCGAGGCGTTTGTGTCCTGGCTGAGCGCGACAGTGGTTAAGGGCTTCTGGAACCCTTCGGAAAGATCCGAAAGGTGTTGGAAATCGCCCTGGGGAACCGTGAAGGTTACTGCAATCGGCTCGATTTGATTGACGATGACGATCCCGGTCGTGTCACTCGTACTTACCAGATTGCCCGGATCGACCAGGCGCACGCCGGTTCTACCAGAGACAGGTGAAAGGATGCGACACCAGCGAAGATTGATTTGTGCGGCGGCCGCCACGCCCTCGTCGATATGGACAAGCCCTTCGTCCTGCTGGACCAGAGTAGCTTGAGTCGAAACCTGCTGGAGTGCGATCGAATCCTGTTTCGCAAGAGTCTTATACCGTCCCAGATCCAGGCGAGCATCGCGAAGCAAAGCCCTGTCACGTTCCAACGCCCCTCGGGCCTGAAGAAGCACCGCAACATAGGGCGCTGGATCGATCTGGGCCAAAAGCTGCCCGGCCCGCACATTGGTGCCTTCGACGAATGAGGCGCGGAGCAACTTGCCGTTGACTTGGGTACGAACGAGAACACTGTTCCAGGCTTGCGCCGCGCCCAGTGCGGTGAGGGAAACCGGCACATCCTTTACCGTTGCGACGGCAACCGACACCGGAACGGGGTGGGCTTTCGCGACGTCAGCTGGTTTTTTGTGAAGTATGAACCATGCGATCAGGACGATGGCGGCAAGGCCCAGTGCGGCGAAACCCCAATAAGATTTCCGAGGCAACGTCATAGTGCGTCGTATCCGGCGCGGGACAATTGATGATGCCCGTCGCCAGCTATAAAAGAGTTCAGAGCAGATTTAGTTCCTGTGCTGCCAATGGCGAGTGGCAGCGCTGTGCGTTTTGGTGCGGTTAAGCCAGTGCGGTGCAGCGGGTGGCTATGCCTCGATCAAGCCATATCCTGAATGCCGCGTCGAATCTGCTCGGCATCTCTCTGCTGATAATCGCTGGCCTCAAAATTGCGAATGCAGCTCAAAAAACCCTTGCCGATGAAATCGCGTGGGGCGCAACGCTGCTATTCGCACTGAGTTGCCTACTTTCTTATATTTCGCTGCGTACTGATTCACCCAAGCACAAGATGGCGACTTGGGCAGATCGGGCATTCCTTACGGGCTTGCTTGTTTTGATAAGTGCGGTTCTAGTGTTGGCGTTCACCGCAATCTAACGTTCATACTGGTGAACTAACAATAGCCTTTCCAACAGAGGAGCATTGGAAGATGAATATTACGAAGATCACTGGAATGGCGATGGCCGCCGTCGCAGCTATGGTCCTGACGACCGCGCCAGCCGCCGCCCAATCCCATCAACGCCCGACGCACGCGCAGAATTCGCACCATGCGGCGGCGAAGCACCATCGTGTACAAAAGCGGAAGGTCTGCAAGACCGAGCGTCACCACGGCAAGCGCGTTAAGGTCTGCCGCTGGGTTCGTCGCTAAAAGATCGGGGGCGACCGCTTGTCGGTCGCCCCATGAATCTGCTTGGCAGATCAGGCCGACCCGATCCGATTTCGCTGCAATTTTATCGGTATTAACTTTTCGATTCGCTAGAGCGTTTTCGAACCGGATGGAATCATCCGGTGACTCGGAAAACGCGTAAAATCAAAAGACTAGAGCAGCCGAACCGATGCAATCGGATCGGATACTGCTCTAAGTCACCGGATAAAAGCGTGCGAAATCGTCTGCCGTCGATCTGCGCAATCTGTCGCGATAAGCTGTATAAATTGCAGACTCCGGCATGATGAGCCCCATTGAGGCATCGTCGCTGGCCGAAAGTTTGGACAAAGACACCGGACAGGCAGCAGGCACCAGCTGAGAGCCGGGACCAACCTGCAAAGTCGTCAACACACCGTACAACACCCCGTCTATTGTTGGGCGACCAAGGATCATCAGCCGATGCTGGCCCGTCGTGTTGGTAACAAGATAGATATGGCCCGAAAGGTTGGGCATGGAAACGTGACCGCCTTGCTCGAAACGGGCATCGAGCCGTTCGGATTCTGCAAAACCAAGATGGCCGTCGTCAGGAAGCCAGCGGATTGTCGTTAGATAGGCGTAAATCGCGTTCGGCGTGCCAAAGCTTGGGCGCAACGTCAGATATCGGCCCTCGATCCAGCCGACTGCGGATCGGGCGTAAGCGCCCATGTCTTCTGGTGCGGTATCGGACCCTGTTGTTGCCTTTCCCCCGTGACGAAGCTTTACGCCAAGTGACTCCTCGATCCGCAACGTCGACGCCAAGGTGAAGGGACGCGTCCCGGCCAGCGCTTTTTCGAGCGTCGAGAGGCTTATTCTTGCCATGTCGGCGAGCGCCTGTCGTGAGATGCGGCGGCGTGCGATTTCCTCGCGCACAAGCACGCCAAACTCGTGGCTCTCGCTCTCGATCAGATTCTGGTCCTGCATGTCGCTCCTTGCCCGGACATATCCGCACATTTCCGGACTTATCGTCAACGGCCCGTAACACACCTCCGCGCTGGGCGCATGATGGCAGAAACAGGCCGAGACTGCTCGTGGTTGTCCGGCATGTCGTCATCATAGGGGAATGGCTCCCAACCGATGGAGTCCTGAAAATGCCCCGCTTCTTTCATTGCAGCCGCGCCCTGATCCCCGCGATCACGCTTATCGTCGCAGCACCCGTCGCCCTGATCGCATATACTTCGACCGCTGCGGCAGAGGCCAGCGACAGCGCAGTGGACGACGAGGGACCGGGCGCTGGCACATTGATGTTGCGCGGTTTGAAATCGACCGAAACGCTGCCTGCCGTCCGTTTGGGCACCAACATGGACGTTACCGTAAGCGGTTCGATTGCGCGGGTTCGTGTGACCCAGGTATTCCGCAACACGTCCGACAAATGGATGGAGGCGACCTATCTTTACCCTTTGCCAGAAGATGGCGCGGTCGACAGTCTGAAAATGGTCATTGGCCAGCGCGTTATCGTCGGCCAGATCGAAAAGCGCGCCGTCGCCCGCGCCCTTTATGAAAAGGCGAAGGCCAGCGGGCAGAAGGCCGGACTGGTTGAACAGCAGCGTCCGAATATGTTTACGAACAGCGTCGCAAACATCGGACCCGGCGAAACCGTGCTGGTCTCGATCGAGTATCAGATGCCGGTCAAACAGAGTCGGGGCAGCTTCTCGCTAAGACTGCCGCTGGTCGTTGGGCCGCGCTACACACCGCCGCACACGCTGACATCGGCAACGGCGGTCGCTGATGCGAATGCAGTGACATCTGCTCCCGTGCTTAATCCGAAAGCTGGGCAGACGCTAAACCCGGTTTCGATCACCGTGCGTTTGGCGCCGGGCTTTCGGCTCGCCAACGTTATCAGCCCCTATCACCGTGTCGCCATCACCGGCCACGGCGATGAACGCACGATCAAACTGGCGGCGGGCACGGTGCCAGCCGATCGCGATTTTGAACTCGATTGGCGCTCGGCCTCGGCCGATCCAACGCTTGGCTTGTTCCGGGAGCACACTGACTATGGCGATTTTGTGATGGCGACGATCAACCCTCCGGTCGATCAGGCCAATGCTCCGACCCCGCCGCGGGAGATGGTTTTCGTGATCGACAACAGCGGGTCGATGGGTGGCGCATCGATGGACGAAGCAAAGGCGAGCCTGATCTATGCGCTCAAGACCTTGCAGCCGCAGGACCATTTCAACATCATCCGTTTCGATGACACGATGACTCAGTTGTTTACGCACAGCGTGGCAGCGACGCCGGACCAGATCGCGCTGGCAACACGCTTTGCTGAGGGCCTTAAGGCGGCTGGCGGTACTGAAATGCTGCCTGCTCTGAAAGCGGCGCTGGCCGATGCTGCCAGCAGCGGAGGCCCAACCGCCGTGCGTCAGGTCATCTTTCTCACCGATGGAGAGATTTCGAATGAACAGGAAATGCTCGCGACCCTCGGCGAAGATGGCGGACGATCGCATATCTTCTTCGTCGGGATCGGATCTGCCCCCAACGATCATTTGATGACCCGGATGGCAACAATTGGTCGCGGCGCCTTCACTCATGTCGGCAGCCCAGAGGAAGTTGCGGCAAAGATCACGCCGCTGCTCGACATGCTGCGCCACCCGGCAATGCAGAATATAACGGTTAAGGTTTCGGGCGGAACGCTCGACCTGACGCCACGCGATTTGCCCGACCTGTATTTTGGGCAGCCACTCGTTCTCGTCGGGAAAACCGATCACTGGTCGGGGACGCTGACGGTCAGTGGAACCATCGCGGGCAAGGCGTGGCAGCGCAGTGTTGTGCTGTCCGACGCCAAAACCAGTCCATCGGTTGCCAAGCTCTGGGCGCGTCGTCGCATCGACGATATCGAAGCTGACAGGACGCTCGGTAAGCTCGATACGGACAAGGCGAACGATCAGATTGCCGAGATCGGTCTCGCCAATTCTCTGGTCACCAGCCAAACGAGCCTCGTCGCAATCGACCGCACGCCGGTGCGTCCCGCCGGTGAAGGACTGGTTCGCGAGGATTTGCCCCTAAACTTGCCCGCAGGATGGGATTTCGACACGCTTTTCGGTGGAGAAAGCGGCAAGGCGGCGATGCGTAACGTCGATACGCTGGCCGCGCGCGCAGCGGAACAGGCAACCGCACTGGCGCTACCGAAAACCGCGACGGGCTTTGTCGGCGCAATCGTTAATGGGCTGGTGCTGCTCCTGTTGGGAATCGGCGGCCTGTTCTTCCTCCGTCGTCACCGGGGAGCAGCCCAATGAACTATGTCCTGACATCGAACGGCACGGTATCGTGGAGGGGCCCCGCGCGTGTCCTCTCGATTGCACTTTGCCTCGCGGGCTTCGTGCAATTTGCGACCGGCGCGATCGTGCCAGCCAAGGCAATGGTCGCGCAACTTTTGCTTGAGCGGGCCTTCGATCGCAGCGTCGCCACGCATCGTTCGCAAAAGCCCTGGCCATGGGCCGACATGGCACCAATCGCCCGGATCAGTGTGCCACGGCTCGGGGTGGATAGCATCGTGCTCGACACCGGATCAGGTCAGGCGATGGCTTTCGGGCCGACGTTGCTTCCGGGCGGCGCGCGCCTTGGCGCACCCGGCACCGCAGTCATCGCTGCGCACCGCGATACTCACTTCCGGTTCCTAGAGCACGTTCGAACTGGCGATCTAATTGCCGTTAAAAGTCTGGACGGAACGACACAAAGATATCGCGTGAATGGTGCCGAGATCGTTAGATGGGACAAGTTCGCTGTCGATACTGAAGGGGCGGCTGCCCAACTTGCCTTGTCCACCTGCTATCCATTCGGTGCGTTGGATCACGGGCCGCTGCGGTATGTTGTCCATGCGAGTCAGATTGAAAAGCGTTGAATTTCTGGTGGAGCTGAGCTCCGCATAACTGGCGTCCAGCAGCATCCGTGACCATCTGAAAACCGGCCGTTGTCGGAGACGTCGCCCGTATCAATGTCCGTGACTATCCGGGGTTATCCTGTTACAGTCCCCACACAATGTGGGGTACGGTGTGGGGTTTGACGGACGCGCGTGGGTAAACTGACAACCTTGAGCTTTAAGGCGGCAATAGCGCCGGGAACCTATCAGGATGGCGAAGGGCTGATGCTCGTCGTCAAATCTGCCAAATCCCGATCATGGCAGGTCAGAGTGCAGGTTGATGGCAAGCGCCGCGACTTTGGGCTTGGGTCCGCTGGCAAGGTGTCGCTATCGGCAGCACGGGCTAAAGCTCAGGAGCTACGGACACTCTATCAGTCTGGTGTCGATCCGGTCGCGAAGAAGCGCGCCGATAAACTAGCAAGGTTGAGCATCCCTACATTTCGCGAAGCTGCCAAGCTCGTGCACGACGAGCAAAAGGCAGGCTGGCGCAATGTGAAGCATCGTGCCGACTGGCTTTCCAGTCTCGAACGACTTGCCTTCGATCACATAGGCGATGAGCGGATTGATCTTGTTGACGTTCCAATGGTTCGTGACCTTTTGCTTCCGATCTGGCTGGAGAAGCCTGAGACCGCTCGTCGCGTTCGTCAGCGCGTGAAGGCGGTCCTCGACTGGGCTGCGGCGAAGGGCTTTCGCACATCGCTCGATTTAAGCGGATTGAACAAGGGACTACCCCGCCAACCCAAGGGCGATAATCACTTTGCAGCGATGGACTATGTGAAGGTCCCCTCGTTCATCGCCGCGGTTAAGGCTGCTCCCGAAACCACGGGTCGGCTGGCGCTCCTGTTCACGATTTACACTGCCGCGCGATCTGGTGAAGTCCGAGGTGCGACGTGGGGCGAAATCGATCTCGACGCCAAACTTTGGACTATCGCCGGTATCCGCATGAAGGCGGGTAAGGAGCATATCGTCCCATTGCCCGCACCAGCCGTGAAGATACTTAAGCATCTGGCGGAGGCGCGCAAAGGCGGGAAGGGCGAAGTCATCTTCATCGGCACGAAGGAAAGGCCGATCAGCGATATGACTATGTCCAAGGTTCTACGCGACATGTCCGAGCCATTCACCGTCCACGGCTTTCGGTCATCGTTCAAAGACTGGGCCGTCGAATCCACCGGCTTCCCTGACGCCGTGTCCGAGGCGGCTCTGGCCCATCTCGATAAAGACAGGGTCCGGGCTGCTTATCGCCGCACGGATTTTCTTAAGATGCGCGGAGACCTCATGGCGGCATGGGCAAACTTCGTTGACGGCGGGGGCGGCGTCGTGCGCGATATTACCGAACCCGCACGTCTGGCAGGATGATTTTAGATATGGGACCAAATGCGTGACACGACCTACATCGAAGTGGCTGGAAGATTTGAACTTCGTCCTTGGCCATAATGCTGACCGTGTTCGTGACGCCGGGAACCACAAGGCCAAACTGAGTGCGTTGCTAACCTACATCGATGACCTGCGCGAGATGCTGGCGAAGCTGCCTGCGTCCGACCCGTTGGCGCTCGATCCACTTAAGTTGTTGGTCGGCGAAATTGACCGTCTTCTAGCTCACCGTAAATCTGAGGTGCTCAAGCCATCGGAGGGGACAAAAGTGCCGGTCTGACGATTGCAGATCATGCCTTGCGCGCTCGGGCGATGCAGTATGTCGAATGTTATCGGGCCATTGGGCAGACTGATGCTCAAGCCTTCGGTAAGGTCGCTGCGTTGTTCAAGGCATACCCGGGACACAAAGGCCAGTTCGGCACCGCTACCGTGAAGGAATGGTGGCACGAAACGCACAAGTTCGGGCGGCTTGCCAACCAGAGAGAAGCATTAGATCAAACATGGGACGGCTTAGGCGACATCCTCAAAGAGCGTAAAACAACGGCCGCGGAGCTAGACCGCGATCTCGCCATCCTCGAAGCGCGGCGAGCAAAAGCGAACTGAAATCAGCCTTTCCGATACCGGCCTATCGGTATCCCGACCCACGCTACGGCAACTGTCTTTCAGCGACCACGGACAGCCGTGGATGCAATGGAGACAGAAGATGACTGAACCTCTAGCCTTCACAATCCCGGAAGCAGTTGCCACCTCGCGTGTATCCCGCTCCGAAATCTATGCCGCCTTGCAGCGAGGCGATCTCGAAGCAAAGAAACGCGGACGCCGCACGCTGATACTTCGTGAGGAGCTTCAACGTTTCATGTCCAGCCTGCCAGCTTATCAGGCGGCTGCGTGAGTCATGCCAGCAACAGCACGGGCCGTCGCCCCTGAGACGAAGAAGGGCCGGACCGCCACAGTCCGACCCTCCACGAATTTGCTTAGCAACAGCGTCGCCATTGATACCACTGAAGCTTTGCTATCGCAATTGCCTTGGGCGTGGCCAAAGCCGCCGTGTCTTGGCTGCTTTCCGATCCTCGTCCGTCACTATTTCGGGGAGGCTCACCATGTCGGATGAACAGCAAGATCATCGCGTAGCGGCAATGGCGATCATTACGTCCGGCGCGGCACTCCGCCCGAAAGAGGGTCAGTTCCTCGGCGGCATCGCTTTCGACGCCAATCCCCTCACGGAAAAGCAGTCAAACTGGTTGTCTATCCTGCTGGCGCGTCACGGCTTCGATGAATTGAATGGAGGCACGGCATGAACATGCATTCAGCCATATATCCCGACGCCCCGGGCCACCGCGGCATCGACACTAGTATTGAAGCCGCTGACGCTATTGCTGCGGTGGCCGGCCCCCTGCGCAGGCTCGTCTATGCCGCTATCTATGGCGCTGGCAGCGTTGGGCTCACCACCGATGAGATTGCCGTCGCCCTCGATATGCATCGATACAGCGTCCAGCCGCGCACGTCCGAACTGAAGTGCGATCACCGCATCGAGGATAGCGGGCGGCGTCGGAAGAATGCGTCGGGCTGTAACGCCATCGTCTGGGTCGTGACATGAGTGGCCGTATCCTGCCGATGCGGACGCCACATCGAGATCGACACGGCACAATCCACGTCCAAGGCGATAGCGTCGATGGATTTACCGTTAGTCACGAGTCGTCGTCGGGCAGTTCATGGGGCGAGCTCCACGGGCCGTTTCCGCTCGGCCAATCGGCGATTGCCTTCGCTTATGGCCTAAACCGCGACGAGCATGAGGGTGTCTGCAATATCTCGATTTGCGATGGCGCTGTTCGACACGCAAGTCCCGATGTTGGGCTTGTAACATTGCCGGGAGAATTCTGATGCGAATTGATCTCGACACCATACGCGCCGCACATTCGCTTACCTCAGTCGCAGGAGCCGTCGTTAAACTGAAGCGCGCAGGCAACGAGATGGCGGGCTGTTGTCCGTTTCATGCTGACAAGTCACCCAGTTTCACGATCTACAGCGGGGGGCAGCGTGGTCACTGTTTCGGCTGCGGCTGGACAGGTGATGTGCTGGACTTCGTAATGAAGCTGCACGGCGTGTCTCTCCCGGAAGCAGCCGACATGCTCACTGGTGGGAACCTGCCGGTTGTCCAGGTCGCGCCCATCGTCAGAAATCGGCCACAAAAGGACGAACGTGACACCACAGCCGAGGCGCTGGCAATCTGGAATGAGGCGGTGCCAATTACCGGCACGCCGGCAGAGGTGTATCTACGTCGCCGCAGCATCACGGTTGCCTTGCCCCCATGCCTGCGGTTCGCTTGTATTCGATACGGCTGGGGCAGTATTCTGCATCCGGCGCTTATCGCGGCCATCACCTCACCAGCTGGGGATCTGATCGGCATCCAGCGCACTTACCTGACCGAAGATGGTGGCAAGGCTCCGTTCGATAAGGTGAAGCTCTCGCTGGGTCGGGTGCGCGGTGGCGCGATCCAGCTCGGTGCGGCAACCGCCAGCATGCTCGTCACTGAGGGGCTTGAGGACGGTCTGACGCTCTTTCAGGTGTTGGGACGGTCTGTATGGGTATCGGCCGGCACGTCGATGCTGCCAGCTATAGAGTTTCCGCCGATAGTGCGGGCTGTGGTAATCGGCGCTGACGGCGATGCTCCCGGCGAGGCAGCAGCGCAGAAAGCGGCGGAAGCATACTCACTGGCCGGATGCATCGTCAGGATCATGCGCCCTGCGGCACCGCATAAAGACTTCAATGCTGAAGCTATGGCGGTGAATCTATGACCGCTATCCCATTGCACCAACGCTTCGAACAAATCGAGCAAAACGAACCATTCAGCGCGCCGAATCTCCCGGCACCGCTGAAGATCACGGCAACGCCCTATCAGTGGTGCGACCCGTCGCAGATAAAGCTCAGAGAGTGGGTCTACGGTCGATCCATCCAACGCGGGCACCTTCGCGCCGTCGTGGCACAGGGTGGAGCCGGTAAGACCATTCTGAGCGTGGGCGAGGCATTGTGCATGGCGACAGGTCGCAATCTCCTTGGACAGACAGTGCCGGGTGGCCCTAAACGCGTGTGGCTGTGGAATCTTGAGGATGATGGCGACGAACTCGCCCGCATCGTCCAAGCTGCATGTCTGCATTGGGACATTGCGCCCGAGCACATCCGCGACCGGCTCTTTATAGACAGTGCGCTCGACGGGGCTCCCCTAAAGCTGGCCAGTTCGACCAATGCGGCTGGGCTCGTGATCAACCGTCCGCTCGTCGAGGCGCTGACTGACGAAATGAAGGGCAGGGAGATCGATTACCTCCACGTCGATCCGTTCGTATCGTCCCACTCGGCGAACGAGTCCGACAATATGGAGATCGACGCCATTGCCAAGGAATGGGCGATGGTCGCCAAGAAGTCCGAGGCTGGGGTCGGGCTTGCCCATCACATCAGCAAGGCCGGGGCGGGAGAAGCGACCGCAATGCATGCCCGCGGTGCCGTCGCTCTCATCAACGCCTGCCGTTCGGTGCTGGTTCTCAACCGCATGTCGGACGAGGAAGCCAAGCGTTACGGCATTGAAGACGAGCGCCGACGCCGGTTTTTCCGTGTCTATGACGACAAGAACAACCGCGCGCCGCCCAGCGACAAGTCCGACTGGTATCAGATGGCCTCGGTGAGCCTGGGCAACGGCATCAATGACGATGGCGATAACATGGGTGTGGTCGTGCCATGGTCACCGCCTGACGCATTCGACGGTGTCACTGCTGATCACCTATATCGCGTTCAGTGCCTAGTTTCCGAGGGAACATGGCGGGCCGACGTTCAGGCATCTGCATGGGTCGGGAAGCCCGTTGCGCAGATCATGGGCCTGAGCTCAGAGGCTGATGTAAAAGCCGACCGAGCCCGCATCAACATGCTGTTGCGCACATGGATTGGCACCGGCGCGCTTGTGAAGACTGAAGGAAAGGACAGCAAAAGCATGTCGCGGACCTTCGTGGAGGTCGGTGAATGGGCTGTTCAGGGCGTTCCCCCCACCTCTCAAGGTGTGGTGAGGAAGGGTGTGGAAGGTGAGGGGCCTGCAATTCCACACCACACCTCCCCCCTTTAGGGGGAGGGGGTGGGGAAGGTAGCCCGAGGGCAAGAATCGCAGGTGTGGAAAATCGAGGTGTGGAACGTTCGCCGACGAGCCGGGTGATATTTCCTGACACGGCAAATGCCGCCTTTGACGCGGAAGCATGGAGAGATTGAAAATGACTTCAGACAAATTGAACAAGATGACCGCGGTTGCTGATCAGCGTCGCGAGCCTACCCCGGGCGAGAAAGAGGCGGCAGTGGTGGCAACCGCCCGTCGCGAAAGCCGCCTTGATCGGGTTCAGGTCGCCATGACAAACAAGGGCAGCGATCAATATCAAATAAGTTCCCCCCATTCCGATGAGGCGGGGACGCATTTCCAACTTCTCGACGCGGTAGGGACCAGCTCACCGGCCTTTGCCGATTATGCTGTCACATCTCTCGCAAATATCGCTCGCAGCCGGGGGCAAGAGGCCGTGACCGAAACGCAGATGAACGCCGCGCTGGCCATGCTCGATGGGTATAAGCCTGAAAACGAAATGGAGGCGATGCTCGTCGCGCAGGTGTTCACGTGCTTTGACGTAGGCATGGACATGGCGAGACGCGCCAAACAATCCAGTTCTCGCGAGATGATGGACTCCTGCATGACGGCCTCGACGAAGATGATGAGAACGCTGAACGCGACCGTGGATACGTTGTCAAAATTGCGGCGCGGCGGCTCTCAGACTGTGCGGGTAGAGCATGTTCATGTTTATAATGGAGGACAGGCAATTGTCGGAAATGTCGGAACCGGGGGTGGGGCCATCAGAAAAAAGGGCGGACAATCCCATGCAGCCAAAACCGTCCCGCAAGCCGCAACCGCCACGGTTTCCCTGTCAGGCTCGAACGCGGCTGGGCCATTTGTGCAAATCCCCGTCGATGCCGAATGGTCGATGCCGGATGCACGGCGGGACAAACCCCGGCGCGCCCAAAGGCAATCGAAACGCGTGGAAGCACGGCGGTCGGTCGCGGGAGACGATCGAGATGCGGCGGAAGATCGCCCGTCTGAATTGCGAGATGCGGGATCGGTTAGACTGAGAGGGTGATTGCCTCGCACCAGCAAGCCCAACCGGGGTATGCCAATTGTTGACGATGCTGAGATCGAGTGACTCAGATATTGACGGGTCCGTCAGCAGATCGCCGAGAAACGTTGCATCAGAACTGCGTTGACATAGCTCAGAACGCAAAAACATTATTTTTGGCCTTCGAGCCTAAGCTAAACGGTGTGCATCTCTAGAGGCCCATTTAGCCGCCTGAGCGGCATATCCGACATATCTCTGTCAAGCGGCTATTTGACAATCGGAGGCCGGATAACGAAATAGGTAGTTGAAGCTGGCAGGCGATTACGCGTGCCGGTTTTCCTGATTCAACTGCCAAGGAGGGCAACGCGATGACGTCATTCCCACCACTTGCAGTCGCTAACGCTGTACTCGACGAAGCTCGATCACAAGGTAAGTCGCTGACGATAATGCAGTTGCTTAAGCTGGTTTATATCGCTCATGGATGGTCGCTCGCGTTGTTGAGTGCTCCGCTGGTAAACGAGGAACCTGAGGCGTGGCAGCACGGCCCTGTGTTTCCTTCCATTTATCGTGAGTTCCGAAGGTTTGGTTCGCAGCCCATCCAGGGCAACTCAGCAGGACCATTTGGACTTCTGTCTGACTCGCAGCGCTCGATTATTCATTCGGTTGTGCAAAATTACGGGGACATGCACGCGTTCGCTCTTTCCCGCATCACCCATGAGGTGGACACACCTTGGTTCAAAACTTATCGCGGAGGAGTGGGGAGTTCGAGCGACATCCCTAACGCAGTAATTGCTGACCATTACAAAAAGCTTGCACATGACCGACGAGCCACTTCCTAACGATACGATTGGAAGCATCATTGGTGATGCAGCAGCCGGGGAGGCTTCCTCGGCTGCTTTGGCCCCTGATGATTTCAAAGCGCTCGCCGACCACGTAGAACTTCTCACAGCAGACTTCGGGCGCTGGGAATCCTATAAAGCAGCCTCGGTTGAATATATTGCGGTGTTTGCAAACGAAGTTGTTTGGCACAAGCGCATACGCTTAGCTGTGTCGATAGCTTGCGGTGTTCTTGTCGTCTTTCTCGCTGGCGTTCTTGTCGTCTCCCTTTGCCATGCTGACAGTTTCGGGGCAGACCAAGCCCACGCGCTAACAGCGATAATCGCTGCAACTGTCACGGGATGCGTGGTTGTCACAATCGCCGTAACCAGGGGAGCGTTTTCGACGCTGACTGATCGCAACGCTGGCTTACCCATGCCAGAACATATGAAAGAAATTGTCGAAGCCGCGAAAAGTATCATCGGAGGCGGACACATCTAGCCGAGATCGGGCATGGTGATCCTTTTTGTTGGCTGACATAAATAATCTCGGCAAGATAGCGGTTCCGCTTGAGCCATTCAGTTCAGCACCATCGCCTGAACGATCGCCTGCATCAGCGCCTCCGTGGGCACGGGTACGCTCACGCTGACATATCCGGGGTTATAGGCAGACCGTCGCCCATAGGTTTCGATCCACCGCCTGCCGTGATGTCGCCATGCCCGTTGCAGGGCTGGCACAGGAAGCAGAAAGCACCGCCCGCTCGGCGCATAGGCATAGGCGATGAAGTCGCAGGCCAGCGGCTTCTGTATCCAGCCAGGTATGCGGCGGCGCTCGTCGCTCCATTGCTCAAGCAGGATGTCGGGCCAGTCTTCGGCCCTGATCTTCTCGTCGATCGTATATGTGCGGCCACACGATAGGGTAAGCAGCCGATCGATGCCGCCGCGCTGCGCCCAGCCGTCCTGTTTCACAGCAACCGCCGAGGCCAATCTCGGGAAGGCTTTTCGATATAGCGGCAGCCACCAATCTGCATCTCGGTACTCGTCCGACATCGCAAGGCTATCGGCAAACCTATGCAAACGCGGCTTACCCGCTAGCCGAGGATCGCGGCTAGCGGGTGGTTTGACGGATGGGCGGCGCGCTGGCTGCGCTGCGTTAGTCGTGGGCGTTCTCTGCCCCTTTAGCGAGTTCCGAGCCTTCGCCATCCTCGGCGTCGTCTTCATCACCCGGATAGCCATCGCCGCGACCAAATAGCGCGGGGCAGTTGCCCACGTCGTCGTCTCCGGCCCAGCAACCGTCAACGTCGCCGTCCTCAGATTCTGCGTCTCCGTCCATCTCATCTAGCCGGTCGATCATGTGAGCGGTCAGTCGGGATAGGGCGGCTCGGGGAAATGAGGGCATGTTGGCCAACATCTGGCTTGTCCAACTGGGATCGTCAGCTCGCGACCAGCGCCGCGTTCGGCACCGTGACCATGACGTCTGCGGATCATTCGACGCTCGGATTGTGACATGTGCGCTGCGCATGTCAGGCCTCCATCAGAGAGAGTGAGCGAATTTCATGCTCGATGGCATCCCGCTCGACGCGAGACAGTGCGCTTATCATCGCGCGGGCTGCTGTCTGCTGTTCATCAGTAAATCCCCAGCCGGAATAGCCGAGCAGGACCCGACCGTCCGCCATGCAGCCATACCAGCCGCCTTTATCGATAAACGAAGGCATCCAATCTGTCGGGACTGGCTTTGGTTTGAATTGTTCCGCAGATTGCGGGACAATTGTTTGTGCGGAAGTCATCTTTCAAGCCTCCATGCCAGCGAGACGACGGGCATCGCTAATGATGTTGTCCCAGTCTTCAGAGTGGACTTCTCTCTGGCCCCGGCTGGTCTCTTCCATCTTAATGACGAGGGCCGCTAAGGTCGGAGCAGGGGTTTCAATCAGTGTTTCAAGTGCGGGCAAGGCAATGGCAGAGACGGCGTCCGCAGCCTCGTTGGCGTAATCGCCAACAAGAATGCTCCAAAGAGCCCATGCCTTGCGGTACTGACCCAGCGCGGCATCCCAAGCTTGTTTTTCGGAGGGTGTAGGACGAACCAAGGGCGCTTGTTCCGCCATCTGTTCTAGGTCTTCAACCGCGCTCCAGAGCATCTGATGATAGAGATCGCTGACCAGAAGCCCTTGGGCAAATCGCTCGGTCCTCGTGTCGAGCACGGCATCATCCGACCAATCCAAACCCACGATGGCACCGAATGAGCGCTTTATTTTCATAGCCACCCCCTTCGCCGTCGTCGCTTTTGCAGTCTTCAGGATTTGGTCGGCTGGGTCCGCGATCTTGAAAAAGCTCTCGTCTTCCACGTTGGGATCGGTGCTGCCGAGTTCGGCAAACGCGGCGCGATAGGCGTGAAATGCCTCGACTAGAGCCGGGTTCTCTGCGGGTGAACTTAACGCGCCCGCCTCACGCGCCGCGCTTATGAGGATTGAGGCTGCGTTGTCCGTGGAAAATGCGGCAATATCCACGGCCAGCCGTCCATCGCGCTGAGAGGGCTCGCATTCAAATAGGCCGAGAAGAACTTTGGCGGCAATGTCGCTTGTCGATCGAGCGGTAATGTTGGCGACGTTTTTGGCGGCGTTAGACAACATTAGCCCAGCGTCGTCTGTTTGATCAAAATGAGCGGTCCGCATCGCATCAGCCGCCTGTGCGAGTTCGGCCGATATTCCGGGGAATGCGTCCGGTAAGACGTAATCGTTGCCGATCTGCTGGCCCCATGTCGGGTCGCACACAGCCCCTGACCCAGCCAGCCGCTGTAAGTCAGTAAGTACCGGCGCCATCATATGCTGGTATCCGTCCTTTTGAATGACCTGCATTTTAGTCGTGATCGCGGCCAAGTCTGGCGCAGGAAATTTCAGAAGCGCCTCGATCTTCTCACCGTGGAATTCTGCTGCGGCGTCAAAGCCGTCTAAATCCTTCTCGCTGTCGATTGAATTCACGAGCTTTGTGGCAGCGCCGTAAGCAGCGAACCTCTCCGCCCATGTTTCAGCATCGTGGGTTGCGAGCGTGTTATTTGCATCTAGGATAAGGTCAGCCATTGTCGTCTCCATATGACGGGTTCGGTTAGGCCGGATGGGAAGGTCCAATCTCCCATTCCGGCCGCTAAGCTCATGCTCAACTGATACTAATGGTATCACTGGTTTTACTGGTATACAAGCGCAAACTGATGCTAAAGGTATCAGTATGCAGATGACAATCGAACAGTGCCGAGCGGCACGCGCATTACTTGGGTGGTCCACAATCGAACTGGCCACCGCGGCAAAGCTCGGGATTGCAACGGTGAAGCGGTTCGAAACCGGGCAACAGGTCCAATCTCTTTCCGTCGCTACGATGCGAGCCTCACTTGATAGCGCGGGAATTCAATTTATCGATCCCGGCGAGGTTTCACGGAAAGCTGGTGCGGGTGTCCGGCTGCGGTGATGCTGCGCGCACCTCAATAGACATCTCGCGGCAGTCGGACCGGCAGAGTATTGGCGTAATGCTGATCGCCCTTAACGCTGAAGCGGCCAGCCGGGATGTCGAACCACAGCAGGATGACGTCGATGAATTCCTGCCCGTGAAGGCGGCGATCGGCATAGATGATGAAGTGCTGGCGGCTGGGATCGTAGACCACCCGGCCTCGTGGGTACGCCTCATACTCCGATCTAGCGATGATGGTCGGCTCGCCACGGCCACGGAGCTTATTCGACCCCAGAGAGGCCAAGCTTGACCAATATTCGTAATGTCCCCGGTCGTGGGTCTTGAGCCCGGCGTATCCCGACGCCTCTGCAATCGGCGTCAAATCGTAGATCATCGTGGAGGTAAGCGGGACGTTCGAGGGGACGAACCAGAAGATGCCGACGTTGCTCATGTGGATTCTCCAATGGGAGGCTGTGTGGCGTCGCGCCCTTCGCAGGCCTTTCGGCGGACGCCACCAGCGTTATCGGGCCGAACGCATCGCGAAGTTGGCCTCGATCTCGTCGTCGATCAGAGACCAGTCGCAGTACCGCCGGTAAAGCGAGGCCGCGTAGGCTTCGTCGCCCTGTTCACCGAGCGCGGCGATGAAGGATTCCAGCGTTATCACCGCGAACCCTGCTTTGCCTTCGCTCGGCGGGGCCAGATTGGCCGCATAGCGAGCGCAGGCATCCTGAACCGGCTGGTTGAGGGCAGGAGCCACAACGATGAACCGGCCCTCGCTGTGATCGCCTCGCATGATCGTCGCCTGCGCCAGCACATGCTCGCGCATTAGCTGCTGCAAGGGTGGCCCACGCAGTTCGACGGCGGCTGGATCGATGAACAGACCCGTCGCGGGGATCAGCTCGTCATACCGGGACCGAAGCTCCTTTTGGCGTTCGCCACACGTCTCCGTGTATTTGAACTCCAGGGCGACGAACCCAGTCTCGCCAGTCTCACGCACATAGGTGATCACTGCATCCCACGCCGTTCGATCCTGCGTCAGGCTTTCAACACGACGGCCTGGCGAATGCTCGAACAGCACCGCGTCAACGGTAGCATCGGTCAGATCCGGGCAGATCGCGCCCAGCACTTTCGTCGCCAGCTTCGTGTCCAGCCGCAGCGGCCCCATGACGTTCAGGGTGAGAGGCTGTGAGGACAGGGCATTGGTCCAAAGGCGGTGCTCGTCGATCATCGAGCCGGGCTCACGATATGCGAATTCCCGCCATGCCAGCCGCGCAACGTCGGTGGACATGAAGTTGCGGCCTGCCTGACCGGCGGTGTCGCTGATCCGTGAACCAAGCTTACGGCTGGTGCCGTCATGCGCGGTGTGTGTGCCGATCGGGATTTCCGTTTCAGCCCGCCATAGGGCTTGCAAGAGCCGTGCACAGGCGCGGAAGCGATTATCGAAGCTCTCGTGGACCTTGTGGCGTCGCAGGACGGCTTCAGGAATGAGAGGAAGGTGTGTTCTGTTCAACAGGTTTCTCCGTTCAACCTGCGCTATTTGCAGGCAACGAAGATTCATTGAGTGTCCCAAAATGATGCTGCCCGAAAACTCTGTTCCGGCAGCCAAGTGTTAGAAATCGTCTTTTTTCTTTATATGTACATCCGGCAATGGTGCCGGGTCGTAGAAAGAGACCTGAGATGGCCACTCGCCAACCGTTCACCGAGAAATACCGCCCCACCCGCTTCGAAGATCTGCATGGCCAAGATAAGGTGGTTGCTATGCTTCGGCGACATGTTGAAACCAACAACCTGTCGGCACTTCTCGCTGCCGGTCCTCCTGGAACCGGTAAGACCACTGCAATGCGAGTATTCTCACAGGCATTGCAGTGCCATGCTCCCACGCCGTCGCCCTGTGGTAAATGCGCCTCATGCGTGTCGTTCAACGAGAACAAGCATCAGTATGTCCATTATGAATTCAGCGCTGCCAATCACGGAGAATTATCCACTGCAGCTATGATTGCGAGTTTCAGCGGCTTTCACATGAACCGGCGGCTCGGAATATTCGCTGACGAAGTGCAGGGATTCGGACCTAGTGCCTCAGACGCCCTTTTACAGGTTACCGAACGTCCGACGGGGGACACCTACTATTTGTTCGCAACGTCGGAGCCGGAAAAGGTGCGTCCGGCATTGCGGTCTCGCCTGCTGACGCTGGAATTCAATCTCCTCACGCCAGCCGCTTCAATGAAGGTGCTCAAGGACATTTGTCTGCGCGAAGACATAACCTACGATCTCGACGCTCTCGAAATGCTTGTATCAGCTGGAAAAGGCTCAGCGCGCGAAATCGTGAAGCTCCTGGATAACATCTCGCAGCAAGGTCACGTCAACACGTCCTTAGTTTCCGATACCCTTCTGTTCGGATGGGCGTCGGCGATTGTTGAATACTGCTACGCCCTGCTCGAAGGGGACGTAGAAGCTCAGGAATTCGCTCTAAGCAGATGGCTGGTACCCCCTCAGCAAAAGGCAACAGGTATTCGCGACTTTCTTCTGTATTTGTTTAATTTCGAAATCGCCCGTCCGGCACGCAGCGCGATCGTGAATGCAGCTTTTCACACTGTATCGGCGGAGCAGCGACGACGGATTATAGCGGGGTTCCGCCCACGCGCGTCGAGGGCGAAGATGTCTCTCGAAACATACTGGCGGTTAATGATGAAGCATTGGAATTTCGATCATGCGAGGGTGATCGACGATGCTAACCTCAGTGTACGGCTGATAATCTTTGATAACCTGATCAACGGCGATTTCGACGAACTGCCCCAGCCAAATGAAGCCAAAGTGATTGTGCCTTCGGACCGGCGCTATCGTATCCGCAGCCAGAATTTGCCGGTTACTCGGGTTGCCATTTCAAGCCACGACCCGTCTGGCGCGATGACATTTAGTCAGGCAGGGACAATCTACGACGCGGCGTCTTTTTTGCCGCAACAGTATGGAGTCCTGTTCAACGCCCGATTCCGCATAAGGCACCCCGGGCATGGTCCCGCAGCGCTGGACAGCGCCAAGAAGAGTGTTTCACAGTTCGTTCACGAGCTGGGCATCTTTTCGAGCCGCCGCGATCCAACGAATAAAGCGCACTGGATTTATGCGCATGAGCAGCCCGGCGGGATCGTCTATACCGAGGTAGTCGCGCACCTTCCGCTCGCCGCTGTTGATCTGATTGACGATTGGCTGACAGAAAGGCGGAAAGCGTGGTTTGGCGAGGATTCGCTTTACGATCGGTCTTGGGAAATCGAGGTCGCTAAGCCGGGAACCGCAAAAGCCCATGTCGCAAAGCACTGGCGGATGGTGCGCAATCTTTGGCGAACGCTTGATCAAATGAGAGGCTGGAAACTGCCGAATGGCAGGCTCGTCTCGGTGATTGCGTTGCTGGCCGTCCCAAAGGGCATATGGGCGACGTCCGACAATATGGATGGCACACGCCGCCTGGGGACATCGGGTTCCATTGGTGCGGATGTTCGCCGGGCTGCTGGGTCGCTTACGATGCCTCTATTGTCGGCGCTGGCTGATGGCGCGTGGGATTACATCGACAGCGGCTGGGAACTTCACGAGTTTCAAGATCGGAGGAACGAGATCGCTAGCCGAAAGCGCGATGAAGACATGATCTTAGCGAAATGGCCCGCATCCGATGATGCTCTACAGGACCGTCCGCGACGCGAGGCTATAACACGACTTCATGCCAGTTGGCCGCGTGATCCAAAAGACCGTCGTCGTGATTGGGAAGGTTGGTGGGGGTAAATTCGGCCATCACCAGAACCTTTGAATATAATGGATTTTTTCGGAACGCTTTGAATAACAAAACACGTTGTATTGAAGTTCAAAGCTATTCCGAAATTCACATGCTTTCTTTTGCAGTCGGTCTCATCAGAAATGTATAAACCTTCATACGGTATCGTTATCGAATGCGTATCGAAAGGGCATGTCGTGAAGTAACACAACGTCAACCCGTTTGATACGCGATCAAGCAATCACCCCCGGAGCGTTCCCGAGAAAGGCGCTTTATCTTTTTTGTCCCAGTCGAGCACAGCTGCGAGAAATTCGTTGAAGTGTTTTTTCTTCTTGGTGTCCATGTCGCTGTTCCAACTGTCAGAGTCTGGATACCGATTAAACGGCCCAACTTTGATCTGATAAGCCGACTTCCGCAGCACTATCAGTTTGTTGGACACAAGGAGGGCAATCTCACGGTCCATTTTCACACTGTCGTTCGGCTGATGCAAATCCATCGGCGGCTTCTTTTTAGTGGTCATGCGATTGCTCCAGACTGAGCGTAGCGAGGTTGAGCGGCAAGCCAGGCATTTGCTGCGTCGGCGGTGATAAGCGTTCGGCGACCAACCTTGATCGCGCACAGCGTGCCTCGGCTCAATTCGTCGTATATCTTGGTGCGGCTTGTCCGTGACCATTCGCGAAACTCGTTGATGGTCATTGCGGCAGGTGTGATCGTACTCGACATTATTTCGCCCTCGTAGTTGCGAATGCATATAGAGTTGAGGGAGTCCGTCCCGCAGGCGGAAGCGGCGCGATCGAGCGCCAAATACCCCACCGAAGATACTGGCGAGAAGCGTGCCACCAACCCCGTGTTCAATCTGGCTTCTTAGGTCGTTCGATCTGAGGGATTTGGGTTAACGAAGCCTGCGGTCAGCAAGGAGTGACCTTGGCTCTATGTATTGTCTCGCGCTTACGGATATGCTACCTTTCGAGGCATCGATGGCTGCCACTGCGTTTCGCAAGCACCTCCATCACTGACTTAACCAGTGAACCGGAGGACCTATGCGTCGCATTATCCACACCACGCCTGTAAACTTTCGCGCTGATCCCAATCTGATCGCCGCAGCGGAAGCCAAAGCCCGGCGCGAGGGCATGTCGATGTCCGAACTAATGCGGGCGGCCTTGCGCCGGGAAGTTCGGGAGGCCGCATGATGTTGCCCGCCACTCAATTTCGTCAGCTCGTAGAGGCGTCCCCGAATTACTCAGCCAGGCGGGTGTGCGACTGACGGCTGATAAACTCGTACGTGGTGTCTCCGAGTGCCACGGCTTGCCGTACACCGAAGTCGAGGCTGCGCTTTACAACCTGCCCATCAACCTCGTCGGCTTGTTTGACAGCCCACAGGGCGTCTCAACCCTTGGCGGCTTTCTCGCCGGACTTCTCGGAAGGGCCAACGACGTGCCCTACCAGATAACCACCCATTGAGGACAATCTAATGGCTCAAGCAACGAACCCGATCGGTGTACGCAGCGTCGGCTTTATCAACCCCACCGATCCGACTGGCTCTGCGATCGATGCTCAGCAGATTGAGCGTCAACAGGAATTGGCGGACGCTTTCCAGCAGCGCGCACTTACGCCAATTCAGGTACAGAGCGGCAACATCTCTTGGACGCAGGGCTTGGCGCAACTTGCTGACGCGATTGCGGGAAACCATCTCCGCCGTCAGGCTAACGCCTCGCAATGGGACGCTGGAGCCCGGGCACAGAATGCGCGGAGCCAACTCCATTATGGCGCTGGAGCGCCCCAGATTGATTCATCGACCAATCCCTATTCATCGTCGGAGCAGGGCCGTAATCTTGGGCAGAGACTCAAGGATTTTGTGTCCGGGGGCCCTCCAGTTGCATCGCATGCAGCGCTGGCGCAGGCACTGATCGCTCAACGCCAAACACCGTCCGCTGCTCCAGCCGCGGCACCGCAGAATCCAGCTTCAGACGTATCCAACTTGGCAGCGGCTCTTACCGCAAAGCCACCTCTGCCAGCGAACGTGTCGCCCGTTCAGGCAAGTGTCGCGCCTATAGCGCCGGCGCAGGTTGGTCCTCCACCAATTCCGACGAACGGCCCCGGGGGCGCTAACGATCCCACCAAACCCGTTATGGGCATCTCCATTCCCGCGCGGGCTAGTTCCCTTAAGGCGCCTGCCGACCCCTCGCAGTCTGGGGGAGCCACCGGGCAACAGATCCCAGTGTCGCCGATGAACGCGGGTGCGGGCGCAGACACTTTGCCGACGCCAGCGCAGCGACCTCGCGACCAGCTTATGCCAACCATGAGCGCAGATCAGGGAATGTACGCCGAAGCGAACGATCCTCAGGAATTTTGGAAGGGCGTGATAGCGTCGGCCCAGCCTACCGATGTCGTTAAAAACCTTGTTGCTCAAGGGCTGACGCCGGGCGCGCCAGAATTTGCCAAGGCTTTGGGGACATAAATCGGAAGGCCGGATTCATCGACCCGACGAACGTCCGTGAGGGAAGCACGATCCTGTTAAATGATGGATCGGGGGGAAGTTATTATTCTCCTCCCCATGTCCCTGCCGGTTATCAGCCCATCCACGACGCGCAGGGTAAGCTTATCGGAATTGCGCCGATCGCTGGCGGCGCTGAGGCTGTGGAGGGCAGCGAGCACTCAAAAGCAGTTGGCGCGGCTGGCGGTGATCTGACCCAGATTTACAATCCGCAAACGCGGCAAATGGAATGGGCACCCAAATCTTCGGTGTTGAGCTCCAATAACGTCCGTCCCGCGCCTACGCCGACACGTGGGCAAGTCGGGCCCGGCTCGATAACCACAGCACTCTCAGGTGGCGCGCCAGCAGGAGGCTCGGGCAAGAGTTTCGCTGCCGCGCCACCGCTAGGTGATCCTGCTGCTGCAAATACCTATGCCACCAGTCAGGCACAGGCGGCGGCGGCGATACAGGACAATGCCCGGGAAGCCCCGCAGCGGATAAACGCGCTGCGTGATATGCAGCACATCATCAACTCTGGTTTGGTCACGGGTCCTGCACAAAAGGTTATGCAGGACTTCGGTGAGAAGCACGGAATAAACTTTCTCACATCTGGACAGGGCTTTGTCTTCAATAAGGATGCGGCGCGCTACACAGCTCAGCTTGCCGGGGCCGTGGGTTTGAACGGGTCGGATGCACGGCTTGGTCTGGTTGGTAAAGCCACGCCCGGCATGCAGATGCCGAAGGCCGCGCTCGACGAAGTTCTGCCAACATACATTGGCCTAGAGATGGCAGGCATCGCTCGCGCGCAAGCGCAGCAACAATGGACCGCACAGAACGGCCCCGGCAAGACCGATGCATTCGAGAGCGAGTGGCGCAGGAATTACGATCCTCGTGTCTTTACCCAGATCGCGAAGGGTCCGCAGATGTTTCAGCAGAACGTCCAGCATCTCAATCCTCAGTCGCGTCAGTATTATCTCAGCAAGCTACAGGCGCTTCGCCGCATGGGTGTCGACATCAATGCGGTGACGCAATGAGCGGCATCGTTGACGATACCACGTTGCAGGCGGCAGCAGACCGGCATGGTATCCCCATGGCTTTGCTGCGCGCCGTTGGTACGACCGAAAGCGGACTTAACCCCGACATCGGCAATGCCCGGATCAAGCCTGCGATGGGCAACGACACGCATCGCGGCGCGTTCCAGATTTCCGGAGCGCTCGCAAAGCAGTACGGCATCAATCCCGACGACGGCGCGCAGGCTGCCGATGCTGCCGCGCGGTATCTGAAGGAAGGTCTCGATAAGTTCGGCAACCCTGATGACGCGGTTCGCTATTTCCACGGCGGTCCCAACCAGAGCAACTGGGGACCCCGAACTGCCGATCATCACGATATTACGGCGCGAAACCTTCAAACGGTGCTGGCATCTGGCGGGCCTACGCAGGCCCAGTCGGGCGCAGCCGATAATCCATACGAAGCGGCGCTGTCAGGCTCATCGGGCAGCCCGGGCGCGCCACCTGTCCCAGCCGCCGCAGATAATCCGTATGAAGCAGCGCTCGGTGCGCCTACAACGCCTACAAATGGTAACGTGGCTCTTCCACCTGCTTCAGCAGGCGGCTATCCTGATCGTAGTTCAGGTGGTGCTCGTGTGCCTGATCAACTTCATCCATCTGATGGCTCACGGCCCGGACAGTCCTGGGGACAATGGGCCGCCGGACTGACACCCGCTACGGACGCCATTTTCAACGGTCGCAATTTTATCGATTCGACCCGCGACGCTGACGCCGGTATTCTGTCTGGCATCGCCACCGTACCCGAAACCGTCCTGCATGCCGCAGGCGGCGCGATCAACAATATCGCAGATCCTGTTCAGAACTGGTTTGCCGATCATGGCCTCGGTCATCGCGCTCCGACGTCCTTATCCAGCCTCATTACGGGCCAGCCGTCGAACCCTCTGGCGGCTGCTCTGCACAGTTATGCTTCAAGGCTTGAGGGCGGCACTCAGAGTTTAGCCGCTGATCCCAACTCCTCGACATTTGGCGCTGGCAAACTTGCAGGCATGATCGGGGCCACTGCACCGGTGAGCGAGATCAATCTCCTTCGTTCTGGCGAAGGTGCAGGCGGGCTGGCGGCAGCTCTGACTAAATACGGCAACATGGCGATACAGGGCGGCACCGCCGGGGCACTTGCATCAGGGGGTCATGACGTGCTCGAAAATACCGCTGGGGGCGCTCTGCTGGCTCCATTGGTTGGCGCTGGCGCTGAACACCTTTTGCCCGGCCCAGCCAATGCAATCAGTAAGCTGGCGGCGGCACTCAAAGGCAAGAACGCGGACACCGTTCCATCCATCGCAACACCAGCCTATAACAAGGCCGCTGCTGAAACGATCGTAGATATGGTGGCCAAGGGTGAACCAGACGCTGCGATCCGCGCCTATGGTGAGGCTAATGGAGGCACCGGCAATCTAGACGAGGTGCTGGATTACCGCGCCAAGAACGGACCTTATAGGCCAGCGATCGGGGTAAAGGATGCTCCACGAGCCATCACTCCCACCGACGTGTCGGATGCGCTCGGTTCGCGCGGTTCGGCGTCCGGGCTTGAAGCTACGAGCGATCTTCCACCGAGCGTCGCTACCCATGTTCAGAAACTGCAGGCCGAGGGCGTACCGCTCGACCACGCGCTGCGTGAAGCTGAGATAACCTATGTCGGCGCAAAACCCACCATTGCGGCTGTGACGCGCGATCCTGCGCAGCAACAGGCCGCTAACGAAGGAGCAAAGCTTGTGACAACGCCGGAGGGCCGTGCGCTAAATGCTCAACTGGCATCGAACAACCATGCCGTTAACAATGCGATGCAGGATCTTGTCGCCCGGTACGGTGGCGTACCGTCGAGCGGGGAGGCCGCAGAAACCGCAGCTGCCGCATTGGCCAAGTCCGCCGACGCCAGCAAAGCGAATGTCACCGATCTGTATGCAAAAGCGCGCCAGGCTGACGGAGATCAGACTGTCTCAATTGACCCCGTACGTGAACTGCTTGCCACGCCCGAGTTCAAATCTCCGATGCAGGCTTCCAGCCGTGAGTTTGTTTCGGGCTTCAAGACGCTGGCGGACGAGATCAGCTCAACCAACCGGAACCGCTTTTCTCCCAGCGATGTCGAGAAACTCCGGCAGGCTGCAAACGAGAGTTACGACCCAATGGGCGGACAGGTGAACAGCTTCGTCGGTAAGGCGAAGAGCGCGCTCGATCAGAGCATGGACCAGTTCGATAACGCAGGACCGGCTCATAAACTGGCTCGTCAGGCACACCGCGTTCATGCCGAAGCCTATGACGATCCAGCAGGTGTTGATGGGCTGATCCGGCGCGACGTCAAAGGCAACTTCTCGAACGCGGATAACTGGCGACAGGCTGAGAACAGTCTGATCGGCACCAGTTCAGATCGTGCCTTTGCTCAAGTGACGCGCCAGTTGAAGGCCGACAAGGCAGGTAATGCTCTTGACCGGATGAAGGCATCGATCCTTCAGCGGGCCTACGATGCCGCGTCTAAGGGGGCGACAGACTCGAACGGCAATGCGGTTGTCAGCGGCAGAGCGTGGTTTCAGGAATTGAACAAGATTGGATCAACAAAGCTGAGATCGTTGTTCAGCAAGGATGAGATAGCGGAGATTGCTTCGATAGGCCGCGCTGCTCAGCACATGCACGAGCCAGTGCCAGGCACGTCCAACTTCTCCAACACGAACAGTGCCTATCTTAACAGCCTGCCGGACGCCCTTGATCGTGCGAACAGTCCGGGAAAGCCTACCGTTGTTGGCAAGGTTGCTAAGGTAGCCGGTCATCTTGCGGCCGGGCATTTCATGCCCGGCGTCGGCAACGTGGCGTTGGAAGGCGGCGCTCACCTCGTCGGGCATATGAAAACCGCGTCTGACACGAGGGCATTGGCGAAAGCACTGATGCAGTCGATGAACCCGGCTTCGGCCCGAGCAGCGGCTTCGGCTGAAAGTCAGCGGCTGGCCGAGGCCCTACGCCGTGCTGGTAACGCGCGTCGGTTCAGCGATCGAGCAGGTGCCCTTGTGCCAGCCGGACAGGAGAAGCGGCCTACAACGCCAGCGCGATAAGTCGGCCATGTTCGGTCGAAGGTGAGCGCGGATGGCAGTCTCGCTCTCTGTTAGGCTCCGGCCTTCAACGCGTCTAAACATGTTTGCTTCGCGTCCTGCGATTGCTGATGGTAGTTGTTGGCTTCGAATGCAGGCAACGCGCAATCTTGAGCGGGGCGCAGCTGCAAGGAGGAGCAGTAGGTATCTGCGAAACCTTGCCCCCGACAATTTTGCTTGGCCTTTGCATCGGCTTCATGCTGACGGGAACAACTAGCGTTGAACTGCGAAAAATAGTCCGTATCGCTTCTCGAAATGCATATTTGATACGTTAGTTTGGCGGTGGCTGCTGCGGCGGTCGATTTGTCGCTTGCAGCACGGTCACGTTCCATCTTCGCCTGTTCCGTTACACTCGCCGCTTGCGCCGCTAAAGTTGCCTGAGCGGGCAGAAAAAATGCGTAATAATATCCAATGCCGCACCCAAGCGCCAACGCAGCGATGGCAAGCGCGAGTTTCAGTAAAGCATCCGCACGATCTAACATGATTGGCCCCCGGCAAATTTGCCTGTATAACCATTTTCGTTTCCGTTCCTAATGGACGCGGCACGCTCAAATGTTACGGACAGTCGACAATACTAGATTTGATCGGCATCTTTCCGACATGTGCGGACGCTTTCGAGACACGCGCCCTTGGGCAGAGCTTCACGCGGCGCTGCGTGAGTTTGTCGGCCTGCTCGATCAACTCGCCCTGAACTTAGAGTCGCGAGAGCAGGTGCGACCGACGCAGGCCGCGACGATTGTTCGGGCGAACGAGGGAGCGCCTTCAGTGTCGATGGCCCGCTGGTGGCTCATCCCATGGTTCCACAAAGGCACGGTAAAGGAATGGAAGGCAACCACCTTCAACGCCCGCGCGGAAACGGTCAGGACGTCCCGCGCCTATCGCGACAGCTTCGCGCGGCGGCGGTGCCTTGTCGCTGCTGACGGCTGGTATGAGTGGATGGGGCCGCGCCACGACGACGACAAGAAGAAGCAGCCTTGGTTATTTGAGCCACGCGACGGCCAGCCAATCATGCTGGCGGGGATCTGGGACTGCTGCGAAACCGCCGATCAGGGATTGGTCGAGAGCTTCACCGTAGTGACGCAACCAGCCGGGGCACCGCTAAATGGCTATCACGATCGCGCGCCGGTTGTGCTTTTTGGGCAGGACTGGTCGCGGTGGCTGGACGTGTCGGCGGATGTCGCCGATTTGCTGGGTCCGGAAAGCGTGGATCGGTTCACAGTGACCAAGTGCGGGATACGATGAGAGTGAAATGGATCGGGCGACCGAGACGGCACTCCCGCCCCGGCCTTCCAAACCAAGTCTGTTCTAGCGACTCTGTGTCAGCATTTGTGACAGCCATAGTGCCGGCTACCAGTCGGACTGGTGTAGTGGCCGCCACGATGACTCGATCCACTGCTTCCCATGGAATAATGACCGCCATGGGAGGAGGTGTGGCTTCCCCCACCGTAGTGCGCGCCGCCGCGAGCTTCGGCCATAGATGGTACCATCAGCACCATTGAAACTGCCAATATTCTAAGCATTTTTCTCTCCCCTGTCGTTGGGGCGTAGCTATTGCCCGCGCCTAAATTTAATCATCTGCTGCAACAGGGATATGGTCAACAGGGGGCATCTGCGGTGGAGACGCGTTGCCTAGATTATTGGTGATCATGTGCTTCACAAACCCGCTCTTAAATCTGGGTTGATCGAGAGCACTGCGCGCTTAACCGCCTCGCCTCGCTCATTCAGGAAAAAGCCTGAGCCAGCGTAGCGATTACCATGGCGAGCTGGCTTTATTGCGCCGAGAGAACGCGCTTGCATATCGCACCCCATTACATCGGCGCGATCGTACGTTACATCCAGTTTCTTTGACAACGTCTCGTAACCAAGCGTGAGCGTAGACGAGCAATTGATGATGAAGCTGCGCTCAATATCGGTGAAGTTACGAGCATAGTCTTCTGCGCCTTTTGGCGTTAGCGCCGGTGGCCAAGTCATTTTGACTTCAGCACTGGCTTATGCTTCACCAGCTTCGTCAGCCTCTCCTTGCACCGGGCGGGGTCATATAGGTCCATGGGTCAGTTAGCCGATCAGATTGCCTTTGCGCCCGCAGTACCGCATTTTGCAAACCTGCCCTTGGCGTCTTTGCAGCGAACAGCCTTTGCAGCCGCTTTAGGCGGACATTTCACAAACTTGCCATGATCACGACATGGGGCAGCGAACGACGGCGTGGACAACATGGCGACGGCGACGGCAGCGGCAAAAGCGATACGCATGGTTTCTCTCCCTCGAATCAACCGGTACAGACGATGCCGACGCCAGCCAATCAGCGCAAGTGCATCAACCCGGTCAGTATGCCGTGGACGAATGCTCCGCCGACCAGAAACAATAGCATAGCGAATTCAACGTCGATGAGCTTAGGTCTGCGCATGAACTCAATTAGGCACGATCGATGACTGTAGGACAGCCGACTTTATTGAGTGACTGGGAATTGTGGGCCTGCGCCGTGGCCATGGAACGCCAGCATGGGGCCAAAGCTGACGAAGCCGTCGCCCAGCGCGTCACCGAGTTAGCCTTGGCTGGAGATTACGATGGCGTGACCAATTGGAAGATCATCGCATCGCGGCTTGATCAGTTGAAGTACCCAGCAGCGCGACGTTGCTGACGGGTTCGACCTGGAGGTCGTCGCCAGCTTAAATGCCGCGCTGAGGGCTCAAGACGGCATTCCGGCACTCGTCTTTCCAAACACATATACCAGGCCGTCAGAGCGAATTTTAACAGATAATCCCAACACATCAGTTCCAACAGAGTGATCCTTTTGATGCTGCGGTCAGCCTGAAGCTCGTGATGATGCTCTCGCAAAGTTATAGCTTTGCAGGTGTTTTAAAGAGATAACTCGGCCCGAGTTACTCAGGACAGGTAGCAGCGGGGAAGTAAAATGATGATCGAGCCATCTGCCATTGTGTATGGATCGTTGAAAATAGCCGAGCGGCTATCCCTGATAATCCCAGTCGGGTCTGCCGAGGGCACTTTCATCGTCGGAGAAAAAGACGGGGCACTGGCCGCTTGCTTTCTTGATGCCAACGATTTCGGTGTTATCCCGACAGAGAAAGGCGAAAACTGGTCTGGCCTTCATATTCGCGGTGTCAGCATTGAGGTCGATACGGCGAGCGCAATAGACGAGATGTACCACACACCTCCTAGGGGCGCTGTCATCCGCGCCGCTGACAAACTGTTTCTGAGGGGTGTGATCCAAACACCAAACAGCTTCAAAGAGCCATACACTATGGTTTTGCTGGACGGGCTCCCTGTCTCAGGAGAGGGGACCAAACTCGGTTTTGCCAAGTGGTCAATTGTAAGGTGGGTTGGCAACGAAAAGGAGATTCTCTTTGAAGTCGATGTGACGCCAGCTTTGTCGTCATGAATGATGCGCTCACACTGCCTTGGCAAATACAGTTATCTCTGGCGGCGGGTTACGCCACTTACATGCTCGCGTACCGCGGGATACGATCCCATCACAAACCCATTGATGTAGCTTTTTTAGCCATAGCTTTCGGGCTGATCGCTACCGGCGCGCTTTATTTGTTACCGAGCGACCATCCGGTGTTCTCGGCAGTCGCGGCTTTCGGCGTGTCTATGTTGGCAGGTTTGCTATGGCGCGCGGTTGGAGCCTTGTGGCTTGGCAAGGCGCTGCGTTATTTCGACGTTTCATGGGCTAATGACGATCCCTCAGCTTGGACGTCGGTTACGACCCAGAACTCAAAGATCTATCTGTCGCAAATTTGTGTACTTACCGACAGGGGCGAATGGCTAAATTGTACAGACACGTCTCGCTTCGCTGATGAACCATTCGGCCCCTGTGTGCTTGGTCCTACTGGTGACGTGTCAATTTACGTCACAGACGAGGAAAGCGCTGACGGCACCACCTCTGAAAACGCTCACGTAACAAATCCAGAATACGGGGCGCGAATGACCTACATACCTGCGGGCAAGGTTCAGCGGGTCGCGTTTCGATTCAAAAAGCGAGAATTACCCGCGCGACGGTGGTGGGGGTTGCGACGGATTCGGGGCTGACGGCGGCGGGGGTGGCTTCGGCTGCACACTGTCGGGGATGTAGACGGGGGGTCTCGACATAGTGCTACCCCTTGTTCCCCGGAGGTGGCTTGCCTGATGTGGTCGGCGCAGGCTTCGGTTGAGTAGATGCACCCCCACCATCGTGTTTAGGAGGGGGTGCCTTTGGAGAAGCGCTCTTCTTGAACGTTACCGGTGTTTTTTGATTTGCCACTATCGATCCTGCTTCTTGCCCAGACTTTCGTGGATCAGGCTTCGCACGGGACGGATCGTAAGGAAAGCGCCTGTTTGCCACTGGCCGCCACTGTCCGGCACAAGCCGGCATGTGTTGTGGGGTAAAACGTGGGGAAGGTATCAGCGATCTGCAATCTTATTGAACCTTATCAACACGTTACCAACTTAAACTGGTGGAGCTGAGCGGGATCGAACCGCTGACCTCGTCATTGCGAACGACGCGCTCTCCCAACTGAGCTACAGCCCCTCACCAGTTCCGTACTGCTGTGCGCGGTACGAATTGGGTGCCTTAACGATGCACTTCGCTTGATGCAATCTTCAGTAATTCCAAAGACTCGGCTCGGATCGTTCCGCCGGCGACCAACGGTTTGCCGATTGGAAGTGGAAGTTTTGGAACAGCCCAGCGCGTGCTCAGTTCTACCTGTTCGTCGGGCAAGCGCGGAACTGCTCTGCCCCGTTCGAGAGGAAACGAAAATGGCTTATCAGGACGACGACTATTATAATCGCGGTCGCAACGACGGCCGTGGTCCCGACCGTGGCGCAGACCGCGATCGTGGTGGATATGGCTCATATGGTGCGCGCGGTGCTGGGCAGGATCGTGATTATCGCGATCGGCAGATAACCGGCGATCGCGACCGGTATCGCAGCGAGCATGACGACGACCGCAGCTTTTTGGATCGTGCGGGCGACGAGGTGCGCTCGTGGTTCGGTGACGATGAGGCTGAGCGCCGTCGCGAACGTGATGCTCGCGAAGATGGTGGCCCCGATTACAACAACCAGAATTATGGCCGCGGTAACACTCCCGGTGGCGCATTGGGCAGCAATTCCAGTCGGCGCGGCACAGGTCGCAATGACCATGACCCACATTATAGCAGCTGGCGCCAGCAGCAGATCGATGCCCTTGACCGCGACTATCACGAATATCGGCAGCATAATCAGTCGAAGTTTGAAAACGACTTTGGCAATTGGCGTAACGAGCGGCAGGGTCAACGTTCGTTGCTCGATCAGGTCGAAAAGCACCATGAAGTTGTCGGTTCGGATGGCGAACATGTCGGCACCGTCGATAAAGTGCGGGGTGACCGGATTATCCTGACCAGAAACGATCAGGATGCGGGCGGACACCATCATTCAATCCCGTCGATATGGCTGAAATCTGCGGATGGTGGGCAGATCACCATTTCGAAGACCGCAGTCGAAGCAAAGCAGGCATGGCGCGATGAAGACCGCAATATGATCTTTGGCAGCGACCGGGGGAACGAATCCGGTGGTTCGGACAATAACGGTCCTCACGTTCTGAATCGAAGCTTTTCCGGCACTTACTAATACCGGCTGGCAAACGAACGGGGGCTGCGTGAAAGCGCGGCCCCCTTTTGCTTGCTAGCCAGTTTCAGTTTAGGACTGGTCGCAAATTAAAACCGTCGATGAGGATTGTAAAATGGCCAAGGCATGGAGTTTGAAATCGCGCCCGTCGGGCATGCCCGCTTCGGTGAACTTCGAACTGATCGACCAGCCTTACCAGCCCCTTAAGGACGGCGAGATTCGCGTTACGAATTCATGGCTTTCGGTTGACCCGTACATGCGTGGCCGGATGAACGACGTGAAAAGCTATGCTGAACCATTTCAGCTTGGTGAACCAATGCAGGGTGGCGCAGTCGGTGTCGTTACCGAAAGCCGTGCGGACAATTTCGCTATCGGTGACAAGGTTTTGCATATGCTGGGCTGGCGGGACGAGGCCGTTGTTCCCGTGGCTGGTGCGCAGAAGATCCCCGAAAACGGCCTTCCGATCCAAACCTTCCTGCACAGTCTGGGGCTGACGGGCGCGACCGCATATTTCGGGCTGCTGCACACCGCATCTGCCAAAGCGGGTGATATTGTTTTCGTGTCGGCGGCCGCGGGTGCTGTTGGGTCGGCGGTCGTGCAGATTGCCAAGGCGAAGGGCATGACAGTCATCGGTTCGGCTGGCGGTTTGGAAAAGTGCGCTTGGGTTAAGGAACTCGGCGCGGATGCCTGTGTGGATTACAAGGCCGGACCGGTGCTACCGCAGCTGATGGCAGCGGCACCCAAAGGCATCGACGTTTATTTCGACAATGTGGGCGGTGAACACCTCGATGCTGCCTATGCAACGGCGCGGTTACACGCCCGCTTTGCGATCTGTGGGATGATCGACGCGTATAACCACGGCGAGCCTATGTCGTTCAAATATTTCATACGGACGATCCCTGCGCGCATTCGTTCGACGGGATTCCTGTTCACCGACTTCCTGCCACAGATGGGTGAGTTCATGGCCGATGCAGGCGCACTCGTGGCGACGGGTAAATTAAAGGCACGTGAGACTGTATTTCAGGGACTTGAAAGTGCACCTGACGCGTTCCTTGGGCTATTTACCGGGGCGAACACCGGCAAGATGCTCGTGAAGATTTAGCGTCCCAGATAATGTCGTTTAACTATTGAATGTGTTGCACTCGGTTGGATCGCCAGTGTCGAGTCCATGTTTCAACCATTGCTGACGCTGGGCAGCCGAACCGTGGGTAAAGCTTTCGGGAACGACAACGCCTTGTGACGCGCGTTGCAGCGTATCGTCACCAATTGCCTGCGCTGCGCGCATTCCTTCCTCAACGTCGCCCGCTTCGAGCAAATTCTTGTCGTTTGCCGCCCAAACACCGGCATAACAATCGGCCTGCAATTCCATTGCGACCTGCAATGCGTTGCCCTGAGCCTTGCTTGCCCGCGCCTGTTGCGAGCGCACTTTCTGTTCGATGCCGGTCAGATCTTGAATGTGGTGCCCAACCTCATGGGCAATGACGTAGCCGATGGGAAAGTCCCCCGGCGCATTGAAGCGGGTCTTCAGTTCGTTGAAAAACTCAGTGTCGAGGTAGATTTTTTGGTCGCTGGGACAGTAAAATGGACCCATTGCGGACTGGGCAGCTCCGCAACCTGACGTGCCATTGCGCGTGTAGAACACCAGCGTTGTCGGCGTATATTTTTGACCCGATTTCGCGAAAATGTCGGTCCAGCGTCGTTCGGTCGATCCCAGAACGCGCAGCGATATGCGCTGAATGTCAGTTAGCTGACCCGGTGCGGTCGATTGCTGCGGCGAGGTCTGGCTGACTGGAGCGAGCAGGCCACCACCTCCGCCGCCTCCGATGCCGCCGAACACCAGTGCAACGATGCCCAGCACTACAATGCCCCCGATACCAAATCGACTGAAGACGAACGGGATGATCATGCCGAGCATTCCAAGACCGCCGCCACCACCGAACCCGGCGCGCTGCTGACCTTCGCTCTGAATCTCGAAATTCGTGCTTTCAGATTCGTCGTCGAGGCGCATCGATCTCTCCCGTAACGTGCCAGCGATTAATGCACGGCGGGAACATTCGTTGCAATGCACAGGTTACCGTACCAGATTGTGGAAGATGGCTGATATCGAAACGTTCCAACCCCGCCGCACGCGCAAGGCGTCGCGGCTTCCGCTTCCCGACAAGGTTGCTCTGGTTCTGCAGGGCGGCGGTGCGCTGGGGTCATATCAGGCGGGCGTTTACGAGGCCCTCGATGGGGCAGGGATTGAAGTCGATGAGGTTGCAGGCATTTCGATCGGAGCGGTTAATGCTGCGCTGATCGCGGGCAATCATCCCGAAACCGTGTCGCGGCGCTTCGGAAGTTCTGGGATCGCGCCACGGCTGCGCTGCCAAGTTTTCCGATCTGGCACAACGATACGACCCGTGAACTTCTCCACGAGATGTCGGCGGCATTCGTCGCGATGTTCGGCGTGCCAGGCTTTTTCTCACCCAGAATGATGCCTGTCTTCGCCGCTATGCCGGGCAGTCCCGAGGCGCTTAGCTTTTATGATTCATCGAAACTCGCCGCGACACTCGATGAACTGGTCGACTGGGACTTGCTGAATTCCGGGCCGGTGAGGATCTCGGTGGGTGCGGTCGAAATCGAAAGCGGCAATTTCAATTATTTCGATAGCGCGAACGAACGGCTGGATGCGCGGCACATCATGGCATCGGGTGCTCTCCCTCCCGGACTGCCGCCGGTGGAGATTGATGGCAAGCTCTGGTGGGATGGCGGGCTGGTGTCGAACACGCCGTTGCAGCACGTCCTCGAAACGCAGGATGCAGAAATGATTGTGTTTCAGGTCGATTTGTTTCCGGCTGCGGCGGCTCGGCCAAAGACGATTATGGACGTTATGGCACGCGAAAAGGAAATCCGCTTTTCGAGCCGAACGCGACAGGTCAGCGATCAGATGCTGAAACTGCGGCGTGAGCGCGAAGCAATCCGCAAAGTGTTGAAGAAACTGCCGCCTGAACTGCTGGACGATGCTGATGTAAAGCGACTGGCGGAAATGGCACGTGAGTTTCCGGTCAGCGTTGTCCAGCTTATTTATCGCGCAAATGCTTGGGAGGGCGGATCGCGCGACTATGAATTTTCGGCGCGCACGATGAACGAACATTGGGAGGCGGGTCGCGATGCTGTCAGCGCCACTGTCGAAAATTCCGCTCTCATCGCCCAAAATATCGGCACTGGTCACACGGCGGTTTTCGATTTAACTCCGCGGTAGATTACTACCTGGGGGCGCAATAAATCATAGAGATTATTTGAAGGGACTTCCATTTGCGTATTATATTTGCCGGCATTTCGCTTGCCGCCACCCTGTTGGCCACCACCGCCTATGCGGCACCGGGACGTTTGCCTGAGGGTGTTCGGCCACTGTCATATGACATCACGGTCGAACCTGATGCGGCGAAGTTAACCTTTACCGGCCGCGAGACGATTGCCATTCAGGTCGATAAGCCGACGCGGACGATTACGCTTAATTCGGCGGATATTGCGATCTCCAGTGTAAAACTGGATGGCAACGCGGTTGCGAAAGTCTCGTTCGATGAAGCCGGGCAGCGCGCGACCTTCACGTTTCCGACTATGGTGACGGCGGGACAGCATAATCTGGCGATCACCTATTCGGGTATCATCCACACTTCTGCGACCGGTCTGTTCGCCATCGATTATGATGGAGAGAAGGGTGCGAAGGAGCGCATGCTGGTCACTCAGTTCGAGGCTCCCGATGCGCGGCGTTTTGCGCCGATGTGGGATGAGCCCGGTTATAAAACGACTTTCAAGCTGAGTGCCGTAACGCCAACCGGGCAGACGGCATTTTCGAATATGCCGGTCACCGGCAAGGTCGCTGGAGCCAGTGGCAAGACCGTCTGGACTTTCGCGCCCACGCCCAAAATGTCGAGTTATTTGCTGTTTCTCGGGATGGGCAACGTCGATCGCAAAACGGTGATGGAGGGCAATGTCGAGATAGGGGTCATCACGCGCAAGGGCGTTGTCGATCAGGGTGATTACGCACTCGCCAGCGCCAAAAAGGTACTCGCGGCCTATAATGATTATTTCGGTACGCCTTATCCGTTACCGAAAATGGACATGATCGCCGGGCCGGGGTCGTCGCAATTCTTTGGTGCGATGGAGAATTGGGGAGCGATCTTTTATTTCGAACGCATCCTGCTGGTCGATCCGAAGTATCAGACGGAAAACCAGAAACAGGACATCTTTAACGTCGTCGCTCATGAAATGGCGCATCAGTGGTTTGGCGATCTCGTCACCATGAATTGGTGGGACGACCTCTGGCTGAACGAAGGATTCGCGTCGTGGATGGCGTCGAAGGTGTCGGGCGATCTGAACCCGATGTCGGGCGCGACCTCGCAGACACTGGCATTCGACCGCCAGTCTGCAATCACCCGCGATGCCCGTGTGACCACGCATCCGATTATCCAGCATGTCGAGACGGTCGATGAAATCTCGACGGCATTCGATGATATCACTTATCGCAAGGGTGAGGCCGTGATCCGGATGCTGGAAGGCGCGGTGGGACCGGACGTGTTCCGTCAGGGCGTCCGCAGCTACATGGCGAAGTATAAATACGGCAACACCGAAACCGATCAGCTCTGGACCGAAATTGCGGCGGCATCGGGCAAGCCCATCGCGCCGATGATGCACAGCTTTACCCTGCAGGGCGGAGTTCCCCTGATCCGGGTTGGGGTGCCGGTTTGTAACGGGGGCACGACGACGCTGCCGTTGTCGCAGGATCGCTTCGGTCTCGACACGCCTTCAAAGGCCAAGACGACATGGATTGTTCCTGTCCGCGTCGGTGCGGCAACCGGCCATACCAGTTCGCTTATCTCGGTTTCGGGGGCAGGCAACACCACCGCCACGGTTCCGGGCTGTGGGCTGACGCTGGTGAACAAAGGGCAAAGTGCATATTTCCGTACCCTCTATACGCCCGCGCATCAGGAGGCGTTGCGCGCCGGATTCTCGACGCTGGCGGTCGATGACCAGATCGGCTTCGCGGCGGATACTCTGGCTCTCGCTAATGGAGGGTATCAGCCGATCGAACGTTATCTTGCGCTGGTCGATGGGGTGGCACCGAATGCGGATCCGATCCTGTGGTCGATGATCGCGGGACAATTGTCGACGATCGACCACGTTTTGAATGGGGCTCCCGAACAGCCCGCGTTTCGCGCTCGGGCAAAAACGCTGCTTCATCCAGTGTTCGCGCGGTTAGGTTGGGAGGCAAAGGCCCAGGAAGCACCGGCCGATGCTCAGCTTCGCGAAACGTTGATTCCTTTGCTCGGAGACTTTGGCGATCAGGCCGTCGTTGCCGAAGCTGCTCGCTATGCTGCCAAAAGCTTTAGCGACCCGTCTGCCGTTCCCGGTCCGATCCGCCAGCCCGCGCAAAGGGTTTACGCCAGCACGGCAGACGCGGCGCGTTGGGACGATCTTCACGCCAAGGCAAAGGCAGAGCAGAGTCCCGTTGCCAAGCTGACACAATATAGCAACCTTGGCTCGGTCCGCGACGTGGTACTGGCGCAAAAAGCGCTCGATCTGACCCTAACGGACGAGATTCCGGTGCCGATGCGAGGGAATGTGATTCAGGCGGTTGCCAGCGAGCATCCAGCGCTGGCTTTCGATTGGGCCGTTGCTCATGAAGCACAGGTATACGCGGTGCTTGAGGCCAGTACCCAGTCGAAATTTATCGTCGGACTGGCCGCGGGGTCGGGTGATCTGGCGGTAGCAAAACGGGTAACGGCATATGCGGCCCCGATGCCCGCAGCATCGCGTAAGCCGGCCGATCAGGCGGTTTCTTCGATAACTTATCGTGCGGGGCTCCGATCGACACAGGCCGCGGCGATCGGAAAGTGGGCGAACAAGAAATAATCGACCGCGCACGAACGCAAAAGTCCACGCAGCCGTGGTAATCTTGCTAAAGCTGCGTGGCGCATCGCTCAGGAGAATAATATGTTCCTTACCGGCAAGACTGCCCTTATCACTGGATCGACCTCTGGTATTGGTCTCGCCTATGCAAAGGCACTTGCCGCTGAAGGCGCGAATATTGTCATCAACGGTTTCGGTGACAGCGCGGCAATCGAGAGTGAGCGCCGAAACCTCGAGAAAATCTCTGGTGCCAAGGCAATCTATGATGGGGCCGATCTGACTAAGGTTGATGCGATCGAAGGGATGATGAAGGGCGCGGCCAATACATTCGGTGGCGTCGATATCCTGATAAACAATGCCGGGATGCAACACGTCAGCCCGACCGAAGACTTTCCGGTAGATAAATGGGACTTGATAATCGCCCTGAACCTGACTGCGGCGTTTCATACCGTGCGGCTGGCGATCCCCTATATGAAGTCGAAGAAATGGGGGCGCATTATCGCAACAGCCTCGGCCCATTCACTCGTCGCGTCGCCCTATAAGTCGGCCTATGTCACTGCAAAACACGGACTGGCGGGATTTCACAAGACCGTCGCGCTCGAACTGGCGACTTTCGGAGTTACCGCAAACTGCATCTCACCGGGCTATGTCTGGACACCGCTGGTCGAGGGGCAAATTCCCGATACCATGAAGGCGCGGAATATGACGCGTGAGCAGGTGATTAACGACGTACTTCTGGCGGGCCAGCCGACGAAGCAGTTTGTGACAGCCGAACAGGTTGCGGCGGTGGCGATAAACCTTTGCCGCGACGACGCATCTCAGGTCACCGGTTCGAACATATCGATAGATGGTGGATGGACCGCAGGCTGACGCTTGATATCGATGGTTCTTTTTCAACGACGAAGCGTTATCGATTGGGCAAAAGAGACCAAGGGACGCGAGATGAAGCTTTTAGGCGCGGTCGTAGCGACGCTGTTGTTCACCGGGTGTGGCTGGAAATTGGTTGATACTGCCTGGGCTAAGCCCACCGCAGCCGACTGGAAGCGTGTCGTCACAGCAGAAGATATGGATCGACTGCGAAATTGGCGCGTCGCATTTGTAAAGGCGCTCGATGAAGCAAAGGCCGATGGACAGAGTGACAGTATTGCTCGCGAAGGTGCGCTTTTGTTACCCGACGCCGGCATCGAAAATGTTGGCCTGACCAGCGGGCGTTACCGTTGTCGCGTCATCAAGCTTGGCTCGGTCGTTCCGGGCGTAGCCGCGTTTACGCCCTATCCAGCGTTCGATTGCCTGGTGAACGACGAGGGCGAAGTTTCGAGCTTCGCCAAAATAGGCGGCTCCCAGCGTCCGGTCGGTCTGATGTTTGACGATGGCAGTTATCGAAAGATTTTCCTCGGTACCATGATGTTCGCGGACGAAACCCGGCCCCTTGAATATGGCCTCGACGCCACACGCGACATGGTGGGGGCAGTACAGAGGATTGGTGATAAACGTTGGCGGTTGATCCTGCCTTACCCGCGATTTGAATCTGTTATGGACGTCGTGGAACTCACCCCGGCCGCCTGATTCTTCTGTGCACAGGTGATAAGCGCGGCTTCCAGATCGGCGATCGAATAGGGCTTTGTCAGAACGGGCATATCGAGATGCTCGGCGTCGATACCGTTAGCTCCATATCCTGTCGTAAAAGCAAATGGAGTACCGCGTTGCTTCAACGCCGTTGCCAGCCCCATGCTGGTGGTTCCATTGAGATTTACATCAAGTACGGCGACATCGAATTTGACATTGACCAGCGCAGTTTGTGCGTCGCCAACCGTTGATGCCAGTCCGGCAACGGTGCAACCCAGACTGTCGATCATGTCCTCCGCCATCATGGCAATCAGGGCTTCGTCTTCCACGATCAGAACGCGCAGGCCGTTCAACTCACTCACCAAAAAACCTCGCTCAACATCATTTACCATCGACCCCCGAAAACGGCTGTAACGCAAACTTCAATGGTTCGGAACTGCGGGCATCGGTGCCATTCCGGGGTAAGCATTGCTGCGTCCTGCTTCTATGGTTTGGTGTGTAAACCCGCGACGTGCAATGATTTAATCGAAAACGCCTGCCGGATTTCTCCGACAGGCGTAATTTCCTCCCCAGGAACTCGGTGACCGGCAGTATGTTGCGGTCGTGCCCGACATGATGAGTGGCCACAAACAGTTCGTTGGATTTATGTTGTGTGCAACGTGCAGGTTTTGTTGCCGGGCGTGTCGAACTGTCATTCATTGACAGTTTATGCGAAGAATATCATGCAGCCGTATGGCCGATGCTAAACTGTTTGCCGGTCATGCCGTGCGCCGTCTCCGGCGAGGTGCTGGTCTCAATCAGTTGGTGATGGCTGAGACGCTTGCGATTTCATCGAGCTACCTTAACCTTATCGAGCGCAACCAGCGGCCCCTAACCGCCGCGTTGCTGCTCCGGCTGGCCGAAACTTTCGACTTCGATCCCCGCACGCTTGCCGCAAGCGAGCCTGGCGGCGGTGCCGAGGCTATTCGACGACGACTTGCCGATCCGCGTTTCGCCGACCTTGCAATCGATCGCGCTCAGGTTTCCGATTGGCTGAGTGCCGCCCCCGACAGTGCGGAGGCATTTGCCCGAGCGTTCGATGGGATGGGGGCAGGTGGGAGTGCCCCCGGTCCTGATCCGATCGATGCGGTACGCCGAGAAATTGAGCGGTGGCGCGGGCATTTCTCGGATTTGGACAGCCTTGCCGAAACGCGCTCCGACGATTTGCGTGCGGGTTCGGGCGATTTATATGGGGCAGTTGCTGAGCGGCTGCGAGTGACGCATCAGCTTTCGATTCGCATTCTGCCGGTCGATGTGATGCCCGACACGCTTCGCCGGCTCGATCTCCATGCACGGCAGCTACAATTGTCAGAACTGCTCGACCCCGCGAGCCGAACATTCGCTACGCTGTTTCAGCTTGGGCAGATCGAGGCGAAAGCCGAGATCGACGCGCTTGTCAAAGGTGCAGGGTTCGCCGACCGCGTTTCCGAACGGCTGTTTCGTCGCCATCTCACAAATTATTTCGCTGCTGCCGTGATGATGCCCTATGCTCGCTTCCTGCGCGCGTGCGAAGCGACGGGGTACGACGTCGAGCTACTCCAACGCCGCTTCGGTGCAGGTTTTGAACAGATTGCGCATCGGCTGACCACGTTACAGCGGGTGGGTGCGCGTGGGCTGCCGTTTTTCATGATCCGTATCGACCGGGCGGGTCAGGCGTCCAAGAGGTTTTCCGGTGCCAGTGCGTCGCCACTGACTGAGGCGGAGGGCCGCTGTCCGCTTTGGCAATTGCACAATGCCTTCGAACGTCCCGGCTATCTTGTACGCCATCTGGTTGCATTGGATGGTGAGGGGCGCTGGTTTACCATGGCGCGCACCGTTCATCGACAAGGTGTAAGGGTCGGGGGAGTGAGCGGCGAGTTTGTGGTCGGCATCGGTCTGAACGCGGCCCTTGCGACGCCATTGGCCGCTGCGAGCGGAATCGACCTGAAACAGGGAGAGGCAACCGCCATCGGCCTTGGGTGTCGGGCATGTACGCGTCCAAACTGCCCTCAACGGAGTGCCGCCCCCCAAAGTCGTGCACTGATCTTTAACGATCGGGAGCGCGGCGTCAGTCCGTTCGTGTTTGCCGGAGACTAAATGCTCGCGGGCATCTTAATTATTTTCCTGATCCTTGATGGCCTGTACAATCCGTTTGACGTGCTGGCTCTGCCCCCGTGGCAGGATCAGGACACTATCTCCGCTCGCCACGATGATCAGATCGGATACGCCCACGGCTGCGACCCGAATGCCGTCGCTGCGGATCAGGCAATTGCTGGTGTCGAGCGCGATTACGTCGCCATGATGCGCATGGCCGTCGTCATCTGCCCCAAGTGTGTGAAGAGCATCCCAGGATCCGACGTCGGACCAGCCCATCGTGACCGGAATCACGGCCACGCGCTCGGCCTTTTCCATGACGGCATAATCGATGGAGTCAGACGGTGAGGCTGCAAATGCGTCGCTGTCAGGCAAAATCCGTGAGCCCGTCCGAGCCGCGTTCTCCATCGAAGTCTGTGCGGCCGCGAGCATCGCTGGAGCATAGGTCGCCAATGCACGGAGATACGCGTCGGCGCGAAACATGAAGATGCCGCCGTTCCAGACGTGATCGCCCGCCACCAGCATTGCCTGGGCAGTGGCGGTGTCAGGCTTTTCGACGAAACGGGCGACACGATAGGCACCCGGGCCAACCTCTTCGCCGATCCGAATGTAGCCATAGCCCGTTTCCGGTGCGTCGGGTGTGATACCAAAGGTTGCAAGCCATCCGCGCTCGACCAGTGGCAGTGCGGCATCGATCGCAGCATTGAAGGCATCGATATCGGCAATAACATGATCGCTCGGCATGATCAGTAATGGGGCATCGCCACCGCCAGCCGCAATGGCCGCCAGCGCGATTGCAGGCGCCGTGTTTCGGGCGAGCGGTTCCAGGACCAGCAGGGCATCACGGCCCGCCAATTGCGTATCTATGAGATCAGCATGACGTGCATTTGCAACAACGATAGCGCCACCGAACCGTTCGGGATCGCTCGCCCGATCCAGCGTCAGCTGAAACATGGTCAGTTCGGCGGTTAGCGATAAAAACTGTTTAGGTCGGTCTTCGCGGGACATCGGCCAAAGGCGTGTCCCCGACCCGCCTGAAAGAACAACGGGAATGATACGCGGTCGTTCAGTCATATTATCTCTTTACTCAGCAAAATGGTCATCCCTTCAGGAAATTTTCGTCAATTTGTCCGACAGGTGTAATCGGGTGTCGGATTCTTGACGCTTCAGTGCTGGAAAACGGGCAAGATCGGTAAATGTTCAGGCTGTTCAAACATTATGTTCCCTATCCGGTGCTGCTGCTTGCGCTGTTCGATTTCATCGTTTTGTTCGCCTCTGCCGAAGTCGCCTGGGTTCTCCGTGCGCACCAGATCGGGATGGGCATAAATTCACTTTTCGATCGACTGCCCCCATTAATCAGTTTCGCCTTCGCGCTACAACTCGCGATGATTGCAGTTGGCGTTTACGGTGTCGATGCCTTTCAATCGCTGCGTTTCGCATCGGCTCGACTGTTGGTTGCCATATGTCTCGGTGTCATTTTCCTGTCGGTCACGTACTTCCTCATTCCTGGGAAAACATTGTGGCGCTCGAATTCGCTTTACGCGATGGTCATTGCCTACGCGTCGCTCGTCATGGTGCGCGCGTTGCTTGGTCGGTTGCTGGGCAGCGAGGCATTTAAGCGACGCGTGCTTGTTCTCGGTGCAGGGCAACGGGCAAATCGACTTACGAAGCTTGGCGCGGAGAAGGGCGCTGCCTTTACGGTGGTTGGCAACATCGACATGGGCGACGTCGTCAGCGTCATCCCGACAGCGATCCCGCGCGCGCTTATCGACAATTTGGTCGATCATGTCGCACGGCTCGGTGCCAATGAAGTGGTGCTGGCATTGGAGGAGCGGCGCAACGCTATCCCGATGGAAGACTTGCTGCGCGTCAGGACCATCGGTGTCCACGTCAATGAGATTTCGACGTTTCTGGAGCGCGAGACTGGCCGTGTAGACTTGCGGAGCACAAACCCGTCATGGCTGATTTTCTCGGACGGTTTTTCGAGCGGGCGACGGCTCTCATCGTTTGCCAAGCGTGTGTTCGACATCGTGGCGAGCGGTGTGCTGCTGCTGATCTGCTTGCCTCTGATCCTGGTTACAGCGATCCTTATCAAGTTGGAATCGCGCGGCCCCGCTTTCTATCGCCAGAACCGCGTCGGCCTTTATGGTCAGGAGTTCACGGTCGTGAAACTCCGGTCGATGCGCGCCAATGCAGAGGTAGCTGGGCAGGCTGTGTGGGCTGAAAAGAACGATCCGCGCGTGACCCGCATCGGTCGCGTGATACGCCGGATCAGGATTGACGAATTACCCCAACTCTGGACCGTCCTGCTTGGCGGGATGAGCTTTGTCGGCCCGCGTCCCGAACGCCCATCGTTCGTCGCCGAACTGACCCAGCAGATGCCTTATTACGCTGAACGCCATATGGTGAAACCCGGGATAACCGGCTGGGCACAGATCAATTATCCTTATGGTGCGAATCTCGACGATGCGCGTCACAAACTGGAATATGACCTGTATTATGCAAAGAATTACACGCCGTTCCTCGATGTCGTAATCTTGCTCCAAACCTTTCGCGTTGTCCTTTTTCCCGATGGTGCTCGCTGATGAATATGCCTCGCGGAAAAATTCGCCCATCGCGCACTGTTGCCCTTGCGCTGATTGGCGTGCTGGCCGGTGTGACCTATTTCCTCGTTATCGTCGGTTTGATGGCCCTCCTGCATGCTCAGAAGGGAACGGCGCTCGCGTTGTCGCTGATAATCGTGCCTTTCGTCAGCGCAATCGTGGCGGCAGTCGTTCTTCCGGCGGAACGCACGTGGGCATGGTTCCGCGTTATGACGGCGAAACATTTGTTCGCCCACCGTTATGACTATCGGGCCGAATGGTTGCGTTTCACCGACACGCTTGGGCGACCGGGTGAGGAGCCCGCGCCGCTGGAAGTGCGCGTGGTCAAGGCGATTGCCGACATTGTTGATTCGCCGGGCGGATTATTGTTGTTGCCTGATGGTGGTGAGATGCTGGCGAAGGCAGGCTGGAACTGGGAGGTCGCGCCTTTAGGTTCAACCGCGCGCCTCGCAAACTTTCTCGCGAAGGGGCGTATCGTCGAACTGGACGCGCTGCGCAATGATGACGTCGACCCCGAAGAAGCCGGTGCGATCCCTGAATGGATACTCGGCGTGCCGAACACTTGGGCGATTGTCCCCCTGATCCATATCGACCGGCTTGCTGGCGCAGTGCTACTCGAACGGCCGCTGATTGGGCGGACACTTGACTGGGAAGATTTTGACCTGTTGCGTGTCGCCGGGCGTCAGGTCGCAAGCTATTTGGCAGAGGCGCAGGGTCAGGAGGCGCTGTCCGAGGCGCAGCGGTTTGACGAATTCAACCGGCGCTTCGCTTTTATCATGCACGACATCAAAAATCTTGTGAGTCAGTTGAGCTTGCTCGCTCGCAATGCAGAGCGTCACGCTGACAATCCTGCGTTTCGGGTGGACATGATCGCAACGCTGAACAGTTCGACCGCGCGGATGAATGATCTGCTCGCGCGCCTGTCGCAACATAACAAGGCGCGACCGGATGAGCCGCGCGCATTCCGTATCGCGGCCATCGTCGCCAGCGTCGCGGCTTCCAAACGGGCAGTACATCCCGTCGTAGTTGCGGGGGATACGGGATCGTTTGCGATCGCCGACCCCGCGCGACTAGAGGCGGCGCTGGCGCACATCGTCCAGAATGCGATCGAGGCCAGCCCGGCAACCGAACCCGTCACCCTCACCATCATGCCGGAAATTCATGAAACGAAAATCGAAATCGCCGACCGGGGCTGCGGCATGACCGCAGATTTTCTCCACGGCCAGCTGTTTCGCCCCTTCTCCTCTACAAAAGATGCGGGGTTCGGGATCGGGGCTTATGAAGCGCGCGCGCTGATCGTTGCCATGGGAGGACGGCTGACCGTCAGGAGCGAGCCGGGACACGGCAGCATTTTCACGATCGTCCTGCGCAGCGCAACCGAATGGTCGGCGGAGTGCGCGGCATGAGCGATGTGAGACGCAAATTGCTGATCGTCGAGGACGACGAGGGGCTGCAACGCCAGCTGCGCTGGGCTTATGACGATTATGAAGTGATCGTGGCAGGAGACAGGGCGTCTGCGATTGCCGCCCTGCGCGCAGAAGAGCCCGATGTCGTGACGCTTGATCTGGGCCTGCCGCCTGAACCTGATGGCACGGCGGAAGGGTTTGCGACGCTTGACGCCATTCTGGCGCTGAAACCCGATACTAAGGTCATTGTTGCATCGGGGCATGGTGCTCGCGAAAGCGCGCTTTGCGCGATTGCTGCCGGGGCTTATGATTTTTATCAGAAACCCGTCGATATCGATGAGCTTGGCATGATCGTCGCCCGGGCATTCCACCTCCACGCGATCGAAGCGGAGAATGCGCGGCTGGCCGAAGTTACCGGCGGCGGCGTATTAGGTGGCCTGATTACTGGCGCACCCGAAATGCTGAAGGTTGCACGCACCATCGAACGCGTTGCCAATGCCGATGTTTCGGTCATGCTGCTGGGTGCGAGCGGCACCGGCAAGGAATTGCTGGCGCGGGGTGTTCATGATTCCAGCGGACGGAATAAAGGCGCATTCGTCGCGATTAACTGCGCCGCTATCCCGGAAACATTACTCGAATCCGAGCTGTTCGGCCATGAGAAAGGCGCATTTACCGGGGCGGTTAAAACTACTGAGGGCAAGATTGAACAGGCCGAGGGCGGCACGTTGTTCCTCGATGAAATCGGCGACGTGCCATTGCCGCTGCAGGTAAAGCTGCTTCGGTTCTTGCAGGAGCGGGTGATTGAGCGGATCGGCGGGCGCAAGGCCATTCCGGTTGATACGCGGATCGTTTGTGCAACGCACCAGAACCTTGAGACGATGATTGCCGAAGGGCGCTTTCGCGAAGACCTTTATTACCGGCTTGCGGAAATTGTCGTTAAGATTCCATCGCTTACCGAACGATCGGGCGATGCCGTATTGCTCGCCCGCCATTTCGTCACGCGATACGGACATATGAATCCACAGGTGAAGGGCATTGCGCCTGATGCGCTGGCTGCGGTCGACCAGTGGGGCTGGCCCGGCAACGTCCGCGAACTCGAAAATCGTATGAAGCGCGCGGTCATTATGGCTGACGGCAAGATGGTGACTGCCGCTGATCTCGATCTGGGAGTGGGGGATGGTGAGGAAGATGTCATCAATCTGAAGGCTGTTCGCGATGCCGCCGATGACCAAGCGATCCGAAGAGCGCTCGGTCGGGCCGATGGCAATATTTCGAACGCGGCAAAGCTCCTCGGTATTTCACGACCTACGCTTTATGATCTGCTGAAGTCGCATGGCATTTCGGCTTAGGGCACTCAGGGCGTATCTCGAAAAGCTGACGTAGGCCCGGATACAGCGACGCTAGCGAACATCGCTGCGCTCGCTTATCGGGGGTTGCATGGAAAACACGCTCCGCCGAATTGCCGACGCGCTCGAACGCCTCGCCCCCGTACCCCCGGTTGCTCCGCCTGTCGATCAGGCAGCGTATGTATGGCAGCACGGTGGCCTGACCGTCGCCCATTTTGCGCCGATCGCTATCGACCTGCTGACGGGTATCGACGATCAGAAAACCACACTCGTTGGCAATACGCGTCGCCACGCCGCCGGCCATGCCGCACATGACGCGCTGTTGTGGGGATCGCGTGGTGCCGGCAAATCGGCCTTGGTCAAATCGAGTATCGGCACCGTGCGCGCCGAAGGAACGGACATTGCACTGGTCGAAATCGCGGCGGGTGATATCGCAACCATGCCTGATTTATTCACGATCCTCGGTCAATGGTCGCGGCCCGTTATCGTGTTTCTCGACGACCTTGGCTTTGATGCCAGCGAAGGTGGCGGCGGCGTTGCGGCGGCCCGCGCGTTGCGTTCGGTGCTTGACGGGGGCAGCGCGGCCCGGCCCACCAATGTCCGCCTGTATGTCACGTCCAACCGCCGTCACATCGTCGCGCGCGACATGGCTGAACAGGATTCCGCGATCAATGTCCGCGACGTCGTTGACGACCGCATGGCGCTTGCCGACCGTTTTGGCCTCAGCGTCGGGTTTCACGTCTGCGATCAGGCGACGTGGCTGGCGATGGTCGATGGCTATGCCCGCAAACTCGGACTGACGTTCGACCCGCAGGACGCTGTTTCTTTCGCGACCCAGCGCGGCGCGCGTTCGGGCCGGATCGCATGGCATTATGTCACCGAACTGGCCGGGCGAGCGGGGCGGTCGTTAAGTAACGATAAGGATTAATTCTCCCGCTTCCCTGAGCCTGTCGAAGGGTTGCCCTTCGACAGGCTCAGGGAAGCGGTTGAGTATAACGCTCGATCTCTAACTCAATCCCTCAGCTTTTTCCGCGAGCATCAGCCAGCGTTCTTCCGCCTTGTCGCGTTCAACCCGCGCGGCATCGATCGCCTTATTCAACGCCGCGAACTTCGCCGGGTTTCCGGTGTAGAGGTCAGGGTCGGCCAACAACTCCTCGTCGCGCACTATCGCGGCCTCGATCTTTTCGATCTTTTTGGGCAGGCCATCGTAATCGCGCTGGTCGATATATGTCAGTTTGGTCTTGGGCTTTGGAGCTTCGACCGCTACGGGCTTTGAAGCGTTCTTTTTTTTCGATCCGCCACCGGCATTTTCGGCGCGCCTGGCTTCCCAATCGGCATAGCCGCCCGCGACGATATCGACCTTGCCGCTGCCATCCAGACCCAGGGTGATCGTCACCGTCCGATCGAGGAAGTCACGGTCATGGCTGACGATCAGGACGGTGCCGTCATAATCGGCAACGACTTCCTGCAACAGATCGAGTGTTTCCAGATCGAGATCGTTGGTAGGCTCATCGAGCACAAGCAGGTTCGATGGCCGCGCAAATTCGCGCGCAAGCAACAAACGCGAACGCTCTCCGCCCGAAAGAGTCTTGATCGCCGCATCGACGATGTTCGGTTCGAACATAAACTCTTTCAAATAACCCTGAATATGTTTTCGGACCCCGCGCACATCGACCCAGTCGCCACCGTCAGCCACGACTTCGCGGACGCTTTTTTCAGGCGACATCAAGCTGCGTTGCTGATCGATCACCACGGCGTTCAAGGTTTTCGCGAGGATGATCTTGCCGCTGTCGGGCTGAAGTTCGCCAGTCAGGAGTTTCAGCAAAGTGGTCTTTCCAACGCCGTTGCTGCCGACCACGCCGATGCGGTCGCCGCGTTGAATTTTCAACGAGAAGTCCTTGATGATCTCTCTGCCACCGAACGACTTTGAAACCTGCTCCGCCCGGATCACCGATTTGGTGCGAACATCGTCACTGACCAGCCCCAGCTTGGCGGTTCCCGGCGGCCCGAGCATCGCGGCCCGTTCGGCGCGCATTTCGCCCAGTTTCGCCAGTCGCCCCTGATTGCGTTTGCGCCGCGCGGTGACGCCGCGTTCCAGCCAGTGCAGTTCCAGTTTCAATTTGGCATCAAGGCGTTCGGCATTGCGCTGTTCTTCGGCAAAAACCTGCTCGGTCCACGCGTCGAACCCGCCGAAGCCGATGTCCTTGCGCCGGATGCCGCCACGGTCGAGCCACAAGGTCGCGCGGGTCAGGCGCGTCAGGAATGTGCGGTCATGGCTGATCGCGATGAACGCGCCATTGAATCGTTTCAGCCAATCCTCAAGCCAGTCGATTGCCGCCAGATCGAGATGGTTGGTCGGCTCATCCATCAACAACACGTCGGGGTTCATCGCCAGCGCGCGCGCGATACCCGCACGGCGACGTTCACCACCCGAGGCCGAACTCGCCTCACGCGTCATGTCGATGCCAATCTGATGAGCGATCGATTCGACTTCATAAACGTCGGGCGCATCAGGCCCAGCCATTGCGTAATCCATCAATGTCGCATGGCCGACCATCGACGGTTCCTGGTCGAGCAGCACAACCTTTGTGCCCGGAACGACCGTCCGCCGCCCCTCGTCCGATTCGACGATACCCGCCAGCAGCTTGAACAAGGTCGTCTTGCCCGCGCCATTCCGCCCGATCAGCGCCAGCCGATCACGCGGCGCGATATGGATGTCGAGATGGCGGAAAAGCCAGCCCGACCCCTGAATGATGCCAAGATTTTCGAATGCGAGGATTGCTGCGGCCATATACTTTTTCTTCTCGCCCATCGCAGACGCGAAAGGGGCGGGGGAGGGGGGACGGATTTGTTCTGGAATGCTTGCGCGCCGCCATGCCCGCCCGCGCGCCGTCCCGCAAGTTATTCACAGCCTGTTCAATACCGCATGCCTATGCCACAAGCCAATGACACCGATGAAGCTCCTTTTTGCCAGTCTTGCCCTGTCCACCCTGTCTGGGGTTCCGCAAGCCTATGCACAGCGTCATCAGGCCGATCAGGATGAGGCTTTTCGTGGTCGTAAGGCCGGGGATCTCCGCCCGCTCCGCGATATCGAAGGTGCCATCGTGCCTCAGATGAAGCGGCGCGGCGCGGATTATATTGGTGCCGAATACGATGGCGGCATGGGCCGTTACCGATTAAAATTCATGCGCAACGGCTCTGTTATATGGGTCGATGTCGATGGTCGCACGGGTGCGATCGTCGGTCGCGCTGGCGATTAGAAACAGGGAGAAGACTATGCGGTTGCTGATCGTCGAGGACGAGCCGACGCTGGGCACGCAGCTCAAGACGTCGCTGGAAGGTGCGGGTTACGCGGTCGATCTGGCGACGGATGGCGAGGACGGCCATTATCTCGGCTCGACCGAGAGTTATGATGCAATCATCCTCGATCTGGGTTTGCCGGAGATCGATGGGCTGACCGTGCTGGATCGCTGGCGCAAGGAAGGCCGGACGTTTCCCGTACTGGTGCTGACTGCGCGCGACAGCTGGTCGGATAAGGTTGCGGGTCTCGATGCCGGAGCCGATGATTATCTCGCCAAGCCGTTTCAGACCGAGGAGTTAATCGCCCGGCTGCGTGCGCTGATCCGGCGTGCTTCTGGCAATGCGTCGTCGGAGATGACGGCGGGCGATGTTCGGCTGGACACGCGTTCGGGCCGGGTCACTCTGGCGGGTGAGCCAGTTAAACTGACCGCACAGGAATATAAGTTGCTCAGTTACCTGCTCCATAACAAGGGCAAGGTCGTGAGCCGCACCGAGTTGATCGAGCATATCTACGATCAGGATTTCGACCGTGATTCGAATACAATCGAAGTGTTCGTGACGCGTATCCGCAAAAAGCTGGGCCCCGATGTAATCACGACGATTCGCGGGCTTGGTTACAGCCTCGATGAACCTGTTGGCTGACACTGACCAAAAGCCCCTGACCTTTGTTGGGGCAGGGGCAGGGGTGGGGAACGCGCCCGCGCCGACTGGCGCTGTTCCCAAAGGAGATACGATCCCCGCCCCAACCCTTCCCCGGAAGCGTAGGGGGTCTACGGGCTCGCTTTCCCGGCGGATGATCGGCATTGCGGCGGCGTGGATTTTCATCCTGCTGCTCGGCGGTGGTGTTGCGCTCGACCGCATCCTTGCCAACGCGATTACGCAGAACTTCGATGATCAGCTCGACTATGTCCTGACCGCGATGATCGCCAGTGCGGAGACCGGCCCCGATGGCGAAGTGCGCCTGAACCGGCCCCTCGGCGATCAGCGATTTCTGGAGCCGAATTCCGGGCTGTACTGGCAGATTACCGGCAAGAATCAGGAACCGTTTCGTTCGCGGTCGCTGTGGGATCATGCACTTTTGCCCGGCGGCAATCATGATGACATGTCGCCGCACTTTTATGACAGCACGCAGTTAGGCGGCGAGAAGTTGCGTATCGTAGAACGCGATATCCGTCTGCCGTTGTCGGCGACGAATTGGCGGTTTCAGGTGGCACAGAGCCGCGATGGCATCGATTCGCAGATACTGATGCTTCGCAAGACATTGGTCCGCAGTTTTGCGCTGTTGGCACTCGGGCTGTTGCTGATGGCGACGCTCCAGACGTTTTACGGATTATGGCCGCTCAGGAAACTGCGACAGGCGATCATTGCGATGCGTTCGGGGCAGGCTCAGCGCATCGAACAGAATCGGTTGCCGCAGGAAGTCGCGCCGCTTGTCGACGAGTTGAACGGCCTGCTCGAACATAATGAAAAGCAGGCGGAAGAGGCGCGTCGGCACGCCGGCAACCTTGCCCATGCGCTGAAAACACCGCTGACCGTGGTAATGAATGCCGCGACAGCGCGCAGTCCGGATCTGGCCGATACCGTGATCCGTGAGGCATCGACTATGCGTCGACAGGTCGATCACCACCTTGCCCGAGCGCGTGCTGTTGGGCGGCGTGGACATGCGCACAGCCGGGCCGAAGCTTGGCTGTCTTTGCAGGCCGTCGAACGCGCGGTGGGGCGGCTTTATGGCCATGTTCGTATCGACATGGCGGGTGAGAAACATGCATCGGTTCATGTCGAACGGCAGGATTTGGATGAAATGCTCGGTAATCTGGTCGAGAATGCGGCCAAGTACGGCGGCGGCAGCGTTTTTGTTACCGTCGTGCGTGATGACAAGTTTGTGGAGTTTCAGGTCGAGGACGACGGCAACGGTATCCCCGAGGCCGAGCGCACGCGGATATTCGACCGCGGCGTGCGGCTGGATAGTGGCAAGCCCGGCACCGGCCTCGGCCTCGCAATCGTGCGCGATGTTGCTGAAATCTATGGCGGTTCGGTGACCGCCGACGAAAGTGAAGACCTTGGCGGTCTGCTCGTGCGTTTACGGCTGCCTGTGGTCGCCTGACCTTGCCTGACACTGAATCGAGGAGCAGAAACTGGCCATCCTCTGAATTCGGAGTCGCAATTTGATGAAATATGTTCTGTTCACGACCGCCTCACTGGCGGCCATCGTTTCTATCGCTACGCCTGGTCTCACCGCCCCTCCTGCTCCGGCCCCCGCGACCACTCCTGTTACAACTAACCAGCCACAATTTGTGCCATTCGGCGTCGATCTTGCCGCGATGGACAAGACGGTCCTGCCGGGCGACGATTTCTACAGCTACGTAAACGGAACCTGGAACCGGACGACCGAAATTCCCGTTGACCGGTCGAGCTGGGGTGGGTTCAATATCCTGCGCGACCTGTCCGATCAACGCACCCGCGCGGTGATCGAGGATTCGGCCAAAACGCAAAATGCGCCGGGTAGCTCGGGCGAGAAAATCGGACTGGCTTACGCAGCTTTCATGGACGAGGCCGCGATTGAAGCGAAAGGCATTACGCCGGTAAAGCCGCAGCTTGATGCCATCGCCGCTATTGCCACACCCAGCGATCTGGCGCGGATGTTCGGCAAAGACGACCGGATTGGTGTCACCGGCCCGCTCGGCTTTGATATTGAGCAGGATCTGAAGGACAATACGATTTACGCGGCGTGGCTGGGTCAAAGTGGCCTTGGTCTGCCGGACCGCGATTATTATCTGAAAACGGACGCCAAATCGGCGGAGATCCAGACCAAATATGTCGCACACATCGCGGCGCTGCTGCGCCTTGCCGGGCAAACCGATCCAGACGGCGCCGCCAAGCGGATTTATGCGCTCGAGCACAGTCTGGCGCAGGTTCACTGGAGTCGAGCAGAGGAGCGGCAGGTCGAGAAGCTTTATAATCCCGTCGCAACAGCCGATCTGGTCAAGACCATGCCCGGCGTGGATTGGGCTGCATGGCTTTCTGCGGTTGGTTTGGGTGGCGAAAAGCGGGTCATCGTCCAGCAGCCGTCTTCAGTCACCGCGACTGCAAAGATCATTGGCGAAACGCCGATCACAACGTGGAAAGAATATCTCACCTACCACACGCTCGCCAGCGCAGCGCCACTGTTGACCAAGGCTTTTGTCGCGGAAGATTTTGCGTTTAACGGCACTGTCCTGTCGGGCACGCCGCAGTTGAAGGATCGTTGGAAGCGTGGTGTGGATCAGGTCAATGGCGATCTGGGTGAAGCGGTCGGCGAACTGTATGTCGCGCGCTATTTCCCGCCTGAAGCCAAGGCGAAGGCCGACGAACTCGTCCGTAATATCACTACGGCAATGGATGCCCGGTTGCAGCGTCTTACATGGATGGCACCCGAAACAAAGGTAAAGGCGCGCATCAAACTGGCCGCTTTCACGCCAAAGATCGGCTATCCGACCAAATGGCGCGATTATTCGACGCTGAATATCGTGGCGGGGGATGCATATGGGAATTCGATCCGCGCGAACGAATTCGAATTTCAGCGCAATCTGAACAAGATCGGCAAGCCCGTGGACCGCACCGAATGGGGCATGACGCCGCAGACGGTGAACGCTTATGCTAATCCGCCGATGAACGAAATCGTGTTCCCGGCGGCCATCCTGCAGCCGCCGTTCTTCGATCCCAACGCTGATCCCGCAGTTAACTATGGCGCGATCGGGGCGGTGATTGGGCATGAGATCAGCCATCACTTTGACGATCAGGGCCGCAAGTTCGATCCCAAAGGCAATCTGAACGACTGGTGGACCGCCGCTGACATTGCCCGGTTCAAGGTGCTGACCGACAGCGTCGTCAAGCAATATGGCGAGTATGAACCCGTTGCGGGCGCTCATGTGAATGGCGAGCTTACGCTTGGCGAAAACATGGCCGATCTGGCGGGCCTGAACGTCGCCTATAACGCGTATCACCTGTCGCTCCACGGCAAGCCCGCGCCGATCATTAACGGCTATACCGGTGATCAGCGATTCTTCCTCGGCTTTGGGCAAGTATGGCGGACCAAGATGCGCGAAGCTTCGATCCGCAAGCAGATCACCACCGATCCGCATACGCCAGGCAATTATCGCCCCTATGTCGCGCGCAACCTCGACGCGTGGTACACGGCGTTCAACGTGAAGCCCGGCCAGAAATATTATCTGGCCCCGAAAGACCGTGTCAAAATCTGGTAAGTTTAAGATGTGCGAGGCGTCCGCGCCTCGTACATTTACCCAAGCAGTCGGAAAATGAACGGCGACATAAGGAGAAAACCGGCGACGAATTTTCGAAGACTCTCGCGTTCGATGCCTCTGAAACAGGCGACGCCCGCGAGCGGCACAATCTCTATCAATGGCAAATAATATCGCGGGAATGCGTCCATCAGCCAGCCGGTCGCGAGATGGCGCTGATAACTGAAGCCGATGTGGATGATCATAGTTGCTGTAATCGCAAGTGCACCGGCACATACGATAGCCGGATAGTTTATGGTGCTATCCCCAGGCCCACGGCCCCCCAGTCCACGGAAAAGCGATTGAGCCGAATAACCTGTCCCTGCCACAGCGAGGCCAATTGCCGTCAGCGGTATGATCAGCAGCGCGCTGTGCCAAGACGATCGAGCATCCAGCATGGGCATCCATCCGGCCACGAATGACTGTAGAAATTCAAAAACATAAGCGATCGCGCCCAGCCGTGGCTCGTCGGCCCAGCCGGTAATCCTTGCCCCGTCCAGCAAAGACGCTGCTTGCGCGGGGGTATTGGGTGCAGGGCTGCCATAGCCAATCCATAAGCCGATGGCAGGTATGGCGGCGATCAACAGGGAGAATATGGCGATCGCAATCTGCCTGCGGTTTACCAGTCGATGAGCCCAGGCGATTGCCATTACCGCGACCAGAAAGCCGCCCGCGAGCATCAATCCCGTCAGTTTGGCGGCTGCGGCGATGACGACGCCAAAACCTGCGATGAGTAGATCGGCAGTACGAAATCTGTTTAAAAATCGCTGGACGCCAAAAATCAGAAGTGCGCCACCAAGAAATGCGAGATTGTCGTTGTTGATCGACCCGGCCATCTGCGGCAGCACAGGTATGCACGCCAGACCGAAAGCAAAGATGAGGCGTTCTTCCACGGTCCTGGCGAGTGAGATCATTGCAGACAACATCAAGGCCAAACCGAGAGTGACGACCACGACGTTGATCGCTCTGTGCCAAATCAGAGCTTCTGGATGTCCCTCTATCCGTGGCCCGATCACCGCCAGCATCCGATAATAGGGATCGGCATGATTGAGGTAGCTGGGTTTCGATGTGAACGTGAAGGTCTTTGGATCGAGCATTCGCAATTGTTCGAGACGCACCGGTCCGTGATGAGCCTGTAAATCCGCGACGTAGGATGCATGGGCCAGTTCGTCGAAGCCCACCCTGATGTCTTTTCTAATAGCGCTTGTGAATGCCGAAATAACAAAAGCGATAAAGAGCACGAATATCACCAGCCGCGTTCGTACGGCCTCGTTGCCGATGAGTGCTGGTGATCGCACGTTCACGATTACGCTTGCATCCCCGTATGGTGTCGGATCACTTCGTCGATGATGAATCGCAGGAATTTCTCTGTGAAGTCGGGATCGAGTTTTGCGTCCTCTGCAAGACGCCTGAGTCGCGCGACCTGTGAGGCTTCACGGCCGGGGTCGGCGGGTGCCATCCCCGTCGTTGCCTTATACGCGCCCACCGCCTGCGTGACCTTGAAACGTTCCGCGAGCATGAAAACCAGCGCGGCGTCGATATTGTCGATACTTTCGCGATATTTCTGCAACTTGTCGTCGGTCATCGGCACTCTCCACCCTTAACGCGCTCTTGCCTTACCCGAAGCCGCGCGCCACAGGAATTGTCAATGACCGCGACCCTTCACAGCATTTCAGGTGATGCTACCGCCGCCCCCTCGATGGACGCGCTTGTCGCACTTGTCGCGGGCGATCTTCGTCATGTTAATCAGGTCATTCTCGACCGAATGCAGTCGGAAATACCGCTGATTCCAGAACTTGCCGGGCATTTGATCGCCGGCGGTGGCAAGCGGATGCGTCCGATGCTGACGCTGGCCTGCGCGCAGTTGCTGGAATATGGCGGCGCGCGTCATCACAAACTCGCCGCCTGTGTGGAATTTATCCACACCGCGACGCTGTTGCACGATGATGTGGTCGACGGTTCGGGCCTGCGTCGGGGTAGGCGTACCGCGAATATCATATGGGGCAACGCCGCGAGCGTGCTGGTCGGCGACTTCCTGTTCAGCCGGTCGTTCGAATTGATGGTCGAGGATGGCAGCTTGAAAGTGCTGCGCATCCTGTCGAATGCCAGCGCCGTTATTGCAGAGGGAGAGGTCAATCAATTGACTGCCCAGCGTCAGGTCGGATTGGGCGAAGAGCGTTATCTGGCGATCATCAGCGCAAAGACCGCCGCGTTGTTTGCAGCTGCCTGTCGGATCGCAGCCGTCGTTGCAGAGCGTGATGATGGCGTCGAACTCGCGCTCGATGCCTATGGCCGCAACCTTGGCATCGCATTCCAGCTTGTCGATGACGCGCTCGATTATGCCTCTGATGCGGAGACGATGGGTAAAGGTGTCGGTGATGATTTCCGTGAAGGCAAGATGACGCTTCCCGTCATTCTGGCCTATGCGCGTGGGACGGACGAGGATCGCAAATTCTGGAAGGATGCGGTCGAGGGACGTCGTGTTTCCGACGAAGACCTCGCTATCGCAATCCGACTCGTTCGCGAAACCGGCGCAATCGACGATACCATCGCCCGTGCACGGCATTACGGGCAGCGTGCCATCGACGCGCTGGGGCCGTTTACGCGTGGAACGGCCAAGTCTGCGCTGACCGAAGCTGTCGAATTCGCGATCTCACGAGCATATTAAGGCTAAGGTGACGCTCCCGATCCACGCGGTACTTCCCGAACTTCTCGAAGTTCTGCGCGGATCGTCCAATGCCGTTCTTGTCGCGCCGCCGGGCGCGGGCAAAACCACCGCCGTCGCGCCTGCCCTGCTGGATGAGGCGTGGTGCAAGGGCGAAATTCTGTTACTTTCGCCACGCCGGATCGCGGCCCGTGCCGCCGCCGAACGCATGGCCGAACTTCGCGGTGAACGGGTTGGTGAAACGATCGGCTATGCGACACGGATGGATTCGAAGCGGTCCGCACGGACGCGCATCCTCGTCCTGACCGAAGGCATATTTCGCAATCGGATACAGGCCGATCCCGAACTTGCGGGTGTGTCGGCGGTCTTGTTCGATGAAGTCCATGAACGCAGCCTCGATTCTGATGTGGCGCTTGCCTTTGCGCTCGATGCGCAGAGCGGCCTGCGTCCTGACCTGCGTTTGGTGGCAATGTCGGCGACCCTCGACGGCACGCGCTTTGCGACGTTGATGGATGCGCCCGTTATCGAAAGCGAAGGCCGCGCATGGCCTTTGGAAATCAGATATTCAGGCCGCGCATCCGACCGGATCGAGGACGCGATGGCCGGAGCAATCCGCAGCGCCATTGCGTCCGATCAGGGTTCGCTGCTGGCATTCCTGCCCGGCGTTGCCGAGATTGAACGCACCGCCGAACGTCTCGACCGATTGCCGTCGGATGTGGCGGTCCACAAGCTTTACGGCAATCTCGATCCCGCAGCGCAGCGCGCCGCCATCGCGCCGTCACCAGGACGTAAAGTCGTTCTGGCGACTAGTATCGCCGAGACCAGTCTAACCATCGATGGCGTGCGGATCGTGGTCGATTCGGGGCTGGCCCGGCGTCCGCGCTATGATCGATACGCCGGTCTGACTCGGCTGGTCACCGAACGCGCGTCGCAAGCGGCGGTCACGCAACGGGCAGGGCGAGCGGCGCGACAGGGACCGGGACTGGCCGTGCGTTTGTGGGAAGAGGCGGCGACGGGTGGCCTGCCGCGTTTCGACCCGCCTGAGATTATGGAAGCCGATTTGTCGGCACTCACGCTCGATTGTGCGATCTGGGGTGTGACCGATCCGCGTACGTTGCGCTGGATCGATCCGCCACCGGATGCCGCCGTTACAGAGGCGCGCGGGCGATTGCTGACGCTTGGTGCGATCAATGAGGATGGCCGCCCGACTGCGCATGGAGAAGCCATTGCGGCAATCCCGCTGCCGCCCCGCCTCGCGCACATGCTGATCGCGGCGGAGGACAGGGCGTTGGCCGCAGAGGTGGCGATGCTGTTGAGCGAGCGGGGATTGGGTGGCCCGGATACCGATATCGATGCCCGTTTGTCGCGATGGCGGGGGGGCCGGGGCAAACGCGCCGAAGCCGCCCGATCAATTGCGCATCGCTGGGCCGATGGTGCCCGACGCGGCGACGGTGGGGCGGGGCAGTGCATTGCGCTGGCATTCCCGGACCGTGTGGCAAAGCGGCGTTCGGGGGATGGCGTGGACTGGATTAGTGTCGGGGGCGGGGCTTTCGGCTCGATCCTGCATCTTCACTGGCTCGTGCCGAATGGCTGGCCGTGGCGGAAACTCAAGGGGGGCGGCGGGGGCGCGGATCGTGTCGGCTGCGATGCTGAGCGGTGGAGAAGTGGAAGCCCTGTTTGCCGATAGGATCGCCGTCAAAGAATTGCTGAAGTTCGATGCTGCGACGGGGGGCGTGACGGCGCGGCGGGAGCGGCGGTTTGGGGCCATTATGCTGAGTTCGGCTCCTTTCGATGCGTCACGTGAAGCTGTTGCCGAAGCGTTGGTCGAGGGTGTGCGTGTTCATGGCTTGTCGGTTTTGTCATTGTCGGAAGCGGCGCTGGCGCTTCAGGCGCGGGCCGGGTTTGCGGGCGTTCCGGGCATTGATGACGCGACCCTGATCGAGCATCTGGACGACTGGCTGCCGGGCCTTGTTGTTGGGAAGCGGCGGCTGTCAGAGATTGACGCTGGTACGCTGATTCAGAGCTGGCTGAACCTGCTCGACTGGAGCGACCAGCAGGCCATCAACGCACGCGCGCCTCGCGAATTCGTGTCGCTGGCGGGGACGCATCACGCCATCGACTATGGGGCACCTGCCGGGCCAACCGTGGAATTGCGGGTGCAGGCTTTGTTCGGGCTGGCGACGCATCCGACAATTGGGAACGGTGTTCCGCTCGTTCTCAGCCTGACGTCGCCGGGTGCGAAACCGATCCAGACGACGCGTGACTTGCCGGGTTTCTGGAAGGGAAGCTGGTCCGATGTCGCAAAGGAAATGCGCGGGCGTTATCCCCGGCACAACTGGCCCGACGATCCGGCCGGAGCGGCCGCATCGCTCAAGACCAAGAAGGCGCTTGCGAGGGACCGGTGATCTGCGGCATTGAGGCACGCATGAGCCACGCCCGCATCTTTCAAAAGCCCAAGAATGCCATGCAGTCCGGTCGCGCAGGCACCGACAACTGGATATTGGAGTTCGAACCCATAGAGGCGAAGAAGCCCGATCCGTTGACCGGATGGGCAGGTTCGGGCGATACGCGCGGGCAGATCGTGTTAACGTTCCCGACCGTCGAAGCGGCGAAAAGCTATGCTGATCGGCACGGGGTCACCGCGCACGTCATTCCGGCACCGGAGCGGTTGTTGAAGCTGCAAACTTATGCGGACAATTTTAAGTAAGGCGGTGCTGGAGTCTGGTGTCCGTCTAGAAAATCGACGGCCCCAGCAACAATAACAGCTTCACGTCGATCACGATGCCATCACGGCGCTTGCGCTCGATGAACGCGGGCACGTCGGCCAGCGCGATCCGATGAACGGTGATGTCCTCACCCTCGACCCCGCCGCCTTCACCGACTTTCGTCAGACCATGCGCCTTCACAAGAGTGAATGTTTCCGACACCATTCCTGGCGACGAGGCGTATGTGCCGAGAAGTTCGATATGGTCGGGCCGCCAGCCGGTTTCCTCCTCCAGTTCGCGTGCCGCAGAGGTGGCGATGTCTTCGCCCTCGGTTTCGTCACCGACCAGACCGGCTGGAAGTTCGAGGCACTGCGCCTGTAGCGGCACCCGGTATTGCTCGACGAGCAGCACATGATCGTCAGCTATGGCAACAATCACCGCCGCGCCGATGTTGCGCGCCCGACCGACATATTCCCATTTTCCGCGCCGTTTTGCCGTTATGTAACGGCCAGCCCACATGGTTTCTTCGGGTTCGTCAGTCACAGTTGAACCGTCACAGTTCGATCAGGCGATCGGGTAGTTCGTCCACGTCATCATCCGCGCGCGGCAGGTGGCTGGAAAGAATGGTTCCGACCTGCCCAATGGCGGCGATCATGCCGTCTGCAATTCGTCCTTCCCGGACTTCCCGGATCAACGCGGCCATTGCGTCGCCCCATTCTGTGTCAGGCACGACGCTGTGAACAGCCTGATCCGCAACGATCTCCGCCATATGTTCGCCCAGTGACAGGTAGATCAATATGCCGGTGTGTCCCGCGGTTCGCGCCTCGGTGCCGACCTTGAATAGTTCAAGCGCGCGCCGCCGCACCCGTCGCCGACGGGTTGCTTTCGGTGTTAGCCACAGCCGCAATGGCATATAGGTCAGCCCGTAACGGACGATCAGGAACAGTACGGCCAGCACGGTCCACAGCACCGTCAGAACACGCATTAGCGAAGGTTCATGCACCCATCCGCCACTGAACACGCCGAGCAGGTGCAGATAGGCGTCGGGCCAGATCGCAAAGGCCGCCAGTGCCAGGAACATCGCCAGCACAGCGTAATGCAGCCCGGCATCGTGATAGCTGTCCGACCGGTCGGCAACGATCGTAACGATCTCCCCCGACGTTCCGGATTCTGCGGTTTGCACTGCATCGCTGATCGCTTGCCGTTCGGCATCCGTGGGGCGACGCATCACCATCCCCCGGATGCTCCGCCGCCACCGAACGAACCGCCGCCCCCGGAAAAGCCTCCGCCTCCGCCGTCTCCGCCGCCGCCGCCCCAGTCAGACCCGCCGCCACCACGTCCGCGCATTGCCGCATCGAGTGCGCTCCACAAGATGATCGAACCGAGGCCGCTGCCGCCGTGGCTGCGCCCGCTTGCTCCCCGCCGCAACAGAGGCAAAACGAAAAAGATGAAGAGAAAGATGAAGGGCAGGATGGCACCAATCGGAATTCCCGCACCGCTTTTGCGCGTCTCAGTCGCTGCTGCTGCCATCTGCGCCTGTGCCTGTTCGGGTGGCAGCTTGATCTGTTCGGCAATCGCATCCACGCCCGCGCTGATTCCGCCTGGGTAATCATTGGCTTTGAAATGAGGCAGTATCTGCGTGTTGATGATGATGCCGGAGTAAGCATCCGTCAGTACCGGTTCGAGCCCGTATCCGACCTCGATCCGCACCTTTCGGTCGTTCGGCGCGACGAGCAGGATTGCACCGTCGTTGACGTCTTTCTTTCCCAAAGCCCATGCGCGGCCCAGCTTGTAGCCATAGTCCTCGATCGGATAGCCCTGAAGATCAGGGATGGTCGCGACGACGAGTTGATGCCCCGACGCGGTTTCCTGCGCCTGTAGTTTGGCATCGAGCGCGGCCACCTGGTCGGGCGACAATATCTTCGCCGCATCGACGACCCGCCCCGTCAGGGGAGGGAACGTCTGCGCAAAGGCTGGCATCGCGAACAATGCGATGAGCAGCGCGATCATGCTTTTCAGGCCGATAATCCTGAGCGACTGCACTGTCTTGTTACCTTGGATAAAAGGGCAGGGGTTCCGACTTAGTTGAAATCAACCTTAGGCGCGTTCTGTGCCCCGGCAGATGTTGCGGTGTATGTCGCCATCGGTTTCGCGCCATAGAAAATCTTGGCACCGATCGCCGCCGGGAACGTGCGGATTTGGGTGTTATACGACTGCACCGCGACATTATAATCGCGGATCGCAATGTTGATGCGGTTCTCGGTACCCTCGATCTGCTGCATGAACGTCGAGAAGTTCGCCTGGCTCTTCAACTCGGGATAGGCCTCGACATTGGCCATTAACCGGCTGAGCGATCCGCTCAACTGGCCCTGCGCGGCCTGAAACTGAGCGACCTTGGCAGGATCGGTCAGATCGTTCGCGCTGACCTGAATCGAGGTCGCCTTTGCGCGCGCTTCGATCACATCGGTCAGAATTTTGCCTTCGGACGCTGCCGAACCCTTTACCGTCGCCTGCAAATTGGGGATCAGGTCGGCGCGGCGCTGATACGACGCCTGAACGTCCGCCCATTTGGCTTTTGCATTTTCTTCGGCGGTTGGGATTGAATTGATGCCGCAACCGGCCAGTGCAACCGCTGCGACGGGTGCGATCAGGGCAAAGCGTGATGGGAAACGCATGGTCGTGGCTCTCCGGTCTGTGTGTAGTGCGCGATTAATACACCAGCGGTGTAGGGCAGCGCAATCGGCCACGCAATCGGGGTTGCAATCGATCACGTTTCGTAGGCTATTTCGTAAACAGCAGAAAAGGAGGAAATGATGTTTCAGGAATTCAAGGCATTCGTCAGTCGGGGCAATGTGCTCGACCTCGCCGTCGCGGTCATAATTGGCGCGGCGTTCGGCAAGATCGTCACTTCGCTTACCGATGATATCATCATGCCGATTATCGGTAAGGTGTTCGGTGGCCTGGATTTTTCCAGTTATTTCCTGGTGCTGGGTAAGATCCCCGCCCACTATGCTGGCTCACCCACTGACTATGCAGCGTTGAAGAAAGCGGGCGTCGCCTTGCTCGGCTATGGCGAATTCGTCACTCAAGCGGTGAATTTCCTCATCGTCGCCTTCATCATCTTCATGCTTGTCCGCGCGGCAAACAAAGTAATGAAGGTCGAAGCGGTCGCGGCCGCTGACCCTGCCGATGTAGCGTTGCTGAAAGAGATTCGTGACGAGCTTCGTGCCCGTCCCAAGCTTTAAGCGGCCAAAGCTTTAAGCAGCCGCAAGGTCCTGAGCGGTGGCACCGGCAAGGCTGGTGCCATCCAGGATCCGCGCTGTATCGTCGCGAACGATCATCATCGCGCGGCGAATGGCGCAGTTCGCTTCGCTGCGGCAATCCTTGCAGCGTTTGTAAGCTGTTCGACTGACGCAGGGAACAAGTGCCAGCGGCCCCTCGATCGTTCGGATGATATCGCCGAACGAAATCAGGTGGGCGGGACGGGCGAGATGAAATCCCCCGGCCTTGCCCCGCGTCGACAGGACAAACCCCGCGTTGCGCAACTCGCCAAGAATTATCTCGAGGAATTTACGTGGGATCTCTGCCTCAGTGGCAATCCTGCTCATCGGTACAGGTGGGCCACCAGCCTTCTCACTCGCCAGAACGAGCATTGCGCGAAGCGCATAACGGGACCGTTGCGTCAACATATACTGGCTTCATAGCGGTTTAGCCATGAACGGCAAGTTGTGACCTGTTTGTCCGCAATTCATCGCACAGCGCGATCAGCACTTTTCATTCGGAAAAGCGGGGCTATATTGGAAGGGCCTAGGCTTCGGCCTCGGCTATGGTGATAAATGATGCCGTAAAATAGATGCAGCGGACCCGGGGGCGGTACCCGGCGGCTCCACCAAAATCAGCTTTTCGGCTGATCCTGATGGGGCCGAACTAGGATCGACGTGTATTGAAAGACGGTATTTTTGCCGGGCCTGAATGCGCCCTAAAACCGTTCAAAACGATAAGTGCCAACGATAACGAGGTACTCGCAATCGCTGCATAACAGAGTCCTTCTGGGATAATGTTATAAGGTGTTAGCGCGGTTCGGACCGCACCGGGCAACAGAAGCGGAAACCGGCGGTACGGGGAGCACCGAGCAACAGAAGCTCCCCACTTAATGCTGAAAATGTTCGGGGTTACGGAACCACGGGCAGGTTCGGGGATTGTTGCGTTCTGGAAGCTTGCGCGGGACGTGGGCCTAAACAGGAGGATTTTTTTGATGAAGAACCGTATTTTGACGAGCGTTGCTATTGCCGGTCTGATTGCTCTGGGTGCCTGCAACAAGCAGACTCCAGCTGCTGAAAATGTTGCTGACAACTATGAGAATGTTGCCGACAACATTGAAGATGTTGCGGACAATGCAGCGACCGACAATGCGCAGGATGCTCTTGAGAACAAGGCTGATGCCGTTCGCGCCGTTGGCGAGAACAAGGCTGATGCTATCGACGCAACCGCCGCTCAGGGTGGAACCATTGCCGAACAGAATGCTGCTGCTGCCAAGGCCAAGTAAGGTCTGAAAGCTCGGTAAGAGTTAGAGGGCTGCGGGGTCGCTTCAATAGCGATCCTGCGGCCTTTTCTATGTTGCCGGGTTCTGGGTCGATAGCGCCAGCACGGCGCATGTTTCAGCGCCGCTGCTGAGCGAGAATTGCCCGTTCATCTGACGCGCAAGTGTCGTCGCGATCCGCAAACCAAGACTGTCGGTTTTGCTGAGATCGAATCCCGCGGGCAATCCACGTCCGTTGTCCGTTACACTGACTTTCAGATTTGCTTTGGTCTGTGTAATTCGCACATCGATACGCCCACCGCGACCTTCGGCAAACCCATGTTCGATTGCGTTTGCAACAGCTTCTGCAACGATCAATGCCGCCGGAATAGCGGAATCGGGTTCGATTGTCGGCACGCCCTCCGTGGTCACGGCGATGGTCACATTCTCGCGTCCGCTGGCATCGAGCACATCGTTGCATAGCTGCGACAAAAGCCGATCCAGCCCCAGCGCCGCGCCATTGGGGTCATAAAGCGAGCGGCTGATCCGTCCGATCGTACCAAGCCTGCGCGTTGCCTGATCGAGAGCGGCTGCGGCTTCCGGGTCGCCAATCCGGCGTCGCTGAAGCGACAATAGTCCGGCCGCGACCTGGAGGTTGTTCGATACGCGGTGTTGCAGTTCATTGAACATGACCCCGCGACTGGCCGCAAGCGCTTCGCAGCGCGCCCGTTCGCGTACCAACGCACCATGAGCCCTTTGCATCAGGTAAATGACGCAGAGTTCGGTTACCACGACGAACGCATAAAGCATCATCGCCGCGACTCCGCCCGTTGTCAGATCATACTGGCTCGTGGGCGCGATGAAGAACCACCACGCAGCAATTCCGCAAAGGACACCGGCAACGGCTCCATTCCGCACGCCGAACAGAAAGCCGGAAAGGATCACCGCAGGGAAAAAGGTCACGAATGGAAAGCCAGGGGGGATGACTCCACCGACGATAAACCGCACGCCCAGACTTATTGCGAAGAGCACCAAAGTGCCTGTCGTTTGAGCAATTGGCGATTTGCGCCAAAGCGGAAGACCCGCGATCAGTTTTTCACCCTTGCCCATTACTTTGCCCAGCCGTTGCGCACTGGGAATGTCCATTCGCGCTGCGCCAGACCGTTATAATGTCGCGACGAAGCGTTGCCGAATTGGATAATTTTTAACAGGATGCTGGGCGCAAACTATTGTTTTTACAAAAAGAAAGGGGCCGCATTGCTGCGACCCCTCTCAATTTCGACAAACCGGATAAACGGTAGATCGACGATTAATCCTCGCGGGTCAGAAACGCAGGAGCGAACTCTGGTGCGGGACCGTTATCATCGTCCTGCTTGGCACGACCGCCACCGTAACCGCCTTCGCCACGGGGAGCGCGATCGCCACCCTCGGCGCGGGGAGCGCGGTCGCCCTCTGCACGGGGAGCACGATCGCCGCCATCCGAACGGGGGCCGCCTTCGCGACGTGGACCACGATCACCGCCACCGCCATCACGACGGGGGCCACGGCCACCATCGCCATCGCGACGTGGGCCACGATCCGAACGCTCTGGACGATCGCCGCGTGGACGCTCCTCGCGGGGCGGACGGGTATCTTCCAATTCGGCGCCGGTTTCCTGATCGACAACCCGCATCGACAGGCGAACCTTGCCGCGTGGATCGATTTCGAGAACCTTGACCTTTACGGCCTGACCTTCGCTCAGAACGTCTGTGACCTTCTCGGTGCGTTCGTTACGGATTTCCGAAACGTGGACGAGGCCGTCCTTGCCACCCATGAAGTTCACGAACGCGCCGAAATCGACCATGTTTACGACCTTACCGTCATAAACCTTGCCGACTTCCGCTTCCTGCGTGATGCCCAGAATCCACTGACGAGCAGCTTCGATCTGCGCCACGTCGGACGAGCTGATCTTGATCAAACCCTCGTCGTCGATGTCGACCTTGGCACCGGTCGTTGCGACGATTTCGCGAATGACCTTGCCGCCCGTGCCGATGACTTCGCGGATTTTCGCCTTGTCGATCTGCAACGTTTCGATGCGTGGCGCATGAGCCGAAAGCTCGGTGCGCGTGCTGTCGAGTGCCTTAGCCATTTCACCAAGGATGTGCGTGCGACCTTCGGCCGCCTGCTTCAGTGCCTGACGCATGATCTCTTCGGTGATGCCGGCGATCTTGATGTCCATCTGCATCGTGGTGATGCCCTCGGACGTGCCTGCAACCTTGAAATCCATGTCGCCGAGATGATCTTCGTCGCCGAGGATATCGCTGATGACAGCAAAGTCCTTGCCTTCGAGGATCAGGCCCATTGCGATGCCCGAAACCGGGCGCTTCAATGGCACACCGGCATCCATCATCGACAGCGAACCGCCGCAGACTGTTGCCATCGACGACGAACCGTTGCTCTCCGTGATGTCGGACAGAACGCGGATCGTGTACGGAAACTCGTCCTTCGACGGCAGCACTGGGTGCAGCGCGCGCCATGCGAGCTTACCGTGGCCGATTTCGCGACGACCGGGGGCGCCGAAACGACCGACTTCACCAACCGAATAGGGAGGGAAGTTATAGTGCAGCATGAAGTTCGAATAGCTCAGGCCACCCAGACCGTCGATCATCTGCTCGGCGTCCTTGGTGCCGAGAGTGGTCGTGCAGATCGACTGGGTTTCGCCACGCGTGAACAGTGCCGAACCGTGCGTGCGGGGCAGGAAGCCCACGATCGCTTCGATCGGACGAATCTGCGTGGTCGTGCGACCGTCAATGCGCTGACCATCCTTCAGGATGGCGGTGCGGACGATTTCGGCTTCCAGCTTTTTGACGAGCTTGTTTGCGGCCATCTGATCCTGCGGCGTGGCATCGGAGAACGCTGCCTTCGCCTTGGCGCGGGCTTCGTTCAGCGCCGACGAACGTGCCGACTTGTCGGTCAGCTTGTAAGCGGCCGTGATGTCCTTGCCGATCAACTTCTTCAGCTTGGTCTTCGCAGCCGAAAGATCGGCCTGCGGTGCCATTGCCCAAGGCTCCTTGGCGGCTTGTTCAGCCAGATCGACGATTGCGCCGATGACCTTCTGGATGCCGCGATGCGCAAACATCACAGCTTCGAGCATGACTTCTTCCGAAAGCTCCTTGGCTTCCGACTCAACCATCATGACCGCATCGTGCGTACCGGCAACTACCAGATCCAGATCGCCAGCGGCAACCTGCTCGTCGGTTGGGTTCAGGATGTACTCACCCTCGACATAGCCGACGCGCGCAGCGGCGATCGGACCCATGAATGGCACACCCGACAGCGTCAGTGCAGCAGAAGCCGCAACCATCGCCAATACGTCCGGCTCGTTGACGCCGTCATAAGACATGACCTGACAGATCACGTTGATTTCGTTGTAGAAACCTTCTGGAAACAACGGGCGGATCGGACGGTCGATGAGGCGGGAAACAAGCGTTTCCTTCTCGGTCGCGCCGCGCTCACGCTTGAAGAAGCCGCCGGGAATACGACCCGCCGACGAGAATTTTTCCTGATAGTGAACGGTCAGCGGAAAGAAGTCCTGGCCTTCTTTCACCGAACGCGCAGCCGTAACCGCACAAAGCACAACCGTTTCACCGAGCGTCGCCATCACGGCGCCATCGGCCTGCCGCGCAACGCGACCGGTCTCGAGCTTGAGGGTCTGTCCGCCCCACTCGATTTCTACTGTTTTCATGTTGAACATTTATATTCCTTCTGACCCGACAGCCCAATGCTGCGGGGGCCTGTAATGGGGTCCATATCGACCCCCTTGTGTTCCGCCCGTGCCGAATGCGTCGGGCCGGAATAGCAGAACGGCCCCACGCGGGGGCCGTCCGTTGTTACTTGCGAAGACCAAGCTTCGTAATGAGTGCGGTATAGCGCCCGTTGTCGATCCGTTTCAGATAATCGAGCAGCGAACGGCGCTTGTTGACGAGCATGAGAAGACCGCGACGCGAATGGTTGTCCTTCTTGTGCGTCTTGAAATGCTCGGTCAGGTTGATGATGCGCGTCGTGATGATCGCAACCTGGACTTCGGGCGAACCCGTGTCACCTTCGTGCTGAGCATATTCTGCAATGACTTCGGTTTTGCGTTCGGCAGTGATCGTCAAATTTCTTCCTTCGCGACATCGGGTTGAATGTTGAAGCCACGCACGACCCGGATTTCCCCGGAAATGGCCTCGACCAGCGCGACCGGCGTAGTGCCGTCGTTCGCCAGGTAAGGACCGTCGATTGAGGGGATCCCGGTCAACACGCGCCCCTGTCGGAGTGCGGCCGCCTGAGCCGGTGTGACGGGTAGAGCCGGGATGTCGTCCAGCCCCGCCGTCAGTGGCAGGATCACGTCTTCAAGCATGCGGGCCGTAGCGATTTCGTCCAGATTGTCCAGCAAAATCGCGTTTTCGAGGGCGAATGGCCCAGCTTTCGTGCGACGGAGCATGGTGACATGGCCCACACTGTCCAATGCCAGCGCAATATCGCGGGCAAGGGAGCGGATATAGGTGCCTTTGGAGACATGGGCGGAGAGGGTGATTTCGGAGTCGCCGGAACCCAGAACGTCGAGCGAATAGATCGTAACCGCCCGCGTTTTCAGCACGACCTCTTCACCAGCCCGCGCCAGATCATAGGCCCGCTTCCCGTCGACTTTCAGCGCCGAATAGGCCGGCGGCATCTGTTCGATGGGCCCGGTAAACTGCCCCAACACAGCCTCGACCGCTGCCAAAGTCGGCCGCACGTCGCTGGTGGCGATCACCACACCCTCACCATCGAGCGTATCGGTTTGCGTCCCGAACCCGATCGTAAAATCGTAAACCTTGCTCGCGTCCAGCATCCGGCCTGCCAGCTTGGTCGCCTCTCCCAAAGCAATCGGCAGCACGCCGGTCGCCAGTGGATCCAGCGTTCCGCCATGCCCGACCTTCACCTTGCCATGGCCACCCTGCCGCAGCGCGCGCTTAACCCAGCTAACCGCGGTGGTGGACCCCAGCCCGAGCGGTTTATCGATAATCAGCCAGCCGTTGATGATGCCGTCCATTCATGTGCAAGCAGGCTGTAAATCGCGGTGTCGCGGACATAGCCAGTCCAGGTTTTTCGGTTCTGACGCAATGTACCCTCGTGCCTCGCACCCAGTTTCATCACCGCCGCCATCGACCGTTCGTTCCTCGTGTCGACCCGAAACTCGATCCGTTTAAAACCAACTTCGATGGCATGGTCGATCATCAGCGTTTTCATCCGCCGGTTGAACCCCGATCCCCGCACGCGCGGCGCGATATAGGTCGCGCCGATCTCAAGCGCGTGGGATGGCTCGTCAATATAGATATAGCCGGTCATGCCGGCGACCCTGCCGCCGTCGAGTACGGCGAATAGCTGCCAGTTTGGGAAGCTACGCAATCGCGCGAGGCTTGGGTCGAAATGCTCACCGATCATCGAAAATGGATAGATGGGCCAGATATCCTGATCTTCGGCACAGGCCGCGCGTAATCCCTCGACATGGGCGTCGGCAAATTGTTCGAGCCGTAGATCGCCGTCGATTAGCGTCGTCGCTAAACCCGTCGTCACGCCATTGCTTCCATAAAATGCCGCCGACATAGCGCGACATAGCGGTCGTTGCCGCCGATCTCGGTCTGATTGCCCTGGGCAACCGCAAACCCGGCGTTATCGATCCGCAGGTTCATCGTCGCCTTGCGCCCGCAATGACAGATCGCTTTCAACTCGACGAGATTGTCGGCGAGGCCGAGCAACGCCGCCGATCCCTCGAATAATTCCCCGCGGAAATCAGTCCGTAAGCCATAGGCCAGCACCGGAATCTTCGACACGTCACAGATGCTCGCCAATTGCAGAACTTGCGTCCGCGTCAAAAACTGGGCTTCATCGACCAGCACGCAAGACAGCGGACGTTTATGCGCTTCGGCTTCAACCAAGGCCTTCAAATCGCTGGCCGCATCGAACGGTGTTGCTTCGGCCTCAAGCCCAATCCGTGAAGTAATCCGCCCCGGTTGCGCCCGGTCGTCGATCGCGGCTGTAAACAGCATCGTCGCCATGCCACGCTCGGCATAATTGAACGCCGCCTGCAACAAATTGGTCGATTTACCCGCATTCATCGCGGCGTAGTAGAAATACAGCTTGGCCATCGGATGCCCTTACGTAGTGCTAGGCTCATCATCCCTGCCCAGATCCTGCGCAACTTTCGGCGCACGAAGCAGCGTGTCGATGTGGCTGCCCTCATCGAAACTCTCATCTGCCAGGAACTTCAGCTTGGCTGCGTATTTGCTGTTTACAGCCTGAGCCACCGCCTTTTGCAGATAGGCAGTATTGGTCCGCAGCGCCTTGATGACGGCCTCTTCCTCACGGCCGAGCAACGGTTTTACGAACACCGTCGCATGACGCAGATCGGGTGACATCCGCACTTCGGTAACGCTGACCATATGCTTGTCGAGCGTCGCGTCATGCACATCCCCGCGCGCGAGAATCGCCGACAGCGCATGACGCACGGCTTCACCAACGCGGAGCAGGCGGACCAATTTATTTTCGGGAGTTGTGTTCTTCATAATTCTTCCTCCCTAACCCCCTCCGCCCCAATTTTCAGGGGAAACGGAGGGGAGATAGGTCAAAGCGTGCGAACGCGCTCTTCGACTTCGTAGGTTTCGAGGAAGTCGCCAGCCTTGATGTCGTTGGTCGCATCGAAGGTGACGCCGCATTCGAGACCCGCACGAACCTCTGCGACATCGTCCTTGAAGCGGCGCAGCGACGTGACGAAACCATTGTAGATGATGACGTCGGCACGCGTGATACGCGCCTTGAGCAGCTTGCGGATGACGCCTTCGGTGACGAGCAGACCCGCCGCCTTGCCATGCTTGCCCGCCGAGAAGACCTCGCGGATTTCGGCACGACCGACGACATGCTCGATCATTTCTGGTCCCAGCTCGCCGGCCATCGCACCACGAACCGCATCGGTCAGGTGATAGATGACATCGAAATACTGGAATTCGACACGGTCGCGCTTGGCCAAAGCCTGAGCCTTGGCGTTCGGACGGACGTTGAAGCCGATGACAGGCGCGCCAGAGGCCGCAGCCAACAACACGTCGCTCTCGGTGATCCCGCCAACGCCCGCGCTCAACACGCGAACCTTGATGAGGTCGGTCGAAATCCTGTTGACCGCATTGACGATCGCCTCGACCGAACCCTGCACATCGCCCTTGATGACGATCGGATATTCCATCGCCTTCACTGCACTCAGATCGGCAAACAGATTTTCCATGTCGACCGGCGCGGAAACCGTGCGCTTCTCGGTCGCGGTCTTGGTACGATACAGTGCGACTTCACGTGCACGCGCTTCGTTCTCGACCACCGACATCGGATCGCCAGCAGACGGCACACCCGACAGACCAAGGATTTCGACCGGCATCGAAGGCCCTGCAACCTTGATCTGCTGACCCTTGTCATTAATCATCGCACGAATCTTGCCGCTCTGGCTGCCGACGACGACGATGTCGCCGACCTTCATCGTGCCGCGACGGACGAGGATGGTGGCAAGTGGACCACGACCCTTGTCGAGCTTGGCTTCGATAACCGTACCTTCGGCGGCACGATCCGGGTTGGCGCGCAGTTCGAGTAATTCGGCCTGAAGCTGAATTTTCTCGATCAGTTCGTCCAGACCGGTCTTTGCCGTTGCCGAAACTTCGACATCCTGCACGTCACCCGATAATTCTTCGACGATGACTTCATACTGAAGCAACGCCTGACGAACCTTGTCCGGATTGGCCTCTGGTTTATCGACCTTCGTGATTGCAACGATCATCGGCACGCCAGCGGCGCGCGTATGGTTGATCGCCTCAATCGTCTGCGGCTTGATGCTGTCATCCGCAGCCACGACCAGCACCACAATATCGGTGACGTTCGCGCCGCGCTTACGCATTTCGGTGAAGGCTTCGTGACCCGGCGTGTCGAGGAAGGTGATGATATCGCCAGCCTTTGTCGCCACCTGATAGGCGCCGATGTGCTGGGTGATCCCACCCGCTTCGCCGCGCACGACATTTGTCCCACGCAGGGCATCGAGCAGCGAGGTCTTGCCGTGATCGACATGGCCCATGATCGTGACGACCGGCGCACGCGTAACCAGCGTGTCATCGGCATCGACGTCTGCTGACTGATCGATTTCGACATCGCTGTCCGAAACGCGTGTTACGTTGTGGCCGAAATCCGTGACCAGCAATTCGGCGGTGTCCTGATCGATGCTGTCGCCCATCGCGGACGGCACACCCATGTTGAACAGGGCTTTGATCAGGTCGCTGCCACGTTCGGCCATACGGTTGGCGAGTTCACCGACCGTGATCTTTTCAGGAACGACGACGTCGCGGATCTGCTTGATCTGCGGCTGACCGCTGCCATGCGCACGGCGTTCCTTTTCACGGGCACGCTTCAGCGCTGCCAGCGAACGGGCACGAGCACCTTCGCCATCCGAATCAAGAGCGCGCGTGACGGTCAACTTGCCCGACTGGCGACGATCGTCACCCTGACGCGGACGCGTTGCAGGCCGTGCAGGTTCGGGACGACGAATGCCACCGGGAGCCGCTGCGGGCTTGGTGAAACGCTTTTCTTCGTCACGGTCCTGTGCGCGCTGAACTTCGGGTTCGGCAACGGGGGCGGGCGGAGCGTTAGCGGCTTCCCGAGCGGCGAGTTCAGCGGCAAGGCGCGCAGCTTCTTCGGCCTTGCGATTTTCTTCGGCGCGACGCTTCTGATCTTCGGCCGATTCGACCTTGAGGCGATCTTCACGACGGCGAGCGTCTTCAAGCGCCGTCATGCGCGCTTCTTCGGCTTCACGCAGTAGCTTGGTTTGCAATTCCTGCCGCGTCATCAGACTGGCCTGTGGAATTGTTCGGCCCGTAGCAGGGGCTGCGCGGCTCGGGGCAGCAGCGCGAGCTGCTGGCGCGGGGACGGGTGCAGGTGCTGGCGGAGCTACTGGAGCAGCCACCGCAACAGGTGCGGGAACCGGAGCAGCAACAGGCGCAGGCGCAGGCGCAGCGGGCGCAGCAACGGGTGCTTCGGCTACCGGAGCTGGAACTACAACAGGTGCCTCAACAACGGGTGCCTCAACAATCGGGGCAACCGCAACTGGTTCGACCACCGGAGGCGGAACAACCGGGGCGGGAACCGCAACCGGGGCCGGTACGGGCGCAGGCACAGGCGCGGGAGCCGCAACCACCACAGGTGCAACAATGACCTCGGGCTCGGGAGCCACCTCGACCACAGGCGCAGGATCGCCCGGACGCGAAAGGATGCGCTTCTTCTTGATCTCGACGACCACGGTGTTCTGGCGACCGTGGCTGAAGCTCTGTTTGACCTGGCCGGTTTCGGTGCGCTTGATGCCCAGGGGCGGACGCGTTCCCAGCTTCGGTTTCTCGCTATCGCTCATTAAACTGACCCGAACCCTTCGTTTGAACTGCTAAAAGCGCCGCGCGGCCCTGAACCCTGCGAAGGTGTTTCGCAAGGCCAGCCCGTGGGCGCAAATCCTATAAAACCGTGCCACCGGTCGATCGCCGCTGCCACGCGCGTTGCGGCGCGCGCGTCGATCACACCGATATGTACCACATTTTCGCGGCCCAGTGCTACCGACAAGATAGGGCGGGGGACGCTCAAAACCAAGCCTTGTCGCCCGGAACCTTCTTCTTCGAGGCCGACTCGCCACGCTTGGTCAAGTTTGCGGTTGCCGTCGGTCGCCGCATCGGCGGCATGGAACAGCAAATGAAGCTGCCCCTTGCGCCCTGCTTCGTCGATTCGCTCCGAACCCGTCGTGATCGTCGATGCTCGTGCCTCCAGCCCCAGCCGGTCGAGTGCATTACGTTGCAATGCGTCCTCGATCATCTGTGGCAGGTCGTCGGGAATCTTTGCCTCACCCGTCTTGAATGCCCTCGCGAGTGCGCCTTTCAGCTTACCCTTGGCCATCGCGGCCTCAAGTGTCGGTCGGTCGACACCGATCCAAGCACCACGACCGGGAGCTTTTGCGCGTATATCCGGCAAAATCTGACCGTCCGGCCCAAGCGCCAGCCGAATGAGCGCGGTCCGTGGCGCATGTTCACCCGACAGGATGCACCGACGCTCCGGCTCGCTTTTGCTCTGTGCTTTGCGGGACGTGTCGGGGCGGGACGTGTCCGGACCACGATCAGCCCCGGACACAGTTTCGCCGCCCCCTCCACCGCGTCGGGGAGGGGATGAGCGATTTCAGCGTTGAGTTCTACCGTGTCATTGGGAAGGGACCGCATCAGCGTCTCCCTCACTAACAACTTCATCCTCGAACCAATGGGCGCGGGCCGCCATGATGATTTCGTTGCCCTGTTCTTCGGTCAGCGAATATTCGGCAAGGATGCCACCCTTCGGCTCGTCGGATTGCACGGCCTTGCGGCGTGGTTCGACACGACGCTTCTGGATCAGTTCGTCGGTCGCCAGATCGGCGAGATCGTCGAGCGTCTTGATTCCAGCTTTGCCGAGCGTGACCAGCATCGCTTCGGTCATGTGCGGCATTTCGGCCAGATCGTCCTCGACGCCCAGACCGCGACGTTCCTCGCGGCTGGCTTCTTCACGCCGCTCCAGAGCTTCGGTCGCGCGATTCTGCAACTCGCCGGCGAGTTCGGGGTCGAACCCTTCGATGTCGCTGATTTCGCTGACCTCGACGTAGGCAACTTCCTCAAGGCTGGTGAACCCTTCGGCAACCAGCAACTGAGCCAGCGTCTCGTCCACATCCAGCTCGTTCTGGAATAGTTCCGAACGCTCCAGAAATTCGCGCTGACGCTTTTCGCTGGCGTCAGCTTCGGTCAGAATATCGATCTGCGAACCGGTTAACTGGCTCGCAAGTCGCACATTCTGCCCCCGACGACCGATGGCGAGGCTCAACTGATCGTCAGGAACGACGACTTCGATGCGGCCCTCTTCTTCATCGATGATCACGCGGCTGACCGTGGCGGGCTGTAACGCATTGACAACAAAGGTCGCGGTGTCGGTCGACCACGGAATGATGTCGATCTTCTCGCCTTGCATTTCCTGCACAACCGCCTGCACTCGACTACCCTTCATGCCGACGCACGCGCCAACCGGGTCGATGCTGCTGTCACGGCTGATCACGCCGATCTTGGCACGGCTGCCGGGGTCGCGTGCCGCTGCCATGATGGTAATGATGCCATCATAGATTTCGGGGACTTCCTGTGCGAACAGCTTTTTCATGAAGTCGGGATGCGCGCGGCTCAGGAAAATCTGGGGGCCACGGGCTTCGCGAACGACCTTCAGGATCAGCGAACGGATGCGGTCACCGACACGAACAACTTCGCGGGGGATCTGCGCATCGCGGCGGATAACACCTTCGGCACGGCCAAGGTCGACAACGACGTGACCGAACTCGACCCGCTTGACGACGCCGGTGATGATCTCTCCGGCACGGTCTTTGAACTCTTCAAACTGACGCTCGCGCTCGGCATCGCGGACCTTTTGAAAGATCACCTGCTTCGATGCCTGTGCAGCAATGCGTCCGAATTCGATATTGGGCAGCGGATCGACGATGAAATCGCCCAGCGCCGAACCGGGCTGTAATTTCTGGCCTTCGGTCAGCGAAACCTGCTTGAAATAATCTTCGACCTGCTCGACCACTTCGACAACGCGCCACAAACGCAAATCGCCGCTGGTCGTGTCGATCTTTGCGCGGATGTCGTTCTCGGCACCGTAACGCGAGCGCGCCGCACGCTGGATAGCATCTTCCATCGCCTCGATCACGATTTCGCGATCGATCAGCTTTTCCTTGGCGACTGCATCGGCAATCGCGAGCAGTTCAGCCTTGTTGGCAGAAACGGCGGAACTAGCCATCAGTTCTTATCCTTCTTGTATGATCTTGTCGGCGCCGTCCGCGATCAGCGGAGCGGTTGCCTTGATGAGTTTGTCGGTCAGAACCAACTTAGCGGAAACGATCGCATCGAACGGGATCGTCATCGCACCATGTTTGGCTGTCACCAGTACGTTGTTGTCTGCAGCACCTTCGAGTCGCGCATCGAACATCTTGCGACCTTCGATCGGCTCGATCAGCCGAATCCGCGCCTCATGCCCATTCCAGTCATCGTAATCGGCCAGCCGCGTTAGCGGACGGTCGATGCCGGGCGATGAAACCTCCAGCCGATAAGCCTCTTCAATCGGGTCGACTTCATCGAACAAATCCGAAATCCGCCGCGACAGTTCTGCGCAATCCTCTAGCGTTAGCTGCCGTGTTTCGGGCCGCTCCGCCATAATCTGCAATGTAGGATCCGACTTGCCGCCGTTCATCTGCACGCGCACCAACCGCAACCCAAGCGTCGTTGCTTCGGGTTCGATCAATGCAGTCAGTGCAGCGATATCGGCCAAGTAATTCTCCGGTTAAACCATGCGTCTAGACCGTCCGGAGCCAGCAGCTTCGAACCCGAACAGCGTTACCGATGTAAGGAAGACGTGTTCCATATATGCGAAAGGGGCGAAGCGGGCAAGAGCGGTTTCGAAAACGATCGCAATCAGGTGCCCGAAGGTCAGGTTAGTGACGACAGGTATGATCCATAGTTGCCCGTCCGCGCGTTCTGGCGCACAATTTATTATCGAACACTGGAGGTTGCGGCAGATCATGCATAGTAACGCAGCGGTTAAAGCCATCATTATTTGGAGCTTTCTCGCCACCGCTCCGCTGAGTGCGGAGCTTGTGGTTAGCCCGCCGCCGACACCGCCGCCCGCGCGGAATATTGCGCCGGTTAATCCATATGCTCCCTTTTTACCGCTGCGATCAAAAGTTAGGGTGAGGTGCGAACAGGACAGGCTGCTCACCGACACCAGCCCTTGTGGCAAGGAAACCGAAGAGCCTGTGTTGCTTACGCCGAAGAAAAAGATCCGATGCGAACAGGATCGATTGCTCACCGATACGACGCCTTGCGATAGATAAATAAGCGAGGTCAAATAATTTTCGAGCTATCGCGGCGACCATCCCGAGCTGTGCTAGAGCCTCCGACGTGCAGGCGGCGCACGGGGAATTAGCATGAACGCACTGACGACGCATGTTGGCCGGATATCTCCGATACAAACAACTGACGCTGCCAAATCGAGATGGGCAAGCTTGCCGTTCGGATTACTTGCAGTTTTAATTTTTGCGGCCATCGTCAGAATATCATCTGCGCGTTACTCGCTATGGTCCGACGAACTGGCCTCTGTTTTTTTCGCAGGACAGCCGCTTAGCAATTTGTGGAGCGGATGGATGATCCGCGAAACCAACCCGCCGCTTTATTATTCCATGTTGCAGGGCTGGATCGGGATCGTTGGCCTCGGTGCTTTCAAACTTCGCCTGTTTTCGGTTGTCGCAGGCTTGCTGGCGATCGCTGTGACTTACGTCGGTATCGGGCAAAACTATAGTCGGCGGGCGGGACTGATCGCCGCACTAATGTTAGCGCTGTCGGCGCAGCAGCTGAACTTTTCGCTGATGGTCCGGGGCTACACCTTTCTCTACTTGGCGATCTCGATATCGTTTTTCGGTCTGCTCAATATCGCACGGTCGCAGGACGACCCCGACCGTAAGCTGTGGCTGTCATGGGCTGCCTATGTCGGTGGCGCGATTGCCGGTGTTTATCTGCATACGACGGCGTGTATCTGGCCGATTGCCGCGACTGCGTCGCTGATGCTGGTGGATCGCCGTTTTCGACCTGTTGTGGGTAGCCGCTGGTTCCATTTGATCTTAGCCGATATGCTGATCGTCACGGGGGCTTCGTGGTGGCTTTACATCACCTATCTTCAGTTGCGATCGCCCAACGGCAATATCAGCTGGATCGAGCCGACGGGCTTGCGTCAGATAGCCTCCTCGTTTTTCTCAACCGTTCTTTTGTCCCGAAGCACAACGGGCTGGGCCAAGATTATTCCGCTCACGGTTGCTGGCTTTGCTTTACTTTGCGTCATTCGAACCTCGAACCAAGTGACGACACGATTAACGCTGATGTGTCCGATTATCGCGGTTCTGCTGTTCACACTATCGAGCCTCAAGCAGCCGGTGATTATGGACAGAACCATCTTATGGGTTTCGATCTTCCCGCTCACGCTCGCGGCCGCGGGTCTCGACACCATTCGGAACACGCGAGTTTTTGTGATTGCCGCAGTAGCAGTAATGCTGCTTTTGGGACTGAACCTTGTCAAAAATACTCATAATCTTCAAATAGAGGATTGGGCGAATGTCGTGCGCACAGTGTCCCGGGATCCGCGCGCGGTTCTGGTGCTGGACGGTGAAAGCATGAGTGTCAGCGCGCATATGGCGTGCGCCGTCGAGCTGGGCGTCAACCGCTGTCCGTTCTCCCTGATCACGATCCAGCGCGGCGACGATCCCTTCGATCCCTGGGCCTGGGGCTATGCCGCTAAGGCTGGTGTTTCGCGGGGCGGTCGCCTTGCTTTGCCCGCAAATGCCAACATCTATCTGTTCCGGCGAAAGTCGCATGATGTGTTGGCAACGCTGCACCGCATCGACCTGCTGAAATCGGTTGCGACAACGCGGCCAAGTTTCCTTGGCCCTTACCCGGCACCTTTAGTCGACAGTCTCATTGCACGCGCGTCTGTCGAGAATGGCTTGCTGCGTATCGAGCCGTGAGCCATTCTTCTGCCCCTGACGTCCATCTGCGATGAATGTCAGGTTCGCAGATACCGAAAATACCAGACCTCATGTCCGAGCCGACGGGCCTTGCGTTCATATCGCGTTTCGACCCAGTCGTCCGGGCGGGTCAGAAAGTCCTGGGCCGTCCTGACCTGCCACGCGAAATCGTTGCGGCCGCTCATGATCATCATAGCATGCGCCACATAGATGGGGTGGTCGGTCCCAAACCTGAACTCGCCGCCGGGCTTCAGCTTGGCGGCGATCATGTCCATCGGGCCGGTGTTCATGAACCGGCGCTTTGCGTGGCGGGCCTTTGGCCAAGGGTCGGGATGCAGCAGATAGACTCGTTCCAGCGACGCATCGGGCAGGCGGTTTAGCACGTCGAGCGCATCGCCCATGTGAAGCCGAACATTGGTAAGCTCGCGCTCCGCGATATGCTGCAACGCGCCGACCATTCCGTTCAGGAACGGTTCGCATCCGAGGAAGCCACGGTCTGGCCGCATCTCCGCTTGGCCCGCAAGATGTTCGCCCGCGCCGAAGCCAATCTCCAGTTCCATTGGCCGCTCGTCGCCGAACAAAACGGTTGAATTCAGCGGTCCGTCGGGCACCGACAGTTGCGGCAATAATTCTTCGACAAGCGCCGACTGCCCGCCACGAAGCTTATGCCCCATGCGTCGTCCGTAAAGCCTGCCTATGGTGAGTGGGTCTGACATCGCAGCGCCTGTAGCCGCTCGCCGAAAACAAATCGACCCACCATGGCAACCTTGCTCCCGCCGCCTCGTTCATCACGTAACGAGCAAGAGGATATTAGCATGGCGAGGAAGAACGACACCCCCACGGTTCAAGTCACGGCCAGCCCTGGCAGCGGTGGCGAAACGCACCAGCAGGCCGATGGGCGTCCCCATATAACCACCAACCACGGCGTCCGCATCTCCGATAACCAGAACTCGTTAAAGGCAGGCGATCGCGGCCCGACGCTGCTCGAAGATTTCGTCCTGCGCGAGAAAATCTTTCACTTCGACCATGAGCGCATCCCCGAACGGATTGTTCACGCGCGTGGATCCGGCGCGCACGGCTTCTTCGAATGTACGGTCGCCATTCCCGAACTGACCAAGGCCAGCCTGTTTCAGAAAAAAGGCGAGCGCGTTCCCTTGTTCACCCGCTTTTCTACCGTCGCTGGCGGTGCCGGTTCGGTTGATACCCCCCGCGACGTCCGCGGTTTCGCCGTCAAATTCTACACTCAAGAGGGCAATTGGGATCTCGTCGGTAATAACATTCCGGTGTTCTTCATTCAGGACGCGATCAAGTTTCCCGACCTTATCCATTCGGTCAAAATGGAGGCCGACAAGGGCTATCCGCAAGCGGGTTCCGCGCATGATACATTCTGGGATTTTGTGTCGTTGATGCCCGAATCCACCCATATGGTCATGTGGGCCATGTCGGACCGCGCCATTCCGCGTTCGCTCCGCATGATGGAGGGTTTCGGCGTCCACACCTTTCAAATGATCAACGCCAAGGGTGAAACTACCTTTGTGAAATTCCACTGGCGGCCCAAACTCGGGATGCAGTCGACCTGCTGGGATGAGGCCGTCAAGATCGCCGGTGCCGACCCCGACTTTCACCGTCGCGATCTATTCGAATCGATTGAAAGTGGCGATTTTCCCGAATGGGAACTGGGCCTGCAAGTTTTCGACGAGGAGTTCGCCGCCGCCCAGTCCTATGATGTGCTCGACGCGACTAAGCTCATTCCAGAGGAGGTTCTGCCGCTGCGCATCGTTGGTCGTATGGTCCTCGACCGCAATGTCGATAACTTCTTTGCTGAAACCGAACAGGTGGCTTTTCTGCCGACCAACGTGGTTCCCGGCATCGATTTCTCGAACGATCCGCTTCTTCAGGGGCGGTTGTTTTCGTACCTGGACACGCAAAAGTCGCGGCTGGGCACGACCAACTTTCATCAGATCCCCATCAACGCTCCCAAATGCCCGTTTGGCAATTTTCAGCGGGACGGCATGATGCAAATGATGGTGCCTAAAGGTCGTGCCAATTACGAACCGAACAGTCTTGGAGCGAACGGGGAAGATGGCGGTCCGCGTGAGTCTCCCAAGACGGGCTTCGCGACGATTACCACGAACGATGATCGCAATGACCCCACGCAGAAATTGCGTGTGCGGGGGGCCTTGTTTGCCGATCATTATAGTCAGGCGCGGCTGTTCTTTCGGTCGCAGGCTCCGATCGAACAGGCCCATCTGGCGTCGGCCATTGTGTTTGAACTATCCAAAGTCGCGCTGGAGCCCGTGCGGCTCAGGATGATCTCGAACCTCCGCAACGTGGACGAGGGTTTAGCGAAGCGCGTTGCCGATGGGTTGGCAATGGACCTCCCCGCAGCGTCTAAACCGGCAAAGGCTCCCATCGACATGGAAGTGTCGGACGCGCTGTCGATTGTGAAAAAGGGCGATCCAGCGATGCCGGGTCGCAAAGTCGCGATCCTGTTCGATGAGGGCTCTGACAAAGCTGAAATCGATGCCGTGGTGAAGTCAGTCGAAGCCGCAGGCGGCAGCGCGCTGCTCATCGCACCAAAGGTCGGCGGGATTTCGGTAAAGGGTGGAACATTGAAGGCTGACGGCCAACTCGCGGGGTCGCCTTCGGTATTGTTCGACGCGGTTGCGATCATCCTTACGAAAGCTGCTGCGGCAAAACTGTCGAAGGAAGGTGCCGCTGTTCAGTTTGTGATGGACGCTTATGGTCATGTTAAAACCATCGGCCATAATACGGGCGCACAGGCATTGATCGACAAGGCGGGTGTGGAACCCGACGAGGGCGTGGTGTCGCTCGCCGACTTCGCCAAGGTTGCGCCGAAGCGACATTGGGACCGGGAGTCGAAGGTTCGAACACTGGCTTAACGGACAACCGCTTCCCCGACAGGGTCGGGGAAGCGGAATTTCAAATCTCAATTGAACGCTTAAGCCAGAGCAGATTTCAGAGCATCGACCAGATCGGTCTTTTCCCAGCTGAAGAAATCGCCCTCAGCCTTACGCCCAAAATGGCCATAAGCCGCACTCGGCTGATAGATTGCCTTGTTCAGCCCCAGATGCGTGCGGATGCCCTTTGGCGTCAGGCGCACTAGATTTGGCAACGCGGCCTCCAGCTTCGCTTCATCGACCGTGCCGGTGCCGTGCAGGTCGACATAAACCGACAGCGGCTCAGCCACACCAATAGCATAGGACAACTGAATGGTGCAGCGCCGAGCCAACCCGGCAGCAACGATGTTCTTCGCCAGATAGCGCGTCACATAAGCGGCCGAACGATCGACCTTCGTCGGGTCCTTACCGCTGAATGCGCCGCCGCCATGTGGCGAAGCGCCGCCGTAAGTGTCCACGATGATCTTGCGCCCCGTCACGCCAGCATCGCCATCCGGCCCGCCGATCTCGAATCGCCCCGTCGGATTGACGTGGATCACCGTGTTGTCGGTGATGAAGCCCTTGGGCAGCACGTCATGGAAAACGCTGACGACATAGTCGCGCAGCTTGGCGTAGAGTGCGGGATCGCCCTCGTTATTGTGGAAATAATAGCCAGGCGCGTGCTGGGTGGAAACGACGAGTGCAGTCGCCTCGACCGGCACTTCGTTTTCATAGCGCAAAGTGACCTGACTCTTGGCATCAGGCTCCAGAAACGGAGCTGCGCCCGAGTGACGGTCGGCGGCCATTCGCTCCAGAATCTTGTGCGAATAATAGAGCGTCGCTGGCATCAGATCAGGCGTCTCGTCGGTCGCATAACCAAACATGATGCCCTGATCGCCAGCGCCTTCGTCCTTGTTGCCGCTTTCATCCACGCCCTGCGCGATGTGTGCGGACTGTGGGTGGAGGTGGTTGGCGAACTCCAGCGTGTCCCAGTGGAACCCGTCCTGTTCGTAACCGATTTTCTTCACCGTCGCGCGCACCGCAGCTTCGATTTCTGCCAACGCACCATCGGCCCATTTGCCTTCGGTATCGATCATGCCGTTACCGCGAACTTCACCTGCCAGAACAACGCGCTGCGTCGTCACCAGCGTTTCGCAGGCAACGCGCGCCTGTGGGTCTTTCGACAGGAACAGATCGACCACCGTGTCCGAAATCTGGTCGGCAACCTTGTCTGGATGACCTTCGGAAACGCTCTCGGACGTAAAGAGAAAACTGGAACGCATTGGGTGTCCTATGCAGATATAAAGGAAACTTTATGTCTGCTCTTTAGCGGCGTCGCCATCCAAGGGCAACGCCCGTCAGTCCCAAGAAAAATGCGAAGGCGATGGAGAGAATGTTTCCGTAACGCGCGAACGGTGTCGGGGAGATTACTGCCGGGATTGTTGTTTGGATAAAGCCAGCTTTGCCCTGCGGCAGAGCGGTCACGATCCGGCCCCTGGCATCAATGACGGCGGAAATCCCGGTAGGAGTCGCGCGAACGATCGGCATTCCCTCTTCGAGGGCGCGCAAGCGAGCCTGCGCCAAATGCTGTGGCGGACCCCATGCGCCGAACCATGCGTCGTTTGAGGGGTTGAACAGGAAGTCAGGTCGGTGCGCGCTGTCCACGACCTGACCTGAAAAAATGATCTCATAGCAAATCTGCACGCCGACATTGCCGAAAGCGGGCAGCGCATAAGTCAACGGACCGGGACCGGGCAGAAAGTCGAGATCGCCGGGAACGAGGCGCGAGAGGCCGATCGCAGACAATAACGGTCGCATTGGCAGGTATTCGCCGTAAGGAACGAGGTGCGATTTGTCGTAACGCGCGATCAGTTTAGCGTCGGGCGTCATCGCGAACAGTGAGTTACGTGCCGCCGACACATCGCCTTTGGCATCGTAAACCAGTGCATCGCCGCCGGTCATGATGACATCGTTTGGCCCCATCAGCTTGGCTATTCGTTCACGTGCCCAGCGTTCTTCTTCGAGAAAGTAAGGGACGGCAGCTTCAGGCCACAGGATCAGACGCGGGACAGGTCCGGGGGGACCGGTGAGTCGCGCAAGGGCGTCGAAATTGCGTTCGTCATAGGCGGGGTTTTGCTTGGTCGCTTGACCGATATTGGCCTGAACCACGCGGATTAAACGGGTGGTCGTCCCCGGATTGCCCATGGTGACGAGCCAGCCCAGCACGGGCAGGGCGATCACGACAGCGGCAGCCCAAGGCCGAACGCGGCGATCTTTAACCGCGACCATGACCAGTCCGGCTTCGAGCATCACCAGCCCGGAAAGCCCATAAGTTCCGATCCACCGCGCGAGTCCGGCCACTGGCGTCGTCACCCAGATCACCCCGATCGGGTTCCACGCAAAGCCGGTAAACATTGTTGCACGGAGATATTCGGTCAGAATCCACGCAAAGGCGAAAAATAATACGAACACGACCGGACGTTTTCTTCCGTGCCACGCAACCCCGGCCGCCATTGCCGGATAGATTGCGAGGTAGAAAGCCAGGGCTATTACCGCAAAATAACCGAGCCAGATCGGCATCGTTTCCTGAAACCGGAAAGCGCCCGCTATCCAGTTCAAACCAATGACGAAATTCCCGAAGCCGAACCAATAGCCACGCGCTATCGCGCCTTGCAAATTGGGTGCGTTACGGATCACTGCGATGATCACGCAGCAACCGATCAACGTCACCGGCCAGAGATTTAGTGGCGCGAATCCCATTGCCGTAATCAAACCGGCGGCGAGCGCGAGGAGCTTTGCATTGCGTATCACAGTATCAGCGCTATCGCCGCGAACTGTGACAGGTGCAACTCCCCGCGAGTTCGCTATCAGGCGGGAATGTTCATCCTGTTTGCTCTCAGCGTCGCAGCCATCACTCCTGCGCAGTCCACCGCCATTCGCTGCGTTGCGGGCCTCGCGATCGTTGCGAATCAACAGAAGCAGGGTGATGGGTGGACCGACTATCCCGACCTCAACGATGACGGTGCCGACTATGCCACTGTTGTGGGCGAGGATGTGGTGAAAACGACCGGAAGGACCAAGGAGCAGGTCCGTGATTTGATCCTTGCGGAAGTGGCGAATTTTCAGAAGCGGGCGAAGATCGACCGTGGAGAAATCGATAAATGTGCCGCCCTGATGCACGCCAGCGTTCCGTCGCTCCCACCGCCGACCATGCCGCGTTGCGCAGCGATCATGTTGCTTTCCTACGAGGCTGTGAAAACTCGCGATGGCATGACTAAGGATGCCAAGGATCTCGCGACCCTAGCCGCAGTATTGAGCTATCGCGCGAAAGAAGAAATGATTTCCGACGGAAAGAGCGAAGCCCAAGCCGATGCGGTAATCGGTGCGGAGCGTGCGAAGGCGGCCAAAACCGGCGGCGCTCCTGAAGCGGAATTACGCGTTTGTGCCGGGCTTGCTGCTCCTGCTGGTGCTCAATAGTCAGTGTCTGAAGTTACCCTTTGGCGATCGACGCATAGGCTTTCAGATAAACCAGCGCCGTAGATTCCGGGGAAAGGTTCGCCGTTACATAGGCTCGCGGTTTGTAGCTGGGTAGCTTTGACCAGAAGGCATCAAAAGCGTTCTCCAATTGATCGACCTTGAACGTCGCGCCGCAGGTTTCATCGAAATAGGGAACGCTGCTGACCTTCAGGTCGGGCGCCGCGAATGGTAATTGTCGCGGATCGACCAAGCGTTCCTCTTCCCACGCAAAAATTGGAATATTCATCGCCATTGCTTCTTCGCAGGCGAGACCCTGTGTTTCATGTTCGCACAGGAATGCCATCGACCGCGATCCTTCCAGCGCTGCGAAGAACATCTGCTGGGTATGTTTACCGTATTCCAGCACTCGATAGGTCTTGCCTTCGGCCTCGAGCTTTTCGATCAATCGCCCCCGAACGGCGGGCACCAGAACATCCTGATGCCAGCGAATTTTGTCGTAGATCAGGACATCGATCGATTTGGACGACCCGCTGGTATCGGCAAGTTGCGCAACATCGATGCCGACCGGGCAGCGAAGCATTTTGTCGCCACAAAAGGGCCGGTAATAGTCGACGAACCAGTCGGATGGCTGGATGACGAACTTAACCTTGTCCTGTGCGGCCCAGACTCCCGCAGTGTCGGGATAACCGGGGTCGCCCGGTCCGAAAATGACGGGATTGGGCAAATCCGCGCGATCGAGAACGTCGGGATAACCCGCCAGACCGATCGGATAGCCCGGTCGCGCGCGCGCGGCGCCAAAGTCGTTGATCCGAACGTCGCAACCAAGCTGACGCAATCCATCGCAAAGCGCGATGAATGCCGCATAAAAACCTGTGTTGACCTGTTTGCCCTTTAACCGCCGCCACACCGCCCGCGCTGCACAGCGCGCATCGTGGAACAGTCGTTCACCCAGCTTTGCCCGCGCCTTCAGTTCATAGCCATCGTAGAACATCAGCACGATCGGTCCGCGAGGTCCGGTGTCCAGTTTTTTCAATAAAGCGGCGGCTGGGCTGGACATCTGTTCCCCCTGAACGTCCCGTGCGGCTTAATTCCCAAGCTCTACTGTGGCAACGCGCGATCGCAGTCAGGAGTTATGGATTGAGCGATTCGTCGTTTGATGCCCATGGCTGCCGGTCCTGCAATTGCAACTCCGTAAGTTGGTGCTGCAAACGTATGGGGTCGAACCCGTACTGCTCCGCAGTCGTCAGCCAGCCTTTTAGCGACGCATTGTGGGGATTGGCGCGGAGCAACTGAATTTTGATGTAAGGGAAGCCGTCGGCCAGCAGTGCGCGCCACGCGTGCAGGGTCGGATTATTTGCTGGTTCCGTAGCTACTGGATGCACCGCCCCAACGCGCAGGCCAGCCTTCGCAAAGCGATCGCGCAAGTGCAGTTCGTAATTGTCGATCACATAGTCGCGGTCACCGGTGCGAACTCCTCCCAGAATTGTCGGAACAAGCGTGATTTTAACGCCCGCGGTTTGAAGAACAGAAGGAAGCTCAGAAAGTGATGTGTCACCTCCACACTTTCGACCAATCCGATCACATCGGCGTCCATTCGATCGACGCGCTCGAGCATTGCCGCAAAGCGATTGGACGGACCAACGACGCTGTCATTTGCAGTCACGAGCAGCGAATATCGGTGAACTGATCGCCCGAGCAGCCTGATTGAAGCGGACCATGCGCCGAAATCATACCCGCTGTTCACGCGCAGCAGCACAGCGTTTGCAAAATCCAAGTGTGCCGTATCGATAGGTGACATGAGCGAATCGACGATAATGACGGTCACGACCTTGAAGCCAGCATCGTGCCAGGCGCGCGCATGATCGACGCTATGGGGCATCAACCGTCCGCCGCGGGCCAGCAGGACAAAAATACAAACCCGTGACCCTGCGGCAATTCGTGGAGCGCGCACCCATTTGGCAGGGGCACGATGGGCTGGTGGGCCGCCCCGCCGGATGGAGCGGGCAAGATTGTATGGCGGAGTGCGCTTTATCCAGGCGATCGCGGCTCCTAAAGGGTCCGGCAACATTGGTTCTCCATTGGCGCTCAAACGCTGCGCCGCACGCCGTTAACGGGTATCCCAAGTGACATTGACCACTGTCGGACGCGCATTTTCCATCGTTCGACCGTGGCTCGCGTTCCGTCGTCGCGATGACGCTGTGCATAGAGGCGGCGTAGATTCGCTGGCGAATGGTCAGCGACGCCCGACCTGACCAGATCTGGTAACATCGCACCGAATGCGGCTTTCGCGGCGCTCGGCCAATAATGGTAAACCGCGTCGTCGGCTTCGGCGAGGCGGCAATCCCTAAAGGCATAGCCCATAGCAAATTGTTCGGCATGGTGGATTTTTTTGCTATAGGCGCCCGCTGGGTCGGCACCGGCCCAAATTTCGTCGCTGAGGGCCAGCGCGTCATCCATCAGTTCGATGTTGGTGCTATCGACCCCAACAACGCCGGTGTTCCACATGATCGTTGTGGGGTCGACCACAACCGCAACCCCCGACTTCAATCGGTATTCATGAGTTTCCAACTGGTGACGTAGGGCATTGTCGAAGGGCGTTCCGGTCGAGCGGAGATAGCCCTCTCTCATATGAAAGCAGGCGCGGTTCGGTCCGATCCGGCTGAAAAGCCTGTCGGGCGTGCGCGTCCAGTAGGTGTCCGAATCCAGAAACAAAATCTTGCCGCCAAACCGTTTAAGCGCGTCGGTAATTGCGCAGGTTTTCCGACGGTGGATATAGTCCGAATGGCCAAGCCAAGTATCGAGCTGCCGCTGTTCAAGCTCCACGATTTCGACCGGTAGCGCCGCAAATTCAGCAGGACGATCGCAGTAAACGACCAGACGAGCATCGAGCTTTCGCCCGGCGGTGATGTGGAGCAGCGACAGGATCGAATACAATGTTTGCTCGTACAGGGATTGGGGCCCGTAGCAAAAATACATTATCGTCCGGGAATTATCGGCCAAGTGCGGCCCGCTTTCGTCGATCACGTCGAACAGCCCATATTACCACCGCTCCAGAAGCGCCTGCCGAACGATGCCTTGCGCGCAACGACTTACCTGTATTACCGATTGGGTCTTATCGAAATATTGCCTTGCTACCAACCCTTCTGCGTCGCACCGTTTAAAATCTCGCAGGTAAATGCTGAGGAAGATCGATTGAACGAAGCGCGATCGACTGAACGGATGATAGACGTCGCGGTCTGCACTTTTCGTCGTGCGTCGATTGAGGAAACGCTACAATCCATTGCAAGTCAGCAACTGCCCGGGGATTGCAGGATCAGGGTAATCGTTGCCGATAACGATACAGCGCCAACCGCCAGAGCAACGGTCGAGGCTGCTGCTGCGCGCCTGTCGCTGAACTGCCTGTACGTGCATGCGCCCGCGCAAAACATCTCTATCGCCCGTAATGCATGCCTCGATCACGCGACCGCACCGTTCGTGGCCTTTATCGATGATGACGAGGTTGCAACGCCGCTTTGGCTGGGGGCGCTGTTGGCGAAACTGGACGAGACGGGGGCTGATGTCATTCTAGGGCCGGCGATTGCACAATATTGGGTCGATGTTCCGGCCTGGGTGCGGAGTGCCGACCTTCACTCCACGCGCCCAGTCATCAGGCAGGGCGGAGCGATCGTTACGGGATATACCTGTAACGTACTGATGCGTTTGGCGGCTTTCGAGGGGCGGCGGTTCGATCCGGCGCTGGGTCGAACCGGGGGAGAGGATGATGTCTTCTTTTCAAGCGCCGTGCGTGACGGGGTCAGGATTGCCTATGCGCCGGAAGCTGTCGTTTATGATCCTGTCCCGCAGGAAAGGGCAAATCTTCGCTGGCTTGCGCGTCGCTCATTTCGCAACGGGCAAACCTATGCACGAACGATGATCGAGGGTGGTGGCAATCGGGTTTTGTTGTTCGGTGCTACGCTGGCAAAAGTTGCTGCGTGTCTCGGCATAACGATCATTATGTTGCCGGCGGCGGCGCGCTGGCGAAGGGCGCTCATACGCGGCACGCTGCATGCCGGCGCCTGCGCGCGCTACTTGGGGTGGCGCGAAATTACGTTATACTAACCAGTTTTTGGCAACAAATGCGATTGCGATCCACAAGGCGCTGTTGAAAACTACCGCGGAAGACAATGCTTCGAACGATAGGGCAGGACCAAATGATGCGGAATCCAATGATGTATGCCATTCGCCATTGATCAAATCGGAATTTGCCAAATTGAAACCAGACGAGAACTGGCGACTGAATGCGTTGCTTTCCAAGCCAATCATCCTCACGACCGTTTTTTAGGGGCACCGATTAGGATGTCCCGTTTCGAGAATAGTCCGAACGTAAGAAATATGCAATATGTTGGTTAACAATTTTGTCACGCTTGGCGACGAGAGGGGTGGTTCAGCGGCCGGATCACGCATTTTTGTCGCTTCGCCTTCCGAGTCGCAGGTGCAAAATTGACTGATCTTTTTGTTTCGATCGTAATCGTAAATTTCAACTACGCCGCCTTCCTGAATGAGGCGATCGACAGCGCGCTGGGACAAGACTGGCCGCATTGTGAGACGATCGTGGTCGATGACTGTTCGACCGATGCCTCGGCTGAAATCATGCAATCCTACGGCAACCGTATCAAATCGATTTATCGCCCTGAAAATGGCGGCATGTCGGCTGCGGTCAATTCCGGGTTTGCTCAGTCGGCGGGAGCGATCGTCATGTTCCTCGACGCTGATGACTTCCTCTATCTCGATGCGGCGCGTCGTGTCGTTGCAGCATGGTCGGACAACATCGCCCAGGTACAGGCCCGACTCGATCTGGTTGATGTGAGCGGAACTGTCGAAGATGTCTTTCCTCCCTACGAAGTGCAACTGGACAGCGGCGATGTCAGTGCGGCGTTGGCGTTGCGCGGGCGGTATTCCACGACGGTCACGACCGGGCTTGCATTTGCTCGCAGCGCGCTGGAACAGGTGATGCCCATACCCGAGCGCGCGTTCGACCGTTCTGCCGATGGATATCTGGCGACGGTTGCCCCGCTTTATGGGGAGTTGGCCGTGATTGAAAAGCCGATCGGGGCTTATCGTCGGCATGACAGCAACCACAGCGGGTTCGCCGCCAACATGGCAAAGCGGGCGCGGTGGCGAATCGACCATGACGAACAGCGCTATATTGCGCTTCGTCACCATGGTGGGCGTCAGGGCATCGCGATCGGCGCAGAGCCGGGGATGCATGATGCCACTCATCTGGAGCAGCGCATCGCGTCGCTTTGTTTCGACCGGCCACAGCACCCCTATGCCGACGATCGTCGTCCGGCCATTGCTGTCGCAGGAGCGCGAGCGGCTTTTGCTTCGACAATGTCAATGAAGCGCCGGACGACCCATGCGGGAATGTTTCTGGTCGCAGGGTTCACGCCGCTTTTTATCGCCCGGCGCGCCTTGGCGTGGAAGCTGGAACGTTCGAGCCGACCGGCCTTTATCGACTGGCTCGCAGGACGGTTGCGTCGGATGATGGGTTAGTCTGACAGGAGAAATCGCAGACCGTTTTTGCGAGGGGGCGGTGCTGTAGGTGTAGGCCATAGCGCTGCTGCGCGCAATTTGTCGCGCGAGATGGCGAGCATGGTTTTGCCCAACTGAAAGGGGTGATCGGCCTGTTCGGAAAGAGCTTTCAATATCCCCACGTCGTGTTTTCGATCAAGCAATGCCCGGTGACGCTGCTTCCCGATGATCTGGGCGTAATGGCGCTTCAATTGAAAGTTCAGGTCCGCACTGGCTGGCGCAGACGCGATCAGCATTCGATCGGCCTGCTCGAGATTGGTCAGATCGCGAACGGTGTGAACGGCGCTCAGTGAGTCTTCGCGTTCTACGGCAACGTAATAACAGTCCGGCGCAACCGTGAATCGTGCACCGAGCATGAGTGCGCGTGCATACAGCTCGTAATCTTCTGCAAGGCGCAGATTTTCGGAATAGCGGAGGTCGTGCTTATCGAGGAAGGCTCGGCGAAATACCGCTTTCAGGAAGCCCAGTTCGCCCTTGTAGCGGTCGGCATAGGTGATGCAGCCCTCGACAAATGTCGCGGCTGTCAGTTGGCGCGGCGTAATTTTGTGAGTGGCGACTGCGACTGGGTCGATCGCCATGGCGGCGCGCTCATCCACGAAGACGATGTTGTCGGCGATAATGTCCCAGTCGGGTTCCGCAAATAGGGCGGTAAAGCGGCCCGGAAGGAAGAAGTCGTCCGAATCTAGGACCGCGATGAAGGGTGATCGGCTTCTCGCGATTGCCAAATTTCTGGCGGCACTCGGCCCGGAATTTTTTTCCAGCGAGGCGACGGTTAGCCGGTGGGTGCCATCGTCCGCCGTTCGCGCGGCGTTGACGGTGGTGTCTGTCGAGCAATCGTCGATGACGAAAACTTCGGCGACTTCCGGTTCCGCCAGCGCAGATTGGATTGCGCGTCCGATCGTGGCGGCGGCATTGTACGCGGCGATGATGACGCAGACTTTTTGCGGTTCGGTCATGGCTGCGTCGGTTCTTTTCATTACGACAGTCTCTGGTGAGACGGCCTAGCAGCCTGCCGATATGCTTCAAGCGTTGATGGTGGAGCAGGTTTATCAATGTTTGGTGCGCATCGTTGTGGCTTGTTAAGCGGACGACGCTAAAATGCGTGTGCGGTCGAGAAGGCGGGTTTCAGTGAGCGACGAGATTGACGGATTGTCCCTGAACGCTGGCCGAAATGCGTCGATTAAGATTGCCTATTTCGTACACGATGTGAACGACGCTGCCGTTGCCCGGCGAGTGACGATGTTGCGGGCCGCAGGAGCCGCAGTGACGGTTGCCGGGTTTCGCCGGGATGATCGCTTGCCCAAAACGGTCTCTGGCGCGCGGGTCGTCGATCTCGGGCGGACAGCCGATGCCAGGCTTTTACAGCGTGCGATGGTGGTTTTCAGAAATTTGCTGCGGCCGAAGACAATGCTGGAAGGCATGGGTCGACCCGATGTGATTATCGCGCGCAATCTGGAATCGCTGGCGCTGGCGGTCCGGGCGCGTCGTGAGGTGCCGACCGCGCGGCTGGTTTATGAATGCCTCGATATTCATCGGTCGCTTCTGGGAAGTTCGGTCCCCCACCGGATTATACAGCGCATTGAGTCGGCGCTGCTCAAATCGATAGACCTGCTCATCGTTTCTTCGCCTGCCTTTGTTCGCGAGTATTTCTCGAAGAAGCCGGGTTTCGGCGCGCCGATCCTGTTGGTCGAAAACAAGGTGCTGACACTCGAGGCGGAGCCTCATGCCGAGCAAGGTGCTTTGGCGGGGCCGCCGTGGACGATTGGGTGGTTTGGCAATCTGCGGTGTCGCCGGACGTTCGACACGCTGGCCGCTCTGGCTGCCGGGTCGGATGGCCGGGTCAGAATACTCATCGCGGGGCGCTCCAGTCCGGCTGTGTTCGATGATTTTGCGGCGCTGGTCGAGCGGTCTCCGAACTGTACATTTGTAGGTTCGTTCACGCCCGAGGATCTGGGCACGCTTTATGCGCAGTGCCATTTTGCCTGGGCCATCGATTATTTCGAGGAAGGTTTGAATTCGAGCTGGCTTCTCCCGAACCGACTGTACGAGGCAAGCGGTTTCGGAGCTGTGCCGATCGCGTTGAAGTCGGTCGAGACCGGGCGTTGGCTGGCCCGGTATGATGCTGGCTGGCTGATCGATGACACGGTCGGGGTCGAGGGGATGGCGGCGATGTTCGAGAATCTGGACTTGGCAGGATATGCGAAACTTTATCAGGCCGTTGCAGCGATACCGCGTGAGGCACTGATCGCCGATCGTTCGGATTGCGATAAACTGCTCCATGCAGTGGCTGGTCGATGACGCCTGCCGAGGTGCTGATCGTGATCCCGTGTTTGAACGAGGCGGCGGCATTGCCGGGACTGCTCACCCAGCAGCTCGCGCAGACTTTGGGGATGCGGATTGTCGTGGCGGATGGCGGGAGCACCGATGGGAGCCGCGAGATTGTGGAGCAGTTCGCCCGGGATAATTCGCGGGTGGTTTTATTAGACAATCCGGCGCGGATTCAGTCGGCGGGGATAAATTTGGCGGTTCGGCAATTTGGTGCAGACGAGTGCTGGCTGATTCGGCTGGATGCACACTGCACTTACCCTGAGAATTACGTTCGTGATCTGATAGCTGTTGCCGCTGAGCAAAAGGTGACTTCGGTGGTTGTGCCGATGGTCAGCAGGGGTGAAAACTGCTTTCAGGTTGCGGCGGCCACGGCGCAAAATTCTCGTTTGGGAACAGGAGGTTCGCCGCATCGCCATGTCGGGAAAGGGGCGTTCGTGGATCATGGGCATCATGCGCTGATCGACATTGCGATGTTCAACAAAGTCGGCGGATATCGGGAGGACATGTCGCACAACGAGGATGCCGAACTCGATATGCGGATGGCGAAAGCGGGTGCGCGGATCTGGCTCGAACCAAAACTGGCGCTTTATTATTATCCGCGCAGCTCGATCCCCGCGTTGTGGCGGCAATATTGGAATTACGGGAGCGGTCGCGCGCGGACGCTGACGCTCCACAATATGCGCCCGAAACTGCGTCAGACCTTGCCGCTCGCGGTGCCGGTTGCGGGGTTTCTGGCGCTGCTGACCCCGGTCCATCCGGTGTTTGCGGCCCCGCTGCTGATCTGGTTGTTCGCCTGTTTGCTGGGCGGCGTGGTGATCGGCGCGCGTCACGGCGGCGGCTGTGCTCTGGCGGCCGGAATTGCGGCGGCGACGATGCACATGGCGTGGGGACTTGGTTTCCTGCGACGCATCTTATTTCGGCGGTAACAACAAACCCCTGTCCTACAGCGCGCAAAGGAACATATCACGAACACAGTGATTCGGGGCCTTTTCCGAACTGCTCGCCACACGCCGTTTTCAGGGAAAAGCCATGAGCATCGATCAGTTTCAATCCTCGTTCGACAATATCACTGCGGCATCGCGCGCGCCCTTTGCGATCCTGCCGCACGACACCAACGAACTCGCGACCATCCCGAAGGCGATTTATGTGGGGACCGGCGGCAACATCACGCTGCGCGGAGTCGATGGCGCTGCCGATGTCGTGTTGAAGAATGTCGGCAACGGCCAGATACTCGATATTCGGGCGCGCTATGTTCGGGTTACGGGCACGACCGCAGCCGACATCGTGGGTCTGGGTTGATGCGCGGTTTCGGCTTTGGAACCGGCAGGCGCCGACGATCGGGCGGCGAGGTGGTCTCAGTGCCCAATCCCGTCGGCTTTGCCCTCAATGGTTCGACCAATGGGGCGCTGAAAACCATGGTCGCACGCGTGAGAGCGGGCACGGCGCGCGGGCGAATCGTCTGGAAGGGGGACAGCACCACGGTCGGGCAGGGCTGCGGCACGGGAGCGCCCTATTATCTGGCGGGTGCGCGGGCCAACCGGGTGCCAGCGGTGTTGGCCGGCCTGTTGTCGGCGAGCGGCACGCCTGCGCTCGATAATGCAATGGTCGGTGACAATGGCATGAATCAGGCAGGCAAGTTTCCGTTCGTCAGCTACGACACGCGCTTTGCGATCGGCGCACCTGCCGGGAGTTTTGCGGTTTTTCAGTCCTTGCCCGGTGGGTCTTATTATAGTCCCGGCACGGGCGTTTTCAGCTTCACGCCGACGGCGAGCGTCAACATTTTCGAAGTCGTGATCTACAACCTCAGCGCGAATATACTGACTTTCCTGATCGACGGAATCGCGCCGCAATCGATCGTCATCGACAAATTTACTGGCTCTCCCAGTGCGACGACGGTGGGCAATACCGTTGTCGCTGCGGGCGGGACCGGGTTCAGCCGCGCGATAATCACTGCATCGACCACAGGCGTGCATACGCTTTCATGCACATCGAGCGCGTCCAGCGGCGCTGGTATCCGGTCGATCCTCGGCTTTGCATCGGGGGTCAGGGCGATCGATATGCTCGTCCATACTTCGCTGGGCGCGTCGGCAGCGCAGCAGGCGGACATCAGTTCCGAAGGATGGACCAACAACGGGGCGCTGGCGTTCGATGCTCCCGATCTGACCATCGTAAATTGCGGGCTGAACGATATGGCGGGGGGCGTATCGACTGCCGCCTATGCGGGATCGTTGCAGACGATCATCAATACGGCAAAGCTTTCGGGCGATGTGCTTCTGGTTTTTCCGCACCGTTGCATTGCTCCGCTGAACAATAATGTCGCGAATTATCTGGTTACGGCGGCGGTATTGGCGGCCTCGAACACCTGCGCCTTTATGAGCCTCGATCAATATTTCGGAGGCGTCGTCGACTCACGGCTTGTCGATGGCGCGCATGGCAGCGCGGCCTTTTATGGGGAGGTCGGGGACGTGCTGAAACGCTGCATTTCTGCGATGGTTGCATGACAAAGTGACCCAAATTGAGGCTCTGTTTACCATAGTCCCACCGTGACGTGAGAGCGAATTTCGACTAACAAGCCGACCATGCCAAGCACAAATCAACTTACCCGGACAGCCGGTTTTCCAGTCATGAGCTGGCGGCCACGCTGGGCTGCGGTGCAGGCCGCTTTACCGTTCGTGCTCGCGATGATCCTCGCAGTCGGGATCGTCATTTCCGCATGGGTATTGTCGTCGCAGCATCGCAGCGTCCCTGTGAAATCGGCAGTCAAAACTGCGTTGCTGACCCCCCCGGTGGTCGAGGAACAGCGGCTGATCCAAATTCCCCCGGAGGCAGCGCGGGATTTCAACGCCAAACAGCCGATCGTCGCGGCCCCGGTCATCCCTGCCAGCGCTTATCGGTTCGTCGGCAAGCCCGATGCGCGCGAGCGTGCAATCGACTGTCTGGCAGCGGCCGCATGGTATGAAGCTGGCGACGACGCGAGCAATCAGCGTGCGGTGATACAGGTTATCCTGAATCGGGCGCGCCATCCCGCCTTTCCATCGACGGTGTGCGGCGTGGTTTTCCAGGGTTCGGAGCGTTCCACGGGGTGCCAGTTTACGTTCACATGCGACGGCGCGCTGGCGCGGACGCCCTCTGCGGCAAGCTGGGCGCGTGCGCGCAGTGCCGGTACTGCGGCGATTGATGGCACGGTCGATGCCGACGTCGGTTATGCCACCCATTATCATGCCAATTACGTTGTCCCCTATTGGCAAAGTTCGCTCGACAAGGTGGCTGTTGTCGGGCCGCATCTTTTCTATCGATGGAAAGGATTTTGGGGCACCAAGGGAGCGTTCACCCGCAAGGCCGGTGTAGAGGAGCCGTTTCTTCCAGCATTGGCCCGTCTGTCGCCAGCACATGCGCTGGCAAATCCCGATCTTGCCGCAATGGCCGTTCCGGGTGTCGTGCCCACATCGAGCGTCGTCACGCCTCCGCCTGCGCTGGTGATCGAAGGAGTCCGCGAGAAGTCATTGCGCGGGGCCGTCGTGCGTGGGCAGGGTGTCGGGCAGGGTGCCGACGCGAACCGATATTTCCTGCAACTGGATGCGGCTACGTTTCCGGGGAATTATGCTACCGCTGCGGTTGCGCTTTGCAAGAACAAGCCGAACTGCGCCGTGCTGGGCTGGAGAGAAGCGACGAAGATGGCGCACAATGTGCCGCTGACCGACGACGAGCGGCAGTCGCTGACTTTTTACTTCACACAGCATGAGGGCAAGGGCGATCGTGCCCTTTGGAATTGCGATCAGATCAATCGGCCGAACAAGACGCAATGCCTTTCCGCGGCAAGTACGCTGGCGATTCCCGGAACGGATTGAGACGTTTTGTCGTGCCGCGTCGCGTCATAGGACGGTGTGGGCCCGTCTCGCTTTTCGTAAATGAGACGAATGCGCGTCAAAACGAGACAAAGAGTGTTAACTTACTGAATTTATAGAGGGTGCGCGGGTTGTTCGAATCGCCGCATGGTGAGATAGAGTTTTGCGCTGCAACATCATGTGCACCGACTCACACCGACGTCTGGGGGGAGATCTGCGATGTTTAACACGTTCGGCTCACCACCATCTGATGTACGCCTTTTTGTGGGATACGGACCGATGCCCGCCCAGAACACCCGGCTATCGCAAAAATCGGTTGGTGATCGTGCTGATACGGGTGTTGCGAACCGCCTTCTCGACATCTCCATCGCTCTGGCGGCGCTTCTCTTTTTCGCACCCTTGATGATTTTGGTCGCTCTTGCGATCATGATCTCGGGTGGACCCGTACTGTTCCGGCAGATGCGACTGGGACAGGGTGGCGAGTTATTCACCTGTCTGAAGTTTCGAACGATGTACGTCGATGCCGAACAGCTCCTTGCCGATGTGCTCGCCAATGATCCTGTCGCGCGTGATGGCTGGGAACGCGAACATAAATTGCGGAGCGATCCACGGGTAAGTTTCGTAGGCCGTTTCTTGCGCAAGACGAGCCTCGACGAACTGCCACAGTTGTTCAACGTGCTTGCCGGAAGCATGAGCATCGTCGGACCCCGTCCGATCGTCGCCGCCGAAGCACGGCGCTATGGCCGCTATATCCAGACCTATTGCGAAGTGCGTCCCGGCATTACCGGGCTGTGGCAGATCAGTGGGCGTAACGAGACGAGCTATCGTCGGCGCGTGGCCTGCGATGTCGCCTATGTGCGGACCAAGTCGGCGGTGAAAGATTTGCTGATTATCGTGAAAACAATCCCTGCCGTGTGCATGGCACGGGGCGCTTACTAAGCTTTCGCCTGAGCGCTCGTATCGACGATCCAGCATTGATCGCCCTGAAGCGCTACCGCTGATAACAGACCGGTTCGATAGGCACCCGTGTCCACGCCGATACGGTTTCTCCCAAAGAAGATACCATTTTCGTATATGGTGTGGCCGTGCACGATTATCGCGCCATGATCGTCCGAATTGTTGGTGAAGTCGTCGCGAACCCAGAGGCGATCTTCGTCGCATTGGTCCTGAAGCAGAACCCCCGGCCTGATTCCGGCGTGGACGAAGTAATATTGGCCGAACTGGATGTACGTGGGTAATCTACGAAGCCAGACGATTACCCGTCGGGGAATGACGCGGCGTGCGAGTTTTATCATTGCCCGGCTATCATCGGTTTCGACTTTGGTGAGATCTGCGTGAAAACTTTTGAGCGTGGCGAGGCCGCCGTGTTCGAGCCAGAGATCCATCGCCAAATGATTGCCCCCAAGGGCATCGAGCATCGTCGTTTCATGGTTCCCCCGCAGGACGATGACGTGCGGGTCGGTTTTGAGCTGGATTAGCAGTTCGATGATCTTTGCCGAGGCGGGACCACGATCGATAAAATCGCCGAGGATGATAATGCGCGTGGAAATGTCCGGTCTGGCAGAAACGTCGGCACCGATGCGGTGGATCAGGTCATCGAGCAGATCGAGACGGCCGTGAATGTCACCGACCGCGTAAATGCGCAGTTCGCGACCATCGGCCGTGCTGAATGTTGCTGAAGGGCGCGCGCCGGACTCCATTGCCCCTCTTTAAGGCATTGTCCCGATACTGTCCTCTTTTTAGGCCCGTTTTAGGTTATTCAGACCGAACGGACGGTCATGTACACCGCGAGGCCGATCAGCCCCCAGCATGCCACGGCGGCATAAAAGATAAACGCCATCCGGGCCGGACGTGACCATTGCTTTTGCTCAACCTGGCGACCCGCTGTAATCCGACGGGCGAGCTCGACATGCATCGGGTGCAATGCGTCCGAAATATCGTGCGACAGGGCGTCCGAAGGAGCGCCGAAACTTTCACGATATGGACTGGGTTTACGCTGAGCTGCCATGTCCGTGATCTTGGGCCGAAATTGTAAAACATTCGTTAAAATCGAGGCGGGAAATCAAACTCCGCCCGCGTCTTTTTGCATTGCCAGATAAAGCATCGCCATTACTCCGGTGACGATGATCAGGAACAGGCTGAGGCCGACGATTCCGGCAAAGTTTTTGCGCATCTGCGTGGCGAACGACCTGCGTAATTTCCTGACGTCCTGTCGCGTATCGGCGGCCAGTGCGGCACCCTGTTTCTTTTGATGCGGCATCAAAAGGGGGTTTTCCAGAAACCGTGACGATACCGCTGCAATTGCGATCGTAACCGGCAGGCTTATCAGGAGATTGGTCAGTCCCAGCTGATCACGAGGGCCGACCGCGACCGCAAGCTGCTGGACCGGGAAGCTGTAAAGGTAAAGTCCGGGCAAGAGCGGGCGCAGGCGGTCGGATATTGCCTGATACGGTAGCGGGCGGAGACACAAATAGATCGAGAGATAAGCCACTGGCAGGGCGGAGAGGCAGTAGAACAGCGGCTTTGCGAGCCAGCCAGCATTGCCCCCCAGTGCGATCGCCGCAAGCAACAGCGCAGCTCCGGTTGCAAGGCGGCGGCCACGGGGAACGCGATTGCGAAACCGGTAGGTGAGGACGCCGGCCAGCCCACTGAGAAGAGTGCCCGGTGCCTGACCGCCGAGGACATAATTGGAAAAGCCGATAAGTGTCGAAGGCTGATGATCGGTTAGCTGGAGCGTAAGACAGGTCGCGAGGATCACAAAGGCCAGCCCAAACGGCAGCAAGAGCGTCATGCGCCGATCCTGTTTCATGACCGCTGCGGTCAGCAACAGGACGAGATATACCGGCACCGTCCAGACGATCGCGTTGACGATCGATGGCAGTGAGTTGAAATCGAACACGCCGGGCAAAGAGAATTGTGGAATGCCGACCAGGTTGAGGAGGTATATCCAGAGGTCGGAATCCGACATGTAACTCCTGAGCGAACTGCTTGTCGTCAGCGGGCCTATTATGAAAGCGGCGGCCAGAATGACAAATATATAGGCGGGCACCGTCCGGCGCAGGCGGGCCGAGACGAATGCCGAAAGACCGTGACGCTCGCGGCTTTGGGCGATTGAGAACCCCAGCAGCGCAAAGAGCGCGTCGCAGAAGAAAGACGGCAAAACCCAGAAAGGCCGGGTCGTCAGAAGCGCCACGCTATCGCTAACCTCGAAGCTATGGCACGCGATCAGCCCGAGGACCACAAGGACGCGACATTGGATCAGGCCGGGCATGCGGCCCTGCCGCCGCTCGATCGTCGCTCCTACCGAATGCACATTATTGCTCCTGCGCTACGGCACACGCTCCGATAAGCGAACTGGCCAATAATGCAATTCATCGGTCAGTGTGAAGATTTACCAGACAGTTTACCATATTTTGGCGTTCTTTTTGCAGGCCAAGTCCAGTATCATGCGCTAAGCAATCAGTAATCGCTGGCGCACAACGGCTGGCCCGACGATGGGATACGAAATTTGACGCTAATACCTGCGGAACCACATCCCGACGTCGCTGAACCTCAAGCCACCCTTGAAACAGCCGAATCCGCGGTCGGCAACAGCTCCCTCCTTCCCGATCCCCGATCGCTGCTGATTATATTCTGGCGGCGAATCTGGACGTTCGTGATCGTGTTCGCATTCATTATGGGGGCGGCGATTGCCTATGCGACGTTTGCACCAAAGCTTTACACATCGACTGCGTCGGTCCTGATCGAGCCGCGCAAAGCCGATATCGTGATGCCAAAGGAAGTGGCGCAGCCCGATCAGGCGGCACCTGCCGATTTCATCGACACCCAGATACTGGTTCTTGATTCTGCGCAGCTTTCGGAAAAGGTCGTGGCGGCGCTTGGCCTGACCGAGGATGCGCAATTCGGCGGAGGAGCATCGGACCAGGTCGAGGCACCGTCCCCTGCGCAAATCCGTATGCGTCTGGCGACTTCGGCACAACGATTGCAGTCGGCCGTCAATATTCGTCGTGCAGGTCAGACTTCGCTGATCGAGATTGCCGTTTCGACCCGTTCACCGGCCCAATCGGCGCGGATCGCCAATGAATATGTAAATCAGTATTTGTTGAGCATTTCCACCGCGAAACAAGCGGAGGATCAGCAGGAGAATGCGCAGATCGACAGCCGTCTGGGCCAATTGCGGGGCGAAGCCGAGACTGCCGATCGCAATCTTCAGATGTACAAGATCGCCAACGGACTGATGAGTTCCGAAGGCGCGACGATGGCTGAGCAGGAGGCATCGACGCTCAATCAACAGGTTGCGGCCTCCCGCGCTGCGCTTGCGGAGCGGCAGGGTCGCCTTGCGGCGGCGCGGCGACAGTTGACCAAGGGCGGCGGCGGCGGCGATGTCGCATCGGCGCTGAGTTCCGGAACGATCGGCGCGCTGCGTCAGCAGGAGGCTGACAGTAGCCGGACGCTCGCACAATTGCATTCGCGTTATGGCCCACGCCACCCGGCGATCGCACAGGAGGAGCAGCGACTGGCCGACGTCCAGCGTCAGATCCAGCTCGAAATCGACCGCATTCTTTCGAGCCTCGAAGCAGAGGTGAACGTAGCTTCGTCAGGCCTGTCATCGCTATTGTCGAGCCAGAGCCAGTCCCGCTCGAAGCTTGCCGGAAACGCGTCGGCACAGGTCGGCTATATGGAGTTGGAGCGTAAGGCGATTGCTGCGCGGACGATTTATGAAGCGTTCCTCAACAAGTCACGCGGCACGGCAGCGCGCGACGGTATCGAGCGGCCGCTGGCATCGCTGTCTTCGCCCGCTGTGGCTGCAACCGCACCATCTTCGCCCAATGTCCGGCTGGCTTACCTTGTAGGGCTGATGTCGGCGCTGACTGCAGCGCTGCTTGCGGTAGCGCTTGCGGAGTTTCTCGATGGCGGCATTCGGACGAAGCTGGATGTCGAACGGCGATTGGGCGCGCGATATCTGGGCGCTGTGCCAGATGTCGAGTCCACGCTGGATGGGCTGCGCAGTACCGAAGAACCGCATGATTACATCGTCTCGCATCCACTCTCTACCTTTGCCGAGGCTCTTCGAAGTCTGCGAGCTTCGGTAACATTGCGCGGTAATCGCCGACCGAAAGTGATTGCGGTGACGTCGGCGTTGCCGCGCGAAGGCAAGACCACGACGGCGGTTAGCCTTGCACGGACGCTCGCCATGTCGGGCGCCTCAACGGTGTTGGTCGACTGCGACATCCGCCGCCATTCCGCGAGCGATATTCTGCTCGAGGGGCGTGAGGGGCATCTGTTGGATGTTCTCGCAGGAACCGCATCGCTCGAGAGCTCGTTGTTGACTGACAGCGCAACCGATCTCAAGATTCTGGGCACGCACAGATCCCCCGAGGATGGTCGTGACCTGCTGGCACCCAGCCTCGTCGGCCCTTTGCTCGCTGCTCTGCGCACTCAGTTTGAATATGTGGTAATCGACACAGCACCAGTGCTGGGGATTGCCGATGCACGATCGGTCGCGAGTCAGGCGGACGCAGTAATCCTGTTGGCGAGATGGCGGCGCACGTCGTTGCGTGCGGCCGATACTGCCCTCGACCTGTTGATGGGAACGCAGGCCAAGGTCGTTGGAGTTGCGCTGACAATGGTCGACATCCGCAAGTTTGGAAGTACCGGACAGGAAGATGTTTACGGTTACCACAAGAAGTTCAAAGGCTATTACGTCAACTGATCGAGCACAGACTGATCGAACATCGGGAGATCGGACATGAAGCGGAGTTTCATTCGGGTTGCGGCCTGTCTCTGCACGTTTTTGACAACCAGTTCGATCATGGCAGCACCCGAGACGCATGGACGGCAAGTGGCAGCGCAAACGGGCGGCTCGTTCTTCGACCCATTCGATCGTCTCGACACCGGACGCTGGTATATTTCGGACGGCTGGACGAACGGCGATCATCAGGGTTGCACCTGGTCACGCAACAATGTGTCGGTGTCCAAGGGCATCCTGCAACTGGTACTTGGTAAGGCCACGGATCGTTTGCGGCCTTATCGCTGTGCTGAAATCAAGACCAACGCCAGCCTGGGTTATGGCGTCTATGAAGCGCGCATTCGGACGGCTGGGGGTCTGGCCTCAATTCGGCAATGTTTACCTATTCGGGCCAGCCGCTGACGTCGGTGCATGATGAGATCGACTTCGAGTTTCTGGGCAAGGCCACCAGTTCGGTGCAACTTAACTATTATGTTGGTGGACGCGGGGGCCGTGAATCGGTTCCCGCGCTGGGATATGACGCGACGACCGGCTTTCATAACTATGTGTTCGATTGGTCTGCACGCGGAATAAAATGGTATATCGACGGGCGTCTGGTCCGCGAATCCAACGGGCCGGACCTTCCCGTCACGCCCGGCCAATTCTTTCTTTCCCTGTGGAACGGAACGAAGAACGTCGATGGCTGGCTGGGGGCGTTCGACCCATCGAAAACCCCCGTGGCAATGGATATCGACTGGATCGGGTTCACCCGTGAGGGCGAACGCTGTCTATTTCCGCAATCGATAACCTGCACCGCACAGAAGTAACGCCGCCGTTTAGAGGGCGAAGCGCACCGCGATGCTGCCGGTAAACGCATTATAGCGAAGGTAAGTGCTGTCCGATGTGCGGGCCGCGTAGCCGACATTTCCGCTAACGGAGAAATGCCGGTTGATAAGATAGCGTGCGCCGGCACCGACCGAATATTGGTTCCCGCCTATGCCGATACCATTGGGCGTGAAGTGCCCATAGTCAGCGTTCCCCGAGATTATGATGTAGCGATATAGTTCATGATCGACCGAAATGCTGAAGTCGCTGAGCGTGTTGCCGGCAAAGTCAGGTGAGCTCGAATCTTCGACTGAACGGCTTGCGCGTACGCGGATGGATGTCAGCGGTGTGACGTTCCATAGCACGTCGGCATTGTAGGAAAGGCCACCCACGTTATTCAGAAGCGGATCGTGATATTTGCGGCTGAGATAGCCGACCTGCACGTTGCCGAAGACAAGGCGGGTCAGTTCGAGAGTGATACCACCCTGTAGAGTCAGCCCCGTAGAGTCGCGGTTGATGTCTCCGGGCAGAAAGCTCGGTTTGCCCGGACGAACGTTGTAGAGATCGTCATCATAGCGAGCGGTAAAGATCAGGCCAAGGCCGTTGCGCAGGTCGTATTGCGCACTGCCGCCGACGCTGATTACGCGATCGTCGCGAAAGTTCTGATCGACGACGAGTCCGCCAGCAAGCTCTGCGTCGTGATAGTTGTGATACTCCACCGAAGTATTCGCGTTGAGTGACAGCTCGTTGAAACTGCGGGAAGCGCCAATGCCAGCGTGATAAACTTCGTAACGAACCGGCTCCACCGAGCCCTGGAAACTTCCAAGGCTGGAGCGGCTCTCAACAAATCTACCGGCGGACACATCGGCACGTACTTGAGTCTCACGCGAGATGTCATACGCTCCGGCCAGCGACGCGCCATATTGGGTCGCGTTTTCGCTTGTGAGGTTGGCGTGAACGTCCTGTGTCACATACACCCGGCCCTGAAGCTGGTTTCGCGACCAGTTGCTGCGCACGACGACTTCGGGTGTCACAGACAGATAGACATCGCTGCGCTGATCGGTGTCGGTTGCGAGATAATTGTTCGTGGCAGAGGCGGTTGCGGTTACCGCAGGAAGGAGCGTGAACGACCCCAGCGGTGTTCCGAGCGGGTCGTAGTCGGGCCGCGCGCGATCGGCGACGCCCTGACCTGAAATTACCGTTTGTGCGGCGGCGGGCGTTGCCATGATCAGCGTGGTTACCGACGCGCTCAAGGCCAAAAACGACAGAATTTTCAAAGACGGAACCCCCACACCTGCGGTTTTTAGTGTCACAAATCACGACCTTCGACAAGGCTCAATCGCGGGGCTGGCGCGACAGCGATTACCAAATTCGGACATGTTTCCAAGGGCGACGGGGACAGATCGCCCCTAGCTTTGGAACAGGCCAAGTTTGCGCAAGCCGTTGCGGCAGGCCCGCGCGGCGTTGACGATTAATTGCGCCGGACGATAGCCAATCGACCGATAAAGCCGGTTCTGGCCGCCGCTCGGAATCGCGAATCCCGGATTGATCGTGTGCAACCACGCTATAACGTCGCTTCCCTCGCGGATGTTATGGGCACCGATCCGCAGCGCGAGCGCCCAGATATTGTTCGACATTGCCGCTTTACGACGTGGCGTCGCCAGCTTGTGATGATCGAGCAACCGCAGGATTTTGCGATACATCTGGAGTTCCTGCCAGTTCGTCACCACCGCCGTGGAGCCGGGCTGAAACTGGATACGCTGTTTGCCATGATGCCGGTGCATGAGGGTCGGTTGTTCCCAGGCCAGCACAGTCGGCATCTTCAATGCGCATTCCAGAATGAACATTCTGTCGTCGCGAAACGCAAATTCGGGCCGATGAGAGACATCCTGCAAGAATTCGCGGCGGAAAAGATAGGCCGAATAGTGCGAACTGTCGCATTCGCCGAGTTGCTGGGCGAGGAAGTCGCCGCAGTCTTCCCAGGAGTGCAGCACCTGAGTGCCGGAATCGAGGTAGCAGGCCTGATAGCCCGCCACGCAAATATCGGGTCCATGGTTAAGCGCGAACGCGAGCTGTGCCGAGACCGCATCGCCGATCAGGAGATCGTCTGAATCGAGGAATTTTACATATGTTCCCGAAGCAGCGGCGATCCCGGCGTTGACGGCGGCGGCCTTTCCCCAGTTCTCCTGGCGGATCGCGGTAATTCCCGGTTGAGTCGACAGCCATTTCCATGTCGCATCGGTGCTGCCGTCATCGACCACAATAATTTCGATACGATCGCTGCGCGGGCAGGATGCTATCGCTTCGGGCAGACTCCAAAGCCGGTTGAACGTCGGAATGATTATCGAAAGGTCCACGCGTCGAATCCTCGTCTCGATGCCATCCACGCAACGCCATTATCGTCATTGCCGACCGCTCCCCGCCCGTCAACGAACGCTGAAATCCGAAATTATGGTTACCCAAAACAGCGCCGATTTGGGACAGTGATACCGTGACGCCTGCGGTGTGCTTGCGCCCCGTTCACGCGAGCGGCAGTGCTGGCGCATGGGCAATGATTCGGCTTCGATGCTGTCGGGCATTACGGTGTGCATCGCCGAGGATCGCGCGAGTTGCGAGCCGGCGTTGCGTATTCTCGTCGCCAGCCTGACCCGTCGTTCTCCCGGTATCCGTGCGTTGCTGTTTTGCCCGAATGCCACGCCGTCTTTTGCAAAATGGATTTCCGACTTTCCGCATTGTAGCCTGAACCCCTGCGCGCTCGATGGTGTATGGACGAAATACGATATCAAGCCGCTGGCGTTGCTGACCGCGTTGCGGACCGGTGCGGACGATGTTCTCTGGATTGACTCGGACGTGCTCATTGCCCGCGATTTCCGCCCCGTATTTGCCGAGCTTTCGGTCGAAACGCTCGCCGTGACGGAAGAGGCGCTGAGTGGGGGACGTGCCGATCCCGACGGTATGCGCGCCCGCATGTGGGGGATGCCGGTTGGTCGCTCCCTTCCGTTCACGGCCAACACCGGCGTTATTCGCGTGACGACTGCCCACATCGAACTGCTGGAGGCGTGGCATGACCTTTTGCAAAGCCCGGAATATCGGGCGGCGCAGGCGGCACCCTGGTATGAGCGCGAGAGCCATCTGGCCGGGGATCAGGAAGTTCTGACGGCGCTGCTTTCGAGTAGCCGGTTTTCAGATATTCCGATCAGGTTCCTGCGGCGCGGGCCTGACATCGTCCAGTTTTTCGGCACGTCGGGTTATACCGTTGCCGAACGGATCGGTCATCTTCGCACCGGGCTGCCGTATTTCATACACTCGCAGGGTTTTCGACCATGGTGGCCGAGCGACGAGCCTGTGGTGGGATGGTCGGCGCGGTTCCGGGCGCTTTATAACGATATGTCGCCCTATACGACGCTTGCGCGGGGCTATGCCAGTTCGCTGGATTGTGACCGCTGGTTGTCGTCTCAATCGAAACACGGTCGCGCGCTTGCTGCGTTGACGCCCGATAATGCGCCGCTGACCGGGCTGCCTCTGGCGCTGATCTCCGATACGGTGCGGATCGCCAAAACCGTTTCGGGCCGTTGGAAAAACCGGCTCGGCGCGAGACAACCCTAGCGTTGCGCTTGTCATGCGACCTGCTGCCCGTTTTGGGTCAATGATATTCATTAGGATTCTGCTGTTATCGACATGCCGGGATGGGGCCGTTTTTTAGTGGGAACTGGGCAATGATTATCGAAGAGTCACGTCTCGCTGCAGCGAAACAGTCAGGTGGGATTTCGAGTTCGGCAATTTACAATGCCGTTATCGCGGCTGCGGTCGATGCCAATCCCGCGCCGGCGACTATTCTCGATTTCGGAACGGGTAGTGGCCAGTTGCTGCCGGTCCTTGCCGATCATTTTCCGGGGGCGAAACTTCACGCGGCCGATATCATGGAACGACCCGCCGACTTGCCGGAATATGTAACCTGGCACCGCGGCGATCTTAACCACGAAGCGCCGATCGCCGCGGCCAGTTTCGAGATGGTGTTTGCTGTCGAAGTCATCGAGCATCTCGAAAATCCGCGCCACATGATCAGGGAAATCGCGCGATTGCTGACGCCAGGCGGCGTCGCAATCATGTCGACACCCAACACGGGCAGTATCCGTTCGATCGTCACATTTGCGGCGCGGGGCCATCACGCGCAATTCGACGACAGCAATTACCCCGCGCACATCACACCGATGGGAGAGGTGGATTTTGCCCGGATCGGAAACGAAGCGGGCCTTAAATGCGAGCGGTTCTTCTACACCGCCACGGGAATGGTACCGAAGCTGCTTTCGCTGCGCTGGCAGGATTTGCCGCTGGTCGGAAAATCACTGCGCGGGCGAAGGTTTAGCGATAATTTCGGTGTGTTGTTTCGCAAGCCGATCGACGCCCGGCTAATTTAGCGCGGGTTCATCATTGGTCATTATACTAGTCCTTGCCGCCGCCGTTGGTGAAAGCTAACGGACGGACAGCAGGTTTTACGCCTAATAAGTTTTCGGAGGTCGAAAGAACATGTCAAGATCGTTAGTCACATCGATCATGATGTTGTCACTGTTGATCCCGTCAGCATGCGCAGCATCAGCGTCGTCGCCCCAAGTTGCTTCGCCCTCATCCGCTACAGCGGCTGTCGCGACCGACAACGAATACACGCTGGCACCGGGCGACAAGGTTCGCGTCATCGTGTTCGGCGAGGAAACGCTGACCGGTGAATATGTCATCACCAGCGGCGGCAACTTGAGCTTCCCGCTGGTCGGTAACATGAAAGTGACCGACAAGACGGTCGAGCAGGTTCAGGTCGCGCTCGCCGCCGCTCTGGCCGACGGCTATGTCAACAACCCGCGCGTGAACATCCAGGTCATATCATTCCGCCCATTCTATATCCTTGGCGAAGTGAACCGTCCGGGCGAATATCCGGTATCGACCGGATTGACGTTGCAACAGGCTGTGGCGTCGGCGGGCGGATACACATACCGCGCAAACCTGAAGCGGGCTTATCTGAAGCGGGCCAATGATACGGAGGAAAAGCTGCTTATCGTGAAGTCGAGCGGCCCCGTCATCATTCGTGCAGGCGACACCATCCGTATCGGCGAACGACACTTTTAAGAGCGGCCGGAGGGCCTACCGGCCAATCGCCGTGCGTGACGATAATGCGCTGACTTTTATTTCGGAAACTTCAGCCGGTTACGGTGCCACCGTAACCGGCTGACGAACTCTATTTGCCGGCGACGGGTTTGTAGGCGGCGTCATAATCGATTTTTGCCGACTTACGCAGATTGGCAATCGCATCGGTAACCGTCTTGTTCATACGCTGGCGATTTAGCGCTTCGGTTGCAGGCGCAGTCCAGGTGTCGGCAGGTGTAACGGCAGCCGTTCGACCGGTAATCGCGCTGATATAGGTGATGCCGCCAGTCGACAGATCAAACAGAGCGCCGTTAGCCAGTTTCGTCATCTGCACCGCAACAGACGGGTCCACAGTTCCCGTATCCAGTATCGCGTTACCGCGCTTTGCCGGTGTCCCGTCGGCCTTTAATTTTGTCTCCACAGCCGAGATCGATCCGAGCGCGGCCAGTGCCTTTATCTGCTTCGGATCGGGGGGAGTCGGGAATCCGACCTGATCCAGCGTTAACTTCTCACGACCGGCAAAGAGCGTCGGGTTGTCAGCGATGAACTTCTGCACGTCCGCTGGCGTGGGAGTAGTTGGCGTACCAGCCAGTTTGCGCAATGCCAGAGTCGCCAGTAACGACTGTTCAAGCTGGCGACGGCGAGCCACATAATCGGGGCCGCGATCAAGCCCCTGTTTGCGGGCATAATCGGCCAGCAAATTACGCTGAATGACGCGATCGAGCATTGCGGGCGCAATTTTCTGAAAATCCGTGCCCGCCGGAGCACCATTCGCTTCGGCTTCAGCGCGAAGTTCCTGTTGTGTGATTTCTTCGGAATTCACAACGGCAACGACTTGCCCGCCAGTTTTTTTCTCACAGCCGGCCAGTGTGGCAAGGGCAATCAGCGAAATGCCTGCCATCCACAGTACTCTGCGGCCAACGGTGTCGTTTGACTTATCTTTAGGGGTCTTGAGCATTATGCCTCCTCCTGTCAGGTCGTCTGCGTCGAATATGGCGCGCCTTTATCAGTGCCTTGCGATGAAACGAACCCCTGCGAAATACAAGAGAGTTCCCTTTCCGGGAATCCGGCCCTTTTCGGGATTTCAAGGCGATAGGGGCCGTGGATGCTTGACAAATTTCCGAGTGAACCTCACCAAAAAGTTTAGCCGTTTCGCCGGGAAAGAAAACGGGGACCGGGGTTGGAGAATATGATGATGAACCGCAGCCGGCAACGCAGAGGTGAGCTTGCCAAATTTACCGTGTTTTCCATCTGGATCGCGGTGGTTTCGATCGTGCTTCTCTGGGAGGCTTCGCACTATACTGGTGTGATGGCTGTGTTTAGCGAATGGCAATATAATGCCATCGGTCGACACTATCCGACGTTCAATTACGTACTGCTTGTCTTTTTGTGCGGCTTGCCGGGCTTTCTGCTTTTCTTTCGTCCCCGGAAAAGATCATCAGTCTCGCGTGACGGCTTTGTCACGGTGCGGTCGGCAAAAATCTTTATGCGCGCAATTTTCGGTGTTGCTGTCGGCCTGGCAATCGCATGTCTGGTTGTGCTGGTGGCGAGTTTGTTTTTGCCAAACGGATCGGGTCCCGTTCAGCAAATTGCGCTCAGCCAGTCGCTTGGCGCGCTCCCGCATGAGGGGCAGACAGTCCTATCCGGACAGATAATATATGAGCGCACCGCTGGGTTTGACGAAGATCTGATCGTGACCCGCCGCAATTCGCGATATGCGCCGATCGTGCCGCCGGGTGACCAGGCGAAAGATCTTCAGTTTTTCGTGCAATTGCCCCCGGTCAACGACGCTGATCGTTCCGGCATGGCTTCTATGACGGGCATTCTGAAGCAAAACGGCTTGCCGGGCGCTCTGGTCCGACTGTTTCGCTACGCCGGTTATCGTGTCGAAAACCCCCACTTCGTCCTCTTCGCTGACGCAGCGACGATGCGCTGGCCGTATCTGCTGACGGCGTTTCAGCTTGGTTTCGGCGCGTTGCTGGCCGCAGTGGTGGGACTTTTGCAGCGGCGTCGGGTTTCGCGCCTCCGCGTGGCGCGAAAGTCGTTTCAGACCAGTTAATGAATTTACGGCCGCGTTAGGATAGCTTTAACGTCCGGGGACTAACCCGGTCATATGCTTCGCGTCACATTACTTTCGGCGATTCTGGCGGTTACCACCGCGGGATCTGCGCCCGAGGCGATGATCGAACGATTCATCGCTTCCGCCTCGCCGATCGATTCAGATCGTGGATTGGGGCAAGCTGTGACGCAGCCCGAAGTTCAGACATCTATTGCTCCATTCGCAACGGCCCCAAGCTCTACGGTGTCAGGCTCAACGGTCGTTCGACAGGCCAGTGATGGTCTGTTCTATGTGGACGCCCGTGTGAACGGGGAGCGTGTGCATTTCGTTATCGATACCGGCGCAAGCCTCGTCGTTCTGAACGCCAGCGATGCCGCCCGAACAGGGGTCGGCGCTTCATCATCACATGTCCATGTCGAAACCGCAGCGGGGGCATCATCGATGCAGCGTGCACGGATCGAGGATATGTCGGTGGCGGGCCAATCAATGAAAGGCGTCGATGCCGTAATCATGCGCGATAATTTGAAAGTCTCGCTTCTCGGCCAAAGCGCACTGGCTCAGTTGGATTCAGTCTCTTTCAAGGGCAGTCGACTGAAACTGAACTGACGCCGCCGCAGAGTTGCGCCAGCGAAAAGAAATCCGACAATCAACATCGACCAGGTTGCCGGTTCAGGAACAGCCGGAACTATTCCGCCGCTTGTGGATGTATTCGTTCCACCGGTTGTGGTCCCGCCGGTCGTCGTTCCGCCAGTGGTGGAACTTGTCTGACCGATTGGCGCGGATGGGCCAGTTGCGAGTGGGTTGATCCCGGGTGGAGAAAATGGAAATCCGCTGCCGCCCGAAGAATCGGCAGGCAGTGAATTTGAAGAAATCGCAGCCGGTGCATTATCGGGAGCGCCGATTCCGGCAAAGGCAGGATCGGGCGCTATTACGCCCGGAGGCGCGGCTGCTGCCGGCCCGAAAGCGGGATTGGACGACCGTGGCGACGCGAATGCAGAAGGCGTTCGATCGACAATGAAATTTATCGGGAAGAAGCCAGGAACATCGGTTGGCACGGCGGCGCTGAATGCCTTGATGTCGCCGGGTGTAATGAACAGAGCGCGCTCGTTACGCGGAGCAAGAGACAAAACCAGTGCGACGCCCGACAAACCGAGGGCGATCATCCGCTGCCGACGGTGATTATCAATCACAAAATTAGCTTGAGTCGCCACGGTTGCATCTGCTCCTAATTGACAACCTAATACGCGATAGAACGCACATGGCAAACGCCGTATCGCGGAAAAACCACATACTGGCGACGCAGAAGCTAAGTCTTGTGCCAAATCGGTACTTGAAGAATGCCGGTTGCGATCTAGAGTTCACAGCGATGAGAATATTAAAACAGCACTCCGTGATCGAAATAACGCGGGCCGCATCGATCGCTGGGATGCTCCTACTGACATCGTGTGGCGCGTCGTTACCCGCGCAAGGCGATGCGGAACAAGTGTCACACGCGCTCCTGAAAACACTGACCTCGAATGGCGAGACGATCTGCGTAGACAGTACGACTCAGGGAGAGCCGCTCGCGATCTTCCGAACGATGCTGACTGCGCCTGATCCGGCACGCCGCCCGCTGGCATGGCATGAACCCGGTCCGCTCAGAACAGGGAGAGACGTGACCAATCGCCAGCTCGTTGCTGCCGAATTTCGCGGCGAGCATGTTGAATTGCCGGAATATGGTGCGGCTGAAAACGTTTTGCCGGTGCTGCTCCAATTGCACCTGAATGCTCTTGCCCGAGAAGTGGCATTCATACCAAGCGATGCGCCGACTTCGCTGAAAGGTGACGCCGATGTACCAAGAGCGCGCGTTCGGTGGTGGATTTTCAATCGTTTCGATCGGTCATGTGGACCGATTTACACGCTGTCGAAGCCAATTGTGATTCGCGATGCCGCGTTCATTTCCGTGATGGCTGGGCACGAAGGCAGCACATATGCGCTGCGCAAAGTCGATAAGGTTTGGGCGCCAATGGCAAAATGGACCAATTGGCTGTATTAATTTGGTAGCATGGTGGTTGCCGGCGAGGTTTTGACTTCGCGGGGTTTGCCCCCGCCCGGATCGCCGAAATCAGCCATTTACCGGGGGCCGACACTCGCGGTGCAGCATTGAGTTTGTTCCCTGATAACGTTGGGAAATTTCCCCTGTCGGGCGACCTGTTTCATATTGGGACCAAGGCAAACTTTCGTAGACTCAAGCGTTAATTTTCTGTTACTCCACGAATCAAGGTCGAAAAGAAAAAGTAATTGAGGGTCTATTAGGCGTTCGAATGATGCTCTGCTTCTGTGGAGTGCCGTGTGATTTATCTCCGCTGAGGCGGAAATTAGGGGTTTTAGACGATGCGGAATTATCTCTTATCAGCGGTGGTCGTAGCTGCTGCAGCCGTCGCTCCTGCTCAGGCGACGACGGTCCCAACGATCATCTTCACGGCCAATACATTTACGCTCCCTTCTTATGTGACGGGTTCGACTACCATCCAGAACTTTGAAAGTTTTGCTGCCGGTCATCAATTTCCCGGGACTACGGGTGCCAACCCAAGTTCAAAGACCGGCAACGTAAGCGTTGAACAAGGTTCAGTTCCGAATCAGTTCCTTGCTCCGGATCCAAGCTCGACCAATAAATATCTGTCGATAGCGGGCGGCACATATACCGTGTCTTTTGCCCCGGCTCAGGTATTCTCGTTCGTTTTAGGGTCGTTGGATCGCTACAATTCGGTAACGCTGACATTTGCTAATGGCACGAGCCAGATTCTTAATGGTGCCGGGATCATCGGTCAGACGGATCCGGGCGGCAGCCCGAACTTCGGTCTGTCCGGTCGGGTTACTTATGACATGGGCGGTGGCTCGGCGATCGTAAAGGCTGTATTCGGTTCGACGCAGGCGGCGTTTGAAATCGATAATCTCGTAACTGCGGCTCCAGAGCCTGCAACATGGGGCATGATGATCCTCGGCTTCGGCCTTGCCGGTGCTCAGCTTCGTTCACGTCGCCGCAGCGCAAAGCTCGCTGTCGCTTAATTTGCGATAGTCGATTACAAGAAGGGCACGGTCTCCATAGAGACCGTGCCCTTCTTCGTTTGGGGATGCCCTGAACGGCTGATTTTAGTGTCGCGACGTTGCGATGCCTTATGGCGGAGTGGTCATGTCAACGGTTTTCGATTTTCTTTCGATTGCAATCTTTGCCGGGTTGATCGTGCTGTTTCTTCAGCGGTCGGTTGGTGAGACAACTCCCGACGATCATTTATGGCAGTATCTTGTGGCGGCGGTCGGTTGTGCGCTGGCCAATTATCTCGGGAACGCGGGCTGGACGATCGGCGCGGTTCTGGTGATCGGCGCGACCTTGGCCTTCATATTTTACATTCTGCGTCCGTTCCCGAACTTTCCGCCGCGCTAACTTATCCGAGCAGGATCGTACGGCCGGCTGCAGATGCAGACTGCACCATTTCGCTGGCAAACTTAGCAATGGCGGTATCGCTCGCTGGAATATCGCCACCCAGTGTAGAAATGCGGACGAGCAATCCATCGGGAATTACGCCGCTAAACACGCCGGCGAAGATCGCCGCATATTCTTCAGCGGTGTTGCGCGGGAAGCTGCGTGATATCCGGGTCCAGTAAACGATCCGTTCAATGCGATCGTCGCGGCTCGCCGTAAAACGCCGCGCATGAACTTCCTGACCCCGGAAAAACTCGAAATTCAGCTCGGTAAAGTCGGACAGCTTGAAACCTTGCCCCGGATAGCAGGTCTCAGGTCGGTGAAGCTGTAAGCTTCCGCCCTGAGTACTGCCATAGGCAAGTAACAGCATGATCGACGGCAAACCGGGCGCATCATAAACGCGCGTCAATACCTGATCATAGCCATCGACAGGTTCGCCCTCATCCTCGCGCGCGACGATGACGCCGGCGGGCGATGTATAGCGCCACGGTCCAATCTCGGTTGCGATCAGCGCGCCCAACTTCTGCTTTGCCAAACGATGTTCCGCCCGGCGGGGGGTTGCCGCATAAGCGCCCACCGCCGTGATCGCCATTGCGCCACCGACGAGAATGGCGCGTCGGGTCAGGATTGGGCCGCGGCCTGACTTTATTTCACTGGTCATGCTTTGGTCGCCAATGCTCGACGAATGGGGCCGGCGGCACCATCGAACAAGAGAATTCCGACCATCGCGACAGTGAACATTGTCATGCCTGCGAATTGGTGCAAAAATCCTTGTGCGGCACCGTTGCCCAGATAATAAGTGATTAAGATCAGAATCAACACGCGGGCAAAGTTTGCCACTATTGCCATGAAGATGATGACCATGAAAAACAACAGGCAATACCTGATATTGCTGTTGTGCCGGATATAGGCATAAAATAAACCAATGGCGCTGAGGCTGATCATTGAATTGAGACCACCACACGCAGCTTTTACTTCAAGAATGTATTGGCTGACATAAATCATCAGCCCCGATCGTGCCACCGGATAGCCGAATAGCGACAGAAAAGCGACCGCATATTCGGATATCTGTAAGCGCAGGGGCTGTGTTGCGGCCGCAACCACGCTGCCCGGCGGGGGCAGGACGAACAGGAAATAGGCGATCGGGAACCAGGCTTCGCGCATCGCTCGAAAACCGACGAAAAGGTATAGTGCGGCTACGAGCGCGCCGTACATCGCCGCACTTTCGAGGACGATACTGCCGACGATCTTGGCTACGGTGTAGGCCAGCAGCATTACCGCGAAGGCCAAACTGCCCCAAATTGCTGATCCGGGTTCGGCATTCGCGCGAATGACCGGCCAGCGACGGGCAAACAACCAGATTGCAATCGCGAGTACAATCGGCCCATGCGCACCCTGTTCTGTCGACCAGGATACCTGTGCGATCCCCTGCAGCGTTGGCAGGATCAGCATGGCCGCGCCGATTGCGAGTATCAGCAAACCCCAGCGATTCTCCTTTGTCATTGTCGGTTTCTGCGCCGTTTCCTGTGGCAGCGCGGAAGGCAATGTCGCCGGACGTGCTCCGACGGGCGGGAAAGTCGCCACAGTATCATCGGTCATGGAGCGACGTCCTCATAGATACTTAGTCCACGCATCTGACAGCACATCGCCAGATCAGAGCATCCGTTAATTGCAGGAATGTCTTTAGATTCCATGGCAGCGGTTTAATAGCGCCTTTGTCGCGCTATAAGTGGCAGCTTTGAGCACGGTGTCCCGTTCTAACACCCAAGTTCGGTCCCGCCCGCTATCCCGCGCGATTTGTTCGGCATTGGACTGCTTCCGATTGACATGGGTCGATTCGAACGTCCTATGAAAGCTCTTCCCCAGGAGTTCGAAGCCAATGAAGACGCGCGCCGCAGTCGCCTTTGAAGCCAAAAAGCCGCTCGAGATTGTCGAGGTCGATCTGGATGGGCCACGCGCGGGGGAAGTGCTGGTCGAGATCATGGCGACCGGCATTTGCCATACCGATGCCTATACGCTCGACGGTCTGGACAGCGAGGGCATCTTTCCGTCGATCCTCGGGCACGAAGGCGCAGGCATTGTGCGTGAGATCGGCGCGGGCGTGACGAGCGTTGCTGTCGGCGATCACGTCATCCCGCTCTACACGCCCGAATGTCGCCAGTGTAAATCATGCCTGTCGGGTAAAACCAACCTGTGTACCGCGATCCGCGCGACGCAAGGGAAAGGCGTGATGCCAGACGGTACCAGTCGGTTCAGCTACAAAGGCCAGTCGATCTTTCATTATATGGGCTGTTCGACCTTCTCGAACTTCACCGTGTTACCGGAGATCGCGGTCGCCAAGATCCGCACCGATGCGCCGTTCAAGACGAGTTGCTACATCGGATGCGGTGTCACGACGGGCGTGGGCGCTGTGGTCAACACCGCAAAGGTTCAGGTCGGCGACAATGTGATTGTATTCGGCCTTGGCGGCATCGGCCTGAATGTATTGCAGGGCGCACGGCTGGCGGGCGCAGGCATGATCATCGGTGTCGATATTAACCCCGACCGCGAGGAATGGGGCCGCAAGTTCGGTATGACCCACTTCGTCAATCCAAAGGACGTCAGTGATATTGTCGCACACCTTGTCGCTCTGACCGATGGTGGTGCTGACTATACGTTTGATTGCACAGGCAACACGACGGTGATGCGTCAGGCGCTGGAAGCCTGTCACCGTGGCTGGGGAACGAGCATCGTCATCGGCGTGGCAGAGGCGGGCAAGGAAATCAGCACACGTCCGTTCCAGCTTGTCACCGGCCGTAACTGGCGCGGCACGGCCTTCGGCGGAGCCAAGGGGCGGACCGACGTCCCCAAAATCGTCGACTGGTACATGAACGGCAAGATCGAGATTGACCCGATGATTACCCACGTCCTGACCCTGGAAGAAATCAACAAGGGTTTCGACCTGATGCACTCGGGCGAGAGCATCAGGAGCGTCGTGGTTTACTGATCAGGCGAATTCTTCGGTATCGATCGTCTGTTGCTGGGCCGTGGGATAGCGTGATCCGGCGACACTATCCTGATTGATCAGAGCATCGACCCGCGCGATCGTTTCGGCATCGGGTTGCCAGTCGTGCCGCGCGATGTTTTCTTCGAGGTGCGCAATCGATGCCGTTCCCGGAATGGTCACGATGTGGTCACCCTTTGCAAGAACCCAGCCCAGCGCGAGTTGGGCTGACGTCGCGCCAATATCGGCGGCAATCAGCGCAAAAGCGTCGATCAGCGCCAGATTGTACTTCCAGTTTTCAGCGGTGAAGCGTGGCCAAGTCTTGCGCAAATCGCCGTCGGGCAGAGTTGTCGGATCCCGCAACACGCCGCATAGCGAACCGCGCCCGACAGGCGAGAACGCCACGAACGTCGTACCGAGTTCGCGGCAGGCTTCCAGAACAGCGATTTCGGGATTGCGGGTTTGTGGCGAATATTCAGTCTGCATCGCGGCAATCGGATGGACGGCGGATGCTTTGCGCAGAGTGTCGGCGGACATTTCTGACAGGCCGATGCTGCCGATTTTTCCGGCCTTTACCGCATCTGCGAGTTCACCGATTGAATCCTCGATCGGCGTGTTGAAATCGCGGCGGTGGAGGTAATAAAGATCGATGTGATCGGTTTGGAGAAGTTTCAGGCTCTCTTCCAACGCAGCACGGATTGTTGCTGGTCGACAGTCGATCCTCCGCTTTTCCCCATCAACGATGATACCGGTTTTCGATGCGAGAAAGAATTCCTTGCGCCGCCCCTTCAAAGCTTCGCCGATCAGCGTTTCGTTCTTGCCGACGCCATAGATGCGGGCGGTGTCGAGGTGGTTATAGCCAATGTCGAGCGCACGGTTCAGTAAGATCGCGCCATCTTCGGGACTCGGCGGTATGCCATAGGCCCAGGACAGTGACATACAGCCAAGACCGATCGGGTTGACTGCGTGCCCATTAATCGTTCGCGTCATCGATTATATCCTGACTGTCGAGAGGTTTGCGGACGTGTAGCGGATGGTTCTCGTCCGGGTCCAGCGGCTAAAGCGGAAGGGCTGGCTGACGGGATTCTGCCTCAGCTTCGCTCTGTTCGATCCCCGACAATGTGAGGCCGAGCAGGCGGATACCCCTGGTCGTGGGAAGCATCGTTTCCAATAGCGCAACGCCAGCGTCGCGAAAACTGGTTGGTATGTCGGGTGCCACCAACGTCGATCTAGCTCGCGTAATCGTGTGGAAGTCGGAAAAGCGGACCTTCAGCGTCACCGTTCGCCCGCACACACCATGGCGTTCGATACGTGTCCAGGCCGCCTCTGCCACGTGATCAAGAGCCGCCATCAATGCATCGCGATCGGTGATGTCGGTTTCGAACGTCCGCTCTGCACCCACCGATTTGGTAGCACGATGTGAGCGGACAGGGCGGTCGTCGCGGCCGCGCGCTGCGTTGAACAAATAGGATGCACTGCTGCCGAAATGAGCTTGAAGATATTCGAGAGACTGTGCGCACAGATCGGCACCGGTGAGGATGCCGAGGCGCTCCATTTTGGCGGCGGTGACCGGCCCGACACCGTGAAAGCGGCGAACCGGCAGACTGGCCACAAACGCGGCCCCGCTTTGCGGCGGGATGACGCACATTCCATCGGGTTTGTTTTGGTCTGACGCGAGCTTTGCAATGAACTTATTATAGGAAACGCCAGCCGACGCGGTCAGCCCGGTCATTTCGAAAATGCGCGCGCGTATCTGCTGTGCCGTCACTCGGGCCGATCCGACGCAGCGTCGGTCTTCACTTACATCGAGATAGGCTTCGTCGAGGGAAAGGGGCTCGATAAGATCGGTGTATTCGGCGAAAATCTCACGGATCTGTTGCGACACTATGCGGTATGCTTCGAAACGGGGCGGGACGAAGATGAGGTTGGGGCATTGCCGGGCCGCCGTGACCGAGGGCATTGCGGACTTCACGCCGAAGACCCGGGCTTCGTAGCTGGCCGCCGCGACGACGCCGCGCGCTCTGCTGCCACCGACTGCGACCGGCTTTCCCCGTAACTCCGGGTTATCGCGCTGTTCGACCGAAGCGAAAAACGCGTCCATGTCGATGTGGATAATTTTGCGGACAGGCGCCGTGTATGAGTCGGGAAGAGGGGCGGGGGCTGCGATGTCGGCCATCGAGTCGTAGCGTAGCCATCTATAGAACTTATTACCAGAACAAACCGGCAACGATCCGGCGGATTAAACCTTGTCGGAATAAAGCATCCGGCCAGAGCCGAGCAGGCCGATCACCTGCGGCAACATATGTTCGGCAACCGCAAAACAACCTTCGCTGCGGCCGATTTTACCCCATGTGCTGATCTGGTTTTCGCTGACATAGGGTGCGCCATGAATTACGATGGCGCGCGGTTCGGCGTTGTAATTATCGGGGTCCAGCCCCTTCAACCGCATAGCCTGTCCATGCACGCCATTGTAGAAATCTCCGGTGACATAGGCACCTGATGATGACGCCAGCGAGTTCGGCTCGTTCGAAAACCGTTCCAGCCAACCCGTATGAGTGGGGTCTGAACCGCGACCATGAGCGACCAGATAGGATGAAACCGTCCCACCCATCAGATCGACAATATGAAAGCGCAGTTCGCGGGACGGGCGGGAGAAGTCGGCGATGCCTACGCGATCGCGCAAGGCGAAATTGCTGTGATGCCGGTCCAGCGATGCCTTTGCGCGGGCCAGAAGAACGTCCTGTGTCGAGCCCGTCGCCCAGGCCTGCCGCGTGAAGGCTAGCGCGGCCCCGCCGATGGCAAGCGAAGTGAACTGACGTCGATTCATGCTCATCTCATAGCAGACTTCGCATTAATCCCAAATAAACAGACCATTACCGGCGGTAGCGCGGGCTGGACTGGCCGTTCGAACCCGATTTCCAGTCGTCGATAACGGCGCGGGCAACATTGGCGATGATCGCCTGACGCTCGGCGATCGGTCGCGAACTGCGTGCGACCATGACGGCCACGGCATAGATATGGCCATCTGGCGCAGTCAGCAGGCCGACATCGTTGAAGCCCGCGACGACACCGCCCAATTCCTGCCCGGTGCCGGTCTTGTGGGCGAGCAGCCAGTCGGGCTCTATCGCAGCCTTCATGCGCGCGCGGCCGGTCTTGCTGCGCTCCATCAGGGCAAGCAAATTCTGTGTGCCGGTCGGTGTCAGAAGATCGCCGCGAACCAGTCGGGCCAGCGCAAGTGTAATCGCATTCGGCGCTGCGCCATCGACCGGGTTTTCAGCATAAGCCTCGATCGCCGCACGTCGTTTCTCGAGAGGGATGCTAGCGCGAGCCTGTTCGAATCCGTTGCCGCTCGAGAAAGCCTGTCGCCAGGTTATGCCGGCAATTCCACTTTGCAGCAGCCGTTCGCCGGGGCCGAAGCGTACATTGGAAATCCGCAGGCGCGTCAGCATGGAGCGGATGGCGGTGGGACCACCGATGCGACGAAGCAGCATATCGTTTGCGGTATTGTCGCTCTGCGTCATCTGGCGTTCGAGCAATTCGGAAACGGTCGCGCGATAACCCTGTTCGCCGACCAGCGCCCGGATGGGCTGGTGGAACAGCGTCAGGTCGTTGCGGGTAACGATCATGGCATCGTCGGGCCGAAGCGCGCCGCGGTCCATTGCGTCGAAAACGGCAAGGGCGACCCAAAGTTTGCTGACCGACTGCTGCGGGCAAAGGCGATCGCCGTTCCATGAGGTCGACCAGCCTTCGCGAATGTCGCGTACCGAGATGCCGACGCCGGGACCGAAAGCGCGACCGAGTTCGGCGATCTTTGCCGAAATCCGCGCGGGGGCAGGGCGATCGGGTGCTGCCGCGATCGACTGGTATGTAGGGGATGTCGACTGTGCGGGCAGGATCGATTGCGGACGGCGGTTGCCTTCTTCTCCGCCATATTGTGCGTCGCCGGATGCCGACCATGTAAAAGTAGCGGCCACTGCGACCAGCAATGGTGGGATCATCCGGCGCGACATGGCAAAACTCATTGAACCTTCTCACTCACATTGGCTGGAGCTGTCTGATCCGGACGGGGCAGACGCGATGTCATGCCCGACGCATCGGCGTCTTCCTGCATCTGCTGATCCTCTGTCGTATGGTCGACAGGCGCCGCGACCGCTACGTTGGAAGGGGGAGGAGTTTCGTGCAACGTTTCGACAGGCTGCGGGGCCGCCTCGGGCGGAATTTCGCCTGTATTTTGATCGTCGGCGTAATTTCCCGGCTCGTCCGTCTGCTGGTGGTTCGGCTCTTTCGAGCAGGCAGCGAGGCCCAGCAGAGCGGCAAATGCCAGCGGACCAGCGATGCGCGCGACTTTTGAAAACTTCATCATTGCGATACCCCCTGGACTGCCACGGTCATTGCCGCGCGCCGTGTTGATGCTTCGATCTTGCTCGCCAGTAATTTATCCCAGCCATAGGGATCGTCCCGAAAGTTCATCTGCCCGTTACCGCTGGCAAATGCAGTCCAATAAAGCAGATAGACGGCCACCTGTTGCGGAAGCGCGACGCGCTGAGTCGGACCGGCATCAATAGCGGCCTGAACCGCGTCGCCGGTCCACTTCGGATCATCCTTCAGCACGAGTTCGGCCAATTCCACCGGCTTTTCGAGCCGCACGCAACCGTGACTGGCAAGGCGACTATAGCTCGAGAATTTTGCCCGGCTTGGCGTATCGTGGAGATAGACCGAGAAAGAATTGTCGAAATCGAACTTCAGGCGACCCAGCGCACTTGTCGCTCCGGCGGCCTGTTGCAGCCGCTGACCCGTCGCAGGTGTGCCGATAATCTTGAAACCATGCTTAGCCAGATAGCCCTTGTTCGCACGTTCTTTCGGCCAAAGCTCACGCGTGGCGATCGATGTCGGCACGTTCCACGGTGGATTGATGACGATGCTGCGGATGTTCGATTGCAGCATCGGCGTCTCGTCACCGGGGCGGCCAGTGACGGCGCGCATCGACTTCACCGGTCGGTCGCCTTCGAATACCGTGAGCACGGCTGCGGCGATATTCACCTGAATGCGGTGCGTCGGCAATTCGGCGGGCAACCAGCGCCACCGCTCCATATTCGCCATGATCGCGCCAATCCGGTCATCGACGCCGACGTTCAGCGCGGCGAGCGTCTCTGCACCGGCGCTGCCGGTCGGGTTCAGCCCATAACGTCGCTGCGCACGCTGGACGGCATCGCGTAACGGCGCATCGAAGGTTGTCCCTTTCACTGAAACGTCGCGATCCTCAACCGCAAGACGTTGGCGCAAGGCGAGAACGCGCGCATCGGTTTGCCCCATCGACAGCGCGGGGCCAGCAGGAATTGCGCGCCAGCCGCCATTATCCTTGATCGCGCGATAGTTGACCAATCCGCGCCGAAGCCCGTCATAGCCCGCATAGGGAGGCGCAAGATTGACGATCCAGCTTTGCAACTGGTTGCCGGCAACGGCATCGGCAAAGCTCCGCGTCGGATCATAAGCCGCCGGACGCAGCGCCCACACCGTCAGGAAGTCGGTTGTGTCGAGCCGCCCGGCATGGATTGCCCGCGCTCTATCAAGTGCCTCTGCAACGAGCGCGTCGCCCGTAAGTGTCGCGGTCGCGGCCGGATTGGTGCGCGCCAGCCCCGGCGCGGCGACATCGGCCAGCCAGCTTGTCAGCGTGGCTTCCTGCGCCGCAGACAGTCGCGGGATGCGGATTGGTGGCAATGTGGGGACAACCGGCGGTTGAACCAACGTCGGCTGGACCGGAGCGGGCTTTGTCGCGGGCTTTAGCGTGTCGGGCAGGATATTGACCGGCGCGTTCTGGGCCTGCGGGTTCTGAGCCTGCGCAATGCCCCCGGCCAGTGCGGCGGAAGCCATTGATAACGCCAAAAATGTTAGTTTGAGTGCCATTAAGTCCCGCGTTTCTTTTGATGAGCCGTTCGCCACGCAATACCATGGCAAATACAGCCTGTGAATCATATGAACAGCGCCGCTGTCCAGAGCGTCGATTTATAATCGGCACTGATATAGTGGGAAAAGGGCGACATTGCTGCCATTATCGTCTATGCGCGCCGGCATGACAGAATTTGGTAATCTCCCGCCGCTTCTCGCTGAAGCGCTCCTTGACCACGGCTATACCGCACCGACTCCCGTTCAGGCTGCCGTTCTCCAACCCGAAGCGGATGGACGCGATCTGATCGTTTCCGCGCAGACCGGCTCCGGCAAAACCGTTGCTTTCGGCATCGCGATGGCCGCCCAGATGCTCGACGAGAACGGACGTATTCCGTTTACGTTGAAGCCTTTGGCGCTGGTGATCGCGCCGACGCGTGAGCTTGCGTTGCAGGTCAGCCGTGAGTTCATGTGGCTCTATGGCAAGGCCGGTGCGCGTATCGCAACCTGCGTCGGCGGCATGGATGCTTCGAAAGAGCGTCGCAACCTTTCGCACGGCGCGCACATCGTCGTTGGTACACCGGGTCGTCTCCGCGATCACCTTGAGCGTGGCGCTCTCGACCTCAGCGCGCTGAAAGTCGCTGTTCTCGATGAAGCCGATGAAATGCTCGACATGGGTTTCCGCGAGGATCTTGAGCAGATTCTCGACGCTTCGCCGAAAGAGCGTCGTACATTCATGTTCTCGGCAACGATGCCCAAGCCTATCGTGGCGCTTGCCAAGCGTTACCAGAACGACGCGCTCCGCATTTCGACCGTCGGCGAAGACCGCGGTCACGGCGATATCAGCTATCGCGCCGTAACGGTTGCGCCTGCCGATATCGAACACGCCGTCGTTAACCTGTTGCGCTTCTATGAAGCCGAATCGGCTATGTTGTTCTGCGCGACCCGCGACAATGTTCGTCACCTTCATGCCAGCCTGATCGAGCGTGGCTTTGCCGCCGTCGCATTGTCGGGTGAGCATAGCCAGAACGAGCGCAACCATGCGCTTCAGTCGCTGCGCGATCGTCGCGCGCGTGTTTGCGTCGCCACCGACGTTGCCGCGCGCGGTATCGATTTGCCCACGCTGTCGCTGGTCATCCACGTCGAACTGCCCCGCGATGGTGATGCCCTGAAGCATCGTTCGGGTCGTACAGGTCGTGCTGGTAAGAAGGGCACGGCCGTTCTGATCGTTCCGCATCCACGTCGTCGTCGTGTCGAAGCGATGCTGCGCGATGTCAAAATTACCGCCGAGTGGACGCCAGCGCCTTCGCCTGCGGACATTCGCAACAACGATCGCGAACGTCTGCTCGTTGCCTTGATGGCTCCCGTCGAAGCGGACGAAGAAGACAAGGCATTGGCAGCGCGCCTGATGGCCGAACGCACCCCGAGGACATCGCGGCCGCACTCGTTCAGGTCCACCGTGCGAAAATGCCGATCGTCGAGGAAATGCTCGATGCAACGGCACGCGGCCCGCGCGAAGACACACGCGAGCAGGGTCCACGTCAGGGCTTTGAGGATACCGTGTGGTTCCGCATGGATGTCGGTCGTCGCCAGAACGCCGATCCACGCTGGTTGCTGCCGCTGATCTGCCGTCGCGGTCACATCACGCGTACCGAAATCGGCGCAATCCGCATCGACGCGACTGAAACCCTGTTTCAGATTCCCCGCGCCGCTGCTGCCCGTTTCAAGGACGCGTTGAAGCGCAGCGAAGGTACGGGCGATCCCGATGGCGAGGATGGCATCCGTATCGAAGCGCACACAGGCGCTCCACCGGAAGCAGATCGCAGTCATCGTCGCGGTGGTCCGTCTTCTTCGAATCATGGCGGTCCCGATCGCAGCGGCCAGAATCGCGGCGGTCCAAACCGTGGCGGACCCGGCGGTCGTCCCGGTGGCAAGCCTCCTTTCCGTGCTCGACCAACCCAGGGTCGCTGAGCATAGTCGGTAAGGTTTAGTTGATGACCGGCATCGTCCGTATCCTTGTGGATGCCGACGCGTGTCCGGTTAAAGACAAAATCTACAAGGTGGCGTACCGGCTGAATGTGCCGGTCGTCATCGTGGCGAACAGTCACTTTCGGGTGCCTGTCCATCCGCTCATCGAACGCGTCGTGGTCAGCGACGGGTTCGATGCGGCGGACGACTGGATCGCCGAACAGACCAATGCCAAATCCGTTGTGGTTACAGCGGACATATTACTCGCCGACCGCTGTATCAAAGCGGGTGCGACGGTGCTGTCCAACACGGGCAAGCCCTTCACCGGCAATTCGATCGGTGGTGCCATTGCGACCCGCGCGATCATGGCCGATCTGCGCGCAGGCGGCGACATCATCGGCGGCCCCGCACCATTTTCAAAGACCGACCGTTCGCGATTTCTGTCGGCGCTGGACGCCGCGATCATGCGGTTACAGCGTGGCAATTGACTCCCGCTTCGTTAAGACCGTCGGCTTTCTGCACTGCAGAGTTGACATGCGCGCCGTGGCGTTCTTTCGGGGAGCAAAGATGGAGAGCAAATTATGAGCGCAAGCAGCTATGATGTCCTGATCGTCGGTGCCGGACACGGCGGGGCACAGGCTGCTATTGCGCTGCGTCAGGCGGGTTTTGCCGGTAGTATCGCGATGGTGACCGAAGAAGCGGACCTGCCCTATGAGCGGCCGCCATTGTCGAAAGAATATTTGGCAGGCGACAAGCCGTTCGAACGCATCATGATCCGCCCCGCCGCCTTTTGGGGAGAGCGCAATGTCGACATTCTGACCAAACGGCGCATCGACAAGGTCGATCCTGCTGCTCATCAGGTTACTGACAGGGCCGTTGCGACAATCGGTTATGGCAAACTGATCTGGGCGACCGGCGGCCATGCCCGTAAATTGAGTTGCGATGGTTTCGACCTTGAAGGCGTCCACGGTATTCGCACCCGCGCCGATGTCGACAAGCTCGAACAGGAATTGCAGCACGCCGCGCGTGTCGTCGTGATCGGCGGCGGTTACATCGGCCTCGAAGCCGCAGCAGTAATGACCAAATTCGAAAAGTCGGTGACGGTTCTGGAGGCGATGGACCGCGTTCTGGCGCGCGTTGCGGGCGAACCACTGTCGCGATTCTATGAAGCCGAACACCGCGCACATGGCGTTACCGTCCACCTTGGTGTCGCGGTGGATTCGCTGGTTGGCGACGGCGTCAAAGTGACCGGAGTGAAGCTTGCGGACGGTGAAGTTCTGCCTGCCGAAATCGTCGTTGTCGGTATCGGCATCGTGCCCGCGGTCGAGCCTTTGCTCGTTGCGGGAGCCACGGGTGGCAACGGCGTCGATGTCGATGCGCTGTGTAAGACCAGCCTGCCGGATATCTACGCGATCGGCGATTGTGCGCGGCACGAAAACAGCTTTGCCGAAGGTGGCTGGATCAGGCTTGAATCGGTGCAGAACGCCAACGATCAGGCGACCACAGCCGCCAAGGACATCATGGGCGAACAAAAGCCGTATCACGCGGTTCCGTGGTTCTGGTCGAACCAATATGATCTGCGTTTGCAGACTGTCGGCCTGTCCATCGGCTATGACGATATTGTGGTGCGCGGCGACATTGCGGCGCGGTCGTTTTCCGTCGTTTACCTTCGCCGGGGGCAAGTTATCGCACTCGACTGTGTGAACGCGGTGAAGGATTATGTGCAGGGCAAGGCACTTGTTACCGGTGGGATCGCTGTGGCTCCAGCGTTGCTTGCCGACAGCGCGATCCCATTGAAAACACATGTAGGAGTGGCTGCGTGAACGAACGTTATGAAACCACACTCTCACTTCATATCGATGGTGAGTGGATCGGCACCGGTGATCGACAGACGCATGATGTCGTCAATCCGGCCACTGGCGATGTGCTCGGTGTGTTGCCGATGGCGACTGCCGACGATCTCGATCGCGCGCTGGACGCTTCGGCGCGGGGATATCGCATCTGGCGGGCAAAGACTGCTGACGAACGTGGCGCGGTCTTGACGATAGCGGCGCGGTTATTGCGTGAGCGGGCTGACAGGATTGCCACCATCGCGACGCTTGAACAGGGCAAGCCGTTTGCCGAAGCCAAGGGGGAACTCGCTTATACGGCGGCTTTGATTGACTGGTACGCAGCCGAAGCCAAGCGCGTTTACGGGCGTGTTTTGCAGCGTCCGGCGGGCAGCCGCTCGGTCGTCGTCAAGGAACCGGTCGGCCCGGCGGTCGCATTCTGCCCGTGGAATTTCCCGATCCTGAACCCCGCGCGAAAGATTGCGCCTGCGTTGGCCGCAGGGTGTTCGATGATCGTGAAGCCGCCTGAAGAAGCGCCGGGTTCGGCGATCGAAGTCGTCCGTTGCTTCATTGACGCCGGACTGCCGAATGGCGTTCTCGGCATGGTGTTCGGTGTGCCCGATACCGTGTCGCGCCACCTGATTTCGTCGCCGATCATCCGCAAGATCAGTTTTACGGGGTCGGTGCCGGTCGGTAAACACCTGATGAAGCTGGCCGCCGACGGTATGAAGCGCACGACGATGGAGCTTGGCGGACATTCTCCGGTGCTGATCTTCGATGATTGCGATTTCGAAAAGACGGTGCCGATGCTGGCGGCGGCCAAGTTCCGTAATGCCGGGCAGGTCTGTGTTTCCCCGACGCGCTTCTATGTGCAGGAGGGGATTTACGAGCGGTTTGCCAAGGCGTTCGTGGAACGGGTCGACAAGATCAACCTCGGCAGCGGTATGGATGCCGCGACGAACATGGGGCCACTCGCGAACCCGCGCCGTCCCGATGCGATCGAGGCAATGGTTGCCGACGCTACAAAAGCTGGAGCGCGGCTCGCGACCGGGGGCGAACGGAGCGGAGGCGACGGGTTTTTCTATCGTCCGACCGTGTTGCTGGATGTGCCACTCGAAGCGCGCATCATGAATGACGAGCCGTTCGGTCCCGTCGCGATGATGCGGCCGTTCAAGACGCTGGACGATGCGGTCGAGCAGGCGAACCGGCTACCCTATGGGCTGGCCGCCTATTGCTTCACCGAAAACGGTCGGCGTCAGTTGCTGCTTGGTGACGCGATCGAGAGTGGGATGATCGGGATCAACACAGTCGGCATGAGCGCGGTCGATGCGCCGTTCGGTGGCGTGAAGGATTCAGGGCATGGGTCGGAAGACGGCCCCGAGGGACTGGACGTGTTTCTGGTGACCAAGGCCATCCACCAGGCGTGAGGCGTTAAAGGTCGGGCAGCGTCTGGTTTGCCCGACCCCAGCCCGCAAGGTTTTTGGATCTGGACCGTTCGATCAATTCGGCGGCATCTTCGATATGCCAGCGCGCAGCCCCGTCCAGCTTGCGAAGCTCCTCCCAGATGATCGGGGCCGCAACCGGCGCATTGGGCCGTGAGCGCGCACTGTAAGGCATCACAGCCGTCGAACCGCGCTGGTTGCGGAGGTAGTCCACAAAGATGCGGCCCGTGCGTTTCGCCTTTGCCAGCGCGGCGGTAAATCGATCGGGTTGAGACTGTGCCAGTGCGCTGGCGAAACGGTGGGCGAAGTCCTTTACCGCAGGCCATTCGGCTTGCGGGGTCAGGGGCGCGATGATGTGAACACCTTTGCCGCCGGTCACCATCGGGAAGGTCGCCAGCCCCATTTCCGCCAGCAAATCACGGACGTGGAAGGCGGCGGAGATGACGTCCTTAAAGTTCAGCCCTTCGTCCGGGTCTAGATCAAAGACCAGGCGGTCGGCCTTTTCGATATCTTCTATCCGCGCGCCCCAGCCGTGAAATTCGATCGTTCCCATCTGGACGCAGGTCAGCAGGCCGTCGGCACTGTCGACGAAGATGTAGGGTTCCTGATGGCCGTCCTTTTCGGTGATGGCGATTTGCTTAACGCTCTCACCGAACACCCCGGCATCGTGTTTCTGGAAAAAGCATTTCTTGCCGCGCCCCTGGGGACAGCGGACGAGGCTGATCGGGCGGTTCCCGGCCCAGGGGAGCATTATCTCTGCCACCGCCTGATAATAGGCGGCGAGTTGGCCTTTGGTCTGGCCGGACTCCGGGAAGATCATGCGGTCGGGATTGGTGATTTTCACTGTGGATTTTTTCACGGCCGCGACTGGTTTTTCCAGCACCACCGCCTCAGCGTTTTTGTCTTCGCGCAGGCCGATATAGCTGGGGTGGCGCATCACGCCTTCTCCGGTAAATTCTGTAAAGGCTATCTCGGCGACGAGCTTTGGCCTTACCCAATGTGCCCCGCGAACGGCGGCGCGTGGGGCTTCGACTGTCGGGGACTTTACTTCGAGGGGCTCCATCAGTTTCAGGAGGCGGTCCATCTCGTCAGACGAGAAACCGGTGCCTGCCTTGCCTGCATAGCGGAGGCCGTCCTTGTCATTTATGCCCAACAACAGAGACCGGAATCCTCTGGTTTTTTCCGAGGGCGTCCATCCGACAATGATGAACTCCTGCCGCTTGATACACTTTGTTTTCAACCAGTTGGATGATCGGGTGCCGGAATAGGGGGAGTCTGCGCGTTTGGAGATTACGCCCTCCAGACCGGCCTTGCAGAAACTGCTGAATAGTTGTTCGCCCTTGCCGACGATATGGTCGGAATAGCGGATGCGGTCGGTGCCGTTGCCGATCAGCGCGGCCAGTTTCGCTTTGCGTTCAAGGAGGGGGAGTTTGGTCAGATCCTCGCCGTCCAATTCCAGCAGGTCGAACGCGTAATAGATTATTGCTGAGCGGTCGCCCTTCAACGCGGCCTGAAGTCCTTGAAAACTGGTTTTTCCTTCGGCGTCCAGAACGACTGCCTCGCCATCGAACAGGGCAGAGCTGGCCAGTGTCGCGGCGTCATCGACTATGCCCTGAAAGCGGTCGGTCCAGTCGAGGCCGGAGCGGGTATAGGCTTTGCCGGCGTTTCCACCGACCGAGATCAGGGTGCGATAGCCGTCGTACTTCATCTCGTGGACCCAGCGGTCGCCCGAGGGTACGGTATCCACCAGAGTTGCAAGTTGAACAGCGCGAAACGGGGGTGATTTTTGCCCGTTTTTGGTTGGTTTTGGCTGTTTCGTGGCGGCTTTCGGCGCAGAAACGGCCTTTCCGTCGGCTATTTCCTCCATCGAGCGCCCGGTTTTCACACTGGTAAGCTCGCGCGTCACGAGGTCGTCCGATCCGCCCGCGTGCTCGTCGGCGATTTTACGCAACAGCCAGTTCTCACTCTTTTCCTTTCCGCGCGGTTTCAGGCGGATCAACAGCCATTCGCCTTTCATGCGGTGGCCGTGGAGGAAGAAGTGTAGGTGACCCTCGACGATGGTCTTGCGCGGGTCTTTGCCGGGCAGCGATTCCCATGTGCCGTCGTCCCACAGCATGACGGTGCCGCCGCCGTATTCGTCCTTTGGGATCGTGCCCTCGAACGTCGCATAGTCGAGCGGATGGTCTTCGGTGCGGACGGCGAGGCGCTTGTCGTCGGGGTTGAGGCTTGGCCCGCGCGTGACGGCCCAGCTCCAGAGTACGCCGTCCATTTCCAGTCGGAAATCGTAATGGAGGCGGGATGCGGCGTGTTTCTGAACGATGAAGTGATTGTCGGTGGGGGAGGGCGCGCCGCCTGAAGGTTCGGGGGTTTTCCTGAAGTCGCGTTTTTCGCGGTAGAGAGTGAGTGCGGCTTCGGAAGTTGGAAGCGGTTTGGGTTTGGCTGGGGCGCGGGCCATCAGATTGGTGTCCTTGGGCGGGTGTTAGAGGGGGAGAGAACCCCAAAACCCCGCTTCCCTCAGCTTGTCGAAGGGTTGTCCTGCTTGGCTCAGATAGGAAGCAGGGCAGTTCTTCGACAAGCTCAATGAAGCGGGGTTTTTTGCTCATCGGACTTTTCTGCTCATCGGGCTTTTGCAGTTTTGGCGGTACGCTTTTTGGCAGGCGCTTTTGCCGAGGCCTGTGCCGCAGCGGGAGCTGGTTTCTTCCCCGGTCCATCGAGCGATTTCTTCAGCGCGGCCATCAGGTCGATAACGTTCGATCCGCCCTTCACCGGGCCATCATCCTTGTCGATGGTGATGGTCTTGCCCTTCTTCTTGCGCTCGATCAGGTCGCGCAGCGCGTCGACATAGCGGTCGTGGAAGTCGCTGGCGTCGAACTTGCCCGACTTCTTGTCGATCAGCGTGTTGGCGAGGTCGAGTAGATCTTCGTCGGGCGTGGTGTCGGGGATGTCACGGAAATAGCCTGCCGCCTTGTGAACCTCGTCGGCGTAGCGCAGCGTTTCCATGACCATGCCGCGCCCGCATGGTTTCAGGCTGACGACATATTCGCGGCCGCGCATGACAAGCTGACCAAGGCCGATCTTGTGCGCGCGGCGGAGCGCTTCGCGCAGGACGATGAATGCTTCCTCAGCCAGATCGTCGGCGGGGACGACGTAATAGGGTTTTTCGAAATAGATGGCGTCGATGTCTTTGCTATCGACGAACTGGGTCAACTCGAGCGTCTTCTTGCTCTCCAGCTTGACGCCCTCGATCTCCTTTTCTTCGAGCAGGACGTATTCGCCCTTTTCATATTCGAAGCCCCTGATGATTTTATCGACGTCAACCGGGCCGATGCCGGGCACGGTCTTTTCATATTTGATGCGCTGGCCGGTCGGTTCGTAGATCTGGTGAAAAGCAATTGCCGCGCCGCTTTTGGTGGCGGAAAAGATTTCGACGGGAATGGAGACCAGCGCCAGTCTGATCTGCCCGCGCCAATAGGGTCGTGCCGCCATCGGTTATTCCCCTGTATGGGTTTGGTTTCGTTACAGGGTTGAATGTTTAAGAGGCAGGGGTGTTCCGACCAGCACGGTTCACGGCAATTCGCCTGCCGATGCTGTCGATCCGATTGCTGAATATTTCAGACGTAAGGCCGACCGAAATTACCGCCAGATTGTCAGCCGACAAGTCTCGCACCCGTTCCGCCGCGGCGGCAAACTGGCGGAGTGGGTATGGGGGCGCTGGGCGCGGCGATCGATGCGGAGTTCGCGGTTGTGGGCCATTGGCTCCGGGCGGAAGCCTGAATTGAAATGGCGAAACTCGGAAGGGGCTTCGCGCCACCCTATTGCCGGTACGGTGGTCGGGCGGCCGTCGATCGAACGCGCCATTTCGCCGCCGCCTGAAATCTTATCGACCGGAACCGCATTTATCGACCCGGCGCTGAGCGACAGGCTAAGCAACATTACGAACGCAAACACTGTATCCTCCTGCCGCTATGACTCATGCGGCTTGGGTGCGGACTATATATGAACGGCGGGCGACACTCCATACATCTCTCGTTATGCAACGAATGGGCATGGGGGCCGTTCTGACCACGTAACAGGATAGGAAATCTGAAATGAGCCGTTTTACCCGTCTGGCTGTGATTGCCGCGACGTCTTGCCTTTCGCTCGCGACGCCAGTGCTGGCGCAGAGTGCGCAGGACGATGCGCGCTTCAATGCGGCGCAGCGTCGCTATGACAGTGAATATCAGACGTACCGGGCGGAGGTGGATCGTTATGTCGCCGCGCGGAACTATCGGGGCGGGGGATATCAGGATCAGGGTTATCGTCCCGATCCGCGTGATGGCTATCAGGACGATGTGGTCGACCAGAATTACGAGCCTTCGCGTTATTACCGCGATGGACCGAATTATCAGGAGCGCGTGCTGACGTCGGACGATCGCGTTTATCGTGGCAATGACGGGCGCTATTATTGCAAGCGCAACGACGGCACGACCGGGCTGATCATCGGTGCGGCTGGTGGCGGCGTGTTGGGCAATGTGATTGCCGGCGGTCATTCGCGCACTGTCGGGACTTTGCTGGGTGCCGGGATCGGTGCGCTGGCGGGTCGGGCGATCGACCAGAATAATCAACAGGTTAAGTGCCGCTAAAACCATGATATGAGGCGGTGTGGCCGAGGGACCGGTCGCGCTGCCTTTTTCTTTTCGTAAAGAGAGAAATGAATGAGTGAGTCCCAGGCCGTGGCGTTTGTTACGGGTGCTGAATCGGGCATTGGCGCTGCGTGCGCGGGTGCTCTTGCTGCGGCTGGCTATGATGTCGCTGTGCTGTATTTTCATGACATTGATGCTGCGAACAAGACGGTGGCCGTGGTGACGGCTGCGGGTCGGCGCGGGATCACGGTGCAGGCAGATGTTGCCGATGAAGCTGCGGTCGAGGCGGCTTTCGATACGGTGATCGCGGCGCTGGGCGTGCCGGGGGTGCTTGTCAATTCGGCAGGGTTAAACCAGTCGGGTGTGCCGGTTGCGGACATGACTTTGGTGCAGTGGCAGCGGTTGATCGGGAGTGATCTGACGGGACCGTTCCTGACGTCGCGGCGGTTCGTGCAGGAGCGGCTGAAGGCTGGTGGGCCCGGTCAGATCATCAACATATCGTCGATCCACGCGGAGGACGCGCGTGCGGGCGGCGCGGATTATTGTTCGGCCAAGGGCGGCCTGAAAATGCTCACCGAGACGATGGCGCTGGAGTGCGCGGGGGCGGGGATAACGGTGAACGCGATTGCGCCGGGCATGATCCTGACGCCGATGAATGCCAAGGCTCAAGCCGATGCGACGTATCGGTCGAGTCTGGAGGCGGCAATTCCGGTGAAGCGGGCTGGGACGGCGGAGGAGGTGGCGGCGCTGGCCGTGTACCTCGCGTCACCGGCTGCGGCCTATATTACGGGCACTACGGTGACGATCGATGGCGGTCTGTCGCTTGTTCTTGCGCAGGGAGCTTAAGGCATGGGTCTGGATTTTAACGTCGAGGCGATCGATGCGGTGCGGCTGGAGGCGACGGGCGTTCTGGCGACGCGGGATTTGATGAGTCCGTATGTTTGGCAGCTTGATGGTGGGCGGTTCGCGATTTTGGTGCGGGCTGTGCCGCGCGCCGGATCGAGCGATCAGGATACTGGCACGATCTGGTATGGCGAGGGCAGCGACGGGCTGAGCTTTACTATGGACGATACGCCGGTGCTGGTTCCGGGGCCGGGCGCGCTGGATATCGGGGGATGCGAAGACCCTACGCCGGTGCTGATCGATGGGCGCTGGGTGGTCTATTATACCGGGGTCGATGCGACGCATTCTTCCGGGCAGATGCTATATGCCGAAGGGCCAGATTTGCGGTCGCTGGTGAAGAAGGGCGTGGCACTGGCGTCTTCGAAGACTGAGGGTAACACCAAGGAAGCGACGATCGAACGGACGGCGGACGGGCGCTGGCGGTTATTCTATGAATATGCGCGGGACAATGCTTCGCTGATCGGGCTGGCGATCGGCAACGATGTGGCGGGGCCGTGGACTGAGCAGCCCGCTCCGTTCGGACCGCGAACCGACCAGTGGGATTCATGGCATTTGTCGACCGGGCCGATGCTGACGAGCGACCCCGACCAGCCGGTGATGTTCTATAATGGTGCGACGCAAGACGCGCGCTGGCGGATCGGCTGGGTGGCGTTCGACCGGGACTGTACGAAGGTCGTGGACCGCTGCATCGAGCCGCTGATCGTGCCACCGCCGCAGTTGCAGCGTGCAGCGGCCGATATCGCCTTTGCGGCGTCGGTGGTCGATCTGGGCGAGACGGCGCACCTGTATTATTCGCTGGCCGACCGCACGTTGGAACGTGCGGTCGTGCGCAAGTTTATTGAGGTGCCGGCGGGGTAACTTTCGGAACGGTGGTGAAGGGTTTGATGCCGAAGCTCGGGTACACTTCGGTGGGGTAATAGAAGGTGCCGTCCTTCACGACCATGCGGATCGTCTTGATTGCCTTCAGGTCTTTGGTCGGGTCGCCGGGGATGAGGAAGAAGTCGGCGAGCTTGCCCTTTGCGATTGATCCCATGCGCTGGTCCTGACCCAGATATTGCGTGCTGTCGAAAGTTGCGCGCTTCAGAATTTCGGGGGCGGTCATGCCCGCCTTCTGATACAGTTCCAGCTCGCGGTGATACGTGAACGAGCCGCCGGTATCGGTGCCGAACACGATGAAGATGCCGCGATCGTGGAGCATCCGGACGGTCGCGAGTATCTTGTCGAACGCACCACGATAAAGCGCGTCGTCACCGGGCGCGGACACGTCGATCCAGCCCTTTTTTGCGCTGCGCTGATAGCCGATCGGCATATGGTCGAAATAATCGACCGCGCCGGGGGGAATGATGCCGTCGCGGTTTTCGGTGAGCTGTTCGTGGATGCCGAGTGTGGGGTCGATCGCTTTGTGACCGTCGACCATCGACTGGATGGTGTGCTGAACCGGCGCGCTGTTCAGGTCGAGCGCAGGCAGGCGACGGAGCGCGGTGAGGCGGAACAGCGTGCGCGTGTCCTCGCCCGGTTTCAGAACCCAACCGAGCATGAACTGATTGATGTGCGTCATTTCGTCATAACCTGCCGCGATCATGGCGTCGGCGTTGGAGAAAGCGGGGACGTGCCCGGCAACGCGCATCCCGAGCTTGTGTGCTTCTGCAACCATCGCGGGCACCCATGCCGGATTCATGCTGTTGTAGATCTTGATCTGCCAATATCCGCGCGCACCGTACCAGCGCACGGCATCGATAGCGGTGGACTGGCTATCGACAAGGATGCCTAGGTTGGCGCTGAAAGGGCTTTTGCCCTCGATAAAGCCGCTGCGGACAATGTGGGGGCCGCCGATGGTTCCCGCATCCATGCGATCGATCAGCGTGTCGAGCACGGCATTATCGTTGCCCATGTCGCGAACGGTCGTGATGCCCGCCATCAGATTCAGGAGGGCATCATCCTGTCCGAGGTGACCGTGAGCCTCGACCATGCCAGCGATCAGAGTGCCGCCTGCTCCGTCGATGGTGACTTCGCCGCGAGTGGCCGGACTGTCGAGCGCTTCGATGGCCGCAATCTCTTTACCACGCACGATTACCGACATCGGGGCGGTAAGGGCAGAGGTTGCGGGATCGAAGATGCGGACGTTCTTAATGCGGACAGGCGCGCCGTAATTGTGCGCGACCTTCTGCTGGATGGAGACGTAACGGTCGGTCGACCATTTTGCCGCCAACCCACGGAGGCGTTCCTCTTCGCCTTCATATCCTGCGCGGATCATGATCGAATCGGGGCTTACGTAGCCGATCATCGTGCCCTGTGCGTCGAGCAGGATCGTGTCGGGAGTGAGGTCCAGGCCATTGATCGTATAGGCGGTCGTTTGCAGCGGGCCGGGAGTCCCGGTGATTGCCACGGCCTCTCCCTTTTCAAGGCGGATCGTGCCGCCGGGGAGTGCTGGCATAGAGCGGTCGGCGTTTTTTAAAAGAGCGCGGGCGTACAGGCCCAGCGCATAGGTGCTGGAGGATTGCCCGATATAAAGGCTGGGTTCGCGGACGGTGCTGCTGCCCTTGCCGGTAGAGTCGGTCCAGGTGGCTTTGGTGCCGATCTGGTTGAACTGTTCGTTGACTTTGCTGCCGAAAGTCGTTGCTCCGGTGATGCTCCATGCCGTTGGCAGGCCGTTGGCATTGAGCGTTATCGTTTCGGCAATCGTCGGTCCGCGCCCGTTGTCCTTCACGTCATAGTCGATGACTGTCTTGTCGCCAGTCGTGCTGGCGGTGAGGTGTCCGACCTTTTTGCCGCCAGAGATCACCGTGAATTGTTCGGTATTTGCCAGCGCGATCGAAGGCAGGGTGAGCGCGATAAGGCCGAGCGCTGCGATAAATCTGGTTTTCATGAAACATCCCCGTTTGATTGCACGAGGTTAAGACAGGGGCTGGACGTTCGCTATTGAAAAGTGAGTGCGTCTTTTGCGACGATGCGCCACAGAGAGCGCATGGGTATTATTTCAGGCTGGACGATAAAGCGCGCCACCGGGTCGGGTGCGGTGGCTGCGGGCGCAGCGCTGATCCTATGGGCGATCTATGCGATGTTCGCGGGGGCGTCATTCGAGAAAGTGCTGGTATTCCCGCTGGCCTTTGCGCTGGCGGCGACTGCGTTTTGCGGACTGTCGGTGTTGTTTATGACGCTGGTCGACGTTCGAAACCACCGGCGCGGACAGCGGGTGCGCGCTGTGCGGACGTTCGATGTGGCGTTCGGCCTGTTGCTCGCGATACCAAGCATCGCCGAACTGCGTACGCTCGCCGAATGGCTGTAAAAACAAAGCGACTGAAGGTGTATTTCGATGGCGGCTGCCGGCCCAATCCGGGTGCGATGGAGGCCGCCGTTGTGATTCGGGGGGTGGCGCATATTTCCACCGGAATTGGTGTCGGCACCAATTGTGATGCGGAGTGGCTGGCACTGATACTGGCGTTGAAAGTGGCACAGGATTCAGGTGTCGAGGATTTCGAATTACTGGGCGATTCAGCGGTCGTGGTGGCTCAGGCGCGGCGCGAACAAAAGTGTCGAGGTGCGGATTTGCAGCGCCATTTCGACGCATTCGCGGCGCTGGTCGGGGAGCGCGCATGGCCGCGAGTCAAGAAGATCGCGCGCGCGCAGAATCTGGCGGGGATTGCGTTGGTGCGGCTTCACGAACGGTAAAAGAAAAATGGCTCCGGCAAGGGGTTTCCTTGCCGGGGCCATCAGGGGGAGGGTTTGGTTAGAACTTGACCGAAGCTTCGACGCCGAAGGTACGTGGCGCGTTGAAGTTGCCATAATCACCGATGACATTGGCAATGCTGCCGGTTGTCACACTGGTCGTTGGCGCGGCGGGCAGGCTGTTCGATGGATCGCGGCGGAAGACATATTGTTTGTCGAACAAGTTGCGCGCCCATGCCGAGATCGTGAAGCGGTTGTTGCCGCTACCGACGGGAATGTCGGCAAGGGCGATACGACCATTGACGATGAACGACGCGTCAGCCTTCGTTGCGAATTGGTCGAAAGCCTGAGTGGCCTGTGCGTAATTGCCGTCAATATGGAAGCGCAGTTTGACACCGCTGTCGGTCACGGGGACGACATAGTCAGCCGCGCCGCTGGCCGCATTGCGCGGGGTGAAGACGATGTAGAAGTTCTGATACACTGCGGGCGTCAGGCCAGTGGCCGCCGCAATCTGCACCGGTGGGATCTTCGTATAGGTATAGGCATAAGACGCCGACAGTGTCAGGCCCTGAACGGGGTTGACGGTCAGGTCTGCTTCGATGCCGCGAATTTTGGTATTACCCGGCGCATTGATCGTCACAAGGTTGTTGAAGCTGCTTCCGCTGACGAACTGGATCGAACTGATGTCGATCTGGCTGTTCTTGCGATCCATGATATAGCCCGCGACGTTCAGGCGTGCCTTGTGATTGAAGAAATCAGACTTGAAGCCAACTTCGTAGGACTTGATGTCCTCTGGGTTGAACTGCTGATAGTTCGAGGTGCGCGAGCTTGCACCACCGGCGCGATATCCGGTCGCATATTTTGCATAGAGATGGACGTTCTCAGTCGCATCGAACGCCAAGGTCGCCATTGGGTTGAACCGGTTCCATGACTGGTCGAGCGGCTGGTAACCGACGCTGGCGGCAGGCGGGGTGGCGTCATAGTTCACGTTGCGCGAGAAGTGCAGAACGCCGCGCTTTTTATCGTGGGTGTAGCGACCGCCGACCGTCAGGTGGATGGCGTCAGTCGCGTTCCATGTTGCCTGTCCGTAGACAGAATAGCTCTTTGACCAGACTTCCGAAGCGCGATCGATTGAACATCCGTTGACCGCCGCGCCGACGAACAACGGCGTGTTGGCGGTGCAATACGGTATAGGAACATAGTTTGCGCCGGTGACTGCGCCAGCGCCGTTGAGGACTGCAACCGCGCCGATCGAACTTGGCGTGGCGGCATCATCGCTGACATGTTCGTTGAAATAATAAAGACCCGCGACGTAATCAATCGGTCCAACAGTACCGACAGCCTGCAATTCCTGGCTAAACTGGTTCTGACGCAGGTCGGCGAGGCTGTAACGGCTGAATGCACATGGCGCGGCGGCCGTGCACGCTGCGGTGAGATTGACGACAGGTGGACGGTGCGCGCCGCCCGAATTGTCCCACTGGGTTGCTGTTACGCCACGCCATGCGGTGATCGAGCGCAGTTCGATCTGCGGCGAGATCGTCCATTTCAAATTGTTGGTGAAGCCGTGCGTCTTATCAACGCTCGGCTGTTGTGGAACGCCGATATCGGCCGTTTTCATGCGAGAATCGCCGTTGACGACGACACCTGGCAACGGTGGCCGGACTGTGCCGGTCAGGGCCGTATATGCAGTACCGGGCAGGTGGCAATTCGGCGACGCGGCCTGTGTACCGGCGACGCAGCCGTTCGGGTTGAAGTTCAGCAACTGGCTGTAAAATGGCGAGTTCTGATCCTTGGCAACGTCATATGCAAAGTCGTTCGTGATGTTGTCGGTCGGCTGCCAGCGAACGGCGGCACGGAAACCCTGACGGTCGTAATAATTCCAGCCCGTCTGCCCAGCCATAGGGTTTTTCGTTGTCGCACCCTGATATTGCTTCACCGCGTCGAGCTTCAGGCTGAAGCCCTTATATTCGGGCAGATCGATGTGCACGTCGCCGTTATAGGCTCCGTAATTGCCCATTCCGGCGCTCATGCGGCCACCGAATTCGCCGCTTGGCGCGCGGGTCACGATGCTGAGTGCGCCGCCTTCGGTGTTGCGGCCGAACAGGGTGCCCTGTGGTCCCTTCAGGACTTCGATGCGCTCGACGTCGAACAGACCGGCGTTCAGACCGTGCTGACGACCGAGATAGACACCGTCGATATAGATGCCGACGCCCTGTTCGCGTGCAGGCTGGTTGGCGTCGAGTGGCACAATGCCGCGGATGCCCACTGTCAGGGCCGACTGGCGCGCTTCGAAGGTGGCGACACGGAGCGATGGGACCGCGCCGTCGGCAAGGTCATAAAGGCTCTGGACGTGACGATCCTCAAGCGCCTGTGTGCTGAGCACGCTGATGGCGATTGGTGTCTGCTGAAGATTGGTTTCCCGCTTTGTCGCGGTGACGGTGATGTCGGTGAGGCCGTACCCTGCGGCATCTGGAGATTCAGCGTCTGGCTCTGGAGCGGCTTCGACCGTTGCCGGAGCGTCGGCTGCATAGGCGATTTCAGCGGACATCATGCACGCCGCAATTGCCGCACTTGCCATAAGGCACGATCGCGTAAAGTTTGTCTTCGTCATTTAATTTAAGCCCCCAAGTTTCTCAAGGGCGGCCGTTAGGCGCGGCTCGTGACACTATTCTTACGGGAAGATTACAGTTTAAATTGCGACTGAAGTTATTGCCGGACGCGGCCGTCGAGGCTCAGCCCTGTCAAAACGCACAACCACCCCCGGATCGTAGCAACCCGAGGGCGGTTTGCCGATTAGAAGGAAGCGCTTACCGAAAAGAGAATTTTGCCCGCGGCGATCGAAGAACCATCCTTGGTCGAAGAAAAGTTCGGCTGCAGATACAAGGAATCGCCGCGCGTGATGTTGGTGTCGACATAGGCGATGCCCAGCGTGACGGGCGAAATCACATAATCGGCACCGATCAGCCAGTCGGCATATTTGCCGGTGGGTGCAATGCTGGTGCCGTTGGGACCAAGCCCCCGATTACCGTCCGAGTATCCGATATGCCCCTTTATCGTCAGCGCGGTGCCAGGAATGCCAGCACTGGCGTCGCCCCAGATGTAGAGGTTGTCTTCCTTGTCGCCGATGCGGCTCTCTGGAGTGTTGGACCAGTTGCCGAGCGCCTGCTGCTTGGGCGCATAGGCCACGCCCGCGAGCAGCGAAACGGGGCCAGCAATGCCGCTGACCTTTACATAAGGCTCGGCGAAATCGGTTTTGTCCGCGCCGCCTGGATACATATACCAGGTCAGGCCTACATCGACGGTCGCGCCGCCGAATGTGCGTTTATAGCCGCCGATCAGGTCGAGTTCCATGTTCGAACCGCCGAACGTGCCCCAGCCAGCAAGGTTCGATGCCCAAACACCTGCGTACAATCCGCTTTTATGCGTGGCGGTAATGCCGCCCTGCACGGCCATTTCCTCGTCGGACTGCGAAACCCCGCGATATCGGTAATCGTTGACGAGCGTAACACCGCCAGAGATCGTGATAGGTTTCGTCGGCGCTTCCCCCTGAGCGAAAGCCGGAGTGGTGGCACCAGTTGCCGTGGTCAGAACGGCTGTGACCAGAACGAGCAATTTTTTCATTAGAGACTCCCTTTTTTGGATGTCCCTGCCTGCGCTTCGCGGGGTGCAGTCCTCTCAGCCGAATGATCGACCGGGGCTGCATCCACCGCGAAGGCTCCTCTCCTGACTGACTAATTTGCCCGGGATATTGCCCGATTGTTTCAAACTGTTTCCAACGCAGTTAGACAGTGAGCCGCTTCAACTGGCTCGCCGATCCAAGCAGCTCGATATCGAAGCCGCGTTTGCGCTGACGATCGAGCCACTCACGCAGCATCTCGGCGCAGCTATGGTCGATCGACGGTACGCCACCCAGTTCGATGGTGAGCGGCTTGCCCTCTGGGAGATTGTCGAGCGCCTGATTGAGCTTTGGCAGGCTGATAAAGGTCGCGGCCCCGTCGAGACGGACGCGGCAGCGATCGGCATCATTTGCAGTAGCGACCGTCAGGCGAAGGCGACGGAAGCTGGGTGCGAGTTCGACCAGCGACAAAGCGAGGCCAACGAGAACGCCGGTCAGCAAGTCGGTCGTCAGCACCAGCACGAAAGTCACAGCCCAGATTGCAGCAGGCAGCAGGCCATAATTGTGGAACAGGTGCCGGACGTGCTTCAGGCTGACCAGCTTTGCACCGGTCACGACCAACACGCCGCCGAGTGCCGCCATCGGGATTTCACGCAAAACCCACGGCAATAAGGCAACGAAGCCAAGTATCCAGGCACCATGCATTACCGTCGACCAGCGCGAGGTCGCACCGGCCTGCACGTTGGCAGAGCTTCGCACGATAACGCCGGTCATAGGCAGGGCACCGGCGGCACCGCAGAGCATGTTGCCGATACCCTGAGCGCGCAGTTCCTTGTTATAGTCTGTGCGGACACCATCATGCATACGGTCGGTAGCCGCCGCCGACAGCAGAGTTTCGGCGCTAGCGATAAATGCGATCGCAACCGCGCTCAGCAACAATGCCGGATTGACGAGCGGCGCAAGAAAGCCGGCTCCCGGTGTGTCAATCGCAGCGATGATCGACGCAGGAACATCGACGCGCACGACATCCAGTCCGAGGAAGAATGCGATCAAGGTGGCCCCGACGACGCCGATCAGTGCGCTGGGGACGAGTTTGAGTGCCAGCGGTCGGAAACGATCCCAACCAAGCATCAGTGCGATGGTGAACAGGCCGAGGAACAGTGCAAGTTCGGTTGATCCGATGTCGTTCGAAAGCCCAAGTATCCGGGCTGGCATCGCGGCAAGATTTTCCAGACCGTTCGACAGCGGTTTTGCGTCGAACATCGTATGGAATTGCCCCACCACGATCAGCGCGCCGATACCGGCAAGCATTCCGTGAACGACGGCGGGCGAGATCGCGCGGAACCAGCCACCCAGTTTGAAAACACCAGCCAGAAGCTGAAGTAGTCCGGCCAGCAACAGGATCGGGCCGAGCACGGTTATCCCATGGTCGCGGACAAGTTCGAATACGATGACGGCAAGCCCGGCGGCGGGGCCGCTGACCTGAAGTGGCGATCCGGCAAAAAAACCGACGACAAGGCCGCCGATGATGCCTGTAATCAGACCCTTTTCGGGCGAAACACCGGACGCAATGGCGATGCCCATGCAGAGGGGCATCGCCACGAGAAACACGACAATCGACGCGGCGAAATCCTTGACGATCCAACCGCGCGGCTTTTCAACCACGGTGGTCACTCGGCTGCCTCCGGCCATGCAAAGCGGGCGGCAAGACGTTGTCCGGCAGCAAGGGCCACGGGAAGCGGGGTGCCTTCGCGGACAGTTTCGAAGCTGCCAGTTTCGCCATCGAGAGCGAGAACCTGACCAGCGTGAATATCCACGAACCAGCCATGCAGCGACAGGTCGCCGCGTGCGATTCCGGCCGCGACCGACGCATGGGTGCGTAGATGGGCGATCTGCACGACAACGTTTTCAAGCGCGATGGCATGGACGCGTTCATCAGCATTCAGATCGTGATAACCGCTGGTGACGACGGCTTCAGCGGCGTGCGAATGACGCAGCCAAGCCGCGACATTGGGCATTTTGGCGAGCGATTCGGGTTTGCTCAACGCTTTCATCGCGCCGCAATCCGAATGGCCGCAGACGATAATGTCGCGAACACCGAGTGCCATTACGGCATATTCTACGGTCGAGGAAACGCCGCCGTTGGCTTGTGAGAACGGGGGTACGATGTTCCCGGCATTGCGACATACGAACAGGTCGCCGGGTACGGCCTGCATGATGTGTTCTGGAGCAACGCGCGAGTCGGCGCACGAGATCATCAGCGCTTTTGGACTCTGTCCGTCACGCACCAGCTTCGAGAACAGGTCGCTCTGGTTGGGAAACACGGTCTTTTCGAAACTGAAGACCCGCCCGATCAATTCGTTCATGGTCGTACTCCTTGCATCACGCGCAAAACAAATTGCGCTGGAGTACGGAAATTAAGGGGCTAATCTTGCCGCAGAGCAGCACTTATGTGACAAAGCATTGCTGCGGTGAATGTTGTGGCGACCTTTTACTATGGTCGATCGATCTTTATTCGTGCGGATAACCCACCCGACGAACGGTTCGTGAGCGTGAAGACACCACCTTCGGCTTCGACCACGCTTGCGACAATGGCGAGTCCGAGCCCCAGTCCGCTAGTGTTACGTTCGCGCGCGTCGGCAAGGCGGACAAAGGGTTGTTGAACTTCCGCGATTCGGTCTTCGGGAATGCCCGGCCCATCGTCGTCAACGGTGATAGTGATTTCGCTGTCCGAACTCTCCAGCCGAACCTCTGCTCGTCCGCCGTAATGAAGCGCGTTTTCGAGAAGGTTCGATATTGCGCGCCGTATCGCAGAGACGTGCAAGGTTATTTCCAGATGATCGGGACCGATATAATGCGCATTAAGGCCACGATCGGCTGCGTTGTTGACGAGTGTTAAGACGGTCACGGCAAGGTCGGCAAGTGCCGGTTTCTCGGCATCGCTCTGGCGGCCGAAAAAGGCGAGCAGCGAGGCGACCATATCGTCCATTTCGGCGACATCGCTACCCAGTTCTTCGCGCAGACCGGTCTCACGAACAGCCTCTATCCGTAATTGCAGGCGTGCGAGCGGCGTGCGCAAATCGTGACTGACCGCAGCGAGCGCAAGCGTGCGGCTTTCGATCAGCTTGTGGATGCGATCCTGCATTTCGTTGAACGCGTGAATCAAACTTCGGATCTCGGCCGATCCCGCTTCCTCGATCGGCTCCCGCTTGCCAAGGCCAACCTTGCTCGTCGCACCGATCAGCGTGCGGAGCGGACGCAGTGTCGATCTGATCAGCAGGCCGCTGAACAAGAGCAGGATGAGTGCGGGTATCAATGCGCGCAAGATGCGACTGACGGCGAGATTTCCCTGCGAGGTGAGGCCGCGCATCTCGAACGTCATCCAGCTACCGTCGGAGAGCCGGAGGTCGCCCAGCACGGTCGATCCGTTTTGCAGCGCCGGCAGCCGCAGATGCAGGCTTGATCGTGCCAGTTGAGGCTCCCAGGCGAGAATCTGCCGCTGCATCTCATCGAGGTGAGGCCGAAACGACGAGCTGCTCGGCTGAGCGATACTCCATCCGATCCCGTAACGGTCGGTCACAAGGTCGCGCGCTATCCGTTTGCGCTGTTCCTGCGGCCATTTGTCGAGCAGGGCGCGCGACACGACAAGATGTTCGGCGAGCCGGTGCGCTTCGTCTTCTCGCAGCGAAAGCTGGGATGCGCGTTCGTACAATAATGTGCTGGCGCTGAACTCGACGAGGACCGTCAGGAGCAGGATGAGGAAAAGTCGGCCGAGCAAACCGAGGGAATGATTCTTGAGTTGCTTCAGGATCGCGTCACCTCGACCTTTAGCATATAACCGATGCCGCGGATCGTAACGATGGGTGCTTCCAACCCGCTGGCCGACAGCTTTCTGCGCAGGCGACTGACCAAAACATCGATGCTGCGATCGGAGCTGTCCCCCAGCCGGGTGCGGGACAATTCGATCAGGCGTTCGCGGGCGATTACCCGCTGCGGCTGCGACAGGAAGGTGGAAAGCAGGTCGAATTCGGCACCCGTCAGATCGACGATGGCACCGCTCGCCGCGTGAAGCTCGCGGCGCGGGAAGTTGACCGTCCATCCATCGAAATGCGCTTGATCGAGGCGCTTCTCGTTCGCGAATCCGTCGCCCGACCGACGACGCAAAACCGCGCGAATGCGTGCGACCAGTTCGCGCGTGCTGAACGGTTTAGCCAGATAATCGTCGGCACCGAGTTCCAGCCCGATGATCCGGTCGGATTCACTGCCGCGGGCGCTGACGAAAATAATCGGCACGTCACTTTTCCGTCGGATCTGGCGACATAGGTCGATGCCGTTGGTGCCCGGAAGCATGATATCGAGCACGACGAGTTCAACCGGCCCGCCATCGAATGCAATCCACATCTCCGGAGCAGTTGCCGCGGTGCGGACGGCATATCCATTTTCACGGAGTGCGCGGGCGGTGAGGGTGCGCAGCGCGGGATCGTCTTCGACCAATACAATAGATTGTTCGGTCACCAGCGGCTCAGAAAACGAAATAGTACCATAAGTGTCACTTAGCCACGAAGATGCCGTGGATCAACGCGCCTCATGAACAGACCAATGCGGTGCCGGGATCAGCAACACTTTGTCGCGATTCTGCAACCGGCCGTTCGCGATCCAGACACATATCATCACGCCAGCGACAAAGCGCGGCAACGTGGGGCGCCTATTTTGGTGGTCTGATCGATACATGAGGAAGAATAATGATTTTGATTAAAGCCGTAGCAATTTCGATGGCCTTGCTGGCCGTACCCGCAACTGCGCAGTCGCTTAGCGACACGCATGAGATGCACTGGAACCAGGCAGGCAAGGTGCCAGCGGTTCATTATCGTCCCGTGAAGAAACCATGCATTCAGCAGGCGGCTCCGATCCACCTATCGGGCAAGACGCCGTTGATCGTCCATGACAAGAGCGGGTCGAATTGCGCCACGACCATTGCAAGCAAAGAGGCGGATGCAACCACCGAAAAGCAGTAACGCTCTCGGCTATCCCACGTGTTTTAATATCGTGATTGCCAGACCTGAAGGCTGGGTACTGCCCAGTCCTTCAGGACCATCGAGCCGCTAACTATATTTAACCGATCCGCTCGGTAGCGAGCCAGCGGATGCGGTCGGGCATTGCGGTGCCGACCGCAGCGAAATAGACCATCTCGGCGAGGTTGGTCGCATGGTCGCCGATCCGTTCGAGACCCTTAGCCACCGATAGCAGATGAGTGCAGACGCCGATGGTATTCGGGTCTTTCATCATCTGCGCGACCAGTGCCAGTGAGAGTTCGTTGTAGAGTTGATCGATTTGCTGATCGCGTTCCCCAATGTCGCGGGCCGCCTCGGCATCGCGTTTGGCGAATGCAGAAACGGCATCGGCGACCAGTGAAAGGACTGCCTTGCCCATGCTGGCAACGATCCCGCGGCTGTCGATCACGCTGAGGTCTCCTACCACTGACACGCGGCGTGCGATGTTCTTGGCATAGTCGCCGATGCGTTCGAGCACGCCCGCGATTTTAAGCGCAGCAATCACGTCACGCAGATCGTCGGCTAGCGGTGCACGCAAGGCAAGCAGGCGAACGATGTCGCGTTCGATGCCCAGTTGCAGGGCGTCGATCACCCGATCGTTGGCAATGATTGTAGTCGCGGCTTCGGCATCGTTTGTTTCGACCGCCCTCATGGCTGCGACGATCGCGGCTTCGACCAAAGCGCCCATGTGACTGACCGAGGCGCGCAAGGCATCGAGGTCGTCATCGAACGCGTGAAGTGTATGGCGCGTATCGTCGCTCATCGAAATTTCCTTAACCGAACCGGCCGGTGACATAGTCGCGGGTTCGTTTGACGCGCGGGTTGGAAAACAGATCGGGAGTCGGGCCGAATTCGATCATCTTGCCGAGGAACATGAAGCCGGTGTGATCCGAAAGACGTGCCGCCTGCTGGAGATTGTGCGTGACGATCACGATGGTCAGATCGGACTTCAGTGCCATCAGCGTCTCTTCGAGCTTTGCCGTCGAGATCGGATCAAGCGCCGAGGCTGGTTCATCGAGCAGCAGGATTTCGGGTTCGACCGCGATACCGCGTGCGACGCACAGGCGCTGCTGTTGTCCGCCCGACAGGCTGAGTCCGGATGCGTTGAGCTTGTCCTTCACTTCACCCCAAAGCGCCGCGCGGGTCAGCGAGCGTTCTACGATGACGTCCATGTCGGCCTTCGACTTACGCTCGTAAAGTTTCACGCCGAACGCGACATTGTCGTAGATCGACATCGGGAACGGGGTTGGTTTCTGGAACACCATGCCGATGCGGGCGCGCAGGCGGGCGAGATCGACGTTCGACTGGGCAACGTCGCAATGACCGTCGCGTGCTTTCAGGCGCGCGATGCTGGCACGATCGGTAAGGACATCTTCGCCTTCGAGCAGGACACGGCCGGTTGAATGCTGGCCGGGGTATAGATCGTAGATGCGATTGAGCGCACGGAGCAGCGTGGACTTGCCGCAGCCCGATGGGCCGATCAGCGCGGTGATACGGTTGCGCTCGACCGGCAGGTTTATGCCGAACAGCGATTGGGTCTTGCCGTAGAAAAAGTCGAGATTGCGCGTTTCGAGGATCAGTTCGCCGGTCGGGGCGACCATCACGGGTTCGTCCGTATCCACGGATTGGATGTCGAAATTCATCAGCGGTGACTTTCCCGGGACAACACGCGCCCGATGATATTGATGGTGAGAACAGCCGTGGCGATCAGGAGCGCGCCGACCCATGCGAGGCGACGCCAGTCGTCATAGGCTGACAAGGCGAACTGGAAGATGGTGGTCGGCAAGGACGCCATCGGCTGAGTCAGGTTCACACTGAAGAACTGATTGCCGAGCGATGTGAACAGCAACGGCGCCGTTTCGCCCGAGATACGCGCAAAGCCGAGGAGTCCTGCGGTGACCAGACCTGCGGCCGCCGAGCGCCAGACGATCTTGCGAGTGACGAAAGCGCGGGTTGCACCGAGTGCCATGCCAGCTTCGCGAAGGGTGTTGGGCTGGAGGTTCAATATGTCTTCGGTCGTGCGAGTGACTACGGGGACAGCGAGGATGCCGAGCGCAACGGCACCGGCAAGAGCCGAGAAGCCGTGGAACGGCGCGACCAATATGCCGTAAACGAACAGGCCGATCAGGATCGAAGGGGCCGACAGCAGCACGTCGTTCATGAAGCGGACGACCTGCCCATAGCGGGTCTTGCCGCCGTATTCGGAGAGCCAGGTACCCGCGAGGATGCCGACGACCAGCGCAATGAACATCCCGAGGCCGCACATGATGAGCGACCCTGTGATGGCGTTCGACAGCCCGCCTTCGGAACCCGGCGCGGGCTGGGTCATGGTGAAGATTTTTGCATCGATGCCACCGATGCCCTGAATGACCAGCGACCACAGGATCATGACGAGCGCGGCAAGCGCGATGAATGTGGCGATGCCACAGGCGCCGACGAATACCGCGTTTATGATGCGGCGATTACGCGCGCGGGCGATGCCGAATTCCTTTGCCATATCAGCGTTTCGATCTTGCGAGGAGGATGCGGGCGATTGCCAGAACGATGAACGTAATGACAAACAGCACGAAACCGAGCGCAATCAGCGCGGCAGTATGTTCCGGGCTCGATGCTTCGGCGAATTCGCTGGCGATGGTCGATGCGATGGTCGAGCCTGAATCGAACATCGACTTCGGGAAATTATGCGCGTTGCCGATGATGAACGTGACCGCCATCGTTTCGCCGAGCGCACGGCCCAGACCTAGCATGATGACGCCGATCATTCCCTGTCCGACATAGGGAACGGTGACCGATTTCATCACCTCGAACGGAGTACAGCCCAGACCATAGCCAGCTTCGCGGACCTGTGCCGGAACCGTCAGGAGGAGCTCGCGGAAGACGGCGGCCATGTACGGTAAGATCATAATTGCGAGGATCATCGAGGCGGTAAAGATGTTCGCGCCGTTCGGAACACCCTGAACCAGGGTTTCGAGCCAGCTTCCCGGCGTTGCCGCCATCATCAGCGGCATCTGGACGTGTTCGGCGAACCAAGGCGCAAAGACGAACAGGCCCCACATCCCGTAAACAATCGACGGGATACCGGCCAGCAGTTCGATCGCCATCGCTATTGGGCGGGAGAGGCGCGCGGGAGCGAATTCAACAAGAAATATCGAGGCCCCCATCGCCAGCGGCAGCGCCATCAGCAGCGCCAGAAACGCAGTAATCAACGTACCGGCAATGGGTCCGGCCGCACCGTAAACCTCGCCGACAGGATCCCAGGTTGTGGATGTGAGGAACTGGAAACCGAAGGTATGGAAAGCAGGCCACCCCCCGATCGCGAGGCTGATGACGACACCCGAAAGGGTTGCCAGCAGCAGCGTCGCTGCGGAAGCACAGGCCCAGCGAAAGATAATCTCACTGGTCGCACCGGGTGCTTTCTGGGCGAAACCGGATGCTCGCGCGGCGGGAAGGGTGGTTGCTGTCATTTGTTTAAGCGCAAAGTGGCGCGGCGATGAAGAGCACCGCCGCGCCTTTCGCATTATTTCGCTACGTAAACCGGCTTGCCGCCGGACGTAACGCTCGTTGCCCACTGACGACGTATTTGCGCCTTCACAGGGGCTGGCAGCGGCACATAGTCGAGCGCGAGAGCCGAGGCGTCGCCCGTCTTGTAAGCCCAGTCGAAGAACTTCAGCACCGAAGCACCGGTTTCGGCATTCGTCTGGTTTTTATGAAGGAGAATGAACGTTGCACCCGTGATCGGCCATGCGTTGGGACCCGCCTGATCGAGCAGAAGGACATAGTTGCCCGGAGCCTGTGCCCATTTCGCACCCGCCGCAGCCGCCGAAAAGCTGGCTGTTACTGGTGGTGGAAAGCGGTTGGCCTTGTTAGCGACCAATGCATACGCTGCCTTGTTCTGCTTGGCATAGGCATATTCAACATAACCGATCGAACCGACAGTCTGCTTTACGAAAGCGGAAACGCCGTCATTGCCCTTGCCGCCTAAACCGACTGGCCACTGAACGGCATCATTGCCGCCAACCTTGGCCGCCCATTCGGGGTTCTTCATCGACAGATAGGTGGTGAACAGGAAGGACGTGCCCGAACCGTCCGAACGATGGACAACGGTGATCGGGGTGCCCGGAAGCTTCAGATGGCCGTTGAGCGATTGGATCTCAGGGTTGTTCCAGCGGTTGATCTTGCCGAGGAAGATGTCACCGAGAACTGCACCCGTCAGCTTGATACGACCCGCAGCAAGCCCCGGAAGGTTGATGATCGGCACGACGCCACCGACGACCGTTGGGAACTGATATAGACCGGCACCCTGAAGGTCGGCGGGCTTCAAAGGCTTGTCGCTCGCGCCGAAATCGACGGTCGATGCCTTGATCTGCTTGATGCCGCCCCCTGAACCGATGGCCTGATAGTTGAGTTTCGAACCCGTCGAAGCGCGATACATTTCAGCCCAGCGTGCATAAACGGGAGCAGGGAACGAAGCGCCTGCTCCGGCGATGTCGCCAGCTACGGCTGCACCGGCAACTGCCAGTCCGGCGAAAGCTATGATGAATTTTTTATACATTGAATTTCCTAACATGATTGAATCACTGGAACCGTGCTTTTTAGAAGGGATAATATCTGAAGCTTACGAAGCCCATGCTTTGGTTCGCCCTTGGGGCTCCGCCCACAGCAGAAAATAGCTCGCGATCGGTGTAACTATATTGCACTCCAACCTGCGCGCGGCCGAACGCGCCCTGATAGAATTTATCCCAAATCCCGAAGGTTAGCTGACGGACGTCCTTGCTGACCCCGGAGCAAGTCCCACCTTCTATGAGACAACCGCTATTGTTGAGGAGCGGGTTTCCGTAGCCATAAAGCGTGGCACCAACGTTACCAAGGCTTTCACGTTGATCGCGCTCTTCGCCTGCAAATCCGTATAAATCGATGCGCTTTGTCGCGTGTAACGTGGCGCCAACCAAAATCATGGTCTCTCGGATTGGATGGATCGTACCATCAGCGCCAAATGTGACGTCGGGAAGCTGCGACGAGCCATACCGACCGATGCCGCGCCCTGTCATTACAGACGCTTGCAGGTCAAGAACTTTGGGGATCGCCTGGAATACGATGCCGCCACCAAAGCCGCCGCCGGATTTGTTGATGTTATTCGCGCCGTTCACATGGGCGCTGAAATTACGATAAACGCCAAACGCTTCAATATGCAGTCCGTGCCCTCCGAGGTTGGCTTCATAAGCAACCTTGCCGACCATATCGGGAACATGGTTGAGAGAAAGCGTATTCGCCGAATCGAATCCCGATCCGGAAGGTGATGTGTTCGTTATAAAGGCCGGTACAGTACCATTCGAAGTCGTGGCGGGATTTTCAGCAGATACGGCGAGCCACAGTTTGTGATCAAGGAAGTCGGCAGCAACCCGAATCTGAGGCGTGCGGGTCCAGGCAAAGCCGGGAACGTACTGCGCGTCGATCTGTGGCGGCGTAAGCTCATTACGAGGGGTGATGCCTTTAGTGTTCATTGTTACCAGCGACCAGTTTTGGCCCGCCAAGAGATGAATGCCTGAATTCCCACGGTCCCAATCGATCGTGCCGTATAACTGGCGAATGCGAGGGTTGTAGCTGTTGCTCTCGTTCGAGTTTGCAGTTTGAGCAGCGCCCTGAAAATCAAATTCGCCGTACATGCCGAGCGTAACCTGTTTATTCACCTGTCCCTGGGCGAGGAAAGACAGACGACTCTGGCGCGCAGAAAGCCGGCCTTCATTCGTATAGCCCTGGTGGCTTGACGGAAATGGGATCGTATTGAATCCGGTGGATATGTCGTTACCCATGAAGTGCTGACGATAGATGCCTGCCAGTTCCAGAAAACCGCCCGGCGTGATCGTGATGCCTTTGAAGTAAAATTTATCGTTGGCATGCTCCTTCGAAATCGCAGAGGCGATCTGACTGCTCACCTGCGCTTCGGTGACAGATGGAGTCACCGAAACTGCGTGCATCTCCGCTGCCTGCGCTGTCACGGCAGCAGTCTGCGCCTGAACATCGCGTGTTGCGCTTTGTGTCTGGAGTGTTGCCGCTTCCTGAGCGTCGAGGCGGGCGGTCAGAATTTGGATCTGTTCGCGTAAGGCCTTTAATTCGGCGGCCTGAGATGTGCTGGAGGGGCGGGAATGCGTGGGCTTTGCGATAGCGGGGACGGCAACCACGATAGCGGAGAGGCTTGCGGCGCTGAGTAACAGGCGTGAAAGTGGTCTCAAAATTACCCCTAGAGATGGACTCGGCTCCCCAGCACGCGAGTCCCTAGGCTTGGTTTGTGACAGTCAGACGCATGTTTTGTGACAGAATTATTTCAGCATTGTTGCTGGCTTGTATCAGCGGCGGGTAAGGATTTAGGGATCCTGACCTCAACTGCGATTCATTTGCCAGAGAAAGAAAGCAAACTCTTCGGCTGTCTCACGCAGGGATTCGAAACGTCCTGATTTGCCGCCGTGACCGGCTCCCATATTAGTTTTCAGAAGCAAAACATTGTCGTTGGTTTTCAACTCACGGAGTTTGGCGCACCATTTCGCCGGCTCCCAATAGGTTACGCGGGGATCGGTCAGGCCTGCGGTTATGAGGAGCGGCGGGTAGGACTGCGCCTTCACATTGTCATAGGGCGAATAGTCGCGGATCAGGTCGAAAGCCGCGTTGTCGATGATCGGATTGCCCCATTCGGGCCATTCGCCGGGCGTCAGCGGCAGCGTGTCATCGAGCATCGTGTTCAGGACATCGACAAATGGAACGTGCGCTGCGACTGCGCCGAACAGGTCGGGGTCGGTGTTGATGACAACGCCCATCAGTTCGCCACCGGCCGACCCGCCCGCCGCGCAGACTTTGCCGGGGGATGAGAAGCCGAGATCGCACAGGCCGCGTCCAACATCGACGAAATCGGTAAAAGCGTTCCAGCGCTTTTCGAGCTTGCCGTCGAGTTGCCATTGCTGGCCGAGGTCGTCGCCGCCGCGGATATGGGCGATGGCGAAGGCGAAGCCGCGATCGAGCAGACTGATACGTGTTACGGAAAAGCTTGGCGGGATGGCGATACCGTATGCGCCGTATCCGTAGAGATACAGGGGGCGGGTGCCGTCTTTCGGGAAGTCCTTGGCATAGACGATCGAGACGGGAACTTTGGTGCCGTCGCGGGCGGTGATCTCGACGCGTTCGGTCGTGTATTTGCTGGCGTCATAGCCCGAGGGGATGACCTGTTCTTTCAGCGTAGTCATCGCGGCGGTCGCGACGTCATAGGCAACAACGCGATCGGGGGTGATCATGGAATCGTAGGACAGGCGAATGGTGTCGATGGCGTATTCTGGGTTCTCGTCGAGACCGGCGGTATAGCTGGCTTCGGGAAAGGCGATGCGCTTTGGTGCCCCGCCTGCGTAATTGTGGATTTCGATCTGATCGAGGCCGTTCTCGCGACCCTCTACCACGAAGAAGTCGGCAAAGCAGGACACGTCAGTCAGGTAGAAGTCGCGGCGCGGGGCGATGCGTTCCTGCCAGTCGCCCGGTGCAGCAATGGTCGCGGTGGCGAGACGGAAATTGGTGTTCGTATCGTTGGTGACGATGAACAAGGTGTCGTCGTGTGACTCGACATCATATTCGACTCCAGGCTTGCGCGCGCGGACGAGGATCGGTTCGGCAAGTGGGTCGGTGGCGGGTAGCAGGCGGACTTCGCTTGTGGTGTTGTCACCCGTGGCAACCGCGATCCACTTGCGATCGTGGGTCATGCCCGCGCCACACTGAAATCCGATGTCGTCTTCGTGATAGATGATCACATCGTCGGCTACCGGCGTACCTATACGGTGGAGTTTGATCGTGTCGATCCGCCACTGGTCGTTGACCTGACCATAGAGAAATGCCGAGCCGTCGGCGTTCCAGACGAGCGCACCCATCGTACCGGGAACGGTGTCATCGAGCAGCGCGCCGGTCCGCAAATCGCGAATGCGGGCGGTGAAGCGTTCCGAACCATCGTCATCGATCGAATAGGCAAGGAAGCGGCCATCTTCGGTAAGCGAGAGTGCGCCGACCCGGAAATATTCATGCCCTTCTGCAAGGGCGGGTTCGTCGAGGATAAGTTCGTCGGGCCCGCCCGCAACAGGCTTGCGCCACCATTTGCGATACTGACCGCCCATTTCGAACGCGCGCCAGTACAGATATGCGCCGTCCTTTGCCGGCACGGAGGCATCATCCTCTTTTATGCGGGCCTTTATTTCCTGAAACAGCGTTTCGATGAGTGGCTTTTGCGGCTCCATCTGCTCCTCGAAATAGGCGTTCTCAGCCTTTAGGTGATCGAGGATTTCGGTATCCGTGACCTCCGGATAGCCCGGATCGCGCAGCCATGCGTAGTCGTCGGTCAACGTAACGTTGTGATGGGTGGTGGTTGACGGACGGCGTGGGGCGAGGGGTGGAGTCATCGGCGAAGCATACCTATGTTCGTTGAGTCTCCCCCTAGAAGCAAAGATTGCCGTCATGTCCACCTATGCCGACCGCCTTTCCGCCCTTCGCGCCCAGCTTGCCGCGCAAAAGCTCGATGGTTTCGTGGTGCCGCTGACTGATGAACATATGTCCGAATATGTGGGGGACTATGCCAAACGGCTGGAGTGGCTGACCGGTTTCAAGGGATCGGCAGGATCGGCGGTTGTCTTGCCCGAGCAGGCGGCGATCTTTGTCGATGGGCGCTATACTTTACAGGTGCGTGCGCAGGTCTCGGGGGACGACTGGGCCTATATGGGCGTTCCGCAGACGAGCATCGCGGACTGGTTGCGCATGAATGCGAGCGCCGGTGGGCGGATCGGATATGACCCCTGGCTGCACACGCGCGACTGGGTTTCGGCGGCGAAGACGGCGCTGAATGCCAAGGGTGCCGAACTGGTCCCGGTCTTGGCGAACCCGATTGACGCGGTCTGGGACGATCAGCCGGTGCGATCCGAAGCGAGGATTGCGGTTCAGGATACGGCGCTGACTGGGAGGTCATCTGCGGATAAACGTGCGGAGATTGCCGACTGGCTGACCAAAGAGGGTCTTGATGCGACAGTGATGACGGCGCTCGATTCGATTGCGTGGACGTTCAATGTGCGCGGGACGGATGTGACGCATACGCCGGTTGGGCTGGCGTTTGCGATCCTGAATGCCGACGCGACCGCCGACTTGTTTATTGCGCCGGATAAGATCGACGATGCCGTCGCCAAACATTTGGGAAACGGTGTGCGGCTGCATGACCGGACCGAATTTGCGACTGCGCTGGCGGCGTTGGGGGCAAGCGGGTTGCGGCCGATCCAGAGCGGGCGGTGGCGGCGGTGTTCGATGCTTTGGAGAAAGGCGGCGCGAAACTGGTGAAGGTTCGCGATCCCGCAGTGCTGGCAAAGGCGATCAAGAACCATGCCGAGCAGGCCGGTTCGCGCAGTGCCCATGCGCGCGATGGGGCGGCGTTGTCGCGCTATCTGCACTGGCTGTCGGTCGAGGCACCGAAGGGCGGGCTGACCGAAATTTCGGCTTCGGATCAATTGCGTGCATTTCGGGATGAGACGGGCAAACTGCTCGACCTGAGCTTCGATACGATATCGGGTGCAGGGCCGCACGGGGCGATCATGCACTATAAGGCGGACGCGACGACTGACCGCAGGATTGATCCGTCATCGGTATATCTGTGCGACTCCGGTGGGCAGTACGCCGATGGCACGACCGACGTGACGCGCACGATCTGGGTCGGGCCGGGCGAAGCTCCGGCGGAAGTTCGCGATCGTTTCACACGGGTGCTGAAGGGCCATATCGCGCTGGCGACGGCGGTGTTTCCCGAAGGAACCCGGGGTAGCCAACTTGATGGCTTCGCGCGGCAATTCCTATGGGCTGCGGGTCTGGATTACGCGCATGGCACCGGGCATGGAGTGGGCGCTTTTCTGGCGGTGCATGAGGGGCCACAGCGGATTGCCAAGCCCGGCGGTGGGCAGGCGGGGACCGAGGAACCGTTGCGCGCGGGCATGTTCCTCTCGAACGAGCCGGGATATTATAAACCGGATGCTTACGGGATACGGATCGAGAATCTTGTGCTGGTTGAGGAACGGCGGTTTCCCGACGGGGACATGACCATGCTTGGTTTCGAGACGCTGACTTTTGCGCCGATCGACCGGAATATGATGGATGTCGGGTTGCTGACCGGACCGGAGCGCACATGGATCAATGCCTATCATGCCAAAGTTCTGACGATTGTCGGGCCGCAACTGGATGGCGATGCGGCGGTTTGGTTGAGCGAGGTTTGCGCACCGCTTTAGGCTCGTCAAAGTTTGAACACGTCCTTCGGGATGTGTGTGATCCTACAGGCTAGATCGGCCTCTCCCGATGCGACGACGTAATAGTCACCGCCGTCCGCGATGCCGGTCGTGAAGACCACGTCGCGGATATACATCTGGTGGTCGATAGGCTGCGTCAATTCTGTGTTCGCCTCCAGCAATGGCTCGTGCTGGCTATGGATAACGACGCTTGGGTCATCGCGGCCCAATATCGACCAATAGGTTCGATATATCCCGACAATGCCGTTCGGTTCGACACCGTGCCATAGGCTCAGCCAGCCATCCTCGGTCAGGATCGGCGGCGTCCCCCGCCCATGCGTGCTGTCGCTACCGTGGCGGAATGGGGGCGAATGCCGGGTTTTCGATAAGGTTTCCAGAAATGCGCATCGGGAGATAGCGCGAGGTTGATGGAAGGGCCGGAGCGCCACTCGCTGCCCGGTGGATAGGCAAAATACAGGTCGCCAAGCGGGCGAGTTTGGGCCCAGAAATGGTCGTTGATCAGCCCTTCGAAGATCAGCATGTCTTTGTTCTGATGATCGAGGACAATGTCTTCGAATTGCCAGTCGAGGCCGTTTTCGGAACTGTAGAGCGTGGTCGAATGACGCTCTGGGCTGACCGAACAGGTCGTCATCAGATATTTACCCTCAACGCGACTGATCCGCGCATCTTCCAGTCCATAGCATTGGAAGTCGTGCGTCGGCGCAATGATCTTGTCGTAATGAATGGCAACGCGTTGGAGACCGTCGGGGGTCAGTTCGACGGGCAGCAGCCATGACAGCGAGGTTAGCGCCATGACTTTCCAGCCGCCGCTCTGAAGCATGAATTTGCGCGGATCGGCGGTGTTGGCGAGTTCAAGCGGCCATGCGTCGCGGAAATAGCGGCCGTCTTCCCAGCGGATTGCATGAACCTTGCCGTCAACGATGGGGTGCCGCAGCGCCTCGGCTACGCGCGCCATCATCAACAGATTGCCGTTTTCCAGCCGCGTCAGGCCGGGGTTGAACGCACCCAGTACATAGGTTTCCGCACCCAGATGCCCGGCGAGCGGAGAGCGCGACAGGTCAATGTCGTCGGGGACAAGAATCAGTTGATCGACCGCATGTTTCATTCGCGTCCTTGCTTCATTTTCTGACCCTTCATCGATCATTTCGCGCTGCTTGTCCGCAGGGATATGGGATATTGAAAACGACATCGGTTTCGCCGACTTCATCGAGTGTTTTCTGCCATGAAAGCTCCTGGAAACAGAAGGTTTAACGGGGTGCTTGCAATAGCGTTCCCTGCACCCGAAATATAGTAAACGGCGGATTCCTGTGGCATTTTCACGACAAAGCTGTATGGACCCGCTCAACTGCCGATACTTTCCGACTCAGACCTATGGAGTTAGCTTTGGATCAAGCCACTATTCTTCGCGACCGCGCCGCTTCCGAGCGCGCTGCCGCTGCTGCTACGACCCTTCCGCAGCGTCGCGCGATGCACGAACGTGCCGCCGAAGCATGGGACACGATGGCTTTCCAGATCGAAGACACATCCGAGCGCGCGGCCGTGAACAAGGCTGCCAAGGGCCAGTAAACAAGTTGATGCGTTAAGGGCGGGGATTCCAAGTTTCAGAAGGAAAACCATGCCCGCTCCGCAACTGTTTACGCCGTTCAAAGTCGGCGAACTGAACCTTCGCAATCGCATCGTCATTGCCCCCATGTGTCAGTATTCGGCCGTCGATGGCTGCATGACTGACTGGCATCTGATCCACCTCGGCCACCTTGCTCTGTCCGGAGCAGCTTTGTTGACGATCGAGGCTTCGGCGGTGCTGCCGGAGGGGCGAATCACTTACGCTGATGTTGGCCTGTACGACGACGCGACCGAGGCAGCGATGGAGCGGGTGCTGGAAAGCATCAGGCGTCATTCGGACATGCCCATCGCAATCCAACTGGCGCACGCCGGGCGCAAGGCATCATGCGAATTGCCCTGGAACGGTGGCAAGCAGGTCGCGCCGACTGCCCCCAACGGATGGCAGGCGTTTGCGCCTTCCGCCGTGTCGTTTGCTAAGGGTGATAACCCTCCGACAATGATGGACCGTAGCGAGCTGGCGCGCGTGCGCGAGGCTTTTGTGGCGGCGGCAAAACGTGCGGAGCGACTTGGCATCGATGCCGTTCAGCTTCATGGCGCGCACGGTTATTTGCTTCATGAATTTCTGTCGCCGATCTCAAACCTTCGTGATGACGAATATGGCGGCAGCCTCGAAAACAGGATGCGTTTCCCGCTCGAAGTGTTCGATGCCGTTCGCGCCGCTTTCCCCGCACACAAGCCAGTCACCGTGCGCGTATCGGGCAGTGACTGGGTCGACGGCGGCTGGGACCTGGAACAGACGATTGCCTTTGCACAGGCGTTGGAGGCTCGTGGATGTGCGGCGATCCATGTGTCGAGTGGCGGCAACTCGCCCGATCAGCAAATTCCCGTTGGTCCGAGCTATCAGGTTCCACTCGCGCGCGGCGTGAAGCAGGCGGCGAACCTCCCGGTTATCGCGGTTGGTCTCATCACCGATTTCGAGCAGGCCGAAGCGATCATTGGGACTGGCGACTCCGATTTGATCGGGCTTGCCCGAACGATATTGTTCGACCCGCGCTGGCCGTGGCACGCCGCCGCGCACCTTGGCGGCCATGTCGTTGCACCGAACCAATATCTTCGTTCGCAACCGCACCAATATCGCGATCTTTTCGTTCGCCGCTGATTCCGATGCGCAAAAATCCGCAGAAATCAATATTATGTCGCCGGTTTCGCTATTCTGCATAGTGGTGTGGCAACGGTGATGGTGTAGTAACCAAACATCGTCACTCCTATGCCGCGAGCATGGTGACGACCGAGAGCCCGTTGCTCCCGCTTGCTGCAGGAGCCTTGCGTGCATTCATTAGCCGATCTTTCAGCCAGCATGCGCCCATGAAAATGACGACTGAAGGCGACCTGATTGCCGTCGCGCCTCTGCTACCCGCCAAACCTTCGCTCAGGATGGTGTTGCGTGCTGCGACGACTGCCGATCACGAGGCTGTCGATAGTGAATTTGGTCGGTTCGATCTCACCCTGCGCTTATCCTACACGCAATTCCTGATGGCTCATGCACGCGTGTTGGGCGTGCTGGAGGGAGCTGTTGCCGGCATCTGGTCGCCCTGGCGTGCGCGTTTCCCGTTGTTAAAGGCCGATCTGGCTGAACTTGGCGTCACCGTTTCGGAAGGAAAGCCATTGCCGACGCGATCGACTGCCGCGCAATGGGGTGCTCTTTACGTTCTGGAAGGATCGCGGCTGGGCGGAGGCATCCTTGCCGGGCGTGTCGGACCGGAGCTGCCTAAGCGATATCTTTCTGCGACGCATGAAGCGGGTAGCTGGCGGAAGTTTGCCGATGCACTCGAACAGGCCGGTGGCTCCGAAAGTGACAGTTGGCGTGCCGATGCGATCGGTGGGGCCAAGCTTGCCTTCGCCAGATTTACACAATCAGCGACGGAGACGCGTTGATGAACGAAGTTTCCGTAGATCTTACGAATTGCGACCGTGAGCCGATCCATGTGCCGGGCAACATCCAGAGCTTCGGCTATCTAATCGCCGTTTCCTCCGATTGGCTCATTTCTCGTGTGTCGGCGAACATTGCCAATCTGATGGGCAAGTCACCCGACGATGTGCTGGGACTTCCGCTGCTCGATTTCTTGGGGGCGAAACACTGCACGTCCTGCGCAATCGCGCAGCGATGCTGCGCGGGGATGATGCGATCGAGCGCGCTTTTGGCCTGACATTGGTGCCGGGCGGTCCGATGTACGATGCGTCGATACATTTTTCAGGGCGCTCGATCGTCATCGAACTGGAAGCGGTTTCGCAAACGGGCTTCGACGCGGCAACGCTGGTGCGCGGCATGATGTCACGGCTTGGCGAGGCACAAGACATGACGCGGTTCTTTGCGGAGGGCGCACGTCAGGTTCGTGCACTGACTGATTTCGACCGCGTCATGGTCTATCGTTTCGACCGCGAGGGCAGCGGAGAGGTTGTCGCAGAATCGCTGAAACAGGGCGTCGATAGTTTTCTGGGGCTGCACTATCCGGCGTCGGACATTCCGATGCAGGCGCGCGCACTGTATCTGAGAAGCACGTTTCGCATCATTGCGGACGTAAAGGGCAACGTCGTGCCGATCGTGCCTACGCTCGATATAGACCGGCAACCGCTCGATCAGTCGATCTCCATCTTACGCGCAGTGTCGCCTATCCACCTCGAATATTTGCGTAACATGGGCGTCGGTGCGTCGCTGTCGATCTCCATTATCGTCGATGGCCGACTGTGGGGTTTGTTCGCCTGCCATCATTATTCGCCCCGACTGCCAAGTTTTGCCCAGCGCATTGCCGCCGAACTGTTCGGGCAGATGTTCTCGCTGACGCTGGAAGGGCGCGAACGCCGGGCGGGATCGGATTATGAGGCGCAGGCGCGCGCCATCGCCGATCGCCTGATGGCTGCCGTTGCCCAGGACGGTGCGTTGCTGGCCGATGCGGCATGGCTGGGTGAAATCATCAGCACGACGGTCCCGGCGGACGGGGTCGCGGTATATATTAATGGAACTGTCGAGACGTCGGGTAAAACGCCAAATCGCGAACAACTCCATGCGCTCGCGCGTTTGTTGAACACGAATGCTGGCGGACAGGTTTTTGCGACTGACTGGCTCGCGTCTCTAACCGCCGATGCAGCCGATTATGCAGCTACCGCTTCGGGGATGCTTGCCATTCCATTGTCGAGAGCACCGCGCGACTATGTGATCCTGTTTCGCACCGAAAGGCTGCGCAAAGTTCGCTGGGGCGGCAATCTGCAAAAGGAAATCGAGCTTGGCCCTAATGGTCCAAGGCTGACTCCGCGCAAAAGTTTCGAGGAATGGTCGGAACTGGTCAAAGGCCGGAGTGAACCCTTTACTGCGGCGCAGATCCGTGTGGCTGAGACGCTGCGAGTTGCGTTGCTCGAGGTGCTGTTGCGCTTGTCCGAAACGGCGGGCGACGACCGTCGGCGCGCGGCGGATCGGCAGGTTATCCTGATTGCCGAACTTAATCACCGTGTCCGCAACATCTTGGCGCTGATCCGCGGCCTGATTTCGCAAACGCGGGACAGTTCGCTGTCTGCAGAAGCTTTCGTTGCGACGCTGGACGATCGGGTGCAGGCACTGGCCCGCGCCCACGATCAACTGACCTCTGATCGCTGGGGGCCGGCGCGGCTGATCGATCTGATCCGGACCGAAAGCGAAGCCTATCTGGGCGAAAGACGTCAACGGGTCACGCACAGCGGCGTCAATGTGCTAATCGATCCGACCGCGTTTACAGTGATGGCACTCGTGATCCATGAACTGATGACGAACGCCACCAAATACGGTGCGCTCAGCGACGATGGCTCGGTCGAAATCGAATGGGAGATTGAACCCTCGGGCAGCTTGATCGTCAAATGGACGGAAAGTGGCGGCCCGCTGGTTGAACCGCCATCGCACCGGGGGTTCGGATCGACGATTATCGAAAATTCCGTGCCCTACGATCTGGGTGGGACTGCGCAGGTCGAATATCCGGCCGGGGGACTGACGGCCCGCTTCTGCATCCCGTCGCGTTATATCGCGCACGTTCTGGAGGACTATGCGCCAGCTCTTCCGATTGCCCCGAAATACATGATCGAAAGCGACCTACTGGCCGGTGAAATTGTCCTGCTGGTCGAGGACAGCATGATAATCGCCCTCGATGGTGAGGATGCCCTGATCGACATCGGCGCGCGCGAAGTTTTTACCGCGCCATCAGTTGTCCGATCGCTGGCGTTGATCGAGGAGGGGCGGATCAGTTTTGCCGTACTCGATTATAATCTCGGCGGAGAGACGAGTGTTTCGATCGCCGAACAACTGCTCGCACGGGGATACCGTTCATCTTCGCGACAGGCTATGGAGAGGCTCTGGAATTGCCGGGATCGCTTAAAGGCTCAATTATCGTTAAGAAGCCCTATAATGCCGTAGCACTTACCGCTGCGATCGCCATGACGCGCCAGACCAGAGGCGCTGAAAATCAGCCTGAACACGACAAATAGGAAAATATAGAATGTCACGCGCCTTGAATATCGATGCCGAGCACGACCACGTTGTCGCGACTTGTGCGAAGCATAAAGCCTCAATCAGCGCGATCGAGAAATTGCTGTCGGGCGGCACACGCGTCGTGTTGATGAATGGCGAAGGTGCCGCCGCAGTAGCCAAGGCTTACGGGTCGAAGGTTCTGACCGGCCCGGTCAAGCGGACCAGCTCGGTAAAAATGCAGTAATAATACGCTGGGAAGCGTCGCATGGCGCTTCCCATTTAGCTTGCGACGGTCGGGCCTTTTTCCCAGCCACCGCCCAGAGCACGAAACAGCTCGACCTGTGCCTGTGCAATCCGCGCATCGGATGCGGCAAGGTCGGCGTCGGCATCGGCTGATGTCCGGTCGACGTCCAATACACTCAGGAAATCAATCTGCCCTTCGCGCTGGCGGGCGTGGGTGATGCGCGACGCGGTCGCGGCACCGCTTTGCGCTGCATGAAGCGCGACATTGCGTTCGATTTCGCGCGTGTAATTGGACAGCGCAGTTTCTGTTTCCTCCAGCGCGGTCAACACTGTGCCATCGAAGTTTGCGAGAGCCTCACGCGTGTCTGCCTGACTGGCGGCAATGCGCGCGCGGGCGGCGCCGGTGTTCGGAAATGACCAACTGATGAGCGGACCGATCAGCCAGCGCAGCGCGCCGCCACCGAACAGATCGCCAAGGCTGCTGCTGTTCGATCCCACCGAACCTCCAAGCGAAATGCGTGGGTACAGGTCAGCGGTGGCGACGCCGATCCGTGCTGTGGCGGCGGCCAGACGGCGTTCGGCAGCCTGGACATCGGGGCGACGCGCCAACAACGCGCTGCCGTCCCCAATGGGAATGGGCTGCGTCAGGCGCGGCGTGGTCGTGCGTGCTGAGGCAATGGCGGGCAACTCCTGCGGCGTCCGACCTGTCAGAGTTGCGAGTCGGAACAGCGATGCCTGACGTTCGGCAGCGATTGCCGGGACGAGTGCGGCACGCTGGTCGCGCAGCGTCTGGGTCCGCACAACCTCAAGCCGGGATGCGCGGCCTGCATCGGCCCGTTTTGCGGTCAGTGTTGCCGATTTGTCCAGCAGCGTAACGACGCGGTTCGCGACCGCCAGCCGTTCGGCCGAGGACGCTGCATCCACATAAGCGCGCGTCGTTGCCGCAACGATGGCGACGCGGACGGCATCCACATCGGCTCCAGCAGCATTCACGTCGCCGCGGGCTGCTTCGATATTGCGGCGGACCCGACCGGAAAGATCGAGTTCATAGGATATATCGAGACCGACATCGAACGACGACCCGTTGCGATCGGCCCCTGGCAATGTCTGTGTTTCGGCAGTGCGCCCGCGCGATCCGCTTGCGCCGATATTGGTCTGTGGCAGCCGATCCGACCGTGCCCCCGAAGCGAGGCGCGCGCCTTGTCCAGCCGGGCGACGGCGACCCGAATGTCGGTATTCGCGGCCAACGCGTCAGCGATAAGCCCGTCGAGTACCGGGTCGTCATACAGTCGCCACCATAGCGTGGGTGCCTGACCCACGGCCACGGCAGGACTGGTCACCCCGATAAATGGACCTGCCGATTTGGGAGGGGGCAGGGGGGCGACATAATCGGGACCGACAGCGCAGGCGGTGAGAGCGAGAGCCGAGAGCGAGGTGAGCAAAATCTGGATTTTCATGACGTGCCGCTCCTATTCGGCAGGCTGGAAAGTGGCGTGCTGGGCCTTGGACTTGCGTGAGAATCGCGTGCCCAAAGCGCGGCAAACCACGTAGAATGTCGGTGTAAACAACAGGCCGAACGCGGTGACGCCGATCATTCCGAAGAACACTGCCGTCCCGAGCGCTTGCCGAAGTTCCGAACCCGCGCCGCTCGCGATCGTCAGCGGCAGGGTACCGAGAATGAACGCGAAACTGGTCATCAGGATCGGACGAAGTCGCGACTGGGCCGCGTGAATTGCGGCTTCGACCGGCGACATGCCATCCTCTTCTTCGGCCTGCTTGGCGAACTCAACCACCAGAATGGCGTTCTTGGCGGCCAGAGCGATTAGCACCACCAGCCCGATCTGCGTCAGGACGTTATTGTCCATCCCCCGCAAATTCACGCCGGTCATCGCTGCTAACAAACACATCGGTACGATCAGGATGATGGCGAGCGGCAGGGTGACGCTTTCATATTGCGCCGCCAGCACAAGGAAGACGAACACGACGGCCAGCAGGAAAACCAACCCAGCCGTGCTGCCCGCAGCTTTCTGCTGATAGGCAATGTCGGTCCATTCATGCGAATAACCAGCGGGCAATGTGGCATCGGCAAGTTTGTCCATCGCGTTGAGTGACTGACCCGATGAATAGCCTGGTGCGGTGTCGCCGTTGACCTCTACCGCAGGGGACAGGTTATAACGCACCACGCGATATGGCCCGGTCTTGTCGCGGAACGTCGCGACCGAACCGATCGGCACCATCGATCCCGAATTGGACCGCGTTTTCAGATTGGCGATATCGGCGGTCGTATTGCGGAACGGAGCATCGGCCTGAGCGGTCACGCGATAGGTGCGGCCCAACAGGTTGAAGTCGTTGACGAACGCCGACCCCAGATAGACCTGCAACGCTTCGAACACACGCTCTGGCGGGACACCGAGGAGATTGGCTTTCGCACGGTCGATGTCGGCAAAGATGCGCGGCGTCGAAGCTTCGAAGAATGTGTATATCTGGGCAAGGCCCTTGGTTTGGTTGGCTTTGCCGATGAACTCGCCAGCCGTCTTGCTGAGCGCGGCATAGCCGTTGCCCGACTGGTCCTCGATCATCATGCGATAGCCACCCGCCGAACCGATGCCCTGGACGAGCGGCGGCGGCAGCATGATGAGCAACGCATCGTCGATATCAGCGGTCGCCTTATGCGCCTCTGCCATGATGCTGCCGATCGTCGCGTGCAGCTTGGCGCGTTCCTCAAAACTTTTCAGCGGGATGTAAGCGGCGGCGGAGTTCGGCGCGAGCGTCTGCGATGGCCCGTCGAACCCGGCCAGCATGACCGCGCCTTTCACCCCCGCGAGCGGCAGAATGCGCTTCACGACCTTTTGCATTACCGCGTCGGTGCGTTCGACCGAAGCTCCCGCAGGAAGCTTGATGACGGTCAGGAAATACCCTTGATCCTGTGCCGGTACAAAGCCGCCCGGCGTGATCATGAAGATTGCTGCGGTAAGGACGATCAGCCCGGCATAGACTGAATCATCTTGCGCGGTGCATTGACCAGACGACGCGTCATCGCTGCGTAGCTCAAGCTGAGCCGTTCGAAACCGTGATTGAACCGGTCGCCGGCGCGGCGGATGAACTGCTTCACCGGTCCCCCTGTTCCCACAACTTCAGTGGGCTTCAGCAGGATCGCGGCAAGTGCTGGTGACAGGGTCAGAGACAGGATTAGCGAGATCGCGGTCGCTGTCGAAATCGTAACGGCGAACTGGCGATAGAATGCACCCGACAGTCCCGAAAGGAAGATCGTCGGCACGAACACTGCGAACAGGACCAGTACGATTGCGACCAGCGCTCCCGAAACTTCGTCCATGGATTTGCGCGCGGCTTCGAGCGGGGAAAGCCCGGCTTCGAGATTGCGTTCGACGTTTTCGACCACAACGATCGCGTCATCGACCACGATGCCGATGGCCAGCACCAGACCGAACAGCGACAGGTTGTTGAGCGAATATCCGACTGCCGACAACACGGCGAACGTCCCGATCAGCGATACCGGTATGGCGATGACCGGGATGATCGCGGCGCGCCATTTCTGCAGGAAGACGAGGATGACGAGCACGACGAGGATGATCGCTTCGACCAGCGTGTGCTTCACGGCCTCGATTGACTGGCCGATGAACTCGGTCGGATTATAGATGACGTTATAGGCAAGCCCCTTGGGGAACTTCTTCGACATCGTTTCCATTGACGCGTTGATGTTCGCAGCAGCGGCAAGCGCGTTCGAGCCGGGGCGCTGGAAAATACCGAGCAATACCGTTGGCTTGCCGCTGAGATAGGTGTTCACCCCATAGTCCTGCGAGCCGAGTTCGACGCGCGCGACATCGGAAACCTTGACCTGACGACCATCGGCATCGGTACGGATGACGACATCGGCAAACTGCTTTGGATCGGTCAGGCGACCCTGTGTTTCGACATTGATCTGAAAGGCATTGCCAGTCGCATAGGGTGGCTGGCCCAGCGTTCCCGAAGCGACTTGTACGTTCTGGGCGCGCAGGGCGGCGACGATTTCCCCAGCGGTGAGGTCGAGCGCAGCGGCCCGACCGGGGTCGATCCAGACGCGCATTGAGAAATCGCGAGCGCCGAAGATGCGGACATCGCCGACACCCTCGATGCGGCTCAACTTATCGCGAACCTGCGTGAGCGCATAGTTTGAGATATAGCCGCGATCGAGCGAGTTGTCGGGCGACACCAGATTGACCACCATCAGGAAGTCGGGCGACGTCTTGCGTGTCACGATGCCGAGCCGCTGAACTTCCTCGGGCAGGCGTGGTACTGCAATGGCGACGCGATTCTGGACGAGCACCTGCGCCGCATCCAGATCGGTGCCGATCTTGAACGTCACCGTGATCGTGACATTGCCGTCGCCGGTCGATTGCGACGACTGATACAGCATATTGTCGACGCCGTTGATTTCCTGCTCGATGGGGGCAGCAACGGTTTCTGCAACGGTTTCAGCCGAAGCACCGGGATAACCCGCCGTGACCGTGACCGTAGGCGGCACGATGTCGGGATATTGCGAGATCGGCAGCGTGAAATACGCAACCGCGCCGATGATCGTGATGACGATCGCGATCACCGCGGCAAAGATAGGCCGCGTGATGAAAAAGCGCGAAAACCGCATGGGGTTATCCCTTGGTAGAGGTGTTTTAACGAGCGCCGAGCGTGGCTTCGCCAGCCGTTGGAGCAGGCGCGCCCGTCGCATTGACAGTCGCATCGCCGGTATATTTGCCGACGCGCGTGCGGACGTGCGAACCTGGTGCGGCAAACTGGATGCCGCTGATCACGATACGATCATTGGCATTCAGACCCGAACGAATGACCCGCAACCCATCGACGACCGGCCCCAGAACAACTGGCTTTGCAATGACCTGATCATGAGTATCGACGGTCAACACGATTTTGCGCGCCTGATCGGTCTGCACCGATGCGTCGGGGATTAGCAGCGCCGAGGCTGTTCCCCCGCTTGCCAGCCGCATGTTGCCGAACATCCCCGGTGTCAGGAAATAGCCAGGATTACTGAGCACGGCACGTCCACGGATCGTTCCCGAACGCTGATCGAGGCCGTTATCGGTGAAGTCGAGTTTGCCCTTCCAGCGGTGCTCAGTTTCGTCCTGCAACTGGATTTCAACTGAAGGTGCTTCTGCACCAGGCTGTCTGGCGCGCTGATTCTTCAGGTAGAGGGCTTCGGACCCATCGAAGTTGAAGTAGATCGGGTCAAGCGCGTTGATCGTCGTCAGCACGGTGCCGCCAGTGCCTTCGCCGCCAGCGACCTGATTGCCCGCATCGACGCGGCGGTCGGAAATCCGGCCACCGATGGGTGCGCGAACTGACGTAAATTCGACATCGAGCGAACGTGCGCGGACGCGGGCGTCCGCTGCGGCCAAAGCTGCGGATGCAGCCGCAACCTTGGCGCGGAGGGAATCCACTTCGCCGGCCGAAATCGCTTCGTCACCGATCAGGCGATTGGCGCGGCTAAGGTCGGTGCGGGCGAGCGTAAGGGCACTTGCCGCGCTGGCCGAATTGGCGCGAGCCTCTGCCAGAGCGGCAGCGAACGGGCGAGCGTCGATCGTAAAGAGCAATTGCCCTTTTTTCACGATGTCACCGTCATGGAAAAATATACCGGTGACTTCGCCAGCGACGCGCGGACGAATTTCGACTGCACGGCTGGCGGCGAAACGACCAACATAATCGTCCCATTCGTTGACTTGACGGACGAGCGGTGCTGCCACGGTTATCATCGGGGGCTGGGGCGCGGCGACCGGTGGCGGGGCGCTGGCAAGCTTTGCACCCACGGTTCCGATCAGGACAATCGGCAGCGTGACCAGAGTGACGCGCTGCCAGCGGGACAGACGGTTAAACCGACCAAGGACAGGGCGATCGACCAGTTCGTGATCGGCCTGAATAGGGGAAATCATGTTCATGCTGTGAACCGCCGTGATGGTGGAGCGATGCGCTGTCCGGCGACGCTCGCGAGGAGGATTTCCGCCTTGTCCATCGTGAAACCGGCGGCGACGAATTCGTCCAGTTCGGAGACTGGCAGGGCGAACCCCCGCCGCCACGCGTGGATGGCAAGTCGGCGCAGCGCTTCCAATTTTGGATCGGCAAGGCGTGACTGGGTGCCGCGTCCAAATACCGAACCCATCGCACGAGCGACGCGGCCGGGACTTTTCAGGCTGTTCAAATTGTCGCTTTTGGCGAGTGCGATCACGCTCCATTCCAGAGCGGTAAAGGTCGAACGCGCCACATCGGCAAAGCTGACCGTGTTGCGCGCGGTTCCCCCTCGGCGGGCAGTGCGAAAGTGTTGCTTGTGTCCATATAGGCCATTTGAACTTCCCTGAATTGGCCGCGCTGGTCCGCTCCGCAAACACAGACGTTTGCGAATGGCCTTCGACAGGCGTGACGAAATGGTCGCGACATCCCGTGGATGCGCTTTTACCGACCATTATTTGAAACTTGATATCGGTGACGAAGGCCCGAAGCCCCCGCACAGGGTCAGGTGGTTGCTGTCACCATGAGTATAATTCCCTTGTCGCTGCCGAACTTCCCTTGAAGCACGACTTCAATACCAGTCGGTATAGATTGTGTTGCTGCGTTGCGTCAACCGATATTTGTACCGACCAGTAAATAAATTTATCGGGTCGGCCAAACGCTCATGCTGGTGGCAACCAACTGACGCAAAGTGGCGCAGCTTGCACCGCCGCTCGCCTGCACCGACAGCCCCTGAAGAATGGACATCAGATAGTTAGCCAGTGCATCGGCCTCCATATCATCGGGCAACTCGCCATTCTTCTTCGCCTGCTCGAATCGAGCGACAAGAGCGGCATTCGAGGATGCGCGGCGCGCTGCTATGTCTGCCTTGATCGTGTCCGATTCGCAGCCACATGCAACCGATGCGATGACTGCCAGACACCCTTTCGGGTCCGACGTGCCAGATTGCATTTCAAGGGCGCCAAGCAATAGTTTTTCGGCGACCAGCCGCGCGGTCGGCTCCTGCAACGCAATGCCGACATAGGCGAGCTTTTCACGCTCATAAAGGTCGAGCGCCTTGTGAAAAAGCGCCTCCTTGTTGCCGAATGCAGCGTAGAGACTCGGCTTGGTAATGCCCATCGCCGAAGTCAGTTCGGCCATCGACGCGCTCTCATAACCACGACGCCAGAACACCGTTAACGCAGCGGCAAGAGCCCCATCAAGGCAGAACTCCCGAGGTCGACCTTTCGGTGACGCAACGCAAACATCCTGTTCCATACCGAACGGTATGTAGTGTGCTTTGCAATTTCGTCCAGTGGGAAACTCAGTAACTTAGCCGCTCATCGACTCTGCCGAGGATGGAGAGCACGCCGTCGCAACCTTTGTTTTGCCAGAAAATGCAGTAAGTTGCAGAGAAGGACTTATATCAAACGTAACACACTCATGTCTCCAAGGAATCTGCTTTGCCCGCTTCGAACTGGGATTCGATCGACGACTCTAAATATAGGGATGAAGGGGAGGTCATTGCCGATCTGCTCGCGGCCCAACCCTTCTCGCCCGAGGATCGCCAAGCCGTCGTTATCGAAGCGATCGGACTGGTCGAATCGGCACGGGCGGCGGCCAATAAGCAGGGCATAGTCGAGGATTTCCTGAAGCGATTTTCTTTAGACACGCGTGAGGGGCTGGCCCTGATGTGCATGGCGGAGGCACTGTTGCGGACGCCCGACGCCGATACGCGCGACCGTTTGATTGCGGAAAAGATCGGCTCGGCGGACTGGGCAAATCACATCGGCAAGTCCGACAGCCTTTTCGTCAACGCATCGACCTGGGGCCTGTTGCTTACGGGTAAGCTGGTCGATGCCGATGAAAGCGCAAAAAGCGATATTGGCGGCTATGTGAAGCGGATCGCGGCGCGGATCGGCGAGCCTGTCATTCGGCAGGCGGTGGGAGCGGCCGTCAGGATGATGGGCGAACAGTTTGTGCTGGGGCGCACGATCGAGGCTGCTCTGGCGCGGGCGAAACGCGAAAAGACTTTGTGCTCGTTCGATATGCTGGGAGAGGGCGCACGCACCGCCGAAGATGCGGCGCGCTATGAACGGATTTACGCCGACGCGATCGAGGCGGTCGGCAAGGCGGCAGGGGACGCCGGGCCTGAAAACGGACACGGGGTTTCGGTAAAGCTGTCAGCACTTTGTCCGCGATACGAAGCGGTGCAGGAGCACCGGGTTTGGACGGAACTGTATCCGCGCATGAAGCGGCTCGCGCTCATTGCGGCCCGCTACAACATCAACTTCGCAATCGATGCAGAGGAAGCCGACCGCCTCATACTCTCGCTGAAGCTGGTCGAGCGTCTGGTTGGTGAGCCGGAACTTGGCGACTGGTGCGGACTGGGTGTGGTCGTGCAGGCATATCAAAAGCGCGGTCCCCTGGTCATCGCGGCGCTGGCGAAACTGGCGCGGGAAAGCCGCCGCCGGATCATGGTCCGGCTGGTCAAGGGTGCCTATTGGGATACCGAGATCAAGCGCGCGCAGGTCGCTGGTCGTCCCGATTATCCGGTGTTCACGACCAAGGCGGCGACCGACCTTTGCTATCTGGTCTGTGCAAAGGCGCTGATCGATGCGTCGCCCGACCTTTATCCGCAGTTCGCCACGCACAATGCTCATACGCTCGCGGCGGTGCGCAAAATGGCCGATGCTGTGGGGGTGCGGATCGAACATCAGCGCCTCCACGGCATGGGTGAAGCCCTCTATGCGGGGGCAGAGCGGCGCTATGGCGGGATTACGCTACGCGCCTATGCCCCGGTCGGAGGGCATGAGGATCTGCTGCCCTATCTTGTGCGGCGCTTGCTGGAGAATGGCGCGAATACCAGCTTTGTCCACGCGCTGCTCGATGCCGATGTTCCCGCCGCCGACGTTGTGCGCGACCCCATCGCTATCGTTGAAGCACACCCGGCTCGCCACGCGCGAATACCCGTGCCGCCCCGTCTGTATGGAAACGCGCGGCAGAACTCGAACGGACGCGATTATTCGATCGCCCAGACCCGCACGACTGCCCTGAAAGCAGCCGATGCGCTGCAAGGCGAAACTTTGCGTGCCGGGCCGATCGTCGGGGGCTGGATGGTTAATCGTGCGCTTTCCCCGGTCACCAATCCCGCCGACCGTTCGCATGTGATCGGAGAGGCGAGCAGCGCCACCGTCGACGATGTGAACGAAGCCATCAGACTGGCGCGCGATGTTCAGCCGGCGTGGAACGCCGCAGGTGGCGTATATCGCGCCGGAGTGCTTCGCGCGATGGCCGGCGCACTCGACGCCGCGACTGACCGACTGGTTGCTTTACTAACGGTCGAAGGCGGCAAAACGCTGAACGATGGCGTGGCAGAGGTTCGCGAGGCGGTCGATTTCTGCCGCTATTATGCAATGCTGGCCGAGCGACAGTTCGGCGCGCCGATGATCCTCGACGGCCCGGTGGGTGAGGTCAATCATCTTGAGTTGCACGGTCGCGGCGTGTTCGCGTGCATCTCTCCGTGGAACTTTCCGCTGGCTATCTTCACCGGGCAGATCGCGGCGGCGCTTGCGGCGGGTAATGCAGTGATTGCGAAGCCCGCCGAACAGACACCGCTGATCGCGGCCGAAGCGGTGCGCCTTTATCACAAGGCAGGACTTGATCCCGCGCTGCTGGCCTTGCTCCCCGGAGACGGCGGGACGGTGGGGGCTGTGATCGTCAATCATCCGGGCATCGACGGTGTTGCCTTCACGGGCGGCACCGATACGGCGACGGCAATCAATCGCAGCCTTGCCGCACGCGCCGGACCGATCGTGCCGTTCATTGCGGAGACCGGCGGGCTGAACGGCATGTTCGTCGACTCCACGGCTCTGCGCGAACAGGTCGTCGATGACGTTATCCTGTCGGCATTCGGTTCTGCAGGCCAGCGATGCTCTGCGCTGCGATTGCTATACTTGCCGCACGACACTGCCGACGACATCGTGAAGGCGCTGGTCGGGGCATTGCAGGCGCAGGTCGTTGGCGATCCTGCCGATCCTGCGACAGATATCGGGCCTGTGATCGATGATGAAGCGCGCGATGCGTTGCGCAGCCATCTGGCACGGCTTGAGAAAGAGGCTAATGTGATCGCCCGCTACGACACCGGGACGCTGGCCGGGCAGGGGACTTTTTTCGGACCCGTCATTGCCGAAATCCCGACACCCGATTTTCTCGAACGCGAGGTATTCGGGCCGATCCTGCACATTTATCGATACGATCCTGCCGACCTTGCCGATGTCGCCGGAAAGCTGGCCGCGCGGGGCTATGGCCTGACGCTCGGGGTACACAGCCGCATCGACCGGTTCGCCGATGAAGTGCGTGCCGCAGTTCCTGCCGGAAACGTATATGTGAACCGCTCCATTATCGGCGCGGTCGTCGGCGTCCAGCCTTTCGGTGGCGAGGGCTTGTCAGGCACGGGACCGAAAGCAGGCGGACCCAATGCCCTGTTGCGCTATGCAGTCGAACGCGCCGTGTCGGTCAATATCGCGGCACAGGGAGGCGATCCCGCGCTGCTCAATCTATGAGCGAAACCCGTCGTCCAGCGATTTGGGCCATGCGCCGGGTTCGATGACCGGCCGCGCTTGAAGTTGACCCAGGTCGAGCTGGCAACGCGCGCCATCGTCTCCGAATATAATCTCTTGCGGGTCCATCGCATGGAGACGTTCGCCAACACCACCAACCCCGCCTTCGCTGACCACGACATAGGCGAGTGTGTTGTCGGAACCGCGCATCATGCCATCGATGATCTGGCCCAGCGGCTTACCATCCCTGCCGATCAATTTGCGACCGGCGATGGACCCGACATCGACCAGCGTTGGCACCGGCGCGATCGCGCTGCGTTTTGCCGCCGCCGCGCCGCCGTCTTCATAACGCGACTGCCGCCCAAGCCACCGCCAGATGCCGAGCGCGTTGACCAATGTCAGAAACCCGTTGGTGAACAGCAAATTATGCTGCCCGGTCCCAATGGCGACGAAGCACCAGCATATCGACCCGATAGTGAAGACCACGAATCCCCAGCCGGTAATGCGGGCGCCAAGATTTGCCGCCGTCATTACTGCTGCGATGATTGTGGCGACTGGAGCAATCCACGCTGCAATGTCGTTCATATGTGCAATATCTCAAGGAGTTCTGTGGGCCAAAGCTCGTCTTTCCACACGATCAGCGAACGCGCGACGCGTCGGTTCGATCAATTGCAGCCTGGAAAAACTATGTGACCGCGCGCTGCCAGAACGACGGGTCAGTTTGTCCGTTAACGTACAGAAGTGGCGGACAATCAGGACTAGCATGATCGCGTGAGCGCATCCGCGTTTTGCGCCGACCCACCGGCAACACTGGTTGAGAAAGCTTTTTAGTGCCGCAGCCGCCGACCATCATTGCACGCGCTTTCGAACTGGCGCGTGGTGGCACTTGCCTGACTTCGACCGACATTCGCAGCGCGCTTGTTCGTGAGGGTTACGAACATGTCCATCAGCATCTGACGGCGCCAACGGTAGTAAAACAGCTTAAGAAATTGCTGAAGGAATCCGTAGGTCCGACGGTAGCGACTCCATAGAAAGCACGGCCGCTTTATTGGTTATCATTGGGGCGCACAGGTCGAGCCAGCGCGGAGTGAAAGATCGCACGGATCGTCTTTCACTCTAACATATCAAGGGCTTCTATTTGGCTCGGACGGCTGCATGTCGGAAGAAAACGACAAGAAAAATGATTAATCGCGTATCGAGTAGATTCATAACCTACGCATAGTGTGAATCCCGCTTGCGCGTATTTCGCATGTGGCGTAGCATGACGTTAGCGCAGGACGGTTCTCCGTAACATGTGCAGGGCCATTGTGCTGAGGGATTTCCGAATGGATTTCTTAGGGAGAGTCAAATTGTCTGACATGTTAATCTGTAACGGTACCGTCGTGGACGGAACCGGGGCAAAGGCCTTTCGTGCTGATGTTCGCGTAAAAAACGGGCGGATTGCCGAAGTAGGACAGGGTCTTCAGGCGCACAGCGGCGAAGAAACCTTCGACGCCGCAGGATGCTATGTAACACCGGGCTTCATCGAGGGTCATACCCATTACGACGCCACGATGTGGTGGCAGCCCGACCTCGATCCACTTCCCGGCTATGGTGCGACCACGATCATCGTCGGCAACTGCGGTTTCACCGCCGCGCCGCTTTCGAATGACAAGGAAGCGCAGCTCGAGATGGCCAAGATTTTCTCGTTTTTCGAGGATATCCCGCTTGAGCCGTTCCTGAAGCACGTACCCTGGGATTGGCGGACGTATTCGGAATATAAAGCTTCGGTAAAACGCAACATAAAGCTGCCTGCAAACATGGCCGGCTTTGTCGGACATATCGCGATCCGCATGGCGGTCATGGGGCTCGAAGCATGGAAGCGAGCGTCCACCAAGGACGAAATCGTCAAGATGGCGGCGTTCCTCGATGATGCGCTTTCGGCAGGCGCGCTGGGCCTTTCGACCAATCTTCTCGATCACGACGGGGAAAATCGTAAGATCCCGACGCTGGTTGCCGAAGACGAGGAGTTTGTCGCGCTGTTCGAAGTGCTGGAGCGTTATCCCAATACCAGTTTTCAGTGCATAATCGATGTCGCGCTCATGCGCGATACCGGCCCGGAACAGGCCGATCGCATGGCCGCACTGTTGAAGGGGCGCAAGATCCGCGTCCAGTTGACCGGCGGCATCCCGACCTCATCGTACCAGAACTATCAACTCCAGCCGATGCGCGACCGCGTGGACCAGATGCGTAAGGATGGGATCGATGTCTGGCCGGGCTATGGTCACACGCCGCTGACGGGCCAGCTCAGCCTCTACAAATCGCTGATCTTTGCTCAGTCCAACGATTACGTTTGGCATGAAGTCGTGCTTGCCGATGGTGAGGAAGCCAAGGCAAAAATCATGCGTGATCCCGAATGGCGAGCCCGTGCGCGCATCAGTTGGGATACCAAGACCTATCCGCAGTCGCCGATGAGCAATCCTCAACTGTTGCTGCTGACAGAGCTTGGTTCCGATAATGGCACTGGTCCGTTCGGTGTCACGTTGCTCGACTATGCGGCTGGGCTTGGGCTGCATCGTTCGGATGCGATGGCCGAATGGCTGCTCGCCAACGGCGTGCTGTCGACGGTGCGGATGGCACCGATGGACATGGATGACAGCGTTGTTGTCGAAATGGTGCGCGATCCAAAAACGGTCGGCAACATCACCGACGCGGGCGCGCATCTTCAGATGCTGTGTGGGGGTGGTGAGAACGTCGTTTATCTCACCAAGTTCGTGCGCGATCGAAAACTGATTACGCTCGAAGAGGCGATCCATACGATGACCGGCAAGCTCGCCGGCCATTTCCACCTCACCGAAATCGGTGAGATCAAGGTGGGCAAGCGCGCCGATATCGTCGTGTTCGACTTTGACGAAATCCAGCAGTTCGACATGGAAAAAGTGTACGACGTGACCGACGGCAAGGGCGGGATCACCTGGCGCTACACGCGCAAGGCGGCACCGATGAAGCTGACGATGGTCAACGGCGAGCCTACGTTCCGCGACGGAGCCTATACCGGCAGCAAGCCGGGCGACTTTCTGGAGCCAGCGCAAGCCGAAGCGCCAATCTCTATCGCTGCGGAATAACAGGTGTGACGGGCGGGCGCGTTTGCCCGTCCGTCATGCTTTCCTTTTGAAAGATGCCCGGTGCGCGATCTGCACCCGTTAACCGGCGGACGAGGCCGGAACCAAGCTCTTACGGCGTGCCATCATCCGCCCGATAAGGAGCATAAGACCGGCAAGCGCGCCGCCCAGAAGAGCAGATGCGGCTATCCCCGAAAAGTCGGCCTTTTCCTGGATTACGCCGATCGTTCCGACAGTCAGCAGCAGCATCATCGCGTTGTTCACCACGAGTGGCAGCCAGCCCATCACCAGCGCATATACGGCGAACGTGATCAGCAGGAGCGCGATGACCAAACCCGCGCTGCCCATCGCCAAAGGCAAAGCCCAAAGCAGATACGACAGCAGGACGCCGCCGAGTGCGCCGAAAAATGCTGCGGGAAACTCGGCTGGAGCGCTGCCTTTCAAGCCGCCCCAATAAAGCAGGAGCAGGAAACCGGCATAGGGCGATGCGATCTGCAAAAAGTAACTCAGCCCAAGGTATATTGCCACGCCGACGATTATCGCTGCCAAAATGAAGAGACCCTGCATGGGTGTTGGCACGGGTGCCGGACTTGGCGGGGCCATTGCTGTTGGGTCACGTGTCATATTATTTTCCCTCTCCGTTGCGATGTTTCCCGCATTCTTTGCTAGACCAGGGCTTCGACCGTTGCTCTGGTCAGGGCAAAGCCAGTGTAGCCATTTGCGGCGACCTCTTCGCAGGTTGTGACGTAGCCCGGATAATCGAGATACGGCATAAAGACGCGGGGTTTTCCGGGGATATTAGCGCCGAGATACCAGGAGTTGCCCGTTGCCAGGAGTGTTCCCGCCGCCACCGCATTTGCCTGCGCGACCCAATTATCCTGCGCGTCCTGCTGTACCTCGATTCTGTCGATGGCCTTGGCCCGCAGATAGCCGAGGCAGTCCGCGATCCAGTCGACCTGTTGCTCGATCGAATACACCATATTGGTGAGAACCGACGGGCTGCCCGGCCCGGAAATAATGAACAGATTGGGGAATCGGGCGATACCAAGGCCAAGGTAAGTGTGCGGCCCTTCCGCCCATGCTTCGCCAAGCGCCAGATTATCTCGTCCGCGAATATCTATGCGGAGCAGGGATCCGGTCATCGCGTCATAGCCCGTCGCCAAAACCAGCACGTCCAGCGGGTAATCCGCATCGCTTGTCCGGACACCGGTCGCGTGTACCGTAGTAAGGGGCGTAGCCTTCAGATCGACGAGGGTGACGTTCGGACGATTGAACGTCGCGTAATAATCGGTGTCGATGCACAGCCGCTTGGTTGCAAAGCGATGTTCGGGAACAAGCTTTCCCGCAGTGTGAGGGTCAGCAACGATTTCATGAATCTTGTCACGGAAAAACGACATCGCAATGTCGTTTGCGGCCAGATCATAGGAAAGGTCGTAGAACGCGCCCTGAAAGGATAATCCACCCCGTTCCCAGGCAGCATCGAACACCGCACGGTGCTCCGCCTTATCTACAGCAAGTGCGCTCTGTGTACCCGGCGTTGCCGCGATCGCGCCGAACTGTTTGCCACAATAATCGCGAAACGCCTTGTAATCGGTCTTGACCGACTGAGCCGCCACCGGATCGAGCGGACCGTTGTGCGCGGGGACGCAATAGGCGGCGGTACGCTGGAACACCGTGAGTTCCGCCGCCTGCCGCGCGAGTTGCGGGATGACCTGTACTCCCGAAGACCCGGTGCCGATCACGCCGACGCGTTTGCCCGCAATGTCGATGCCCTCCGCAGGCCAGTGTCCGGTATGCACCAGCGTCCCCGCGAAATCGTCAAGGCCCGCAATCTCGGGACGATTGGCAGAGGACAGGCACCCCGCCGCCGCGATCAGGAACCGCGCGGTCGTGTGGCGGCCATCGTCGGTTTCGATCGCCCAACTGGCAGTCTCTTCTTGATAACGCGCTGCGACGACGCGGGTCTGGAAACGAAAATGCGGGCGTAGATCGAAACGCGTCGCGACATGGTCGATGTAGCGGAGGATCTCCGGCTGGGCGGCATAACGCTCGGTCCAGTCCCATTCCTGCTGCAAATCCTCTGAAAAGCGGTAGGAATACTGCATACTCTCCACATCGCAGCGCGCACCCGGATAGCGATTCCAATACCATGTCCCGCCAACGTCGCCGCCGCTTTCGAACCCCTGGATCGTCATGCCGAGATTGTGGATACGGTGCGCCATCGCGAGCCCCGCAAAGCCCGCGCCGATAATCGCGACATCGCGATGCTCATGACTGTGCAGCGGCATCTCTATCCTCTCTCTGTCCGGGTGCTGGAAGTCTGATCGCTTCCGGTCGGCTGAACCTACGCATAGTATCAGCAAAATCTGTCAGCGCTGTATAAAAACGACCGATAATCTCCATGGATATGCGCATACGGTAAAATTCCCTCGCCAAACTTTCGCCGACGGCCTAGCAAATGATGAAAGTTTGGCACGACTCTCAGACCAAACCAGGAGAGAATGATGGCGACGGCACCTGACCTGATTACACTCGCGCACGCAGACCGGTTTTTTATCGGGGGCGATTGGGTTGAGGCATCGACAACTGCGCATTTCGATGTCGTCCGACCGGCAGACGAAACGGTCATCGCGCGGATCGCTGAAGCCGGAGAGGTTGATGCCGATCGCGCAGTCGCGGCGGCGCGAACTGCGTTCGATACTGGACCATGGCCCCGCATGTCGCCGCAGGAGCGTGCCGTCTATCTCCAGAAAATCGCGATCGGGCTTTCCGCGCGCAGCGAACAGCTTGCCCATATCTGGACGAACCAGATGGGGGTTCTTCACCGCATCGCACAGACCAGCGCGGCGGGGGCGAGCGGCTTCTTCCATTATTACGCATCGCTCGCCGACACATTCCCCTTTGTCGAACGCCATCAGCCAATCGACGGCATCGGCGTAGGGCTGCTCGCACGGGAGGCAGTCGGCGTCGTGCTCGCCATCGTTCCGTGGAACGCACCGTTGATGCTCGCCGCGCTAAAGGTTGCGCCAGCCCTGCTGGCAGGTTGCTCGGTCGTTCTAAAGGCTTCACCCGAAGCGCCGCTCGACGCTTATGTGCTGGCCGAAGTGGCACAGGAAGCAGGATTGCCCGCAGGCGTCCTCAACGTCGTGACTGCGGATCGTGCAGTCTCGGAACGGATGGTCCGCGACCCGCGCGTGGATAAGGTCAGCTTCACCGGGTCGAGCGCGGCGGGTCGGCGTATCGCATCGATTTGTGGCGAGCGGATCGCACGCTGTACGCTGGAACTCGGTGGCAAATCTGCGGCGATCGTACTGAACGATTACGACGCCCAGAAACTGGCCGAAACGCTGGCGCAATCGACCGCGATGATGTCGGGTCAGGTCTGGGCGGCGCTCACCCGGATCGTCGTGCCCCGCGCGCGCCATGCCGAAATCACCGAGGCTCTCGGGGCCGCTTTCGCTGCACTCAAAGTCGGCGATCCCTATGACGACGCCAGCCATTTGGGTCCGCTCGCGATGGGTCGCCAATATGACCGCGTGCGCGACTATGTTGCGCAGGGTCAGGCCGAGGGCGCAACGTTGGTGTGCGGTGGTTCGCGGCCCAAGGAATTCGATCGCGGTTTCTACATGGCGCCCACGGTGCTGGGAAATGTCCACAACGGCATGATCGTGGCGCGTGAGGAGATTTTCGGCCCGGTCGTGAGCGTAATCCCCGTCGCTGACGAGGCGGAGGCGATCGCGGTCGCCAATGACAGCGACTTCGGCCTGAACGGGGCCGTGTTCACCGATGACGTCGATCGCGCATATCGTGTCGCCCGCGCAATGCGGACGGGAACGGTCGGGCATAATGCTTTCCGTGCCGATTTCATGATCGGCTTTGGCGGGTTCAAACAATCCGGACTCGGTCGCGAAGGCGGGCGTGATGGCCTGCTGCCCTATCTGGAGTCCAAGACGATTCTGCTGGCGGGGGAGCCTGCGACGCTGGCGCTCTGAGATCACTGTCGGGTTTCGCCGCGTGCAAACTGCCGCGACCGCCATTGACGCGGCTCCCGCCAAAACGGTTTAAGGCGGGGGCCCAAGGCGGGCAGGGAGAATGGCGATGGCGGATCATAGCGCAGTAACAGAGGATGGCGGTTCGCGTCGCGCACGTAACAAGGCGCGAACGACGGGTGCCATTCTTGACGCTGCAAAACGCTGTATTGCGGAAGGGGGCGTTCAGGCCACGACCATGGACCAGATTGCAGCCGTTGCCGATGTTTCCCGCGCCACATTGTTCAACTATTTCGCCAGCAAGGCCGACATCATCGATGTTCTGGTCGCGGAAAATGAAGCCGGCTTCTACATTGCCATCGACGCCTGGCGAGGTGCCGGCGGCCTGACTGCGGGCGAACGCCTTCTCGGAATCTTTACGGCAACTGCGCATTACCTGCGGCGAGCCTCCCCGATCGAACGCGTGCTCGTTGGCGTGTCTTGGCTCAACTGGAACGAACTGACCGGCATCGCCCGGATCGAACGACTGATTCAGGCATTCGGCGGCCTGCTGGAAGACGGACGTCACCGGGGTGAAATCGCAGTTTTCGTGGATCTAAGAGCCGCCGCAGAGATCATCTGTAACACTTATATGGGCGTCATACATGCCTGGCGGATGGACCCGGATTATCCGGCTTCGATACGCCTCGATGCTGCTGCCCGTCTGTTGGCGACGATGATTATGCCAACAGCATCGCTGCCGGAAAAGCCACCCAAACCACCTCATCCAAATCTTTAGCAATAAAAGATTGGACTATAGTCTAAGTTTATAATAAAGTCTTTAACAAGGAGAGTCGAATGGCGGAATCCGATCAGGATGCAGTGGCTTTGTTGACTCGTGCGGGTGGCCCGTTCGAGCTTCTGGACGTCGCGGTCGGTGGGGTTCCCATGCGTGGTTTCCGTCGCGCCGAAGCCGGTCTGGCATCACTCTTTGCGAACCTTCAGCTTCACGCCGAAAAAACCTTTATAATCGAGGGCGATCGCAGCCTGACATACGCCGAGTTTTCGGCGGCGGCCGCTCGCCTTGCTGCCGACCTCTCCGGGCGGGGTGTCATACCCGGCGAACGGGTTGCACTGGCTATGCGGAATTGTGCCGAATGGATGGTTGGCTTCACTGCAATCGTCGCCTGCGGAGCGGTCCCTGCACTCGTCAACAGTCGTGGATCTGCGAAAGAAATGGCGGACGCGATCGATCTGGTCGGGGCGACTCTTGTTCTGGCAGACGATCGTCGCGCGGCGATGCTGGCTGATGCCGGTGTCCCCCTGCTGGTGCCTGTTCTCGATGTTTCCACGGGCGGCCCGGCCCTGCCAATGCCAACCTCACGACCGGACGATCCGGCGATGATCCTGTTCACATCGGGAACGACCGGCCGCGCAAAGGGTGCGACGCTGACGCATCGGGCGGCAATGACCGGACTGTTGTTGACGCAGATGGCGGGTGCCATGATCGGGATCAGGATGATGGGTGCGGCGGCATTGGCCGGGCCACGGCCTCAATCGGTCACGCTCCTCGCCTTTCCGCTGTTCCATGTCAGCGGCTGCCATTCGATATTTCTGGCTGGGATCGCCTCTGGCGGTCGGGTCGTGATCGCGCCGAAATGGGATGCGCAAACCATATTGCGCCTTATCGAACGTGAAGGGGTGACCAACTTTTCGGGTTCGCCAACGATGGTTTGGGACTTGATTCAATCTCGCGAGGCGGTGGGTGCAGACCTGTCGTCGCTGGTGTCTGTCTCGACCGGTGGACAGGCTCAGCCGGTCAACCTGCTCGATGCAGTCGTGTCGGCATTTCCGCGCGCCGTCGTCGGCACCGGTTTCGGCTCGACCGAAACTTCGGGCGCCATCGCAATGCATACCGGCGCCGATTATCTCAGCCACCCCAGGGCTGCGGGTCGGATACTGCCCCTCGCCGAAATCCGCATCCGCGATGCCGAAGGCGTTGAAGTGCCTGCGGGAACGGCGGGCGAGATCGTGGTGCGTGGGCCGATGGTCATGGCCGGTTACTGGAATGATGCTCAGGCCACCGAACACGCCTTGCGCGACGGGTGGTTCCACACCGGCGATGTCGGAATGCTGGATGTGAACGGCAACCTCACGATCCTCGATCGGATGACCGACATGGTTATATCCGGTGGCGAAAATATTTACTGCGCCGAGGTTGAGGCCGCCTTGCAACAGCATGACGGGATCATCGAAGCGGCGGCGTTCGGCGTTCCCGACGATCGGATGGGCGAACGTTTGGTCGCGGTGGTACGGCGATCGGACGGCGCGCCCTTTGATGAGCGCGAGTTGCGCTCGCACCTCGGCATCGGTCTGGCGGGCTATAAGCATCCGACCGAAATCCTTCTTTCTGAAGAAGCCCTGCCGCGCAACGCGGTCGGCAAAGTCGATAAACGAGCGCTTCGCGCGCGCCATGCACATGACAGGAGCACATCTTATGCGGCCACGTAATATTCCCGTGATCGATACGTTGCTTGGAATTCCGAGCGGCGAGGACCGGTCGGACTGGTTTGCCGCTTTCAAGCCATTGCTGATGGATGAGCAAAGCCTGTCGCAGTTCGCAATGCCCGCGCAATATATGTTCAAGGACATTCCGACCGGGGCAGGGGTCAGTGATTATGTCGCATGGACCGTGGCGGAAATGGACAAACACGGCATAGAGCGCGCGATGGTGGGCTATTATGAAGGGTCCGAAACCGCGATTGCGGCGCGTGACCGTTTCCCGGATCGGTTCATATTCGACATGCCAGCCGATCCCAATCGTGGAATGGAAACGATTCGTGCCATCCGGCGTGCCCATGCCGAATTCGGGATCAAGGCGGTCAGCGTTTTCCCTTGTGGATGTGTGCCGCAGGTGCCGATCAACGATAAGAAAATGTACCCGATTTATGCGACCTGCGTAGAACTCGACATCGCGGTTGCCATCAATGTCGGTGTGCCGGGGCCGCGCGTGCCGATGGCACCACAGCATTGCGAACTGGTTGACGAGGTTTGCTGGTTCTTCCCCGAGCTGCGCTTTGTCATGCGTCACGGTGCGGAGCCGTGGGAGGCGTTGGCGGTAAAGCTGATGCTCAAATATCCGAACCTCTATTATTCGACGAGTGCATTTTCGCCCAAGCATTATCCAAAGGCGATCATTGATTATGCGAACACCAGGGGCGCTGACAAAATCATTTATGCCGGATATTTTCCGATGGGTCTGAGCCTCGAACGGATATTCAGCGAACTCGACCAGGTGCCGTTCAAGGACGAGGTCTGGCCCAAATTCCTGCGCGAAAATGCGCGCCGTGCCTTTAAGATCGACTGAAAGGACTGACCGTGAGCGATATTGATTCCAAACTGGCGGCATCCACCGATGCGCGCACCGCGCCAGTCGCGGTGCAACAAGTATTGTCCCAGCTAAAAGGTGAAGAGCTGAAGACGTGGCGCGTGGCCGAAGTACGCAACCGCCCGAGCGCAGATGAACGCGGTATCGACCTGCCGTTCCCGCTGGGCTGGTTTGCAATTGGCTATGTTGACGAGCTTCCCGTCGGAGAAGCGCGTCCGATCCGATATTTCGGGCGCGAACTGGTCATGTGGCGTGGCGAGGACGGACAGGTGCGGGTGCTCGATGCTTATTGTCGCCATCTGGGTGCACATATGGGCCATGGCGGACGTGTCGTCGGAAATCTGATCGAATGTCCGTTTCATGCGTGGCGTTACGATGGTGAAGGCATCGTGCGGGAAATCCCCTACGCCCGCGCCATTCCGCCTCAGGTGAAACGTCCCTGCGCGCATCAATGGGTCGTGGAAGAAGCAAACGGTCTCATCTGGACATGGTATCACCCATTTGGCGAGAAGCCGCAGTGGGCGCTGGAGCATTACCCGGAAACCAGCAACCCTGAATGGACGCCATATCAGCGCTACGAATGGTTCGTTTATGCACCGCTTCAGTCGATGGCGGAAAACGGTGTGGATTCCGCGCATTTCCAGTTCGTGCACGGCACTGCCGGTTTCCCCGACGCAGAGATTTTTTGGGACGGTCATCGCCGCTCCGGCGTCGTAAGCGCAAAGATGGGAACGCCCACGGGGGAGGTCGATGGCCGGATTGTCAGTGGGCAAAACGGAGCGGGACAATCCTATACGCGCTTCGAGGGGATTTCGGAGACGCTGCTTGTCGCGGCGATCACGCCGATCGATCGCGACCGGGTCCATGCGCGCTTTGCCTTTACTCAGCCTCGCGCTGAGGCAGAGGGACCGGGGGCTGGCCTCGCCCGCGCCCTGATCCGTGATATCTGTAAACAGTTCGATCAGGACAAGGTGATCTGGGATCGTCAGGCCTATCTGGCAAAAGCGATCATCTGTGACGGCGACGGCCCGATTATTCGTTACCGCCGCTATTACGAACAATTCTACGCTGAGCGCGCACCGGTGCCCGCTGCAGCTCTCGCCTGATCCATAGCAAGGCCCCATCATGCAATTTGCGCTGACCGCAGAGCAACAACTCGTGTCCGAAAGCGCGCGTGCTCTTTTTACCGATCTGGCACCCACGCGGCGCACTACGATCGCATCGGCTGACGGGTTTGACCGTGGGCAGTGGACGACCGTGGCGGAAACGATGGGGTTCGGTGGGATCGCGACCGGGGAACGCTTTGGCGGGTCGGGGATGGGGTCGGTGGAACTGGCGCTCATCATGATAGAGATGGGCCGCACCCTGCATCCGTCGCCCTTCCTGTCCAGCGTGGGGACGGCCTTGCCGCTCATCAGCCTCACGGCGGACGAAACTCAGGCAGCACGGCTGATCCCCGCCATCGCGCGCGGAGAGGTTATCGCGGCGGCGTTGCTCGCTGACGACGTGACGATCGAGCCAGTCGCTGGTGGCTTCCGGTTGCGTGGCAGCGGTCTCGTGCCGTTCGGTCATGCAGCGGACTTGTTCGTCATCGCGGTCGATGGGCGTCTGGCAGTAATCAAATCCGACGCGGCTGGTGTTGAAACCACCCGCCACACGACAATGGATGAAACCCGCCCCCTCTCGACGCTTCGGCTGGACGTCGTCGTTCCGGAAACCGACGTGCTCGGCGGCGGGAACATCGAACGCGGGGTCGACCTTGCCCGCGTCGCACTCGCCGCCGAATGTGTCGGGGGTGCGGACGCCGTTCTCGACCTGACCGTGGATTATGCAAAACAGCGTATCCAGTTCGGCCGGCCGATCGGCAGCTTTCAGGCGATTAAACACCGCCTCGCCGATATGATGATCGCCGTCGAAGCAGCGCGCACCGCAGTCTATTACGCCGCCGCCGCCGCGGACGAGGGCGACCTCGCCTTTGCCGAAGCCGCCGCGATTGCTCACTCGACCGCGATCGAGGCGTTCACGATGTGCGCGGGCAACGCGATCCAGCTTCACGGTGGCATCGGCTTCACATGGGAGCATGACGCGCATCTGTTCTTCAAACGCGCACGCAGCGCGGCAACATTGCTCGGCACGTCCGCCCAGTCGCATGAGCGGCTGGCGCAGTTGATCGGCCTCGACACGGTGGAGAACTAAAATGCGGTTAGGTTTCACACCCGAGCAAGAAGCGTTCCGGCTGGAAGCAGCGGCATGGCTGTCCGCGCAACTCAATGGCCCGTTCAAGATGCTGCGGGATCTGCGCAGCCAGAGCGCCATGCCGGACGAGCGCCGCGCCTGGGAACGTGCGCTGTTCGATGCGGGCTGGAGTGTCATCGGCTGGCCCAAAGCACATGGCGGCCGGGGCGCTTCCCTTGCCGAACAGGTTATATTTGCAGAGGAATATGCGCGCGCCGGGGCACCGGGGCGGATGAGCCATATCGGCATCGAACTGGCCGGGCCGACGCTGATTCACTTTGGATCGCCCGAACAACAGGCCCGCTTCCTGCCCCCCATCTCACGCGGCGACGAATATTGGGCGCAGGGCTATTCGGAACCGGGCGCAGGTTCCGACCTCGGCAACGTGCGCACCCGCGCGCGGCTCGATGGCGACCAGTGGGTGATCGACGGACAAAAGATCTGGACCTCTCTGGCGCAATTCGCCGACTGGATCTTTGTCCTCGTCCGCACTGAAGAGGGCAGCCGCGGCACAAAGGGGCTGTCGTTCCTGCTCGTCCCAATCCGCCAGCCCGGCATCACCATCCGTCCGATCCGCCAGATGAACGGCCATGCCGAATTTAACGAAACCTTCTTCGACGGCGCACGCACCGATGCGGCCAATGTGGTCGGCGGCGTCGGCAATGGCTGGCAGGTCGCAATGGGGCTGCTCGCCTTCGAACGCGGCGTATCGACATTGGGCCAGCAGATGGGCTTTGTGGCGGAATTCGACCAGATCGTCGCGGCGGCAAAGGCCAACGGAGCCGCGCGCGATCCCCTGATCCGCCAGCGCCTTGCAAAGGCTTATGCCGGTCTGAAGATCATGCGCTACGCATCGCTGCGCACTCTTTCAGCCGACGAGGGACACAGCCTTTCCCGCGAAGCCTCTACCCATAAAATCTATTGGGCGACCTGGCATCGCGCGCTCGGCGAGCTGGCGATGGATGTACTGGGGCAGGGGGGTGAGATCGCAGATAGCACTGACTATGCCTTCCCGATGTTGCCCAATTTGTTCCTGTCGAGCCGCGCGGACACCATCTATGGCGGGACCAACCAGATTCAGCGCAACCTGATCGCCGAACGCGCGCTCGGCCTTCCCCGCGAACCACGCGGGGACCGCTAAACCCCCGCGAACCTTCGCGGGGGTCGCTAACAATCAGGTATAGCGCGCCAGTTCCAGCTTGCCGACCTGCGCGCGATGCACTTCGTCCGGGCCATCGGCAAAGCGCAGCTTGCGGGCATGGGCATAGGATTGCGCCAGCACGGTATCCTGGCTGATTCCAGCCGCGCCGTGCGCCTGTATCGCCCAGTCGATGACCTTGCACGCCATGTTCGGCGCGACCACCTTGATCATCGCAATCTCGGCCCGCGCGGCCTTGTTACCCACGGTATCCATCATGTGGGCGGCCTTCAGCGTCAGTAATCGCGCCTGATCGATCGCCATCCGCGCCTCTGCCACGCGTTCCAGTTGAACCCCCTGTTCGGCAAGCGGCTTCCCAAAGGCGACACGCTCCTTCAACCGGCGGCACCAAAGTTCCAGCGCCCGTTCCGCCAGCCCGACCAGACGCATACAATGATGGATGCGACCGGGACCAAGCCGGGCCTGTGCAATCTCGAACCCGCGTCCTTCACCCAGCAGGATATTCGCCGCAGGCACGCGGACGCCCTCGAACACGATCTCCATATGACCATGCGGTGCGTCGTCGTAATTGAATACGGTCAGCGGGCGCAGAACATTTATGCCCGGCGTATCGCGGGGAACGAGGATCATCGACTGCTGCTTATGACGGGGCGCGTCGGGGTCGGTCTTTCCCATCAGGATAAAGATCGCGCAGCGCGGATCGCCCGCCCCGGAAATCCACCATTTGCGCCCGTCGATGACATAATCGTCGCCGTCCCGCCGGATAGAACACGCGATGTTCGTCGCATCCGACGATGCCACCGCAGGCTCTGTCATTGCAAAGGCCGACCGTATCGTCCCGTCCAGTAACGGCAGCAACCAGCGTTCCTTTTGTGCATCGGTGCCGAAATGCGCGATCGTTTCGATATTGCCGGTGTCGGGCGCAGAGCAATTGAACGCCTGACTCGACCAGTGAACACGCCCCATCTCTTCACAAAGCGGTGCGTATTCGGCGTTCGATAAATTCTGGCCCTGCTCGCCCGAAAAAAACAGGTTCCACAACCCCGCCGCCTTCGCCCGATCGCTCAGTTCATCGAGTATCGGTGGGTGCGCCCAGCGTTCGGCCGCGACCTGATCGTGATAAAGCTGCTCGTTCGGATAAATATGCGCGGCCATAAAGCCACGCAGGTCGGACAGGAGTTTTGCGGCGCGGGGGCTGGGATCGGGGTGCATCGTTCTGGTTCAGGCCGCTTCGTTGAACCAGGTGATAAGATGGCTGATATCGCCTCTCTCATGCGCCTTGCGACCGACTTTGGCGAGGTGATGGACGGTGATATTCATGTCGTCCCGCAACGGCTGGACGACCTCGGTGATACGATCATATTCGGTATTGGCGATCTTCCACTTGCCATCGACGCGGCGGTATCGGTCGCGATAAATTGCGCTGCCGGTCGTGACGTCCTTGCGCTCCAGCGAAATGAAAACATCGTCCAGATACCAGATGCCCTCCGCCTCATCATCGCCGATCAGAGTGATGTCGGGCATATGTCCCTGATGGACCGCCACTGAATCGGCGTTAAAACTGTTCATCAGGAAATCGATCATTGCTTCGCGACCGGCAAGGCGGACGAGATAACCCCCGCCACGATATTCCACGGTCACGTCGTCGGTGAACAATGTGCTCAACAGGGCCTCATCGGCAGTATCGATGCCGCGATAATAACGATGCTTGACGGTGCGAATGTCCTCAAAGTCGGACAATTGCTGCAAGGTATAGGCCATGACTCTCTCCAAATGCGAATGCCGATCGATGTGGGCTTACGCAGATTGGTAGCAAGTAGAGGTCGATCAGGGAAGACGCGCTTTTATTTTGCCGATCTGGCGGCGATGTCGCGCGGATAACGGGGTCGGATGACACGGCTCGCTCGAAATTGCGGCTCGCAACAGAAATCATCCTTGTTCAGCGGTTGTAACTCTGCATACAGTGATGTTGGAACAAAAAAATAACGAACTGCGTAAAGCAGCGATGAGGATGGCTGCCCAACATGAACACTAACATCCCGGCTGAGTCGCGGACTCGCGATATTCTGTTCGCGCCGTTCGCCACGCGTTCGCTGACGCTGCCGAACCGCATCGTTATGTCCCCGATGGGGCGCTCTTATGCACCGAACGGACGGCCGCATGGCGATTATGCCAGCTATTTCAGCCGCCGGGTCAAAGGGGGCGTGGGGCTGGCAATCACTGGCGCTGCGGCTGTCGCGCACGATCTCGCCGATTATGACGGAACCGGCCCGCACTTCTTCGGCGATGATGCGCTGAACGGTTGGGTCGATGTGCTGACCGCCGTTCATGCTGCTGGCGGCAAACTGATGCCGCAACTGTGGCACACGGGCATGGAACGTCGCACGGCGCATTTCGGGCCAGAGCAACTTGGAGACGCGCGCGCGATAGGACCATCGGGGCTGTCGATCGAGGATCTGGATGCCGGTCGCGCACCGAGTGGCCGGGTCATGGACGCGGATGACATCGCTTCGGTCATTAACGCTTTTGCCACCGCCGCCCGATCGGCACAGGAACGCGGGTTTGACGGGGTAGAGGTTCATGCAGGGCACGGTTTCCTGCTCGATCAGTTTCTCTGGTCACGCACGAACCGCAGGCAGGATGGTTATGGCGGTTCGGCCGAGGGGCGGGCGCGTTTCCCGGCGGAGGTTGTGGCTGCCTGTCGGCGTGCTGTCGGCCCCGACTTCCCGATCCTTGTTCGCATGTCGCAGTTCAAGATCGGTGCCTATGAAGACGAAATCGCCGCCACACCCGATGAACTGGGCAGGCTGCTCGCGCCCATCGCCGATGCGGGAGCGGACATTCTCCATTGTTCGCAGCGGGAGGCATGGGCACCGGCATTTGCGGGCAGTCCGCTCAATCTTGCAGGATGGGCAAAGCGGCTGACCGGACTTCCGTCGATTGCGGTCGGTTCGATCGGGCTTGGCGGCCTGTTCACAGAAGAGGAGGCCGCGACACCGGGCGCAGGCTTGCCGCCGGTGTCGCTCGCCCGGCTGGACGATGTGTGCGCAATGATGGCTCGTGGTGAGTTCGATTTGCTCGCCATCGGTCGCTCGCTGCTGGCCGACGCGGATTGGCCGCGCAAAATCCGCGACGGACGGGATGCAGAATTGAACGCCATCGACCTGGTGGCACTGACAACGCTTAGCTGAGCAAGGAACGGGAAATGCAACGGTTCGATAATCGGGTGGTTTTGGTAACGGGCGCGGCTTCGGGCATCGGCCGTGCGACCGCGACACGCCTCACCTCTGAAGGAGCGTCTGTGTTGTGCGCAGATCGTAACATGGCGGGCGCGGAGGAAACTGCTGCCGGGTTGAAAGGCAAAGGTGCCGCGTGGCTGCTTGATGTCGCGGACCCGGCATCGTGCGAATCTGCGGTCGCGGAAACGCTGCGCCTCTATGGCCGGATCGATGCGCTCGCCAACATCGCCGGGATCGGCAGTTTCGGACACGTCGCGGAAATCGACGATGTGACCTGGCAGCGGGTGATTGGCGTCAACCTGACAGGCGTGTTCCAGATGATGCGCGCCAGCCTGCCGCATCTGATCGAAGGGCGCGGCAATATCGTCAATATTTCGAGCGCGGCCGGACTGATCGGTGTGCCTTACGGGGTCGCCTATTCCGCTTCCAAGAGCGGCGTGATCGGCCTTACGAAATCGATTGCCGTCGAATATGCGACGCGCGGCGTTCGCGTAAATGCGATCTGTCCCGGAGCGGTCAACACGCCGTTGATCGCGGGCGGGTTCGACGCAATCGAAAACCTGGAGGCGCATTTGTTCCAGCGGCTTACACCGCTGCTCGGCGCGATGGCTGAACCAGAGGACATCGCGGCGGCGGTTGCATTCCTCGCCTCCGACGATGCCCGTTTTGTCACGGGTGCCACCCTTGCCGTCGACGGGGGCAGACCGCGATCTGATTAGCCCTGCAAGGTGGCGGGGTCCGTTTCGGTCAGCGTCACCGACAGTGTCGGCCCTGCGCGCCAGCCGGGCGGCAGGGTCGGTGCGGTGTCGCCGATCCGCGCGATTGCCGCGAACGGCGACTTACGCTCATCGAGAGGGGACAGCAGGTCCAGGCCCGCACCCACCTTGCGACACGCTTCGATCAGCGCGTCGCTTTTCCCGCCATCGTCATGGATCATCAACAGCCGCGTGCCGGTGTCGTTATCGACCAGCACGGGATCGGCCCGAACGGCGATATTGGCGACCTGATCCAGAAACTTGCGCTCGTCCGCACGCATCGTCTCGCCGGTTTCGCCGGTCATCAGGGCGCCGATGGCTTCCAGCGAGCTTACCCAGAACTCCGACACGCAATCGAAGCCCGGCTCGATACCCTGATCGACAAGATGGTTGCGGCGATAACGTCGGAACGGGAACAGGGGCACCGCCAGCGGGGCGTGACGTTCTTCGTAATGCTGGCGAAAGTCTGCGCGGCTGATGTCTTTGCGACGCGGCATGAAATCGACGGTCTTCACCGTCGTCATGGCAACATCCCCTCTGGCGCGTTGAACGACCAGCATTTCTCCTCGCGGCGATGCGCGATTCGCCATCCTGCGTCGGTGCGGACCAGTTCGTCGCGATACCATAGGCCGATGAAGAACATCCGGTCCTCGCCTTCATGTTTCACCATCATCGGGTTGAACAGGATCGTGCGGGCCTTTGCGCTGTCGCCATCCAGATCGAGGCGGGTGGTTGCCGACATGTGCTGGTACACGCCGAAATTCGCCATTGCCCCGGCGAGGTAACGCTTCGTGTCCTGAAGCGAACCCTTCTCTCCACCCAGCTCGCTATAATCGATGATGGCGTCGGGGGTGAACACCTTGTCCAGCGCATCGTAATCCGCATCGTCGATTGCGTGCGCATAACGCGCGATAAGATCCTGAATCTCGATCCGATCGGACATTTCCTGCATCGAAAGCATCTTTTTCTCTCCTTTACAGCCATGTTTCCGGCCTTTGGACAGAATGCGTGAAGCGACACTGTCTTGCAACCATTCTAATTAAATGCGTAATGGTGACAGATCAAACGTCCGCAAGAAGAGGATGGTTATGTCACGAGCCGCCGTATTGCGCACCCCGGACGAACGGTTCACCAACCTGCCGGATTTCGCCTTCGAACCTCATTACCTGACGATAGAAGACCCCGTTCTAGGCCCATTGCGCCAGCACTGGATTACACTCGGCGACGACCGAAATGGCGTCGTCCTGATGCTCCACGGCGAACCGAGCTGGAGCTTTCTCTACCGCAAAATGCTCTCCCCGGTCGCCGCAGCAGGCTGGCGTTGCATCGCCCCCGACCACATCGGCTTCGGCAGATCGGACAAACCCACAGACCGGACCATCTTCACCGCAGACAGATTCGTCGGCTGGATGCGGCAGTTCGTTGAGCAACTGGATCTTCAACGGATCGTTCTTGTCTGCCAGGATTGGGGCGGCCCAATCGGCTTGCGACTGTTGGCAGAAATGCCCGATCGGTTCGCTGGGGTCTTTGCCACCAACACTTTATTGCCGACAGCAGAGCCTCCACCGCGGGGGGTAGCTGACTGGCCGGGACCGATCATAACGCCCTGGATCGAACTTTGCCGATCCAGCAATGACTTGCCAGTGAGCGAAATCATCGCGGCCACCTGCGTCGATCGACCTGCGCCGGATGTGCTGGCCGCCTATGACGCGCCCTTCCCGGACTTGTCTTACAAGGCGGCGGCATTGGCGATTACGACGTTGATTCCAGTAGATGCCGAAGCACCCGGCATAGCGGCCAACCGCGCAGCATGGGATATCCTCGAACGCTTCGAGCGCCCGTTCGCGACCGCGTTCAGTGATGCAGACCCTGCAACCGCGGCATGGGAAGAAGTGTTCCGGTCCCGCGTGCCGGGCGCCGCCAGAGCGCTCCACGTTCGGATCGGGCGCGCTGGTCATTTCGTGCAGGAGGAACAGGGCGCTGAGTTGGCGGCAGCGCTGGTCGCGTTCCTCGCGACGATCATACCCGAATAGGAGAGAAAAATGGAAAAGCTGATCTATGCGCTGTGGCGTGACCCCGCGGAATCACGCGATGCGTTCAACGCGCGCCTGCTGGGGCCAGTGGCGGACGCAATCCGTCCACATGTGCGGGCGCTGCGTGCCAATGTGCAGGATGAGACCGTTGTGGGCGGGACCAATCCGCGCTTCGTCGTGACGCAGCCACAGATGGAAGCCGTTGTCCAAATCTGGGTCGATACGGCATATCCTCCGGCGCGTGCGCCGATCGAGGCTGTGCTTGGCGGAGGCGCGCAGCGGCTCGAAGGCTGGCTCGTCTGCGAATCCGTTCCATTGCCCAATCGGAATCACCCGCCGCGACCGGGCGAGCCGACCGATGGTTTCTCACAAGTTGTCTTTTTCGAGCGCCCCGCCACTTTGGACGCTGAAACCTGGCGGCGAAACTGGCAGGACGAGCATACGACGGTCGCTACCGACACACAGAGCAATTTCGAATATACCCAGAACCTGGTTGTAAGGCCACTGACCGAAGGTGCCGCAAGTTATGCAGCGATCGTCGAAGAATGTTTCCCGTTTGCCGCGATGGCGGATCGATCGATCTATTATGACGCCGTTGGCGACCCTGCGAAGCTTGAGTCCAACTATGCCAGAATGATGCAGAGCTGTGCCCGATTCATGGGGCCAGCGGGGGCGACTGCATTCCGATGCGGCAATATGAGCTACTTTCCCTCACCTAACTATGATGCGTAGCAAATGTGCAAATATTCTACGCAAAATGTTGACCCATTCATCTATAACGGTCACTGTCACCTGAGAGTCGGCAGTAATAGTCGATAAGGAGGATTCCCATGGTTAATGATCCCGGCACGCCGCCGTCCTATGATCCCGCGATGACGGTCCGTTCGGAAACCGTCACGATCGAGGCACCTGCATCTATTGTGTGGGAAGTGCTGACCGATCTGCCGAATTACGGGACGTGGAACCCATTTTGCTTTGCTGCCGAATCCACACTCGAAATCGGTGCGCCGATGAACATGCAGCTCAACAATTACACGATGCCCGGTGCAACCTATCCGAATGTGGAATATGTTTGCGCCAAGGTGTCAGAGCGGCTGTTGTCCTGGGAATTGCCCCACACTGATGCGATGCCTTATCCGGCCCGGCGCGATCAAGTGATCGAAGCGCTTAGGTCCGATCGCTGCACCTATTATTCGACGGACGCCTTTTTCGGACCGAACGCCACGCATGTGATGTTTTTCTGCGGGGCGTGGGTGAAGCGTGCTTTCGACGATACTGCGCAAGGGCTGAAACGTCGCGCTGAGCAGATTTATAGTGAACGCAAGGCCGCCGTATGACGCTGCGCCTGGAAGATATCGAACATATAAAGCGTCTGAAATATAGCTATGCCCGTGCTCTGGACACCGGCGATATCGCGCGCGCCGGGGCCTGTTTCACCGAAGATGCCGAGATCGACTATCGCGGCGGCAGCTATCGCTTCACGTTAAAAGGTCGGGTTCCGATCGAGGAGGCATTACGCGTTGCCTTCCATCCGGGTCTCGTCGGATCGCACACGATGCACATGCCGATCATTGACGTTCACGATAACGATACGGCTGACGGACAATGGACGCTGATCGATTATGCGCTGAACCTGGCGGAAGACAATAAAGCCACCGTCGGTGCGGCGCACTATGTCGACCGCTATGTGAAACTCGACGGACGCTGGCTTATCGCGCGGACCGAATATGATCGTATCTACGAGCGGGTTTATCGAGAGACAGAGCCGGGTGTTACGGCCCATATGTTAGCAACCGTGCTGGCTGGTCGATGAGCGTCGATGCGGAAGCCCTGCAGGATTTGATCGACAAAGAAGCAATTCGGACGCTGATCTCTGCCTATTGTAACGCAGCCGACCGCCACGATCATGTAAAGATGCGCAGTCTTTACCATGAAGATGCGATCGACGATCACGGTGCAATGTCGAGCGGACCCGCGATGGATTTTATCGATCGGTTGCCAGAGATTCAGGCTTCGATGGAAATTCTTCATCATAATGTCACCACCATCAACATCGCCATCGACGGTGATTATGCCGAGGGTGAGGTTTACCTGTTGGCGCTTCATCGAGTGAAGGGTCCCGACGGACCATTCGATGTTCTGGTGGGTGGACGGTATTTCGATAAATACGAGCGGCGTGACGGGAAATGGAAATTCGCACACCGTGCCATCGTGGCCGACTGGGCGAACATTCATTCGCCCTCTATCGTTGATCTGAATCATCCGTTTCTGACTGGCGCGCACATCGGAAAACCGGGACTGGCTGACCCCTCCTACGATTTCTTCCGCTTGTTGGGACGCGGCGCGTGACCTGCAAATCGATTGCGCTGTTGCGGCGACGTACGGATCTTAGCCGCGAGGCGTTCATCACTTACTATGAAGAACGGCATGCGCCCCTGATCCGTTCGCTGTTACCGGGTATCGTCGACTATCGACGAAACTTCACAAACTTCGACGCCGCATACGTATCCGAAGGCGCGGCTCCATTCGACTTCGACGTGGTGACTGAACTCTGGTTCATGGACCGCGCCGCCTATGATGCGGCAATGGCGATCGCGACGCGCGCAGACATCGCCCAGCGTATTGCCGAGGATGAGGCAAATTTTCTCGATCGGACAGGGACGCGGATGTTTCTGGTCGACGAACGCGAAAGTCCGCGCTGAGCGTCAGTCCACCAGAACGCAGTAGCGGAAATCATGCTTGATGAAATTCTGGCCCAGGCTGTAGCGAACGCGGCGAACACCGGGGATTTTGTCGATCGTCTGGTGCAGAAATTCGGTCAGCTGACTGCCATTTTCCACAAGCGTCATCGCCAGAACGTCGGCACGACCGAGCATGGTCGAGACGAAGCCAATCTCGGGGAGAACGGCAAGCCGTTCGGCCAATTCCTGAATATGCCCCGCCGTATCCGCCTCGATCCAAAGATACGCGAGGATCGGATTACGTAGTCGGTTTGCGTTGGTGACTGCGGCGACGCGGATAACCTTGTTATCCAACAGCCGCTTCAGGCGCGATCGGATCGTACCTTCGGTTAGCCCGAACTCGCGTCCGATCTCTCGGTTACTGACGCGGGCGTCATGGCTGAGTCGATCAATGATCTTGCGGTCGAGCTCGTCGAGCGAAATGCGTGGCGTCATAGCGGAACCCATTCGGGATTATATTTAAGGATTTTCATCGACAGACCGGGAAACAGCCGCTCCACGCCTTCGACATGGGCGATTTCGTCGGTCAGCAACCGATCGAGCTCCTGTATGTCCCCGGCGACGACCTGAATCTCTAGATCGTACATACCGATGGTCACGTTGACGGTGATAACGTGGTCGAATTTGGCAAGGTCGGCCCCGACGTCGTTTGCCGAACGCCCTTTTACCTGAACGCCGACTGCCGCGATGGCATTGAAACCCATCGCGGACAGATCACGCATTGCGACGACACGGACCGCGTTGTTTGCTTCGAGTTTGCGAAGGCGGGTGCGGACGGTTGCTTCGTTGACTTCGATCATCCGGGCCAGATCGCGGTTTGCGATACGACCGGACTGGCGGAGCGCGGCGATGATCTTTTCATCCACCGGCTCCAACACCACTTGCGGTGGACTGTCGTGAACGGGCGAGGCCGGACGTTCCTTGCCCTTTCGAGTCGTCTTCGTCGCCATCTTCACTCCCAATATGTCAGATCGTGGCCAACCCTCTGCACTAACTCACGTAGTTTCGAAAGCCCCTGCTTCCGCAACCCAGTCTATCGAACGATAGCGGGGTGCGGAATGCGCGGTTCACCGAGCATCGCGCGGAACGATGGCGGGTGTTTTCCCTGATCGTCGATGCCATATTTTTCCCCAGCTTCTGCCCCGATGAGCGTCTGGCCGCTTAGTGCCATACGTGCCGGATCGGCATGAATCGCGGCGATAATGCTGCCGGTGAATTCCGGTGTTTCGGCATTTTCCATGATCACTTCATACTGGTCGGGGCGCTCTTCGATAGCCTTCGCCGTCCGTTCGGTTTTCAGCGGACCCATCCAGATCGAGACGGCGGCAACATCATGATCCTTGAGATCGACTCCCATGTCCGCAGCGAACTTATCGACCCCGGCTTTCTGCGCGCCATAGGCGGGGCCATGCATGTAGCAGGCGGAGCCGAAGGACGAGGTAAAGGCGATCAGGCCCCCGCCAGTGCGGATCATCAAAGGAGCGGCATGAAAGCTCGCGACATAGCCTGAACGCAAGCCGACATCGAGGATATCGACCAGCGCGAGCGGACGTTCCCAGAAGCCGCCGGGCTGTATCAGAGCATCGTCTATAACCGTTGCGTTGTTGACCAGAACGTCCAGTCGGCCCTCGTCGCGTTCAACCTGTGCGAAAAGCGCGGCGACCGCGGCGTCGTCGCGGTGGTCCACCGCAACGGCGATGCCGCGCCCGCCGGCCGCATCGATAGCCTGCGCGGTGGCACCGACGGTGCCGGGCAGGGGGGCACTGCCTTCAACGGTAGTGCGGCCTGTGACATAAACGGCGTAGCCCGCCGCGCCGAGCGCGCGCGCGATTCCGGCGCCCGCGCCACGGCTGGCACCGGTAACTACGGCGACTGGTCGATTGTCTTTCGTCATGCTGAATGCTCCTTTACGATATCAAGAAAGGGGGGGCGCTCACCGCCGCCATGCACTTCCAGCGCGGCGCCGGTGACATAGGATGCGGCGGGGGAAGCCAGAAAAAGAACAGCCTCCGCGATCTCATCGGCGCGACCAAGACGTTGTGCGCCGATGTTGCTGGCTATAGCCGCCTGGGTAGCGGCATTTCCATAGGTGGCTTCGGTTGCCTCTGTTTCGACATAGCCGACGATGATGGCGTTTACCCGGATAACCGGACCCCATTCGTGGGCAAGGCTGCGGCCTAGCGCAATCAGTCCAGCTTTCGCTGCGGCATAAGCGACCGTGCGCGGTGATGGCCGGATGGCGGACACGCTCGCAATATTGACGATCGCCCCGCCGTGCGCCTGCATATGGCGGTGAGCAGCCTGTGAGAGGTTGAGTGGGGCGAGTAGATTTAGCGCGATTACCCGTTCGGAAAAGCGAGGAGAAGCGGTAGCAGCGTCCGCCTCGGGTGAACCCCCGGCATTGTTCACAAGGATATCGAGGCGTCCGTGGCGTTCGGCGACATCATCGACCATCACTAGCACTGCTGCTGGATCACGTACGTCGCAGGGGACAAACTCCAGTCCATCCGGGAGATCGCTGGCGGTTCGGCCACATACGACGACGTGGGCACCGGCGGCGGCGAGACGGCGAGCAATTGCCAGGCCGATGCCGCGCGTTCCCCCGGTCACAATCGCGACTTTGCCGGTGATGTCGCGGAGGTCGGTTGTCATGGGTTGAGTTTCTCCAGCGGTCATTGGTTAGCACGAGCGGCGTGGCGTGCAGCACGCCTGCCAGAAAAGAAGCAATCGGCGAATGACAGGCCGCTGACATAGGTTTGCGAGGCGATGCCGACTGCGGTGCGCCCGGCCGCATACAGGGCGGGGATGGGCTTGCCTGCCGCATCCAAGACCAGACCGCTCTCCTCGTCCACTCGCAGACCGCCGAATGTTATTACAGGCAAGGGCAGAAACCGGCTCTCGATCGAAATATCCATCGCGTAAAAGGGTGACGTGGCGATGGGCTGTATATCGCTGCCTTCCTTGCCGAACGGATCGGGTGCCAAGCCAGCGGCGGCGCGGTTGTAATCGGCGACGGTGGCAGCGAGGCCTGCGGGGTCGATGCCAATTTTGGCGGCAAGCGCTTCCAACGTTTTTGCTTTGCGTGCGTTAAAGGCAAGGTTGAGCAATGTAACGTCGCGCTGGAAGGGAACCAGCTTCGGATCGCGGGCCTGCTTGAATGCCTGACGCCGCAGCGCCTTGTCATAGATAAGCCAGGCGATGCCGCCCTGATGATCGCCGATATGTTCGCCCAGCGTTGCGCCATAAACGGTCTCGTCCACGAACCGCTTCCCCGCACGGTTGATGACGATCGCGTCAGACCATGCCTTTGGCGGGTTGATGAACCGCCATGCGCTGATCTTGTCCATCAGCGCAGTCGAGCCACCTGCCGTCATACCCAGCACGATCCCCGCACCCTGATCGCCCAGCGTGCCATTCGGCATCCCTTTGGCATAGGTGGGTGCGTAGCGGGCGACCATTCGCGGGTTCATGATGAAGCCGCCGGCACTCAGCAGGACGCCCTCGCGAGCGCGGATCATGTGTGTGGTACGGCCACGCGCCTCGATGGCCATAGCCTTGCGCAAATAATAGCTGCCGATTCCGATCGTGAGCGATGCGAGAGGAATGCTCGGTGGCAGCGCCGCGAGGAAAGAATTGGCCCGCGCAATATAGCGCGCAAACCGTGCGGCATCGGTCGACCCTTCGGGAATGGATAGAATCTTGACCCCGATGACGCGGCCGGATTTATCCTGAACCAACTGCCGCGCTTCCGAAAAACGATGAAAGCGCAGCCCGAGCCGCAGCGCCGATGCGGTGAGCGGAGCAGTGATGAACTTGCCTAAGCCCCACGCCTTCTTGCCATCGCGCCCAAATGCACGGTGGCCGCGTGCTGCGGGCTTCGCCTGGGCTCGATAACGCGCCACCAGCGAATTGTCGGGATGATAGAGGAAGCGATCGAGCGGCGGATAGGACGATTTTTCCTTCCAGACATTGCCGGCAAGCTTGCCGCCGTGCGCAATAATCCAGTCGACCGTGGATACGCTCTCTGTGACGAAGCGGCGTAGCGTGGCGTCCGACACCACTTCGCCTGCCTCCATGCGGAGGTATTTGAGCATTTCTTCCGGATCGTCGTCTTCGCCTTCTGCTTGCTGAATGACCGTGCCGCCGCCCGCGTAGAATACGCCACCGTTGGCCGCAGTTGAGCCACCGCCTTCGTAGCGATCAACAGCGACGACGCTCAGGCCGCGTTCAAGACCTTCCAACGCAGCCGCAATTCCCGCGCCTCCCAAACCGACGATGACGAGATCGGCCGTTTCATCCCATATAATTTCATCGGGATTATCAAGCACCAAGGGGTCCTCGACCGAAAGACCTAGATCGGCCGCCAGAGAGCTTGTTCCAGTCATCAGAAGCGCACGGAAACCTGACCGAGCACCCCGGTCATTGCCGACGTTCGTTGCTGCGCGACTGCCAACCCGACCATTTCTGCCATCGCCACTCTAACGAATATCATGCGTTGTCCCAGATGCCCCATTATCCCACTTCCTAGTATTGCAGGTCTTTGCCTGCCTTCTCGCATCAACGTAGCACGGGTATTTAAGTCGCGCCAGATCGGCAATTCATTATCATAAAGCTGTAGCTTGACGATATGCGTAGTAAACATTATTGAAGTTCTACGAATAAGGCTGTTGCAGAAACGATATAAAATGGCGCAGGAGATTGGCATGGCCACGGCAGTGAAGGCGAAGACGCTCGAGATCGAATATCCGACTGCGGAGGTTCTGGTCGAGCGCGCCCGCGCCATGATTCCTGTCCTGAAATCTCGCGCGAAGCAGGCGATTGCGGATTGTAAGGTCCCGATCGAGTCGATCGCCGAAATGAAGGCGGCGGGTTTCTTTAAAATTCTCCAACCGCGTCGCTGGGGCGGTTATGAGATGAACCCCAACGTGTTTTTTGATGTGCTGAAGCTGATCGCCGAAGGCTGCATGTCTACGGGCTGGGTCTATGGTGTCGTCGGATGTCACCCTTACGAACTCGCTCTGTTCTCCGACAAAGCGCAGACCGAAGTTTGGGGAGACGATAATTCTGTGCTCGTGTCTTCTTCCTATCAGCCGGTCGGAAAAGTTGAGCATACCGAAGGTGGCTATTATCTGAGCGGTCGCTGGGGTTTCTCCAGTGGTTCGCAGCATTGCGACTGGGTGCTGCTGGGTGCGCTCATCCCCTCGGTCGAGCCCGGCGGCCCGCCCGATATGCGCACCTTCCTGGTGCCCCGCCGCGATTATGTCATCGATGAAACATGGGACACATTCGGTCTGCGCGGCACCGGCAGCCATGACATCGTGGTAGAGCGCGCGTTTGTACCTGATTACCGGACCCATCGTGCAGCGGATGGGTTTCTTTGCACAAATCCGGGGCAAAAAGAGAATGCAGGGCCGCTGTTTACGCTCCCCTGGGCGCAGATTTTCCTTCGTTCAGTTTCTACGGCCGCGATCGGCGGTCTCCATGCGGCGATCAACGGCGCGCTGGTAATCGCCAAGGATCGCGTGTCGACCAATACCGGCAAGGCATCGAAGGCAGATCCCGCGCTGATGGCCGCGATTGCGCGCGCCTATGCGCAGTGCGGCGAAATGGAAGCAACGCTGACGTCCAGTTTCAATGCGATGATGGCAAAGGCGGAGCGGGGTGAGCCGATCGAGATGTCGGAGCGCGCGCTGAACCGTTATCAGTCATCCGCAGTGGTGCGTCGTTGCGCCGAACTGGTGGACGACATGCTCCCCCTTTTGGGCGGCCGTGCGATTTATATGTCCAGTCCCGTTGTTCAGCCTTGGCTCGACATCAACGCTGCACGAGCGCACGTTGCTAATGATCCCAATAACATGGCTGCGGATCTTGTCGGTGGATTAATGGGAGAGCCGCCTGCATTCCTGTTTCTATAACAGCAGAGCGCGGGACGGTGAGGGAGAAGTCGAATGTTGAGTGAAATGCGCCGGACCACCTACAATGTTGAAGGCGGTTACGAGATAAGCATCGCCGAAATCGGTGCGGGGCCAACCATTGTGTTCCTTCATGGTAGCGGCCCCGGCGCATCGGGCGCATCCAATTTTCGACTGAATATCGATACGTTCGTAGCGGCGGGTTATCGCGTGCTTTTGCCGGACCTGATCGGTTACGGCGCGTCTTCAAAACCTTCCGGTATAGATTACACGCTACAGCTTTTTACCGACACGGTTTACGAAGCATTGACAGCGGCTAACGTCGAATCGGCCATACTGGTCGGCAATTCTCTGGGCGGCGGCGTTGCCATGCAGATGGCATTGGATCACCCGGGTTTCGTAACGCGACTGGTAATGATGGCACCGGGCTGCGTTGAGGAATTGCCGGTCTATTTTGCGATGCCAGGAATTGCCAAAATGATGGGCGATTTCACAAGTCCGGACTTTACAGAGGCGGACCAGCGGCGGCTTGTTTCCAATCTTGTTTACGATCCTTCCGTGATATCCGACGCGCTCGTTTCCGAGCGTTACGCTGTGGCGCGCACGCAATCGAAAGATGTGCTGGCGCGGATGAAGACGCCCAATCTCGCCCCGCGCCTTGGCGAACTGACGATGCCGATCCTCGGTTTCTGGGGGCTGCAGGATGACTTTTGCCCGGTGAGCGGTGCTCAGCGTTTTCTTGATGCGTGTCCTGATGCGCGGTTCATGACCTTTAACAAGGTAGGGCATTGGGTCCAGGTTGAGCGCGCTGCTGAGTTCAACCGGTATGCGATCGCTTTCCTTAATGGTTGATTGTGCGGGCTGGACCGAACGACTCTATAATGCGCTGCGGGCGGGGACGACCATCCCGCCGATCAGCGGACAGGATGGCAGACTGACCATCGACGATGCCTACGCGATTTCCCTCGGCGTGTTGGAGCGACGTACCGCCGATGGCGAGCGTGTTGTAGGCAAGAAGATCGGGGTCACCTCTAAGCCGGTGCAGGATATGCTCGGCGTTCATCAGCCCGATTTTGGTTTTCTGACCGATCGAATGTGGGTCGATGGCGATATCGACATCGATGCCCATGGACTGATCCAGCCGCGTGCGGAGGCAGAAATTGCGTTTATACTGAAATCCAGTTTGAATGGTCCGGGTGTAACAGACGCAGACGTACTTGCCGCAACTGAGAGCATTGCGCCCTGTTTCGAGATTGTCGACAGCCGGATCGAAGACTGGAAAATCGGCATTGTCGACACGGTTGCCGATAACGCGTCCTGTGGCGTGTTTGCGCTGGGCGCAGCGCGGGTCGATCCGCGTGGACTCGACCTGCCGGGGTTACATGTCAAGGTCACCAAGAATGGTGCGCCGTTGAGCGAAGGCTATGGGTCGGCAGTGCAGGGGTCGCCGCTGACCGCGGTCGCCTGGCTCGCTAATACGCTGGGCGCTTATGGTGTGACGCTTAATGCTGGCGACGTAATATTATCGGGCAGTCTGGTGCCACTGGAGCCAGCGCGCGCGGGTGATAAATTCGAAATGGAGCTCGTCGGGATCGGCGAATGCAGTATCCGGTTCATCTAGGGAGTAGAATGTTGGCCAAAGTTAAGGCGGCAATAATCGGATCGGGCAACATCGGAACCGACCTGATGATGAAGTTCCTGAAGGGTTCCCAGCATATGGAACTCGTCGCTGTTGTTGGAATCGACGCCAAATCGGAAGGGTTGGCGATGGCGCGCGAACGTGGCGTCGCGACGACCCACGACGGAATCGAAGGATTGCAGGCAATGGACTGCTATCCGGAAATTGGCATCGTGTTCGACGCGACGTCGGCTTACGCTCACAAGGCGCATGATGCGGTGCTTCGCGCGGACGGCAAGCAGGTGGTCGATCTGACCCCCGCGGCGATTGGCCCTTTCACTATCCCGCCGGTCAATATGCACGCGCATCTCGACCAGCCCAACGTCAATATGGTGACGTGTGGCGGACAGGCGACGATCCCGATGGTCGCTGCGGTCAGTCAGGTTGCGACGGTGCATTATGCCGAAATCGTTGCTTCGGTGTCGTCGCGATCTGCCGGTCCCGGCACGCGCGCGAATATAGACGAATTCACGCGGACTACAGCGCGCGCGATCGAAGAGGTTGGTGGTGCCGCCAGAGGAAAGGCGATCATCATCCTCAACCCCGCCGAGCCACCGATGATGATGCGCGATACGATCTTCACTCTGTCTGAGGGCGGTGACGAAGCAGCGATCCGCGCATCGGTGACGGCCATGGTTGCCAAGGTTCAGGCCTATGTGCCGGGCTATCGCCTGAAGCAGGAGGTTCAGTTCGAACGCTATGGCGACAATAACCGGCTGACGATTCCGGGCTATGGCGAGTTCACTGGCATCAAGACCTCGATCTTTCTCGAGGTCGAGGGCGCTGGCGATTATCTTCCCAGCTATTCCGGCAATCTCGACATCATGACCGCCGCCGCAAAAGCGACCGGTGAGTTGCTTGCGCAGAAAATTCTTGATCGAAAGGCTGTGGCGGCATGAGCTTCGACGTCAACACGCAGAAACTTTACATTCAGGACGTGACGCTGCGCGACGGTATGCACGCGATCCGTCACATGTACGGCATCGACCACGTGCGGAACATTGCTCAGGCGCTCGATCGGGCCGGAGTGGATGCTATTGAAGTCGCGCATGGCGATGGCCTGTCGGGTGCGAGCTTTAACTACGGATTTGGCGCGCATACCGATTGGGAATGGCTCGAGGCTGTGGCTGACGTGTTGGAGCACGCGATCCTGACCACGTTGATCCTGCCGGGACTCGGCACGGTCGAGGATCTTCGCCGCGCTTATGATATTGGCGTCCGATCGGTACGCGTCGCGACGCATTGCACAGAGGCGGATGTGTCGAAACAGCATATCGGTATCGCACGCGACCTCGGCATGGATGTCGGTGGTTTCCTGATGATGAGCCATATGATCGAGCCCGAAGCGCTCGCCCAGCAGGCCCTGTTGATGGAAAGTTATGGTGCCCATTGCGTGTATGTGACCGACAGTGGCGGTGCGCTGGACATGGACGGAGTTCGCGATCGCTTCCGCGCATATGATCGTGTGTTGAAGCCCGAAACGCAGCGCGGCATGCACGCGCATCATAACCTCTCCCTCGGCGTGGCGAACTCGATTGTGGCGGCACAAGAAGGTGCCGTTCGGATCGACGCGAGCTTGGCGGGCATGGGCGCTGGCGCGGGCAATGCGCCGCTAGAGGTGTTTGCGGCTGCTGCCGATCGGAAGGGCTGGAACCACGGTCTGAACGTAATGACGTTGATGGATGCAGCCGAAGATCTGGTTCGACCGCTTCAGGATCGACCGGTGCGTGTCGATCGCGAAACGCTCGCGCTCGGTTATGCCGGCGTTTATTCGAGCTTCCTGCGTCATGCGGAAAAGGCTGCCGCGGATCACGGTCTGGATACCCGCGCGATCCTCGTCGAACTGGGTCGCCGGCGCATGGTTGGTGGGCAGGAGGATATGATCATCGATGTCGCGCTCGACATGGTTAAGGCGCGTGAGGCGGCGGCGTGACTAACGCTTCGCTGCATCGCCCGATCGATGTCGCTGACGTTCCTGCGTGGGATATCGTGACCGATGTCGCGGTGGTTGGGTTCGGCGCATCGGGGGCCTGCGCGGCTCTCGAAGCGGCGCGAGCCGGTGCGCGCGTGACCCTGTTCGAGGCAGGATCAGGAAGCGGCGGAGCATCCGCGCTATCGGGTGGTGAAATCTACCTCGGTGGCGGGGGTGGTACCGATGTGCAGCGTGCTGCCGGTTTCGAAGACAGTACCGAAGCACTGGCCGCGTATCTGAAGATGGCGGGCGGCCCCGATGCCGATGCCGACAAATGCGATCAATATGCGGCTGGCAGTCTCGACCATTTTGCATGGTTGAAGGAGCAGGGTGTTCCCTACAAAGGCACATTCCTGCCGGGGAAAATCATTGAACCGGAAACCGACGACACCTTGATCTGGTCGGGTAGCGAAGAAGCATGGCCTTATTCCGAAAGTGCCAAGCCCGCACCGCGAGGCCATGTGATACAGCATATGGGCTGGGGCGGGGCCGCCAGCTTGTCGATATCCTCGAGACGCGGGTTCGCGATGCGGGCGTTGACGTGCGTACCGATGCCCGTGTGCTCGGATTGATCGCGCAGGGTGAGCGGATCGTTGGGCTTGTCGCAAAGATCGATGGGCAGGTTTTGCACGTCCATGCGTTGCGTGGGGTAATTATCTGCACAGGCGGGTTCTGCATGAATCAGGACATGCTGCGCCGCTACGCGCCCGGCACGCTGAAACTGTCCGATCCGATCGGTGAGAACGACAATGGATCGGGTATTCTGATGGGCATGGGGGCTGGCGGCGACGCGATCCACATGGACGAGTTCTTCACCACCTGCCCGTGGATCATGCCTGAAAGTCTGGTGAAGGGCATCTTTGTCAACAGCCGGGGTCAGCGCTTCATTAACGAAGATTGCTATCATGGGCGGGTCAGCCGGACGATGATCGACCAGCCGGGTGATCGCGTGTGGCTGCTGGTGGACAACGAAATCTTCGCTCGCCCGATAGATCTTGCTCGTATCGATATTGCTGCGGTCGGGGACAGTTGGGAAGAGGTAGAGCGCGAACTCGGACTGCCAGAAGAGAGCTTGTCGGCGACAGTGCGCGCGTTCAACCGCTATGCAGGCGAAGGTGTTGATCCGGTCTGTCACAAGGCACCAAAGTGGCTGAAGGTTCTCGATCAGCCTCCGTTCGCGGCTCTCGAGCTGAGTTTTCCGGGCAGCTATTTTTCGTTTTTCACGCTTGGGGGCCTGTCGACGCTGCCCGGTGGAGAAGTCCTTGATCGAGGCGGTAAGCCCGTGCCCGGCCTGTTTGCGGCTGGACGCGCTACGTCTGGCCTGCCGCGATCGGGGCACGGTTACAGTTCGGGCATGAGCCTGGCCGACTGTACTTTCTTTGGCCGAAAAGCGGGGATGTCCGCTGCGATGGCAAGTGCAGATGCCGAACAGCTAGAGCCTGTTTCCTGAAGTTGCCATTTGAAAACAGACGGTGCTCCCGCTCTTAGGCGGGCACCATCGTCGTTCGCATCAGTTCGATCCGGACGCCGTCTGGATCTGCGCCATGCTGAAGCTCTATTGTGGGCAGCGTCACATGGGCTTCCTCGACGAAATGGCCACCCCGTGCCGTGAGCGCTGCAATCGTCGCATCAGGATCATCATCCCAGAAGGCAAGGTGCGTTAGCCCTAGTTGATTAAGAGCGCGGCGTTGGCGTGAGCCAAACGAGGCAGGTTCAAACACTTTCAACAACTCGATCACATTGCCCTCTGCGTCGCGCATCATCTGAGCGCGCAGCTTGATACCGGGCACTTCGTTGACGGTCGCGAGCCACTCATAGCCTTGGTCGAGAACGTAATTTTCGACAGGCTCGAAGCCGAGAGCACTGTAATAAAACATCGCCTGATCGATGTCTTCGATGCAGATGCCACTATGCGAGAAGCGCGCTGGCACGCCTTCGCTATGCATCAATTCGATCCGCACACCATCGGGGTCGGTGCAATAGAGCATCGTCGTGCGTCCCTCCGCATAATGCGCGCGGGTATCCGCGTGGACTGCGCCACCCGCAGCCGCAATGCGAGCGGCTGCCTTGTCGATATCCTCTACATAGAATGACAGGTGGACCAAGCCGTATTGCAGGGTCGAACGGCGCGTGCGGTCGCCGAAACCGACAGGCTGGAGAAAGTGCAGCAATTCGATCATCGGACCGTCCGGGTGACGCAGCATCTTGCAGCGCACGCGCACATCGGAAAGCTGCATGGTGCGCGCCATTTCCGGGCCTTCGATTACGCCGTAATCCAGATGATCCCCGAAATCGAGCGCATCGCGGTAGAAGCGTTCGGATGCATCGAGATCACTTACGCAGATTCCACGATGGGACAGGCGCACCATTTTATTCTCCCTTATTGTGCGGTCGACGCCGCATCATCATCATGCAGCGTCGGGTTTGTTAGCGCATAGTCCAAACAGACGATGCAACCGGAAGAATACGGCCCTAGCCAAAAGTGGAAACTGCGATCCAACGCGGACCAAGGAGAGTAATCCATGAAATTCTCGATCATCTATGAAGCCCAGATGGCCGACCCATCGCCTGCCTCAGAGGTTGCGTGCTTCAACGAGATCGTTGACCAGGTGATTCTGGCCGAAGAAATGGGCTTCGACACTGTATGGGCGGTCGAACACACTGCGCTGACGCAATATGCGCACATGTCTGCCCCTGAAACTTTCCTGGCTTATATTGCCGGGCGTACCACGCGGATCGGCATTGGCCACGGTGTCGTTTGTTTGCCGCCAGCGATGAACCATCCCGTTAAGGTTGCCGAACGGATTGCCACACTGGATATTCTGTCGGGCGGACGGGTGCATTTCGGAATGGGCAAGGGCGGCACCCAGCAAGAGGCCGGTACGTTTGGCTATGACCTTTCGACACTACAACCGATGATTGATGAATCGATGTACCTGATCCCAAAGATCATGACGCAGGACGAGATCGAACACGACGGCGAATATATCAAGATTCCCCGTCGTCCGATCCACCCCAAGCCGCTGCAAAAGCCGCATCCGCCACTTTATTATGCATGCACGCGCGAAGCGACGCTCGAACTTGCGGGTCGGCGCGGGATTGGCGCTTTGGTGCTTGGTTTCTCTGGACCGGAAGAGATCGCGCGCAAGAACGAAGTCTATCGCGAGAACTTCCGCAATCGGAAGATCGAGGATCAGGTTGGCATCGTGCCGACAGAACATCTTGCCGCTTTCTGTGCAGCTTGCGTGTTGGACGACCGCGACGAAGCCCGTCGCATCGGCCTGCGTGGTCAGCGTTTCTTTGCAGAGGCTATTGCCCATTGGTATCAGGGTGGCCCGAAGCCAAGCACTGTCGATCTTTCGGCTGAGGAGCAGGAAGCTGCGCTGAATAAGGGCAAGGAAGCGATCGTTACCTATCTTTCGGAAGAAAAGATCACACTCGGTGACGAGCATACCAGCAACTACGCTGTGGCGCAGGATGCCTATGGGAATGCGGACGATTGCATCCGTTACGTGACGCGACTGCAAGAAGCCGGTGCTGACGAAGTGTTGTTCCTTCTTCAAATGGGGACCATTCCCCATTCGTCGATCATGGAAACCATCCGGAATATCGGCACAAAGGTTATTCCGCACTTTCGAAATCAGGTGCCTACGGCGCTTGCTGCCGAATGAGCGGGCAGGGGAGAGAGGGCGCAGTTGCCCTCGTCACGGGCGGCGGTTCGGGCATTGGTCGAGCCGCCAGCCAGCGGCTTGCCGCGGACGGTGCTGCGGTCGTCGTCGCGGACTTGAACGGCGACAGCGCCGCGCGGACAGTCGCCCTTATCGAAGCGGCTGGCGGGCGCGCGCTGGCGGTGGTGGCAAATATCGCGGCAGAGGCGGACAATATCCATATGTTCGATGAGGCGGAGCGTACTTTCGGTGGTGTCGATATGGCATTTTTGAACGCCGGGACGCTCCAGCCCTATATCCCGCTGAACGAGGTGAGTGTCGAACTGTTCGACCGGATCATCAGCGTGAACCTGCGCGGTACTTTCCTTGGCGTGCAACAGGCCCTTACGCGGTTACGGCCGGGCGGCGCGTGCGTGGTGACTGCATCTGCGGCTGGACTGATCGGCTTTGCAGAGGCCGCCGCCTACGCGACCTCCAAACACGGCCTGATCGGTCTGGTAAAATCATCTGCGGCTGCGTTCGCGGCACGTTCGTTGCGGATCAACGCGATCTGTCCCGGCATGGTGCTTACGCCAATGAACGGTCTGGAAGGCAGCGAGGCGATCGAGGATCCGGATAAACTCGATTATCCCGATTATCGCGGCGGTCTTTCCGCCCAGCAGGTTGCCGAAGTCGCGATCTTTTTGATGAGTCGACGTGCGGCCGGCTTGAATGGTCAGGCTCAACTCGTCGATGCGGCGCTGCTTTCATCCTTTCCACCGCTGGCGGGCTGATCTCAGTCCGCTGGCCTAGTCAGCCCCGGAAGGCTGTGATGGACGAGGTGAACCAACTGGGACTGGCGCTTCACCCCGGTTTTGTTGAAGATCGCGCGAAGGTGTGCGCGCACCGTATTGGGGGAAATGCCGTGGTGGGCGGCAACGTCGGCCAGGGACAGGCCGCTGGCAATATTGGCGGCAATGCCGGCTTCGCTTTGGGTAAGGCCGAGCAAATCCCTGAGTGCATCCGCCGAGATTCGGGGCGATCGCACCGGATCGTTCAGGAACAAAACCGTCGCGGGTCCGCCACCGGCCACGAGGTAGTCGGGTGCGTTGGCGCTCCCCGCGATCAGCAGCAGGTCGCCGTGGCCGGATGGCCGTGGAATGCGCAACGTCAGCAAGCCAGCATCGTCGGTGTGCAGGAGCCGCGCGTGCAATTGCCGGGCAAGCTCGTTGTCATCGATCCGGATCGTGGCATTACGCAGCGCAATTCCATCGCATTCAGCCAAAATCTCGGACGCGCGCGCGTTCAATCGGATGACCTTGCCCCGCCAGTCCAGAATCACCACGCCCACCGCCATCTGCGCGACTGCGCCCGCATAGATACCGCGCTCGGTTTCCCCGGTCGCAAGTCTATCGAACAGTTTGAGAGCGGTCCGCAGATGGGGCACGAGTTGCTCCAGACGCTGATAATCAGAAGGTTCGAATGGGGGCTGGTCTGCCGCACGCGTGAGCCGCAGGCGCAGTTCCAGACCGCCTGCCTCGCGGATATCGAGACCCAGCACTTCGTCGCTGCTCGTCTGCGACAGAAATTCGCGATAGGCGACGTTGCGGTCAAGAGCTGCGGCCGAAACGAATTCGCGGAAATGCGACACCTTTCCCTCGGGCAATCCGGTGAAAGGATCGTTCGCGAAAAGCCGCCGGGTGTAATCCAGGCCGATGCCGGGATCAGCACCCGGAGTCAGTATCATGCCGGGCTGATCGCCCGCTCGCGGCGTGAGGATAAGCGTAGCCCACGCTGCCGATGCAGCAGTCGCAAGGCGCTCAAGGAAAGCGGACCAGGGCGCATCGTCGAGAAGGCTCGCGAACAGCGCGACAACGACATCGTCCGCATCCGCATAATGAGCCGAACCGATCGCGGTGGCATCTACGGATTCTGATAAATGACCAATCACAGGGAGAGTATAGGATGATCGACCCGGTTTTGCAGCAGATGATCGCTGCGATGGCTGCCAGCGGATTTGCGCTGCCTGACCCGCTTGAGGCGACGGCCATGCGCGCTGTCATGGACAATCCATTCCCCGGCGCACCTATCCCCATCGCAGAGGTGCGGGATGTGGAAATTGCAGGGAGTGCTGGCCCGATCGCGGCGCGGCTCTACCATCCCGCCCCGGGTGAGGTGCGACCGGTAGCCATTTTGTTGCACGGTGGCGGATGGGTTCTCGGCACGCTGGAGACGCATGATGCACTTGCCCGTGTGCTGGTGCGCGATGGGGGGTGTGCAGTGCTGTCGCTCGACTATCGTTTGGCGCCCGAACACCCTTTCCCGGCTGCGATCGACGATGTACTGGCCGCCATCGGAGCGTTGCCGGCCTACGCGGAGCAATTTGGCATTCGTGCGGATCGCTATGCCGTGGTCGGTGACAGTGCCGGCGGAAATCTCGCTGCGGTGGCCGCGTTGTTGCTTGCCGGGAAGCCGAACGCGCCCTCTGGGCAAGTGTTGTTCTACCCCGTTGTGGATCGCGATTTCGAGAATGCTTCCTATCGTGCCAATCCCGAAGACAGTTTTCTGACAACCGGCATGATGCGGTTCTTCTGGGATCAGTATCTCGGCAAATCCCCGCTTGATCACCGTTCTGCTCCGTTGCGCGCAGCTTCGCTTGCGGGAGTGGCACCTGCAACCGTAATCTTGGCAGGGAACGACCCTCTTCATGATGAGGGTTTTGACTATGCCGTCGCGCTCCGAGCTGCCGGAGTGCCCACTGATCTGCACGACTTCTCCGGCGGTATCCACGGTTTCGCCAGCTTCTTCGGCGTTGCACCGATTTCGGATCAGGCGATTGCGATCGCGGTGGCGGCGCTCCGGCGATACCTGTCCTGAGATCACTCAGACAGGTTCGTTGATACGACAGGCGTCGGTGGCGGCAAGGAAACCGAACGTCATGGCTGGCCCAAGCGTCGCACCGGCACCGGGATAGGAATAACCCATGACGGAGGCGGCAAGGTTGCCAACCGCATAGAGACCCTGGATCGTGCCGCCATCCTCGCGCAACACACGCCCGCGTCCGTCGGTAACAAGGCCGCCATTCGTGCCGATATCGCCCAGATGAAGCGGGATCGCATAGAATGGTGCCTTTGCGACGGCACCGAGCGAGGGATTGGGGCTGACTCGTGGATCACCGTAGAGCCGGTCATAGGCACTGTCTCCGCGACCGAAATCTTCGTCCTTGCCCTTTGCGACCATTCCGTTGAAACGCGTGATCGTGGCTTCGAGGGTTACCGTATCCAGCCCGGTGCCCTTCGCCAGATCAGCAACGGTCGAGCCCTTCACCAGCACCTTTCGTACTGATGCAGGTAATAGCGCATCGGGAATGCCGGGGATGACCGGTCCTGCGGGATAGCTGTTGCGATAGCGAGAATCGAAGATCAGCCAGCTCGGATTGGTTTCAGCTCCGGGAGCGTGGGGCGCTTTCATCACCTCGCCGAAGCGATGGTAGGAGAGTGCCTCATTGGCGTAACGCTTGGCTGATTGATCGACAATCAGCGAGTAGGGGAGCGCGCGTTCCACAGTCGACAGACGAGCGCGATCTTCACCCGGAATGCGGAACATCGGTGCCCACCATGCCGAGTCCATGTTGCGTGTAGCAGCGCCCAGAGTCAGCGTTGCCAACAGAGCATCGCCACGATTGTTGACCTGCGATCCGCTGGCGACCGGATCGTGGGCGGCGGCCAGATGCTCTGCACGAAGCGCCGCGTTGCGTTCGAACCCACCGGCGGCAAGAATCACGCCCTTGCGTGCGCCGATCCGCAATTCGCGTCCTTCGTGTTGCACCACGGCACCTTCGACACGTCCGTCGGTTTCGATTAGCGAGACGAACGGGCTGTTCAGCCAAACCGGGGTACCCGTGCGGTCCACCGCGCTGCGCAGACGACCGAGCAGGGCAGTTCCCAGCGTTAGCCGCCGATCGCGCGGACTACGCAGTCGTTGTGGGAAGTCGAGCCAATATCCGGCAAGTGCTTTTCCGATCGTTTTCCACCAGCCCTTGGGACGGAACAGCGCAATGTGCGTTTCCGCAAGCACCCAGTTGATGCGACCCCACAGGCTCGCCGCCGGGGAGGCGCGCTGCATCGTATCGAAGGCCGCCTGATCCATCTTCCGCGCATCAAAGGCGGTCGGTATCAAGTGGGTGCGATATCCCTCCCGGCTTCCCGCCACTTCCGGATAGTAATCCGGATAGGGCAGCGCTGCATATTGGACGTCGGCTTCCTGTTCGACCCAAGCAAGCATCCGATGTGCGTTATCGACAAAGGCGTGAATCTGGTCGTCGGCGACGTTATCCGCAGTCAGCGCGCGGACATAGCGGAATGCCTCGCCCAGATCGTCGGGATGGCCCGCCTGTTCGGCAAGATGGCTGCCGGGAATCCAGATGCCTCCACCCGATGTCGCAGAGGTTCCGCCCCACATCGCGCCCTTTTCCACCACCAGTACATCGGCACCAGCACGGGCGGCCCGGAGTGCCGCGACGAGTGCTCCTGCTCCGGAACCGACCACCAGAACATCTACTTGCTTGTCGAACACAATGCCTCTCCCAATCTTCGCTCTTTTTCTAAATGCGAATTATATTGCCAGTCTAGCGACGCAAAGCGTCAGGGACTAGGGTGACAGTCCGGAAAATTGCGTGAAACTTCGGACGGCTTGCCGGAGCGATTTTCGGAATGCGGCATGTCAGCCATGAAGAACGTGCGTTTCGATCGCGCAAAACGTATGGACAAGCAGCGGATCGACAAGATGTTCAGGGTATTCGGGATCGAACCAGCGTTCCGCCCGCGCCCAGTGGGCCGGGTGGCGCATATACGCACCGTTCAGACCGTCGAGGTTGGAATATTCCTGTTCCCATACGTGGGTCCAGGGTCGCAGGCCATCGGCGTCCCGCGTCGTGGACAGTTGCCAGCGCCCGATGGTCCTGACGTACGCTGCCAGTGCCGCAGTATCCTCTGCGAAGGATTGCAGGCGTTCGGCGTCGGGGCGGACATTGGCGCAAAACAGCGCGATGCGGTAAAGGCCGGGCGCCTGGGTTCGCTCCCCGGACATGCCGCCTGCGAAGGTTGCGTGGTCGAGTTGTGTGACGATGGCTTTGTCCGCCAACAATGTTGCAGCAGGCTTCCAAGCGTCACTCGATAACGCTGCGTCGCACGCTGCTGCATCGGCAAAGGTCGCCCGCCAAATCGCATCGCCGCCATTATAAACATTTGGCAAGGTAGGAGCGAACATACTGCCAAGCAGGTTTGGCAAGCCAGCGGTCGCGGTTGCAATCACGTCCATCGCTTCGGCCCGCCGGGCAGGGGCGAATGTTGGAATGAACAGCGCGCTAAACATCGGCAAGGCTTTCCAGCACATTGGCGTTGGCAAGAGTGGATCGTCGTCGAGAGAGGATGAAGGCCGGTGCCTCAACCTCCCACCAATGCAGCACATCGCCATCGCCGCGCGCCATATGTTTGGCCCCCATGTCGCATCGACATTCGGCATTGCCCAGATGAGCAGAATCCGGTTTGGCGCGTCGTCGAGCCACATCGCGGGTTCTACCATGCGATGGGTTAGCGTCATCCCACGGGCGGTCGCGCCGGGTACATATTGCGTCATATAGGCGTCGAGAAACGCTTTCCCCTGTCCGGGGCGTGTGGTGATTTCGTCGATAACCCAGATCGAATCCGCGATCATGTGTCGTGCACCTTCCCCATTGAGTCGTCCTTCAGTGCTTCGTTTCGACTTAACTCTGTGGGCATTCTGCAGTCTTTTCCGATCAAACGCCACCAGGTATCATTCGCATCATTTTATGCTTTAATAAAACGCAAAAGCAAATTCTAACTATTGAGAAATGCGTATTTGCGTTAAACATGGCTTGAATGATCGCGACGTGCGTCTTAACCTCCAAAGCCTGAGACGCGCTTTCCAAAGTGTGCGGTACGAGGGAGTGGCAGGATGTTCGACTTTGCAGACAAGACGGTACTTGTTACCGGAGGCGGGGCGGGAATTGGCCGTGCAACGGTGGATGCGTTCGGTCGCGCCGGAGCTTCGGTCGTTGTGGTTGAGATTGATGCCGATAGGGCAGAGTCCACACGCGTGGCACTAAAGAGTGCGGGCGTAGAGTCGTTGATCGTGATCGGGGATGTCACGGATGCAGGCGTTGTCGCCGATCTGGCCGCACAGATCGAAGCGCGGTTTTCCGGGCTCGATATTCTCGTCAACAACGTCGGCGATTTTCTGATGCTGGCCAAGCCTTTTGAAACATTGAGCGACGATGAAATAGAGCGGCTCTACGCAACTAATCTTCGACAGGTCTTTTCGGTCACCAAGGCAATGATCCCGTTGTTGCGGCGTAACGGCGCAGGGAGCAGCATCGTCAGCGTTTCGTCGATTGAGGGATATCGCGGTATCCCTAATTGCGCGGTCTATGCGGCGTGCAAGGCGGCCCTGACCGGGTTTACCAAAAGCCTTGCGCTGGAACTAGGGCCGGTCGGTATTCGCATCAACCTGATCGCGCCGGAAACGACCGATACGCCGCAGGTGCCGGTTTCATTGATGATACCGCCTGAATATCGCGACAACGTCAAGCGGTGGACACCGCTCGGTCGGTTCGGGACAGGGGAGGACATGGCCGGTGGGATACTCTTCCTCGCTAGCCCTCATGCGGCCTGGGTTACTGGCACCACCCTCCATGTGGACGGCGGCGCGCTTGCTGCGGCTGGTTGGTATCGTGATGCGAACGACGTCTGGACAAATATGCCGGTTACGACCGGCAATGGTCTGAATCTTTAAAAGGAACCTGAAAGCATGAAGATTATCGTAGTCGGCGGAGCCGGCATGATCGGTGGCCGCGCAGCCCTCCATCTTAAAGCAAAAGGTCACGAGGTAACGATTGCCGGTCGGAACGCGCCTGCGGCTGGCACCCCCTCGGCGATCTGCCGTTCGAGCGGATCGATTATGTCGCAATGGATTTCGACCGTGCGACACTTGCTGGTTTCGATGCGCTCGTCTTTGCGGCGGGTAACGATGTTCGCCACCAGCCACAGGATGTCGGTGATGATTATTGGCATGAGGCCAATTCGATCGGGGTTCCGCGTTTCTTCGAAGCGGCAAAGGCCGCTGGCATAAAGCGTGCGGTGAACGTTGGCAGTTTCTATCCTCAGGCTGCGCCAAAGCTGGTCGCCAACAACGCCTATGTCCGTTCGCGCAAGGCTTCTGATGAGGGTGTTGCGGCGTTGGCTGGCGGCAATTTCGTGGCGATGAGCATCAATGCGCCGTTCGTCGTGGGCGCGGTGCCGGGCCTCGTCATCCCGATGTTCGCTGCTTACACTCAATATGCCGAGGGCAAGTTTGCGCCGATGCCGGAATTTGCGCCGCCGGGTGGGACCAATTTCATCTCGACTCAGTCGCTGGCAGAGGCGATCGAGGGTGGCCTTGAGCGTGGCGCTGCGGGCGCGTCCTATCTGGTCGGCGACCAGAACATGACGTTCCAGAACTATTTCGGCGCATTTTTCGAAGCGGTCGGTCGTAACAAGCCGCCGGTTTTGGATCAGGAGCATCCGATGCTGCCTGATTCAGCCATTTTCTTCGGGCGAGGCAACACGCTGTATTACGATGTCGATCCAGAGGTCGAAAAGTTACTCGCCTTCCGCCGGGATGATGTGGTGCCCGCGATCGAAGAAATCGTCGGTCAATATCGGAGCGCGTCATCATAGCGGGGCCATTGTCAGGGCGGGTTGCGGTCGTCACCGGCGGCGCTGACGGGATTGGCCGTGGCATTGTCCGTCGCCTGGCAGCTGATGGTGCAAGAGTATTGCTTGCCGATATCGATGCGGAGCGGGGTCGTGAAGCTGCTGCCGAAGCAGAGCGCGACGCGGACGTGGCCGTTGTATTTCACCAAGTCGATGTGACGGATCGTGCTGCTGTGGAGCGAATGATCGCGGTGGCGAACGAACGTTTCGGTGCGGTCGATATTCTGGTCAATAATGCATGGTCGGGCACGACCCTGAAACGCATCGAATATAAGACTGACGCGGAAATGCTTCACGGCATGACCATGGCAATGTCGGCAGCACTATGGGCCATGCAGGCGGCGTTTCCAGCAATGAAGGCGCGGGGATGGGGGCGAATCGTCAACATCGGTTCGCTGAACGGTGTTAACGCTCATATCGGATCGGCCGAATATAATGTCTGCAAGGAGGCACTTCGCGCGCTTAGCCGTACTGCTGCACGTGAGTGGGCAGGTCACGGGATAACCTGTAACATTGTTTGCCCAGCGTCGATCAGCGCTGCTTATCGACGGTTTCGAGATGCGAATCCGGAAACGGCAGCGATAATGGCAGCGCAGAACCCGATGGGACGCATGGGCGATCCCGATGCCGACATTGCGCCTGTCGTTGCCTTTCTGGCGAGCGAGGGCAGTCGCTACCTGACCGGCAACACATTGTTCGTCGACGGTGGCGCGCATATCAATGGCGTGGCCTGGGCACCAGAACTGCCTGATGGGCCGTGATCTTCGCTTGATTGCGACGGCGGCTTGGGGAACAGACGATGTCGTGACTATCATGCCCCCTCTCAATCCGGCGACAATCCCCTCTCGCGTTGTCGGCCGACCGCGACGACTGACCCTCGATGGTTTGCTGGATGCGGCGATCGAAGGTGGGCTGGCCGACCTTAATATGAAGGAGCTTGCCGGGCGTCTCGGCGTCGGCATCGCGACGCTGTATCGCTACGTCGAAAATCGCGACACGCTCGTTCGGCTGGCGACGGGCCGGCAGGCGGGACGACGGGCTCCGCCGGATGCAGGGCAGGACTGGGCGGATCTGGCGCGCGCCTTTGCCGATACGCTTTTCGCTTCGCTGGGCGGTAATGCGCAACTCGTAATCGGATTTATCGAGGCGCAATGGGGCATCGCGGTCGAAATGGAATTCGTCGACGCGTTTCTGGGTGCAATGACCGTGCGTGGATTCGATGATGAGGAGGCGATGTATCTCTATCGCCAAATTGGTCAGGTGTGCATCGGCGCGGCGGCTGTGAAAGGTCATTTCAGTGCGCTCGCCAGCCGTGATACCGATCAGGGGCAAGAACTCGACCGTGCGTTGCTCGCTTGGGAATCCGATGAATTGCCGAATCTTCGCGCCGCGGCGCAGGCCTATTCGGATCAGGTGGCACCCTGCGATATCGGTCCCGCTATCGACGCGATTCTGCGAGACACGGCGCGACGTCGTGGTGAAATTGGGTAGTTTCGCAATAGGTTTCGATATATACGTTCCGAAACTAAGGAGCGGAATATGGCTGAAGCCGATACCCTGCCGGAACGTGCTGATGGCCGATGCCCTGTAACCGGTGCCGATAATCGGCGGACGGCTCCTCCAGGTGGAGCGTTCAGTCCTGATGTCGAGCAGGATGGCGCTGGTGTCTGGCACGTCCGCAGTTTTGCCGCTGCACGGAAGTTGCTCCGCTCCGATGCCACGAGACAGGCTGGTTTCAAGGCCGAGCTTATCGAGAAACTGCCCCAACGCGGCAAGACGCCGATCTTGTTTTTGGAGGGCACGATCCACCATGAACAGCGACGCCTGACGGCACCATTCTTCACCCCAAAAACCGTGAGTGCGCGTTATCGCGAACTGATGGCGACGCTGGCCGACAGCATCATCGGGCGCTTCGTATCGGCTGGCCGGGCCGATCTTAGCGTCATCGGAATGGAAATGGCCGTCGGCATTGCAGCGGAGGTTGTCGGACTTACCGACAGCCTGACACCCGGCCTCGATCGGCGCATCAATGCATTCTTTGCGGGAGGACTTGGCGATGCGAGAACTCCCGCTGCGCGCTGGTGGCAAGCTTTTGTTGCCCAAGCACGGCTGCTGCGTTTCTATCTGCTGGACGTCAGGCCTAGCATCCGTGCACGTCGCCGCAATCCCCGCGAAGACGTCATCTCGCATCTGTTGAACCAGGGTTATCGCGATTCGGAGATACTGACCGAGTGTATCACTTACGCTGCGGCTGGCATGGTGACGACGCGCGAATTCATCACAGTGTGCGCCTGGCATATGCTCGATGATCCGGCGCTTGAGACACATTACCGCGCCGCCGACGAACCCGCCCGACATGCTCTACTGGAAGAGATACTGCGACTGGAGCCAGTGGTCGGCACGCTGTTCCGTCGCACAACCCAGTCGGTCACTATCGACGATGGCGTTCCAATTCCCAAGGGTGCACTTGTCGCGGTCGACCTTCGTGCGGTGAATGCGGATGCTTCGGTCGCTGGGGACGATCCGTTGACCGTTCGTGCTGACCGATGCCCCGCAGGGCGTGCAGGGGCGTCGGTAATGGGGTTCGGCGACGGGCATCATCGCTGCCCCGGATCGTTTCTTGCCATCCAGGAAACCGACATGTTCCTCATGCGGCTCCTTGCGGTACCCGGTCTGCGTCTCGAAAAGCCACCTACGGTAAGCTGGAACGATCTTGTTACCGGGTATGAATTGCGCACCTGTATTCTGGTGTGCGATCAATCGTCCTAAGAGGCTCTCGACCAACGCTCAGGTGCAGTCGTGGTGGACGGCTATCGAACCGCGTCCTAATCCGCAAAGCGGTGATATTTCAATAAGAAGACTTAGCTTGCGCGAGATATTTCGAATTCTACTGCGCAACGGCCAGATTCACCTTGCGCCGACAATTTCGGAACGATAGCATCAAAACAAGGTTCCGATGCTGAAAGGCGTGGCGGTACTGCGGCGACTGCCGATGGATAACCATAACGCACGGACGGCGTTTACGCCGGACACGATGCAGGCTTCGGCCAGAGGGATAATTACCTCAATTTTTGGAGAAGATGCTATGTCAGACATGCTCATTCGCGGCGGCACGGTGGTGGACGGAACGGGGGCCAAGCCTTTTGCCGCCGATGTCCGCATTGCTGGCGACACGATTGCCGAAATCGGCCGAAACCTCTCACCGCGTGCCGGTGAGGAAGTGATCGATGCAACCGGCTGCCACGTGACGCCGGGCTTTATCGAAAGCCATACTCACTATGATGCAACGATGTGGTGGCAGCCGGATCTTGACCCGCTGCCGGGCAATGGCGCTACCACTGTTATTCTGGGGAACTGTGGGTTCACCGCCGCGCCACTTTCGAAAGACAAGGCCGCGCAACTGGAGATGATCAAGATATTCTCGTTCTTCGAGGATATCCCATTGAAGCCGTTCCTGCAGCATGTGCCGTGGGACTGGGAAACATGGGCCGAATATAAGGAATCGATGGCAAAGAACGTCCATCTGCCGACCAACTATTCGGCATTCGTAGGCCATATCGCACTGCGGATGGCAGCGATGGGCCTTGAAGCATGGGATCGCGCGGCGACTCCCAAGGAAGTCGAACTTATGGCCGAAATGCTTGAGGGAGCGCTATCGGCGGGCGCGCTGGGCATGTCGGACAATCTTCACGATCACGACGGTGACAATCGCCCGATCCCGACATTGCTGGCGGATGACGCGGAATTCGAAGCACTGTTCGAAGTGATGCAGCGTCATCCGGGCACCACGTACCAGGTTATCGTCGATACGTTCATGCGGATGCGCGGGCCAGCCGACCTTGAACGGCTCGAACGGCTCACGAAGGGGCGGAACATCCGTATGCAGGTTGCTGGCGCGATACCGACGCTGGGTTTCCAGAAAGAGATGCTCGCTCAGATGAAGCCGCGGGTCGAGCGGATGCAGGCCGAGGGCGTCGATATCTGGCCGGGCTTTGCGCACGTCTCGCCAACGAGCACGCTCAGCTTGATCAAGTCGCTGATCTTTGCACAGTCCAATGATTATGTCTGGCATGAGGTTGTGCTGGCGGAAACGCACGAAGAGAAAGCGCAAATGCTTAGCGATGCCGACTGGCGAGCGCGGGCGCGAGAAAGCTGGGATACTCAGGCGTGGCCGCATTCCCCGATGAACAATCCTAAGGATTTGTTCCTGCGAGATTCCGAGAATGGGGCTGGTCCAGTCGGAATTACATTACACGAATTCGCAGAAAGCCGCGGACTGCATCGTTCCGACGCAATGGCGCAATGGATCGTGGAGAACGGTACGAAATCGACCGTTCACATGGCTCCTTTTCCCAAGGATGAGGAACTGACGATCCAGTTGATGAAGGACGAAAAATCGGTCGGCAATATTTCGGATGCCGGCGCGCATCTTCAGATGCTTTGTGGCGGCGGCGAGAATATCCTGCTCTTCACTAAATATGTGAAGGAGGGACTTTTGACCCTCGAGCAGGCAGTGCATGTCAAGACTGGCAAGCTCGCCAACTTTTTCGGCCTGCATGAAACCGGCGAACTGAAAGTTGGCAAGCGTGCCGACGTTGTGGTCTTCAACCTCGATGAAGTGAAATATCGCGACATGGAGAAGCGCTACGACGTTCCCGATGGCGAAGGCGGCACGACTTGGCGCTTCACTCGTCAGGCTGCTCCTATGCGGCGAACGATCGTCAATGGCGTGACGACATTTGACGGGACTGCGTACACGGGCGCGACCCCAGGTGAATATATGGCTCCCACTGCGAAAGCCGATGCGGAGCGAATCCTCGAAGCCGCTGAATAAGCGGAACTACAAAGGGAAGGGTCGGTCGAAAGACCGGCCCTTTTTTGTGTGCTTCGATCGGCTTTTGTGATCGCCAAGCGACCGGGCAAACAAGAAAGGCCGGAGGCGCTGAGCCCCGGCCTTTTTAAAGCCACTTAGACGTTGCTGCTATTCGGCAGCGGCAGCCATCGTGTTTTGGTCGTTGGCATGGCGTGGATCTTCGCTGACTGCGGTCGTCCATTTCCAATGCCCCGATACCGGTGCGCTGGTGATGCCGAACTTCTCGCGGATATCCGTAACCTGCCAATCGAGATAATCGCGATATGGGATCAGGAAAAGCGGATGCTTCCAAGCTCGACCCTGAACCGCACCAATGTCCTCGGCGTTGAGTTCTTCGGCAAAAGCTTCTGGATAGAACAGGCCACTTTTGAGCGTGGTCTTCGCCTTCAGATATGCGCTGACCCGATTGAAGAACGCTGCGAGTTCCGGCTTGAAATAGCCATAGAGTGCGCGGGCATTCGCCGCGAGCAGGGCAATCTCGCCACAGTGATCGGTTTCAAAGCCTGTGATCATGTGTTCGATGTCGTGAGTGTGCGTCCGCTCCTTCATGTAGAAGTCGAAGTCGCTCTTGATTTCCATCCCTTGATAGAAATGATCCATATTATAGCCGCTGTTAACGACGAAATCATAGATGACGGCGCGCAGCGTTCCGGGTTTTGCGTTCGAAAGTTCTTCCGACGAAAAGAGCGAAACCTTGCGGCCATCCAGCCATGCCTTGAATTCCGGCAGGCGCGCTTTTTCTTCCTCGAACAACTGGAAGATGCGCGGCCAGTCTTCCAGCTCCATCAGGATCTTGACGACGTTGGGGATATAGGCGGTGTTCGGTAAATCCGCGCCGTTACGCCGCAGCATTTCCTGAGCGATTAGCTCACGAAGCTCGGGATGGTTGAGATAGGGTGACGAGCTGATCAGCGTCGAACTCTCAGTCGTAAACTTGGGGCCAGAGCCGTTGTAATAGGCAAAGTCCGCTTCGCTTACGCGCGAAGAAATATCATCATTCATGGGTACTCTCCCGGGTTTCGACGTTCGGCCCGGTCGATTCGGTTTTCACCTTCGCCGCCAGTGCCTCGCCAGTTTCGGAAACTACATCCGAAATTCGGTTGGAGCAAGCATAATGCTAGTTCGTGATGGTTTGCGTATCGCGGATGCACTACTGATACGCAGAACATCTGGAGGACACTGATGCCCACACGGGAAGATGACAGGCTGGTAATCACCAATCAACTCGGTCGGTTTGCGCGAGTGCTCGATACGCGGGACTGGAGCGCGGTAACCGACGTCTTTGCCGACAATGTCGCGTTCAATTATGGTGACGGGCAAGAGCAGGCCGGGATAGAGGCGATGCGTGCGCAATTCAGTCGCTTCCTCGATGTGTGCGGACCGTCGCAGCACTTGATCGGTAGCATCATGATCGAGCTGGACGGAGATGGCGCGACCAGCCGATGCTATGTTCAGGCTCGGCATCAGGGTCGCGGAAACAAGGCCGACCGCTTTTTGGACACCAATGGCGAATATATCGATCGCTGGGCCCGCGAAGCACGCGGCTGGCGGATTGTTAGGCGCGATGCTCACTGGGCAATGCACATTGGCGATTATTCGGTCATTGTCGCGGAGCCGAACGCCATCGCTTAAGGCCGTATCGAAGCGCCACCGTCCACCGCGATCGTCTGTCCGGTGATCCATTCGCCGTCTGCGGAGAACAGCATCGCGACCATCGCTGCGATGTCCGCACTCTCGCCCAATCGCCAGCTTCGATGTGCGGCCAGCACGCGGTCGATAAAGTCGGGTGCCAGATTATCGCGGATTTGCGCTGTCAGCACCATGCCGGGCGCGATGGAATTGGCACGAACGCCCTCTTTGCCCCAGCGGCTGGCGACGTGGCGCATCAGTGCGTTCACCGCAGCTTTTGTCATTGCATAGGCGACGCGTTCGGGTTCGCCCATATGTGCTGCCGATGAGCTGGTATAGACGATGGCACCGCGGTTTTCGATCAGGTGCGGTAATGCGTGGCGTGTGCACGAAAGATAGCCCCGCATATTTACAGCGACAGTGCGATCGAACGTGTCCAGGGAAATCGTCAGGGCGTCACCATCATCGCGGATCGCGCCCATATCGGCAGCGTTGGCGTGCATGAAGTCGACGCGTCCAAAGCGCTCATGGGCCGCCTTTACCAGCGATGCTACGGAGTCATCGTTGGATTGGTCATAGCCCATGGCTGATGCCTGGCCGCCCTGTGCAATGACCTCGCTTACAACCTCTTCCGCTGGTGCGACCGATAGATCGCCCAGCATGACCGCGCAGCCTTCTGCCGCAAGGCGCATTGCAGTCTCGGCACCGATTCCGCCGCCGCCCGCGACAACCGCGACTTTTCCTGCGAGACGTCTCATTGAGTTACCGCCGTGTCGATCGCAGGATGCGACCAGGCCGGTGGTATTGCGGCAGGCATCGTCTCGCGGCCGTCCAGAGTCTTGACCGCCAATGCGTGCGTAGCGGGCCAGTGCATACTGTAAGCAATCTGACCGGTTCGCTCTGAAGCGGGCAGGTGGCACATCGCCAGAACCGTTTCCGCCAGATATGCGACATCCTCGGTCGGATAGTCCTCGGGGATCAGTGCCGATGCGCCGGGAGTGCGGATTGCCGTCGATGGCGCAACCACATTGACCGCTATGTTGGCGTCCAAAAGTTCTGCGGCGAGCCCTTGGGAAAAACGGTTCAGTGCAGCTTTGGTCGCGGCATAGACAGTGTCACCGCCGGCTCGCGCATAATCTGGATAGGGGCGAATCGGAGAAAGCGCGGTGACCGATCCGATGTTGACGATCCAGCCTGCGCCGGATGCGCGCATTGCCGGCACACTTGCCTGAGCCAGCGCGAATGGCACCTGTATGTAATGAAGAACTGTGCGACCGAACGTGTCGGCGGGCATATCCTCGACGCGCGCATAATCGGCGAACCCGGCGTTATTGACGAGGATATCGAGGCGACCGGCAATTTCGATTGCACGAGGCACGAGCATTGCGAGTGCGTTCGCATCCTCCAGATCAGCGGGAAGTGAAATTGCGGTGCCGCCGGCCTTGACGATCAGCGCGACCGTTTCATCCAGCGTGCCTGCGACATGTTCTGTTTTCCCAAAACGTTGTTGGGGAGCCGGGCTTCCTTGCGAGCGGGCTGTAACGACCACGGTAGCTCCGGCCGCCGCCAGCCGCTGGGCAATCGCCCGACCGATACCGCGACTGGCACCGGTGACGAGCGCGACCTTGCCGTCGAGGCGCGGCGACGGAGTCGCCGCGCCATCACTCAAAACACGATCCCGAGTTCGACACCGTAAGTGCGACCGCGTTCATATGTGCCGACCAACGACAGCACCGGAGCACCGAATGCGACATATTGCTTGTTCAGCAGGTTTTGTCCGAACGCAGAGAGCGATGCCTTTGCTCCGCCGACCATCATGTCGGCCAGGCCAAGGCGGCCATCGACTAGCCAATAACCGGGGCGATGGTTGTAATCCTCCAACACATTCTGGCCTGTCACGACGTTCTGGATCGGAGTCGATGTGAGATAATAGGCGCTGCGATAACGCCCCTCGATTCTTCCGAATACGTGGCTGCCATTGCTGAAATCGGGAGCATCATATTGTACGGACGCCCGGCCAGTCCATTTGGACGTGTACGGCGTACGCGCGATATCGGCGATGTCGATCCCATTCAATATAAAGCTCTTGTAACGTAAATCGGCATATCCAACGTTGCCGCTCAGTACCAAACCACGAACTGGCGTTACATCGGCTTCGACCTCAAATCCGCGAATGTCGGCTTTGCCCGCATTGTCGAAGAACTGACGACCGTTGATGAAGTTCTGGGTCTGCAGATCCTTGTAATCACTGTAGAAAGCAGCGGTATTCAGGCGAATGCGATTGTTGAGAAATTGCGCTTTGATGCCGACTTCGTAAGAAACCAGTGTTTCCGGTTTATAGGGAATTCCGCTCAGAATGCCGCCTGCGACATAACCACTGGCTATTTTGGCATAGCTCGTAATTTGCTGGGTTGGTCGATAGGTGACGATCCCGGTGTAGTTCAATTTCGAGAAACTGGCCTTGTAGTCGCCAATACCTAGCTGTCCGCCCTGTCCCCCGAGACGCTGTAAATTACGAGTTCGCGATCATCGATCGTGTAACGAAGGCCGCCGGTAATATCGAGCTTGTCAGTGACGTGGAGCGTTCCTTGCGCATAGCCTGCCATCGAGTTGTTAATCGAGAGCGTACGCGTAACCCCGCTTCCGAACACCGCGTCCAATGGGCTTGGCACGACCACGCCGCCGGGGACGGGCTCGAGGATGCCCAGGATGTCGGTAGCCGGTGAGTTCTCGTGGAAATAAAATGCACCGGCCGTCAGATCATATGCGTCTTCGCTAAGCTGGAACTGGACCTCCTGGCTGATCTGCCACTGGCGGGTCGATCGCGCCGTCAACAGCGAGAAGAAAGAATCGTTTGGCCCCGGTATGTTTGCCGGGCTGAAGAGCAATGCACCCTTTTGTGCGGCAGGAATTGTAGGATCAAGGAATGTGCCGAGTTGCCCGAAGGAAAACCGGAGTCCCCCCGTCGAGGCAAGATCATAGATATTCGGATCCTGCTTGAACTTGCGATAGGCGGTGATGCTCTTGACCGTAAATGCATCGGATGCATGCAGCGTCAATGACAGGCTGTGGCCCTGCGTAACGACATGCTCGACGCTCGTCGCATTCGCGACCGTTGTCAGCCTGTCGGACGAGAGATTGGTGGTCCCGCCGAGGAGCGGTTGCAGACTTACGATTGGTTGAAGGATCTGTCCCGATTGATCCGGTATGACGCCAAAGCTTTGCATCGCGCGGCCAACTGTTCGGGAGTCGGTGTAGTCGAAGCGATAATCCGCTACGAGATTGCCAAACTCGCCACGCACAGCCAGTTGGCCACCATCAATGTTACGACCTCCAAGCTTGTTCGCAAAGGTCTGCGTCCCGAATGAAGGGTCGCGAAGGCTGAGATTGATCGTCTGGCCCCCAATCGAATTATTATAATCGCCCGCGATCTGATCGTGGAGGTAGGAAACCTTGAACGAGAAAGGCCCCAACTGTGGCAGATCGATTGTTACCTTGCCGCGCAACGCCTTGGAATTGCCGTAGGATACGGTGCCGCGGACGCCGAATTCACCCGTTGGCGGTGCTGAAATCAGGCTGATCGCGCCGCTGGTGGCATTGCGACCGAACAATGTTCCTTGCGGCCCGCGCAGGACTTCGACCCGCTGGATGTCCGCAAGGTCGAAGATCGAGCCGGTGGTGCGGCCGATGTATACTCCGTCCAGATAAATGCCGACCTTTGGATCGACGGCGTTGTTCGAAACGCCCGACGCGATGCCGCGGATCGAGATAGAGGGGTTAGACTGAAGACCCTGGGTGGCGATTTGCAAACTCGGGGCAAGGCCTGCGAGATTCTTCACGTTGGTCACGCGAAGAAGGTCGATTTGTTCCGAACCGATCGCCGTTACCGCGACGGGGACTTTTTGCAGGCTTTCCTCACGCCGTTGTGCCGTAACCACGATTTCCGCGAGACTATCACTGCTCAATGCAGACTCTCGCGCAGCCGCTGGGGCTTGCGCCTGATCCGAGGTCGTAACCTGTGCGTGAGCTGCACTTGTCGCCAAAATCGATACGCCAGCCATTGCCAAAAATTTGAGTTGCATATTCACCCCTCCCGGTGGTTTTTGATAAAAATCCAAGCGATCGACGACATTTCGTCTAATTGAACGGATGCGGTTCTATGGGTGCTCAGGCACCGTAGAATTTACAGATAATGGTCATCGCCGAGGAGGCTTGACCGTGCGTTCTGCACGGAGCCGGGCACGTCGGCAGGCTGCTTTCATTGCAATCCCTCTCCCTGCGGGTTCTCCACTTGCGCGAAGTTCCTTGTTCGTTTCTACGCAAGTAGCGAAGAAATCTATGTGCAAACAGCTAAACCAAATTGAATAGCCGTCAAGTGCAAACGAATGCTGCTACAATTTCGTTTATTATCACCCGCCTAGGCTTGCCCATCATGGCGGAAAGCCGTCGCTTTTTAACGTGCTGCCCGACTGGGCGACTTCAGATCAAAGGTTTGAGCGATCGCGCGACCGCAAGGACGGCAAACCATTCGCCAGGCAACGCAGCATTGCGCTGGTCCTCGCGGGAAATGGCGCGCAACTCGCCCCGCAATTGTTCGATTCGATCGCGAATGCGTGCAATGCCGATGGGGGACAGTTTTACCATTTCCGATCCGAAAATCGTGTCGGGATCGCCGTAGTCGAGGGAGAAGAACAACTGCTTCAGGTTGCGTTCGAAATGTTGCCGCATGGGCGCACGCTGCCAACTGTAAGTAGGGTCCAGTCGTGCGCGGATCCGGCCGCCCGACAGGCGATCGATCAACGCCAGCCGTTCCAGTTTTATGATCGCATTCTCCACGACGTCGCTTGGTATGTGAAAAGCTTCGACTGCTTCGGAAGGGGGCCAGCCGTTGACGATCAGGATAAAAATTGTCGATAGCGACGCGTCCTGTGTTAGCGCTTCCTCCTGCGCGAGCGTCAGATGATTTCGGTCCCGCGCATTGCGCCGACCATCCTGCGCCAGTTCGGCGAGGCTTGTGCCGGCAAGCGCAGTAAGTCGCGCGAGGGTTGTGAAGCCAAGGCCCCGGCCATGCAGCCATCGTTTGATCGTAGCCGTTCCGACTCCGATTTCTTCTGCGAGATTCGCTTGCGTCCATCCCGCTCTCCGCAGTGCGCGGCGCAGTCCGTCCAGCAATGCGGCGCTCTCGTCGTCCAATGGATCATCTGATGGGGTAGTGGGGATCATCTGGCGATCCATCGGGCCAAACGCGATATGACCGCCATATCGATATGGCCTAGTTTCGATAGGTGATGTTCGTTGATCGAAAATCGAGCGGCGGCGTCTATCCCTCTACTGTACCGGCTGCCGTAACCCGGCAGCCGGATTCTTTCGGTTGGCCGGTCAGTGACCACCGTCGACACAGATATCGATCGCGTTGACGAAATTGGCTCGCGGATCGGCGAAGAAGGCTACGGCATGGGCGATGTCTGCGGGTGTACCGATGCGACCGACAAAGTTCGTTGTCAGTTCCTGTTCCGCTCGTGCCTTGATCGTGTCCCAGTCATCGCCCCAGTTCTGATCGCTGGCGATTCTTCGAATCCATGCGTCCGGACCGTTTGAAAATGTCAGGCCGGGACTGACGCTGTTGGCCGTGACCCCGTGTTCGCCAGCGCCAGTGCCAGCGAGCGGGTCAGCGAACGGATCGCCGTTTTGGACGCCTGATAATCGGGAATGACGGCTAGCGGCGTATCGACCGACACGCTCGACAGGTTGATGATCCGCCCCCATCCGGCTGCCTTCATATCCGGCACACACGACCGGATCAGACGGACCATCGATCCGACGTTAGAATTATAGGTCGCCATCCACTCATCCGGCGTCGCATCCAGCCATTCGGCCTGACCGTTGCCTGCCGACTCACCACCGGCATTGTTGACGAGAATATCGATGCCCCCCATCACCGCCTTGGCCTGAGCGATCACATCTGCGGCGCCATCATCGTCGGAGAGTGAGCCGACAGCAGCATGAGCGCGGCCCAGCTTCGCTACTGCTGCCTGGGCTGCCTCCAGCCGAACCCGGTCGCGTCCGTGCAGGCAAACCTCTGCACCGTCCGCAGCCAGTCTTTCGGCAATACCTTGCCCAAGGCCGGAACTCGATCCCGTGACGAGCGCGCGTTTGCCAGCGAGCGGCTTCATCCTTCAAATTCCAGCTTAACGCGCGTAAGGCGCGTAGCCGACATCAGCCAGCGGCCGCCCACGCGCTGGTAACGGTCATGATAATGACCCCAGCCGTGCATCCTGCCTGCTGGCATCACCGGGTTTCCAGCCGGCACCCAGAGCCAGTCCTCCATCGACCAGATGCCCACGGCCTCGTCCTCGTTCAGAACGTCGATCCGTGGCATATATCCAAAGTGCGCGGTCTTCACGCCAGCCAGCACATAGGCGTTGTTCTGGGCGAATTCCCTGGGATCGTTTGAGAGGAGGTCGGGGTTATGCGGCTCTACTGCATCGCGCATGTCGGTTTCTGCATCGGCGGTGAAAACCTTCACCAGCCCGTCCCAGTCCTGCTCGTCGATGCAGCGAAAATACTCCGCCTTCGTGCGCGCGATATCCTCGATCGCGGTCAACCGATCGATCGCGTTCATGCCGGCACCGGAGCATCGAGAAACGCTGCGCGATAATCGGCGAAATCACGTTCGACTTCTGGTTTTGTAAGGCCAAAATCCTCCAGCGCATATTTGTGCGGCGCCCGATCTTCGCGGCGATTGGCTTCGACCCAATCCTCCATCCCGGCAACGATTTCGGGCGTCAGCGCAATCCCCGCCTCCGCCAGCACGCGCTTGCCCTGTTCGATCGGGTGGGTCGTCAGGTCGGTATAGCGGACGTCGATGAAGTCGGCGCTGCCCGCTTTGGCCCGGATCGACATGAACAGGTCGAGCAGTTCAGCCAGCCGCTTTTCCCAGAACGCGCCGATCCGCTCACGATCGACCGTGGATGCCATGTGGTAAAGCGTCGTCATCATCGAACAGTATGACGGCACAGTGGCAACCGGATCGCGATGCGTCATCACGATCTTTGCGCCGGGGAAAGTCTCCAGAACGCCATCCAGCGCCATCAGGTGGCCGGGCGTCTTCAGCACCCATTTTGCACCCTTGCGACGCTTGTCCTGCCATTGCAGCGACTGGAGGATTTCCTTCAGATCCTTGTAGCAGCGCGTGCGGCTGTTCTCGATCAACCAGCGCGCATAGCTCGGCACATAATACATGCCCTCGATCATCGTGCTGGAAAACATCAGGCCCATGATGATCAGCTCTTCGTCCGATTGATCGATGTTCATCGGATGGATCGACATCAGATCGGGTGCATGGACGAGCATGTAATCCAGATAAGACTTGGCGGCGGCGCGGCGCGGTTCCGGGTCGCCGGGGGCTTCACCGGGGAAGGGCGCATAATTCTGGCATTCCCACCATTTCACGCCGGTCATCCCCGGCGCGGACGACAACATACGGTGAAGCATGGTGCTTCCTGTACGCGGCAGACCGACAACGACGGCCGCGACTTCGACCTTTTCTTCCAGAATCTCGGGATGGCGTTTTATCAGATCGACATGGCGCAATCGATTGACGAGTGCGGTCACGATCATCGTATGCGCGCCCGCCGCACCGACTGCGGTCAGTTCCGACTCGGTGTTGAGGATGGGAATAAGCGCATCGAGATTTTCGAAAATCCAGGGATCGCCGAAATCATTGAGTCCTGCAGTTTGCTGCGCTTCGGCGGCGAGAATAGCCCGATCGGGAACTTGGGCAAAGTTATTGGTCATTATAATACTCCTGAAATCAGACGCCGTAGCCGCCGGCGACGGCAAGCTGCTGGCCTGTGGTGTAGGCGGCGCGATTGGATGCGAGAAAGGTAACGGCGTGGCCGATTTCTTCGGATTTGCCCCAGCGCTTGAGCGGAAGTGCCTTTTGAACCTCAGCAACCCAGGTCTCATCGAATGAACCATTGGCGAGGAGGTCGTGGAACATGCCCGCGTCGATCACGCCGACCAGCACCGTGTTGGCACGAATGCCATAGCGGCCTTCCTCCTTGGCGATGCCGCGAACGAGCGATTCGTTTGCTGCCTTGGGCGCGACCGAAAGGCCGTCCCGTTCCGGCCAGTGGAGATCGCCTGCCGAGCCAAGATGTACGAAAGATCCGCCACCAGCGGACCGGAAGTGCGGGATCAACGCCTGTGTCGCGGCAAAAAAACCATGAACCTCGACATCGATCGCACGCTTCCATTTCTCCAGTGGGGTTTCTGAAAGATGGACCTGATCGACCAGCGGCCCGGCTGCCCAAACCATCGTGTGAATCCGCGAGTGTGCGGCGATAGCGCCATCGCGCGCTGCCTCCAGACTGGCGGGATCGGTGGCATCTGCCGCGTGCAGCGAAACCTTGCGCCCAAAGCCGCGGAATTCCTCCGCCAGCTTTTCAGCAACATCGCGTTTCGACCGATAGCATAAGGCGATATCGCTGCCGGCGCGGGCGAGTTCGCGAGCGGAGGCCGCTCCGAGTCCGCCGGTCCCGCCCATTATCATCGCTGCGCCTGCTGGAAAAAGCTGTTCGACCATTTCAAATCCCCTCGTTTCAGGTGCCCCTGCTTGCGCGATGCGCAGCGGTGCCCGTCTTGTTATGATGAATTGCAGATCGAAACACGGAAATCAACACGCATAACTTGACAGAGGGGCGATCGGCATTGAAGATTGCGTAAGAGAGCCGACGATAGTTGGTCATTATATGGAGAGCGCGAAATGGCACGATTGGCGGGGAAAGTTGCGATCATCAGTGGTGCGGCGCAGGGCATGGGTGCCGCCACGGCCCGCCTGTTCGCAGCCGAGGGCGCGAAGGTCGTTCTGGGCGACGTTCTGGTTGACAAGGGCGAGGCTGTCGCTGCCGAGATCGGTGAGAACGCATTGTTCGTAAAGCTTGACGTGCGCGACGAAGGCGATTGGGCAAAGATCGTGGCGAAGGCGACCGAGCGTTTCGGCAAGCTCGATATTCTGGTCAACAACGCAGCCATCACCCACTTCGGTGCCGCAGAGGATCTTCGAAAGGAGGATGCCGAGCGTGTTCTGGGCATCAATGTCATCGGCACGATGATGGGTGTGAAGCATGCAGTTCCCGCACTCAAGGCAAATGGCAGCGGTGTCATCGTCAACATCTCGTCGGTCGATGGAATGCGGGGGTGCAATGGCCTTGTCGCTTATACGGCCAGCAAATGGGCGGTACGCGGAATGAGCAAGTCGTACGCATATGAATATGGCCCGTTCGGTATCCGCGTCGTCTCGATCCATCCGGGCGGCGTAAACACCGAAATGGGCAACCCAGGGGGTGAAAGCGTGGCAGACGTCAACAACCGGTCTTTCCGGCGTGTGCCGCTCCAGCGCATCGGCGAGCCCGAAGAAATCGCGCGCACTACTTTGTTCGTGTGCAGCGACGACGCCAGTTACATCACTGGCGCGGAAATCGCGGTCGATGGCGGCTGGACTGCCGGGCACTACGAACCAGCATTGCCGGGTGCGCCTGCGCACTTGCAGGGCTGATCATGGCAGAGCTTTCTGGAAAAGTGGCGATCGTCACGGGGTCGGGGCAGGGCGTTGGGCGTGGCATCGCGCTTGCGCTCGCCCGTGCAGGTGCTGCGGTGGCGATCGTGGGCCGACGGGTCGAGAATACAAGCGCGGTAGCCAAAGAGATCGAAGCTCTTGGGGTGCGCTCTGCGGCGTTCCAGTGCGATGTTAAGGACGCGGCCTCGATCCAGTCGCTTGTTGCCAGCGTGTCGAGACAGTTGGGCGGGATCGATATTCTCGTCAACAATGCACAGCAAGTGCCGCTTGGGCCGTTGCTGTCCATTGAGGACGAAGCGTTTCAGGCGGGGTTCGCTTCGGGGCCGTTGGCGACGCTGCGCCTTATGAAGGCGTGCCATCCTTTTCTTAAACGGAGTGGGGAGGGGGTTATCGTCAACCTTGCAACCTCTGCGGCGGTGCGCTGGGATATGAGCGGTTATGGAGCCTATGGCGCTGTGAAAGAGGCGACGCGCATCCTGACGCGCGCGGCAGCGGCGGAATGGGGACCCGATGGTATCCGTGTGCTGACGATCGCCCCACATGCGGACTCGCCCGCATTGAAAGGCTGGGTCGAAAGCAGGCCAGAGGAAGCGGCGGCATTCTTTGAAACCATCCCGCTACGTCGCATTGGCCGCTGCGAGGAAGATATCGGAGCGGCAGTCGCGGCGCTTTGCGGGCCAGCCTTCTCTTATTTCACCGGTGCCACCGTCCCGCTCGACGGCGGTCAGGCGAATTTCGATTGATGACCGGGGCATGACTTATTCCCGTGCAGAGGTAGAGGTCGCAATCGCCGGGTTGCGCGATGCGTTTGTCGAAGCCGAACGACGCAATCAATGGTCGTGGCTGGCCGATGCCTTTTATCACGAAGATTGCATCTACGAATGCCCATATGGTGGCGTAATGCCGGTGCGGGCCGAGGGGCGAGAAGCAATTCGCCGCACACATTACGGTCGCGACATGGATGTCGGGTCGGGGTGGGCCGGGTGGACCTTTCCGATACTCGACTGGGCGATAGAGGGCGACCGCATCACCAGTCATTGGGTGAACCGTGGCCCCGGTGTTCGTCCCGATGGCGGCTTTTACGAAACGCACGGCGTGTCGTTCATAACCTATGGCGGCGAAGGTAAGTTCTCGCACCAATATGATCTTTTCGACATCGCGCATCAGATGGCGCTTTGTGATGAACTCGACAGTGCCGGTCTGTTGGCACCCGCGCTGCGTAGCGAATGGGTGGAACCGATGAAGCAGCGGATCGTGGCCATGCTTTCGGGAACCCCGGTCGCATTGGAGGTCCATCGATGAACACCGCTTTTTCGCCTGTCACCATTGGCCCGGTGACGTTGCGCAACCGCTTTATACGGTCAGGCGCAAACGAGATGATGGCGCGGCGGTCGCTGCCGACGCATGCGTTGCTTGAATTTCATCGGCAGCTTGCCGAAGGCGGCATCGGCATGACGACGCTCGCTTATGTCGCGGTGTCTCGCGATGGCCGGACTTTCGCCAGTCAGGGCGTGCTCGACGATGCGGCGATACCGCATTACCGCGCGGTCACTGACGCGGTTCATGCGGCGGGGGCGCTTGCTTCTGCGCAGATCACGCACGGCGGCAGCTTCGTTCAGCACAAGGAGCTTTCGACGAAGCGCGCAATGTCGTCGAGCGGCGGGATCGACAAGATGGGTGTCCTCATGGGCCGGTGGTTCCAGCGTGCAATGACTCGTGCCGACATGGATCAGGTTCGGGACGAATTCGTTGCTGCTGCGCGGCGAGCCGTGATTGCCGGGTTCGATGCGGTCGAACTCCACATGGGGCATGGCTATCTGCTCAATCAATATATTTCGCCGCTATCGAACAAACGACGTGACGAATACGGCGGCACGGCCGAAAAACGGGTGCGCTTCCCGGCAGAGGTTCTGGCGGCGGTAAAAGTCGCAGTGGGCGATCGCATCGCTGTCCTTGCCAAGATCAACCTGTACGATGGCGCAAAGGGCGGGGCCACGGTCGAGGATGGCATCGTTACGGCGCGAGCACTGGAAGCAGCAGGCGTCGACATGATCGTCATGTCGGGTGGGCGGAACATCGAATCCAGTTACGTGATGTTCTCCAGTCCGTTGCCTTATGACGATCTCGCCGCGATGCAGCCGGGTTTGCTCGCCAAGATCCAGTTCAAACTACTGAAAATGGCAACGCCGAAGACGGTGAAATTTTCGGAACTCTATTTCATCGAGGCCGCACGTCGTGTTCGGGCTGCTGTCAAATGCAAGCTTGGCTATCTCGGCGGCGTGCTTTCGCTGGACGCGGCTGAACGAACGCTCGACGAAGGCTTTGATGCGATCGTGATGGCGCGTGCACTGGTCCATGATCCGGCACTGGTGAACCGCTTTCGTGCCGACGCCAATCATCGCTCTGGCTGCACTGCCTGCAACCGCTGCGTCGCGCTTATGTACGGGCCGGCCGGAACCTATTGCCCAGTCACAAACAACCCGATCGATCCAATTCTAAACAAAACACCAGCGGGAGAGGAATTACATTATGCTGCTTAAAGACAAGGTAATCATCATCAGCGGAGTCGGCCCCGGAATGGGCCAGTCTCTCGCCAAACTCGCAGCAGCAGAGGGTGCCAAAGTAGGCCTCGGTGCGCGTAACAAGGCGTTCCTTGACGAGGTCGTGGCCGAAATTAAAGCCAGCGGTGGTGAGGCGATTGCACTGTCCACCGACGTGACAAATGCCGGTCAGTGCCAGGCGCTGGCCGACGCGACCGAAAAAGCATTCGGGCGCATCGATGGCCTCGTCAATTCGGCGTATATGCACGGCGAATGGTTGCCGACCGACGTTGCGAATGCCGAGGAGTTCACCGACGTATTCAACGTCAACTGTGCCGGCGCGCTGCGCATGGCTCAGGCATGCCTGCCCGCCATGAAAAAGGCTGGCGGCGGTGCGATCGTCAATGTGTCCACGATGTCGACGGTCAATCCATTCCCGGGCGAGGGGGCCTATTCCGCCGGTAAAGGCGGCCTCAACGCTCTGACGCGGCACATGGCGAAGGATTTCGGCAAGCATGGTATTCGCGTTAACGTGACACGTATGGGCTGGATCGGTGGCGCTCCCGTTTGGGGTCATATCGAACGCGAAGTCGCCACGGGCCGCAATCGGGACGAGGTCATTGCGGAAATAACCGACCGGATTCCGATCGGCATCATTCCACCAGAGGAGGATTGCGCAAAAGCGGTCCTGTTCATGGTATCCGATTATTCCAAGGTGGTGGCTGGCGCGTCGCTCGACGTGAACGGCGGTCAGTATATGGCGCCATGAGCGCGCAGGAGGCTGCAATGGGCGACACAGCAGAACATCGCGTCGCGTCAGGGAAAACCTGGCGCGACTTCTGCCAAAAGCTTGAAGCGATCGGCGAGACGGTGCTCAGCACCGAACTCGCCGGTTCGCCGATCGATCAGGCAGAGGGCTATCGCTATCTCAGTCGCCTGACGCGGATCGCGCTCGATATGCATGTCGAGAATGCCGACACCGATTTCCCCGGCTTCTATGCGGCCTCGCATCCGACTGCGAAGATCGGGGCGGATAATCCCGACAACATTTACATGAACGCGTCGATCAGCGGTGCGCAGCGATACCGCATCACCGGCAAGCGCGGTGGCGTGCCAATCTTGAGCTTCGGCACTAAGGCGAACCGTTACGCTATCGATGGCACAATGGCTTCCACGGGTGAAATCGACGCAGCGGACATGGTTTTTGCCGAGGATGGCAGTTTCGAGATCATTGTCAGCAAGACCCATGCAAATGGCAATTGGCTCCCGCTGGCCGATGATTCTTCGATGCTGCTTGTTCGCCAGACGTTTCTGGACCGGGACAACGAGCCGCCTGCGACAATCTCAATCGAAGCACTCGATGCTCCGCGCGAGACGCCGGAACCGCTGACAGCAGCGAAGCTGGAACAGGGACTGCAACGCGCGGCAGCTTTCGTTGAGGGGACTGCCAAGACATTCCTTCAATGGACCGAAATGCTTCAGGGTGAGCAACTCAACCAGATTGCCACCACCGACCAGACGATGTTCTACAAGGCTGGCGGCGACCCGACGATCTTCTATCTGCACGGATATTGGAAACTGGCGGAGGGTGAGGCGCTGGTGATCGAGACGCCGATCCCGGATTGCACGTTCTGGAATTTCCAGTGCGACAATATCTGGTTCGAATCGCTCGATTATCGGCACCATAAAGTGCATGTGAACAAGCATACGGCAAAGCTGAATGCGGATGGATCTGTAACCATCGTGGTTGCGGCGCGTGACCCCGGCTACGGTAACTGGATCGATACCGCGGGCCATGAACACGGCACGATGCTGCTGAGATGGACGGGGGCGACCGAGCATCCGGTGCCCAAAACAAAGGTAGTAAAAATCGATGGCTGACCTTGAAACCCGTATCGCGCGACTGGAGGCGGAAAGCGACATCCGCCGTCTTAAGGCGCGTTATCTGAACGCCTGCGACGCAAAGGACGTGGACGCGATCCGCGCCTGCTTCACGCCCGACGCCGAACTGGATTATCAGCCGCTCGGTAAGTTCGGGCCGGATAGCCTGATCGAAGCTTTCACGACGATCGCGCTTCACAGCCCGATTGTCGATGTGCACCAGATCCACAATGGTGAGATCGAGATTATCGACGCCGATCACGCCAGCGCACGGTGGAGTCTTGGGTTTTCCACCTATGATCCGCGCGAGGGAAGTTTCCGGCTGATGGGTGGCTTTTACTATGATGAATATATTCGCACGGCGAATGGCTGGCGCGTTTCGAAATCGCGACATGAACCACGCACGATCATCGATGGCACGATCGGGGCCGACGGAGTGACCGCGAAATCGCTGTTGCCGTGAGTGGTTTGCTGGATGAGGCACGGGCGTGGCTTTCGGCTGCGCTCGACGGCCCATTCGCCGATGTGCGTGGAATTGCCGATCTCAGCAGCGCCTATGATCGACGTCGGGAATGGGAACTGAAACTGGGTGCGGCCGGTCTCGGCGCAATCGGCTGGCCGGTCGAACATGGCGGTCGCGGAGCCACCATCGCCGATCAGGTGGCGGTGGCTCAGGAATATGCGGCTCTGCGCGCGCCCTCCCGTATCGCCCATGTCGGCGTCGAACTGGCTGGCCCGACCATTATCGCGTTCGGCAGTGACGCGCAAAAAGCGCGTTTCCTGCCAGGTATCGCGTCGGGGCGTGAGCTTTGGGCACAAGGCTATTCCGAACCCAACGCCGGGTCTGACCTTGCCAATGTGCGTACCCGCGCTCGGCTGGAGGATGGTCGCTGGATCATCGACGGGCAAAAGATATGGACCTCGCTCGGTATGATCGCCGACTGGGCGTTCGTCGTAGTGCGCACCGAAGAGGGTAGCCGCGGTCCAAAGGGGCTGTCCTATCTGCTCGTTCCACTCGATCAGCCGGGCATCGTGCGTCGGCCTATTCGTCAGATGACCGGCGATGCCGAATTTGCCGAACTGTTCTTCGATGGCGCGGTGACCGACGCAGACAATATCGTGGGCGAGGCGGGGCAGGGCTGGGCCATCGCTATGGCGACACTGGGCTTCGAACGCGGCGTTTCCACGGTCGTGCAACAGATGCAGTTCGGGAATGAACTTGCCGCGTTGATCGAGGTCGCCCGCGCCAACGGCAAGGCACGCGATCCGATCATCAGGCAACGGATCGCGGACGCATGGATCGGGCTTGAGCTGATGCGCCACGGCCTGCTTCGCACGCTGTCCGACGAAGCGACCGAAGATCTCGGCAACGAGGCACTGACCTCGAAACTTTACTGGTCGCGCTGGCACCGCGCGCTCGGTGATCTCGCGATGGATGTGCAGGGGCTCGCTGGCGAGGTTGCGCAGGGGAATGACTATCACTTCGGCGCGCTAACGCAGATGCATCTCGCATCGCGCGCAGACACGATTTACGCAGGGGCGAGCCAGATCCAGCGCAACCTCATCGCCGAACGTGGGCTTGGTTTGCCAAGGGAACCGCGCGGGACCGTCTGATCCCGCGCGGTATTATCTTCACCGCGCCACGTAGCCGCCATCGATAGCGAGCGGGTGGCCGGTGATGAAACTGGCCTTGTCCGATACCAGAAATACAACGCCGTCGGCGATTTCGCGCGCTTCGCCCATCCGGTTCATTGGATGCATTTGCGCCATAAATGCCTTTGATTGCGGATCGAGCGAATCCGATTCCGTCATGGGGGTAGAGATCGCTCCAGGGCAAACGCAGTTCACCCTTATGCCTTCGGCCGCATAGCGCATGGCCGCCGATCGCGTCAGGCCGACCACGGCATGTTTGCTGCTGCAATAGCCTGCGCCTGCCAGTCCCGTCAGCCCTGCGACCGAAGCAGTGTTGACGATAGCGCCCGATTTTTGCGGGGCCATGTGCTTCAGTTCGGCCGCCATGCACAGCATCACGCCGCGCTGGTTCACGGCCACGACCTTTTCATAAACATCAACCGATTCCCAAGGCGTGGTCATGTCCTCGAGCGACACGCCAGCATTGTTAAACGCAATGTCGAGCCTGCCCCATTTGGCGACCACGCCGTCTACCGCAGCGGTGACAGCCGCCTGATCGGTAACATCCAGCGTGATCGCATAGGCCTCGCCTCCCGCAGCGACGATTGTGGCTACGGTATCAGCGGCGCCCTTCAAGTCGGAGACAGCAACTTTCGCGCCTTCTTCGGCAAATGCGATTGCAGTTGCCGCGCCGATCCCACCGGCTCCGCCCGTGACGAACGCGATTCTGCCCTCCAGCAACTTGTTCATAGCTAATCCTCTCTTTTTATAATTTATTGTTCAGACGATTTCGAACAAGCCAGCCGCACCCATGCCGCCGGCGATGCACATCGACACGACAACCCATCGCGCGCCACGACGGCGACCCTCGATCAGTGCATGGCCGACAAGTCTGCTGCCGGTCATGCCGAATGGATGGCCAAGCGCGATGCCACCGCCATCGACGTTGAGCTTGGCATCGTCGATGCCGAGTTTGTCGCGGCAATAAAGAGCCTGACTGGCAAAGGCTTCGTTAATTTCCCAAAGGTCGATATCGCCAACCTTCAACCCGGCCCGTGCGAGGAGTTTGGGTATCGCAAAGACTGGCCCAATCCCCATTTCTTCTGGCGCACAGCCTGCAACCTGCATCCCGCGGTAAACGCCGAGGATGGGCAACCCTTCTGCTTCTGCGATATGCCGCGCGACGATGACCTGAGCGGACGCGCCGTCAGAAAGCTGGCTGGCGTTGCCTGCCGTGATGTGTTGGCCCTGCTTGATGATCTCGCCGTCTTTATAGACAGGCTTTAACGCAGAAAGGCTTTCCACCGTGGTGTCGGCGCGAATACCTTCGTCCCGATCCAGCGTTACGCTCTGGTGGCCTGCTGCGGTGCCGTCCTTTTCGAACAAGGCTTTTTCCACCGTGATCGGTACGATCTCGTCGGCAAAGCGGCCTTCGGCCTGTGCGGCGGCTGCGCGATGCTGGCTTTGTGCCGAAAACCGATCCTGTGCTTCGCGGCTGATGCCGTATTTTTCAGCAACGATTTCCGCTGTCTCGATCATCGGGATATAGGCGTGTGGTTCGGCGGCGATCACTGCCTGACTGCGATTGCGATAGGTCGATGCGTGTTTGTTCAGCGTCAACGAGATCGACTCGACACCGCCCGCCACTGCAACGTCGATGTCGTCAGCCATGATCGACCGTGCAGCAAGCGCGACGGCGGTCAGGCCCGACCCGCATTTGCGATCCAGCGCGAAGCCGGGGACGCTCTGGCCCAACCCGGCAGTCGCAGCGGTCAGCCGTCCGATATTATAGCTCTGGGTGCCCGATTGCGTACCGACGCCCATGAAAATGTCGTCGATCCGCGACGGGTCGATACCCGCCCGCGCGACGGCGGCACGCACCGCATGGCCCGACAGGACGGGCGCTTCGGTGTCGTTGAGCGCGCCACGATAGGCGCGGCCGATACCCGTCCGCGCAGTCGAAACGATCACTGCCTCACGCATGAGGAGCAGCCCCCTGACTGAAGTTGCCTGGACCGAAATACGCCCGCATCGAAACCACTTTGCCAGCGTCGTTGAATTCGAACACGTCGATCACGTCGATCTGCATGGGAGAATCGTTGATCGCGAGCTTAACTGAGAAAGCGAATGCTGCGGAATTGCCAGCGATCCTGACCGGACCCTCAAGATGCAGTTTCGCACCAGTCTCCATCGACTTTGCATAGAAGCCATAGATGGCATCGTGTCCGACATGCGGCGGCGAGCCGACCGGATCTTCGACCGTTGCATTGGCGGCAAAAAGATCCCGCACGGCGCTGGGATCGGCACGATCGAACGCGGCGACATAGGCGTGTACGGCGGCGGTCATTGCTTCAGGTGTAGGCATGGTTAGTCCTCCGGGTAATAACGGCTGATGGTTTCAACGATGCAGGCAGGCTTCGTTTCGCCGTCGATTTCGATTGTGATGCGAACGATCGACTGGATCGCGCCCTTGATTTCTTCGACCGAGACGACCTCGCCCCGTGCCCGGATGCGTGAACCGACCGGCACCGGAGACAGGAAACGCGTGCGATCCGAACCGACGTTCACGCCATGGCTGAAGCCGCGCACGTCGATCAGCTTCGGCAGGAAATCATTGGCCAGCGACAGCGTCAGATAGCCGTGAGCGATCGTCTTTCCGAACGGACCGGCGGCGGCGCGCTCTGGATCGACATGGATCCACTGGTGATCGTTCGTTGCGTCCGCGAACTTGTCGATCCGCTGCTGGTCGATTTCAAGCCAGTCCGTGGGGCCGAACTCCATGCCTTCCCGACCGACAAGGGCACGCGGCGAGAAAAAGACCGTTGGTTCCTTCATGCTCTTTGACTTGAGACGGAGAGTATTTCGCCCGTCATGTAACTGGCGAGATCGCTGGCGAGAAAGATCATCACGTTCGCTATCTCCCAAACCTCTGCCGGGCGACCGAACGCTTCACGCGCAGACAGTTCGGCGAGCAATTCGTCACTGGTCACTTTGGCAAGGAACGCGTGCATCGCGATCGACGGCGCGACGGCATTGATGCGGACGCCATGGGCCGCCGCCTCTATTGCAGAACAACGCGTAAAGGCCATCACGCCTGCCTTGGCCGCAGCATAATGCGCCTGACCCTCTTGCGCGCGCCAGCCCAGGACTGAAGCGTTGTTGACCACCGCTCCGGCACCGCGTTCGTACATATGCGGCAGAAAGGCACGGCTCATCCGCATGACAGAGGTGAGCGTTACATCGATCACCCGCGACCATTCCGCGTCGGTCATCGCAACCACGCTCGCGGTGCCGCCCAGACCGGCATTGTTGATCAGGACATCGACATGACCAAGCTCACGCAGCGCTGCGGCCAGCAAGCCCTGCACGGCATCCTCACTGGTCACGTCGCACACCACAGTCACCGGGCGCTTGCCGGTTTCCGCAGCGATACGGTCAGCCGCTTCACCGAGGCGACGTTCGTGGAAATCGCTCATCAACACCGTCGCGCCTTCTTCGGCAGCGCGTTTGGCTGCGGAGAAGCCGATGCCGGTGCCGGCTGCGGCGGTGACCACGACGGTCTTGCCGGCAAGCAGATTGTGGCTGGTGGGATAGGGTGGAACGGTGCGGCTCATTCAGACATGCTCCGGTTGGTCGATCGCAGGATCGATGATTGTGCGCGCAATCGCCTCCCGATGTTCGGCAGGTGAGCCGAGCATCGTCGAGGAGGAGCGGGCGCGCTTGAAAAACAGATGGGCGTGGTGTTCCCAGGTGAAGCCGATGCCGCCATGCAGCTGGATGGCATCGGATGCGCAGGTCAGGAATGCGTCGCTGCAATAACTGCGCGCTCCCGATGCGGCGCTTTCGAAGTCGCCATCTTCCGCAATCGCCCGCGCGGCCCAGTCGGACGCGGATCGGGCATAGTCGACGAGCAGCTTCATATCGGCGAGCCGGTGTTTGACCGCCTGAAACGACCCGATGGTGCGTCCGAACTGAACGCGATCCTTTGCGTAAGCGACCGTTTCTTCCAGTGACCGTGTCGCGCCACCCAGTTGTTCGGCCGCGAGCAGCCCTGCCGCGCCGATCAGCGTGCGATGAAGCGCAGGCCCAGCCTCTCCGACTGCGCCCAACAACTGGCTCTCATCGACCGTAACATTGTCGAAGCACACCGTGGTATAGGGACGCGTCAGATCGAGGCTGACAACGCGCTTAACCGACAGGCCCGGCGTATCGACGGGCAGCGCAATAAGTGTCAGGCCATCCCATCCAGATGTACCAGGACGACGCGCGGCGACGATCAACAGCGTGGCAACATGACCGAACGGCACATAATGAGCCTCGCCCGCCAACACCCATTGCCCGTCTTTTAGATCTATCTGTGGTCCAACACCGTCCGGAGCCGACACCCCCGACGACGCCAGCATCGCCAGCGTCGCAATCGTCTCTCCAGTGGAAATCCCACTGAGCAGTTTCCTGCGCTGATCGGCCGTTGCGGTCGCCGTAATCGCGCGGCCTGCCAGAACCACGCTTTCGAACCACGGGATAGGCGCAAGCGTCCGCCCCAGTTCTTCCAATATCAGGGCCTGCTCGATCGCGCCGAGTCCGATGCCACCGTCCTCTTCCGCTATTCCCGCGCCCGCAAAGCCCAGCTCACTGGCGAACCCCCGCCACAGCTCTTCGTCCCAGCCAGCAGTGCCGTCGACCGTGCGACGCAGCTGTTCGAACCCTGCATTCTCCTGCAGATAGTCCCGCGCAGCATCGCGAACCGCAACCTGTTCGTCAGTGAGTGTCAGTGCCATGGATCAGCCGGTGCCATAAACCGGCTTGGCGGTGGTGCGACCGGCGACCAGTGCGGCCACGATCCCGCCAACTTCATCCGCCGCAAGCCGCCGCCCGACATCGGAAGAGATCGGGCCATCGGTCCAGCCCTCTGCAATGCGGATCGTGCCGCCGAACGGTTCGAACACCTGGCCGGTTACGCCGCCGGATTGCTCGCTCGCCAGCCAGGCGACCAGTGGTGCGGTATTTTCAGGCGCATAGGGGTCGAATGCCGATTCCTGCGCGCTTGTCATCGTGTCGGCAAACGCCGTCATCGTCATCCGCGTGCGCGCGTTCGGCGCGAGTGCGTTGGCGGTTATGCCATAGCGTGCCAGTTCGGCGGATTGCACCAGTGTCAGCGCGGCGATGCCTGCCTTTGCGGCGGAATAGGCGCTCTGGCCGATGCTACCCTGCAATCCCGCGCCCGACGACGTGTTGACGATGCGCGCATCCACAGGCGTTCCTGCTTTTTGCTGGGCGCGCCAGTAATCGACGGCGTGGCGGCTTGTGCAGAAATGCCCGCGCAAATGGACGCGGGTCACGGCATCCCATTCCTCTGGTGTGCACGAAACGAACATGCGGTCCCGCACGAACCCGGCGTTGTTGATGACCGCGTGCAGCGTCCCGAACGCATCGACCGCCGACTGGACGAGCGCGCGTGTCTGGTCCCAGTCGGCCACATCGGCGGTGTTGGCTATCGCTTCGCCACCGGCGGCGCGAATTTCCTCAACCACCTTGTCCGCAGCGCCCATGGTCTCGCCCGCTTCGCCATGCGTGCCGACGCCAAGATCGTTCACGATCACTTTTGCACCTTCGGCGGCAAGGCCGAGCGCATAGGCACGGCCTAGCCCTCCGCCTGCGCCCGTCACGATCACGACCCGGCCGTTACAAATACCCGCCATCAGTTCTGCCTTTTCATTTCTTCGAATTCTCGTGTGCGTTGTTCGCGCAGCGCGGCCGTCGGGCCGCTCAATCGTACCGAAACCGCGTCCGAACGCAGTCGCCGCCGATCCGGCTCGACTTCGGTCAGGGGCGGCGTTTCGATAAAATCGACAAGCGCCTCGCGTGCCAGCCGCTGATATTCGCCGCCGCCGTCGTTGCGCCACGATATCTGGTGCGCCTCGAAAGTACGGACGATGCTCGCCGGATTACCAGCGACAAGGCTGCGCGTCGGGGTGATGGTATCGGACTTTACCAGCGCCAGCGCGGCTACCAGATTTTCCGCGCCGATCTGAGCATGGTCAAGCACCACCGCGTTCATGCCGACAAGCGTGTTCTCACCGATCGTTGCGCCGTGGATGATCGCGCCATGGCCGATCGTTGCCCCCCGACCGATGACCGTATCGCCATCGGCGGATGCGTGGATCGTCACACTATCCTGTATGCTGCTGTCGCCTTCGACCACGATCCGGCCAAAATCCCCACGCAGCGACGCGCCCGGAGCGATGAAACAGCCCGGCCCCACGATCACGTCGCCGATAAGGCTGGCGAGCGGATGGACATAGCTGGATGGGTCCACCACCGGAACGATCCCTTGATAGGCATAACAGGGCACCGTGAACCTGGCCTACAACCGCTCGATAATGGTGACGTTGGCTAGTCCGCCGCCCTCGCACATCGTTTGCATTCCATATCGACCGCCAGTGCGCTCCAGCTCGTAAAGCAGCGTCGTCATCAACCTTGCGCCGGTCGCGCCCAGCGGATGGCCCAGCGCGATCGCGCCGCCGTTGACGTTGACCTTTGAAAGGTCGGCGTCGAGTTCCTTGGCCCATGCCAGCACCACACTGGCGAACGCTTCGTTGATCTCGACCAGATCAATATCGGACAGCTTCAATCCCGTCTTCATCAGGGCGTGTCGTGTGGCTGGGATCGGGGCCGTCAGCATGAAAATTGGGCTGTCGCCACGGACAGTCAGGTGATGGATGCGCGCGCGTGGTTTAAGGCCGTGATCCTTCACCGCCTGTGCGCTGGCGATCAGGACTGCAGCGGCCCCATCGGCGATCTGGCTGGATATGCCCGCCGTGATGATTCCACCCTCGCGGACGGTCTTCAGCCCTGCCAGTCCCTCGACGGTCGTGCCGCGTCGCACTGTTTCGTCCTGCGCAAAAGCGCCGACGGGGATGATCTGGCTGTCGAACCGGCCTTCATCGATGGCCCGTTCGGCGCGGGCGTTGGATTCGGCGGCGAACCGTTCCATGTCCTGTCGGCTGATATCCCAGGTCGTTGCGATCTTTTCAGCCGCGTAAATCTGGTTGACCTCTTCGTCGCCATAGCGCGCTTTCCACGCGGGAGAGAGCGAGAATGGCGTGTCATGACCATAGGCCTGACCGGCGTACATTGCCGCAGAGATCGGAATGGCGTTCATGTTCTGGACGCCGCCAGCGATGATAAGATCCTGTGTGCCGGACATCACGGCCTGCGCTGCAAAATGAATGGCCTGTTGCGAAGATCCGCATTGACGGTCGATCGTCACGCCGGGAACCGATTCCGGGTAGCCCGCTGCCAGCCAGCAACTCCGCCCGATATTGCCTGCCTGCGGACCGACGGCATCGACGCAGCCCCAGATCACATCATCGACAGCGGCGGGATCGATACCCGTGCGATCGACGATTGCCGTAATCGGGATCGCACCCAGATCGGCGGAATGCCATTCTGCAAGGCTTCCCTTTTTACGACCTGTGGGCGTGCGGATTGCGTCGATGATATAGGCTTCAGGCATTGTTTAACTCGCTTGCGAAAACAGTGTCGGGTCCGATCGTCATGCCGCGGCCGATCACCGCTGCTTCGATACGGCGGAGATGGAAGGCGCGATCACCCCATGCGCCAGCCAATGCCCAGGCGCGTTTCATCCAAAAATGGAGATCGACTTCATAGGTATAGCCCATCGCACCATGAACCTGAATCGCAGTTTCGGCTGCCAGCATCGCGGCATCGGTGGCGGCGACCTTTGCATGGCTGATTGCGACCGCCGTGCGCGCATGGCCGTGTTCTGCTGCATAGGCCGCACGCAACACAACTGGTCGGGCGAATTCCACCTTCACGGCAACCGTCGCAAGGTGATGCTTGATCGCCTGAAAACTGCCGATTGCCTGACCGAATTGTTCGCGTGTTTTTGCGTATTCGGTGGATATTGCCAGCATGGCTTCGGCACCGCCAAGCATCTGGGCTGCCGAAATCAGCGCGGCGCGGTTCAGCAAATTATCGTCCTCGGTGCTGAATACCGGCGCGAACAAACTGCGGAGCGGATCGATTCCGGTCAGTGCTTTTGCAACCGGCGGGACGGTCGTGCCACCGCTGGTATATAGTAAATCGGCTGTACCAAGATCGGCTATCCACGGATTGATCGGGTGCGCGAGTGCAATCTTCAGCGTGCCTGCCGCAACCTTCTCCTGCTCGGCAGGGGACAGGAGCGGAGCCGCGATCAATGCTGTGTCGGCGATCGGTTCGGACACATTGGCGCGACCCAGTTCGACCGCGACCAGTGCCGCCTCGATCAATCCAAGGCCCAGTCCGCCCTGTGCTTCGGGGACGAGCAACCCGGCCAGTCCCATGCCGACAAGGCCGCTCCAGACCGCATCGTCTGGCTCACGCTGGGCATCGCGCCTCCGCAACACCTCGGGGCCATGTTCGCCAGCCAGATAGTCGCGCACAGCGTTGCGCAATTCCTGTTGTTCTTCAGTGAGGCGGAAGTCCATTTACGCCTCCTTCAACGTGGCAAGCCGAGCAGACGCTCAGCGATAATGTTGCGCTGGATCTCGTTCGATCCTGCATAGATCGGACCGGAGAGCGAGAAGATATAGCCTTCCTGCCAAATGTTCGGGCCACCATCCGGCAATTGGGCAAGCTCGGCGGATGCGCCTAGCAAACTCATCGCCGCGCGGTGGGCGGCACGGTCCATCTCGGACCAGAAAATTTTGTTGAGACTGGCCTCTGCACCGATATGGCCGCCCGCCATCACGGTCGCCGCCACCGAATAGGTGTTAAGCGCATAGGCTTCCGCATCCATCCATGCCTGCAACACCGCCTCATGCGCCTGTGTCGATGCGGTGGCCGCATGTGCGCGATACAGGTCGACCAGCCGCGCCGCCATTGCCTGAAAACGGGCAGGGGAGCGCAGCATCAGGCCGCGTTCGAAACCAGCCGTTGCCATCGCGACGTTCCAGCCTTCGCCTTCGCCCGCGATCCGGTTTTCAACCGGCACCCGGACCTCGTCGAAGAAAATCTCTGCAAACCCAGTTTCTCCATGAAGCTGGCGGATCGGACGGATCGTCACGCCCGGCGTGTCGAGCGGCAGCAGAATGAACGACAGCCCCTTGTGACGTTTGCTGCCTTCTTCAGTACGGAACAGACCGAAGCACCAGTCGGCAAACGCCGCGCGGCTCGACCATGTTTTCTGGCCGGAAATCACATAATGATCGCCATCGCGCACTGCGCGGCTGCGGATCGCCGCCATGTCGGACCCGGCATTCGGTTCGGACCAAGCCTGCGCCCACATCTTTTCCCCGCTCGCCATTGGCGTCAGGAAACGGGCTTTTTGCTCGTCCGTGCCATATTCCATGATCGTGGGACCAAGCAGGAAGATGCCATTCTGATTGGCGCGAAGCGGTGCTCCGGCGCGCCAATATTCCTCTTCAAAGATCAGCCAGCGGATCAGGTCCAGCCCGCGTCCGCCATAAGCTTCGGGCCATGTCACCATGCCCCAGTTGCCTTCGGCCAGCGTGCGTTCCCATGCCACATGCTGCTCAAAGCCCTCTTGGCCCTCCAGCGTCTTGAGCGGAGTCTTGGGTACGTTCGCCGCCATCCATGCGCGAACCTCTGCGCGGAAGACCTGCTGTTCTGGCGTGTAGGTCAGGTCCATATCAGAATTTGGCCGCCTTGCCCGTTTCGACGAAGGCATCGCGCGCGCGCTGGCTGTCTTCGTGCATATACATTTCGAGTGTGAAGCCCTGTTCCCAGCGGTAGCCGCGATCGACATCGCGCGGCTCAAGACCGTTCAATGCTTCCTTGGCGATCACCAGTGCCTTGCGACTCTTGCTTGCGATGATCGCACAGAACGCGCGCGCTTCGTTGGCAAGGGATTCGGGCGGCACTACTTTTTCCACTGCACCCAGCCGATATGCTTCGGCCGCCGGAATCGTGCCGCCGGTAAAGAACGCGGCGCGAACTTTGTGCAGGGGCAACATACGCGACAAATGGCTCGCACCGCCCATCGCGCCGCGATCGACTTCCGGCAGCGAGAAATAAGCATCTTCAGAAGCGACGATCGTGTCGGAGGCACCACAGATACCGATGCCGCCGCCGATGACGAACTTGTGAACGGCGGACACAACCGGCACTTCACAGTCGCGTATGGCCTTGAAAGTCAGATAATTGCCGCGGTTAAGGTCCGTTATGCGTTCAGGATGCGCCTGCATCTCCTTAATATCGACACCACCGCAAAATCCGCGGCCCTCTGCGCGGATCAGGACGACATTAACATCCGGGTTCGCACCGGCTGCCCGGACGATTTCCGGTATGCTCATCCAGGTCACGCTATCGAACGCATTTACCGGTGGAACGTCAAACACGATCTCGGCAATGCGGTCGTGAATGGTGGTCGTAATCGGCATCAAACTGTTCCGCTGTGTTCGAGAGGAGAAGCGATCGCCGCGAGCCGCGCCCGTGCTCGCGCCACGATCCCGTCAATCAATTCGGCGCAACTGGGTAAGTCCTCGATCGCACCTGCGACAAGCCCCGTCGCCATCAACCCGCCATCGGCATCTCCCGACACAACCGCGCGCTGAATCAGCATCGGTGCCGCCGCCGCCATCATCGCCTGCGGCAGGCTAAGCCCGCCGTGGCTGGTCATGCCCTTGGCCGACCGGAGCATATCGGCATAGCTGGCGTTCGTCTGCTTCTTCATCTGAAGCCCGCTTTCCATTGCCCGTATCCACAATCCGATGCCCGACGAACGCTCGATTTTGTCGAGTGCCTGATTGCGGATCATGCGCTGGGGCAACCCGTCGACCTTTGTCGATACGTAGATGTCGTCAGTGCCTGCCTCGACATAACGCGCCTTGATACCTTCGGGCGGAGCGCTCTCTCGCGTCATAAGGAATCGTGTGCCCATCGCTATCCCGACAGCGCCGAATGCCAGCGCCGCCGCGAGCCCGCGCCCATCGGAAAAACCGCCAGCAGCCACGACCGGCACCTGAACCGCGTCCAAAACCTGTGGCAGCAGAACCGTCGTTGGCACCGAACCCGTATGGCCGCCGCCTTCGCCACCCTGAACCGTCACGATATCGACGCCGAGTTGCACCATCTTCTGTGCATGTTTCACCGCGCCAACGGTTGGCATGCAGAGGATGCCCGCATTCTTGAACCGCGCGATCATTTTCGCGTCGGGGCCCCGGCCAAAGCTCACCGCACGGATTTGCGCGGCGTTCTCGATAATTATATCGACGATTTCCGCCGCGCCGGGCTGGAAGGAGTGAAAGTTGACCCCGAACGGCTTGTCGGTCCCGCGCCGGACTTCGGCAATCGCAAGACGCGCTTCGGCAGGGGTCATCACTGCGGCGGCCAGAAAGCCGAACGCGCCTGCCTTGGTGGTTGCGATGACTAGCGGTGCCGTCGAAACCCAACCCATCGCGGTCTGCACAATAGGATAAGTGCAACCGAGCAGGCGGGTGAGGGGTGTGACAAGCGGATCGGCCATAATCAGCGCGTCACGATGACCGAAGAACCATGGCCGAACAGCCCCTGATTGGCGGTGATGCCGACCTTGGCACCTTCCACCTGTCGCTGACCGGATTGACCGCGAAGCTGCCAGGTGAGTTCGCAGACCTGTGCCAATGCCTGTGCGGGAACCGCCTCGCCGAAACAAGCCAGTCCGCCTGAAGGATTGACCGGCAACCGTCCGCCGATTTTGGTAGCACCTTCACGGAGCATTGCAGCAGCTTCGCCACGACCACACAGCCGCAAATCTTCCATCCAGTCGAGTTCGAGGGCGGTCGAAAGGTCATAGACCTCGGCCATCGAAACATCCTCCGGCCCGATGCCGGCTTCCTCATAAGCTTTCATTGGAAGCGCGGCCCGGAAGCTCTGCGCGTCAGCAACCACGGCGCTGTCGGTCGCAAGATCGGGCATCTCGATGACCGACGACGCGAACGTCGGCGTTACAGTCGAGATGGCAGCGATGCGGGGGGCATTCGCCTTGCCGATGCGTCGGGCATAGTCGAGGCTGCACACGATCAGTGCGGCTCCACCGTCCGATGTGGCGCAAATGTCCATCAGGCGCAGCGGATCGGCGACCATCGCGGAAGCTGCGACATCTTCTGCTGTGAAAGTCTTGCGATAGCGCGCCTTGGGATTGGTGAAGCCGTGTTCTGCGTTCTTGACCTTAACCGCGGCGAAATCGTCCTGAGTATCGCCATAGATTTCCATCCGGCGACGGGCATAAAGCGCGAAGTATGTCGGGTTGGTGATGCCGACCCGGAATCGCACCCAATCGGGATCGTCGGGCCGGTGTCCCTTGGCGGGTGCGAGAAAGCCCTTCGGCGTGGTGTCTGCGCCGATCACCAGCGCCACTTCCGCCTGACCGGCGAGTATCTTTGAACGCGCGGCGGCAAGCGCCTGCGATCCGCTCGCGCAAGCGGCGTAGCTGGTATTGACCTCTGCCCCCTGCCAGCCGAGCGCCTGAGCAAAAGTAGCTCCCGCGACATAGCCCGGATAACCGCACCGCATGGTTGCAGCGCCGGAAACGAAGCGCACATCGCGCCATGGGATACCCGCATCCGCCAAAGCTTCCTGTGCGGCGGCAACGCCATAGTCGACGAAGCTCCGACCCCATTTGCCCCAAGGGTGCATACCTACGCCGATAACTGCGATTTCGCCGCTCATGCCGCTTCTCCCGCCATGGGTTTCCATTTCCAGACGAGTTTGCCCGCAGGATCGTCTGCGTCTGGCACGGTCTCGACCACGAGTTCCATTTTCAGGCCAGCCTTGAGTTGCTCGACACCCACGCCGGTGACGACCTGCCCCAAAACAACCATCTTTTCCTTCGCAAGCTCTACAGCCGCAATCGCATAGGGTTCGAATGGCTCAGCCGCGACATAGGGTTCGGGCGGCTTGTAGCAGGCGTTGGTGAACGACCAGAGCGTGCCCGTGCGCGAGAGTTCGACGATTGCGAATTGCGAACTGTCGCAGTCGGGATTGCGGCAAAAGCTTTCGAGCTTCGGGAAGTAATAAGTTTTACAATTCGCGCACTGCGAACCGAGCAGGTGCGGCTTGTCCCCGGTGGTGAACCAGCCATCCAGTACGGGTTTGATTGCTTCGCTCATGATCGCCTCGCCGGTGGATTGTCCTTGAAAACACTGGCCCGCATCCCCTTGGGATCGAGCGAAGCAATAACAGCCAGCGCCGCGTCGTCAGGACCGGGCGTTTCGCCCAAGCCCTCTGGCCGGATCAGCGGAAAGCCGGTTGCGTCCTGAACCTGATCGAATGTCACGCCGGGATGGAGCGAACGAACGCGGATCGCGTGATCCGGCCCTTCGAAATCCATTATGCACAGGTCGGTCACGATACGACGGAGATCGACGGCAGTCTGGTTCATGCCGGGCAGCCAGCGTGCCGGATTATAACCGACTCCACCGACGATATCGACTTCGCCCTCGACGAATATCCGCTTCGAGTGATTGGGCACGAACATCGAATTTATGTGGTTGGCGCTGTTCCCCGGAAGGCCACGCATACCAAGCATCGCAATCTTTGGCTGAGCATAGGGTCCGACGCCCGAAAGGTTGGTCTGGCCGAAACGATCGATCTGGAGCGGCCCAATCATCGCGTGTCGTCGACCCGACCAAACGATATCGAAAACACGCGCATACGACATGCATCCTGACAACGCTGGCGTGCCGGTGCGCGGACCCAGCGGAATGGGATCTTCGATGAGGAACGCTTCGCTGTCGGTCATCAACAGCTCGGGACTATGGGTAAGCTTTGCGAGGCCAGCGCCAATACGCGGGAGCGTTCCGACACCGGATGCAAGGATTTCGCCGTTGCCCCGAAAAGCGTCGGCACAAGCGACAATGACGAGTTCGGCGAGAGTGAATTCTTGGGTCATATGATCCTCAGAATATCGGCAGGGGCAGGGCGTTGATCGTGGCGACACCGCCCATGCGATCGATATAATCTGCCTCGTCCGTGCCTATCACGTCGCGGCGATATGCGTTCCAGCCGCCTTCTTCGCCGGCAGCAGCAGCATAAGCTTTCATCGCCTTGAAGTCCCAGCCATGACGTGGCGGATTGGTGGTGGGATGCGCGCCGCACGTGGTTTCTACCACTCCGGTCACGAAACAACGCTCGTAAAAATTGTCCTTGGCCGTTGCAGCGTCGAGATCCAGTCGCTCGACCACCTCGTCGGCGCTGACGAATGTGCGCGTGGCGGCACGGGCGAAGAGATCGTCGAAAAACGGATCGGGGCCCATCGTCAGGGTGTTGCCCAGTCGGTCGGCTTTGGTTGCATGAAGCAGCGCAACGTCCAACTTGATCGCAGGCATCGCCAACAGCACCTCACCATCATCATAAGGTGACGTGACGGTACGAAAATCCGGGTTGGCAGTGAGTACGTCGGAACCGAGGCCGGTACGTGTCGGCAGGAACGGAACGCGCATCGCAGCAGCGCGCAGACCCCATTGCAACAAACCTTCATCCAGTTCGCGCGCCTCGAAAGCGCCCGTCTGTCGCGCATGACGAAAGAACGGATCGGCCGGAATCACGTCCATGGAAACGAAGCCGTAGATAAGCGTCTTGATCTTGCCTGCAGCGAGAAGCATTCCGACTTCGGGGCCGCCATAGGCAACGACTGTCAAATCCTTGAGACCGCTGCGCAGGATAGCGCGGACGAGTGCCATGGGTTTGCGACGCGGCCCCCAGCCACCGATGCCGATCGTCATACCGTCGGCGAGCGATGCGACCATCGCCTCTGCAGTCAGGCGCTTGTCAAAGGTCGTGGTCATTGGCTGAAATCCCATTTGTGACCCCATAAATCTTCTTTGATCGTGAAGGTCGGCGTAACGACTGACCAGTCCGGAAACTGCTGGCCATCACAGCCATATTCAATGTCGAAGCCGCTGGGCGTGCGCATATAAAAACTCAACATCTTGTCGTTCGTATGCCGACCGATCGTGGAGGAGATATGAACACCTGCCGCCAGCGCCCGGTCATAGGCCAGACCGACGTCATCGACCGAGGGAACCTCGACCATCGTGTGGATCAGCCCCGATGGCGCTGGAAATTCACCCACTGCAACTGCGTGATGGCGTGGACCAGCGGCGTGCATGAAGCTCATTCCAAGGCCTTTTTCCGGGCCTCCAGGGAAATAAACACGCATCTCGTCACTGTCTCCGAAACCCAGTAGATCCTTATAAAAGGCCCGTGTCTCGATATACTTGTCGGTTGGGAGCACGACATGGCCGAAACCCATCTCTCCGGTCACGAAGCTCGGCACGCCGATTGGAGACACGAACGGCGTTCCCGCTATCGTGTTGCCCCAGCAAAGCTCAATTGCGTTCCCTGCAGGGTCGTTGAAGCTGGCAAAAGCCTGAACGTGACGCTCGCGCGTGCCAACAGGATCGCCATCGGTGATCGTAACGCCAGCATTACGCACCCGATCGAGCACAGCCAGGTAATCGGCCTCTCCTGCACATTCCAGACCTGCGCAAAGGTACCGGTCCGTGTCGGCAAGTTCGATGCGAAACCGCCACGGCCGGGCATCGATCCGAAGCAGCAGGCGTTTGCCGTCGTCGTCCATCGTCGCCGCAGCGCCGACGACAGTTTCCGCAAACCGGCTCCAGGCCGAAAGGTCGCGTGACTGTACGCGAATATAGGCGAGCGATCTTACCGCCATTGCCTGTCTTCCTCCCCAAAAACACAATTGTTCTGTTTCATCGTGTATCGGGAGCATCTTGGTGTTTCAAGCGGTATACGTGAAAAAATGGCGATAATTATACGCACATTGGTATAAAAAAGACGTTTTATGCGTATCTCGCGAAACTATGAGCGATTTGTTGCCTTGTGTTTGGACGCGTTCGGCGCGTAGAGCTTGCCCCGATCGGAACAACCGACGCGGAGAGGATTATGGCTATGACGACGGTGATGTCGTCCCCTGGAATGGACATGGTGCGAGTCCATGGCCCTAGGCACGTAAGTTGCGATCGGGTCGAGATTCCGATTATCGGCGACAACGATGTGTTAGTGCGCGTTGCGCGATGTGGCCTCTGCGGCTCCGATCTCGGCTATATTGCCATTGGCGGGGTTGCTGCCCCGGCTGATGCACCTTTCGGCATCGGACATGAACTTTCCGGGACGATCGAGGCAGCCGGGGCTTCGGTGCGGGGTATCTCCGTTGGTTTGCGCGTCGTCGTTAATCCGATGGGTGACGATAATATTATCGGTAACGGTGGGCCAGACGGTGGTTTTGCGCCATTGTTGCGGGTGCATAACGCGACGCTGGGTGGCAGCATTCATGCGATCCCCGATGATGTCTCGTTCGAACATGCGGCACTTGCCGAACCGCTGGCGGTGTCGCTCCATGCGGTGCGCCGCGCAAATCCTTCGTCGGGCAGCAACGTTGCCGTTTTCGGAGCCGGGCCAATCGGGTTGGGCATTGTCCATTTTTTGAAAGCTGCCGGTGTCGCGCGGATCGCCGTGATCGATCTGTCAGCCGGGCGACTGAAAAGAGCGCGGAGACTCGGCGCGGATACACTTATCGATGCCAGCCAGGCGGATGTCGCAGCCGCGCTTGGTGACGCACATGGTCGCGCGGAAGTATTCGGTTGGCCGACCGTGGCGACAGATTTGTTCTTCGAAGTTTCCGGTGCAGCGACAGTGCTGCCCTCTATCATTGCGATGGCACCGTTTCATGCCCGCGTCGTAATGGTTGCGGTGCATCACGCGCCTGTCCCCGTCGATTGGAAGATGGCGCTCGGCAAAGAACTGACACTTACCACCGCCATGGGGTACCCGGACGAATTTCCGGCTGCGCTGGCGGCGATTGCGGCACCGGGTTTCGATGCAGATGCGCTGATAAGCCATCGTTTTCCGCTCGATCGCTTCGACGAAGCTCTCAACGCCGCGCGTGATCGAACCGACTCGGCAAAAGTTATGGTGGCATGTGATGGCTGATATCGAAGCACTGATCCGTATCGACGACTTGGCCGAACCGCGACTGACCGACGCTCAGCGCATGGCGATAGACTCAGTCCCCGCGATGACTTTCACCGTGGCCGCTGTACTTGACGCTGCTCGCGCGACGACCGGACTTGATGCCTTTGGGCCGGACGATTTCCGCGAACGGCTTGCTGTGTGGCTTCAAAGTTTCGAGGATGACACTGAGCTCGGACCCCTCGGTCGCGCGACAGTGTTCGGCGAGTGCGTGCGCTATGCCAGCACCCGTCTGCGTGCTCATGATCTAATGCGCAGTCAGCCGGGAATTGCGAACATCGTGATCGACAGGCCGATCATGGTGGCGGGCCTGCCAAGATCGGGAACCACCCATCTCGTCAACGTCCTCGCCGTCGATCCCCGGCTGCGCTCGACGCCATTGTGGGAGACGATGGAGCCAATTCCGGGACCGGATGATATCGGTGATCCCGATCCACGCTTTGTCCGCACTCAGGCTATGTGGGGGGCATTCGAACATCTTTTGCCGCTGATGCCAGCGATGCACGAAATGGCTCCCGACCATGTGCATGAGGATATCGAGCTTCAGGGGCCGGACTTTTCCTCCTACCTCCCCGAATGGATTAGCCGCCCCTATCGCTGGCGCGATTACTATTCTGCTCACGACCAGACGCCGCATTATGCCTATGCCAAGGGGCTGATGCAGGCACTGACGTCGAACCACGGGCCTGCGCGCTGGGTTGTGAAATCGCCGCCGCACATGGAAAACCTGCCGGCGCTGATTGCGGTACATCCGACCGCGATCGTGCCGATTACGCACCGCGATCCGGTGGCGGTTCTGCAATCCGCCATCACGATGATTGCCTATGGCGACCGCATCCGCCGCAAGCGGATCGATTTGCCAGAACTCGCCGCATACTGGATCGACCGCATAGAGCGGTTGCTGCGTGCCTGTGTGCGTGACCGCGACGCCATTCCCGCTAGCCAGTCGATCGATATCCTGTTCCACGAATATATGGCCGATCAAAAGGCGACGATCGCTCGCGTTTACGATCTCGCCGACCTTGAAATGAAGCCTGAAGCCGATGCGAGGATCGACAGGTTTCTGGCCGCCAACCCACGCGGCAGGCACGGCCGGGTCGTCTATGATCTTCAGGGCGATTTCGGCGTGGACATCGGTGCCCTGCGTGAGCGGTTCGGTTTCTATTACGATCGCTTCCCGGTCCGCCGTGAACCTGTTCTTGGAGAACGCACATGACAGTCGAACTCGATCGGGCGAAGGGCCAGAGGCTCCTGTCGGGTCGCGCATGGGACGATTATTGCGAACAGGTCCGCCGCGCCGGTCACATGATCGATCGCTTCGAGGATGAAGCCGATGATCTGGACCGCGCCGAATGGTACCGCTTCGTCACCCGTTTGATGCGGAACGGCTTCGAGCGCTTTATCGAAAACACCGAACCCGAACGCCCGCGCTTGCGCGATACACCCTGGCGGCAGGGAATCAATTTCCAATCGCCGGATCAGGACCATTTGCTGGCAGAGTTCGTGGACGGACAGCATGATTACCGGATCACCGGCAATCGTGGCACGATCCCCTATTTCGTGATCGCCTCGTGGAGCGCGCCACAACCTGCCGACGTGGGCGCGCGAGACTGGGCAGAGCGTGGCGTTGAAGGGCTGGCCGACTTCGACCCCGCAACGCTCACAACGACGGGTTTCCTCCAAAGCGACGTTGTCCATTTCGATCAGGACGGTAATTTTGAGATCATCGTTAGCCGGGATCGACCCGCCGAAGGTCAGGACTGGCTGCCGATCACGGGCGACTGCGTCGGGCTGTTGGTCCGCACTGTCTATCATCTGCGTGAGGAGACGATTGCCCCGGTCATGAGGATCGAGCGGCTTGATGGGGCAACTCCACGTCCGATCCGTTCTGCCGACATGGCGGACGCCGTTGCAAAGGCGGGGCAGGTCGTTCTGGGTTATTGCGAACTCGTGCGTCGCTGGTGGCAGGACAATCTGGCGCGCCGCCCCAATCGCATCCGTTTCAGCCGCGCAGTCTATCTATCCAACGGCGGCGTACCCGATCGCCATCACGGGTTCGGCACATGGGAATGCGAACCTGACGAGGCGCTGGTCATTCGTTTCAACCCCGTCGCCTGCGATTACTGGATCTTTCAGCTCTGCAACATCTGGCAGGAAAACCTCGACAATTACGAAGACGGGGGCGGCCATGTGCAGAAGTACCGCGCCCGGCACGAAGCGGACGGATCGATACTGGTTATCGTCGCAGCGCAGGACCCCGGAGCCGGCGGGAACCATGTCGATCCCTATGGTCACCGGCATGGCGGGATGAGCCTGCGCTTCATCAAGACAGCGGGCGATCCGCCGCCGGTCACTCTCCACCGGCTACCGCTGTCGGTGTTGCGGGCGAAGGGGTTGGCGGCGCTGGACGATCTGACTCCGATCATGAGCGGCGAAATTACTGATTGAGGGAGCACGGTATGACGTGGACTGATTTACGCTACGATTTTACAGGCGCGCGAGTGCTTGTCACCGGCGGCACGAGCGGGCTGGGCGCAGCGATTGCCTCTGCCTATCGCGAAGGGGGCGCAGAGGTTTCTATCACCGGCACCCGAGCAACAGCGGCCGACTATGACGATGACCTGTCGGGTTATCGCTATCTCCAGCTCGATGTCGAACGCCCGGAGCAGGTGCAGGCTGTCGCCGCCGCGCAGGAAAATCTCGATATTCTGGTCAACAACGCCGGTCTCGCACTCGCGTCGACGGGGTTCGATGAACATGATCCGGCGGTCTTTGATCGCTCGCTGTCCATGCACCTCTCCTCCGCATATCGGATGGCGCACGGCTGTCGCGCGGCACTTGCGCGCAGCCAGAGACCCGGTGGCGGAGCGGTCGTCGGGATCGCATCGATGACATCCTTTTTCGGGATCGAACTGATACCCGGTTATGGCGCTGCAAAAACCGGACTGGTCGGCCTGACCCGCGTGCTCGCCGTCGCATGGGCAAAGGATCGCATCCGCGTGAACGCCGTCGCGGCCGGACTGACCCGCAGCCGCATGACCGCCGGTACCTTCGACGACCCTGCGTGGACCCAGCCGACGCTCGATCGAACCCCACTTGGGCGATTGGGCGAGCCGGTCGATATCGCCGGGGCGGTCCTCTTCCTCACGAGTTCGGCGGCAAGCTGGATCACGGGTCAGGTGTTGCCCGTGGACGGCGGCTTCACGGTGGCGGGCTGATGCCGGTCGCGGGCCTTGACCACGTCAACATACGGACGCCCGACCCCGCGCTGACGATCGCTTTCTATCGTGATGTTCTTGGCATGAAATTCAGTAACATCATGGGTCTGGTGGATGAATCTAAGGGCGGCTGGATGCTCGATGAGGCGGGCCGGGCGGCTATCCACGTCGGACATTCCAACTTGCCGTATCCGAGTGACTCGACAACGCCCTGGCGCCCGGCGTCGAGCAGCGGGTCTGTGCATCATGTCGCTCTGGCGTGCGAAGACCGCGTGGCGATGACCGCGCGCCTTGCCGAATATGGCTGCGTCGCGATCGAAAATCGGGTGCCTCAGGTTTCGCTTGTCCAGTTGTTCGTCACCGATCCGACCGGCATCCTGATCGAACTGAACTTTTATGAACCCTGATATGCTCGTCCTTGCGGCTGGGACGGTACAGTCGACGCCATTCCTTGATCGCCTCGCTCCTGCGCGGGCGGCCGGATTCAACGGCATTTCGATGTTCGCGGCCGATTTCGAGGTGCTGACTGCTGCTGGCATAACGGCGAACGAAGTGCGTATGCGGGTCGCCGATGCGGGACTTGTCCTTACCGAGGTCGAGATCGTCGGTAACTGGCTGCCGGGTGCGCGACATAAGGTCGGTTTGCCCGACTGGCTGGTTGCGCTGCTTGATCGAGCGACGCCGGACTATGTGATCGAGATGGCGGCATCACTGGGCGCGCAAGGCATCACGGTCGGTGAGATGTTCGGGATCGAGGCAAGTTATGATTGCGCTGCGGAGGCATTTGCGAAAATCTGCGAACGTGCCTCCGACCATGGCTTGGTCGTCGCACTGGAGTTTATCCCGACCGGTGGTGTCGCGACATTGAACGACGGGTGGGAGATCGTCCGCCGCGCCGGTTGCGACAATGGCGGGTTGCTGGTGGATAGCTGGCACTTCTTCCGCAGCGGTTCCAGCCTCGAACTTCTGGCGCAGTTGCCGCCGACTGCAATCAAGAGCGTTCAGATCTGCGATGCACCGGCCATAGCCGAGGCCGATCTCGACGACGCGATGGTCCACGCGCGGCGGCTCCCCGGCGAAGGCGCACTTGATCTTTCAGGGTTCATCACTGCGCTGGGTGCCTCGATTAGCCAAGTGCCGATTGCCGTCGAGGTTTTCTCGGATGCGCTGGCAAAACAACCGATAGATGAGATTGCCCGGCGTTGCGCAGAAGCCGCGCACAGGGTTTTACAGGGAGATGTGAAATGAACGGTGACAAACCTGGCGCCGTGGTGGTCGGAACAGGCTTTGGCTTGTTCACCCATGTTCGCGCTCTGCGGGATGCAGGGTTCGAGGTGCGTGCCATCGTGGGGCGGGATAGGGAACGGACTGCGACGCGCGCGGCACCGCTTGGCATTCCGCTTGCCACCGATCGCCTTGCCGAGGCGCTGGCGGACACGCACAACGTGCTCGTCACCGTTGCGACGCCGCCACATGCTCATTATCCCGTGGTCATGGAGGCGATTGCGGCTGGTCGCCATGTGGTGTGCGAAAAGCCATTCGCGCGTGATCTGCCGCAGGCGCGTGAGATGCTGGCCGCCGCGCAGGCCGCTGGAATCATCCATATGCTGGGTGCGGAATTTCGCTTCGATTCAGGGCAGGCGCTGCTCCGGCGCGTCGTGCAGGACGGCATGATCGGCGCGCCTCGCCAATTCATGCGCATTTATCATCAGCCGGGACTTCAGGACCCGACGGAGACGCTGAGCGACTGGTGGGAAGATGCGGCGCAGGGCGGTGGTTTTCTGGGCGCGTTCGGGACGCATATGATCGATCAGGTGATTTCCACGATCGGCCCGATCATCCGCGTCTCCGCGGTTTTACAGACGCTGGCACCGGGGCGACCTCGCATGACTGCCGATGATTCTTACAGCGTTCAGTTCGAGTGTGAAAATGGTGCCAAGGGGCTGATCGTGGCGGCCATGGCGGCTCCCGGGCCGCTTGTCATGGCGACCAAGATCGTCGGCAGCGAAGGCGGCGCGTGGATTCAAAGCGGAGCAAGCTTTGGCGAGGCCGAAGAAGTCTGGGTGAGCGATAAGAACGGTGCGCGACGGATCGCGATGCCCGACGATCTCGCCAACCCGCCACCAACTCCTTTTCCGGTCGCCGAACTGATCCAGACCGAACAGGATCGCTGGCACACGATGGGTATCGACGTTGCACCCTATGCGCGACTTTTCGGCGAAATGCGTCGGCGAATTGCTGGCACGGAAATCACGTCACGAGAGGTTGCGGGTAATTTTGTCGATGCCGTGCAGGGGCAGGCGGTTCTCGATGCCGCGCGCCGGTCTTCCGCCGAAAACAGGTGGGTCGATGTTGAAGCGCTCCAATAGCGCGTCTTACGCATGACGAGTTGTTAACAGTTGTTATTGTCGATATGCGTAAATTTTAGTCGAATAAAGTGAGGTCATGTGCTTCCCCAACCCGCTACTCTTGGTGCTTTGATCGATGCGGCCGCCGCGCGCTGGCCGGACCATGTTGCTCTTCAGGAAGAGGATGGCAGTCGCTTCAGTTTCGTTGAGCTGCGTGACTCCATCCGCGCTGTATCGAGTGCTTTTCTTGCCAAAGGGGCGCGCAAGGGAGACCGAATTGGGATCTGGGCACCGAACGCGGGTGCCTGGGCAATCGTCGCCGCGGGCGCGATGCAGATCGGGTTGGTACTCGTGCCACTCAACACGCGGTTTAAGGGTTCGGAGGCTGCGGACATCCTGCGCCGCGCAGGCGTTTCGCGCCTGTTCACTGTTCGCGGCTTTCTGGGCATAGATTATGCCGGAATGTTGAAGGGGCATGATCTGCCGGACCTTCGTGAGATCGTTTTTCTCGACACTCTCGAAGAGTGGCTTGCCGACGACCGGGTTGACGATACAACGCTGGACGCGGCGGTTGCTGTTATCGGTCCTGACGATGTCGCTGATATCCTGTTTACTTCAGGTACCACCGGCTGGCCAAAGGGCGCGATGAGCGGCCACAGCCAGAACCTGCGCAGCTTTGAGGCGTGGAGCGATGCTGTCGGGCTGACCGAGGGCGATCGCTATCTGATCGTCAATCCGTTCTTTCACAGTTTTGGTTACAAGGCGGGCTGGCTCGCCTGTCTGTTGCGCGGTGCGACCGCCCTGCCAGTTGCGAGCTTCGATGCGAGCCTGGTGCTCGCGCGGATCGCGGCCGAGAGCGTCACCGTGTTGCCCGGACCCCCGACGATCTTCCAGTCATTGCTCGACGCGCCGGACCGGGTGCAGCACGACTTGTCCAGTCTTCGGCTGGCAGTGACGGGTGCGGCGAGCGTACCTGCCTCGTTGATCCGTCGGATGCGCGATGAGCTTGGCATCGCCGACGTGCTGACTGCCTATGGGCTGACCGAATCTTGCGGCGTCGTAAGTGCCACACATGCGGGTGATCCCGTCGAGCTGGTGGCGGAAAGCTGTGGGACGCCGATCCCCGGCGTCGATGTGCGGCTTGTTGATGATGCCGGTCAGGATGTTGCGGTGGGAACGCCGGGCGAATTGCTCGTGCGTGGCTTCAACGTCATGCTGGGTTATCTCGACAATCCGAAAGCGACTGCCGAAGCGATCGACGGCGATGGCTGGCTGCGCACCGGCGACATCGCGACGCAGGATGTGCGCGGTTATCTGCGCATCACGGATCGCGCGAAGGACATGTTCATTTGCGGCGGGTTCAATTGCTATCCGGCCGAAATCGAGGCGCGGTTACTCGATCATCCGGATGTCGCGCGCGTCGCCGTAGTGGGACGTCCCGATGCCCGTATGGGAGAGGTCGGCCATGCGGTGATCGTGCCAACGCCCGGTGCTTCACGGGATACTGCCGCGCTGCTCCGCTGGTGCCGCGACGAGATGGCGAATTATAAGGCTCCGCGCAGTATCGAATGGGTCGATGCCTTGCCGACGAATGCCGCCGGCAAGATACAGCGCTTTCTCCTAAAGCCCGACGCCACTACCTGACGGAGCGGCGTCGGACCGTTCAGATCAGGCGACGGCCTTTGCCGCATCCCGCAGATCGACAAGGGTGTGACGTCCGTTGACGCGCTTCTGGAAATCGCCAGCCTGAGCGAGCGGATTGTAGAATTGCTTGTACCAGATGCGGCACTTGTCTGTCGGGCCGTCGCCACGCACCATTAATGGCGCAAAGCATGGCTTCTTGTGCGTCCAGATTTCGAAGTCCTGCGCAAACGCTTCGACGCTGGCCTGCTGATAGGCACGCGCCATCGGCACGTCCTCCTCGGTCGCCTTACGGCCCATGTCCACCATCAGGGCATGCCAGACCTGGATCTTGCCATCCTCGATTGGGGTATGCGTGATTAGCATGTGGGTCGGGAAAGTGCCGCGCATCGACGATTGCAGGATCGCCGGGCCGGTGTACCAGGTATCGAGTTCGAGCAGCCCTTCGCCTTCCTGAACGAGCGTGCGATGGCCTGCACCGAACATCTGCCACTGAACATGATCGTCGAATTCGTTGTAGAAATACTCGATATCGCGCGACCCGTGGATCGGGACGAAATGCGCAAAGTCGGTCATGTTGTCGACGACTTCGATCGGATGCTGCGGCAGTTCGCCCAGATCGTCGATCACCCAGCGCACCCAGTTTGGATTGTCCCACGCCTCGAACGCGGGCAACTCATAATCGGGTTCGTTACCCTCGGCATCGTGCCACATCCAGATGATGCCAGCGCGCTCCACGACTTGCCAGGTTTCGATCTTCGCAGCACTGGGCGGCTTTTGGTCGCTGTAAGGGATGTGGTTGCAACGGCCGTCCGGCCCGAAGCGCCAGCCATGGAACGGACAGCGGATCGATTCGCCCTGAATACGCTCGTTGTCGCGCACGATGTACGAAGTCTCGTTGCGACCGAGATGCGCGCCCATATGTGGGCAATAGGCATCAACCAGATGGGGCGTGCCCGATTCGCCGCGATAGAGCACCATGTCCCGCGCAAAGAAACGCACCGGCATCGGCGTCTTGCCCAGTGCCGACGCGTCCGCAATCATGTGCCACCCGCGCGCAAAGGTGTTTTCGCCAAGCCGGTATTCGGCGGTCGTCGCCATCGCATACTCTCCTGAAATACAATTGAGGGCGGCCAGTTATCCGGCCGTTGATTTCTGATATCGTCATAACACGACCAAAGGTTCTGGAACGTGCACTCCGCCTGTGCAATCATGCACGGCATGACGATCGAGTGGGATGATGTTCGTGTCTTTCAGTCGGCGGTTCGCGCCGGCGACTACAGCAATGCCGCGCGCAAACTCGACATGGACCGGACCACGGTTGGTCGCCGGTTCGCTCGTCTCGAGCGTGCAACAGGACGTTCGCTTTGGGAGCAGGCGGCGACGGGATATCAGCCGACAGAAGCCGGTCGCGCGGTTATTCGTGCGGCGACGGCAATGGAACAGGCGATGGCCCAGCTTGCCGGCGACCTTGCAGAAGGGGATGCCGAACGGACGATTGCCGGGCCGATCCGGGTGGCAGGGACGGCGGGAATTGCGGCCTTGCTGCTCCCGGCGATGGCGGATTTTCTTTCGCGCCATCCGGCAATCGCGATAGAGGTCGTCGGCGCGCGAGAGGCGATCGCTGCGGTCCAGCAACGCCATGCGGATATCGGCTTCGCAATCGCCCGCAGCAAGCCACGCGACCTCGCCGGAATACGGCTGACCGGGTTTGAACAATGTCGATATGTCCGCAAAGGGACGGCAAACAACGGCGCCGGCAACCGCGCGATCGGCTGGGGCCACGCAATGATGCTCGCCAACCCCCAGCCATGGGCACGCCTGAACGCGCTGCCGCAGGATGAGCCGGGACTGGAGGTCGATGGCATCGCAGCCATGCACGAGGCGGTAAGGGCGGGCCTCGGCAGCGCGTGGCTATGGCGCGCGATCGGCGATAGCGATAATCTTCTCGAGGCGCTGCCGGATGAAGCTCCTGCAACCACAGAGGCGGCGCTTTGGATCATCCATCGCAGCGATCTGGAGGTCGAGCCGGCGGTTGCAGCATTGCGCGATGCCGCAGACGGAATTGTCGGCGGATTTATAAAGACGACCTGAAACAGGCGTCCGGGGAGAGAAGTAATGGCTGATTGGACACACCATCACGCGCGGATCAACGGAATCGGTATGCATTGGGTCGAAGAGGGAGACGGTCCGCTCATCATCCTCTGCCACGGTTTTCCGCATCTTTGGTTAAGCTGGCGGCGGCAGATCCCGGCACTGGTCGCGGCTGGATGGCGGGTGGTTGCGCCCGATATGCGCGGCATGGGGCAAACCGACGCACCGACCGATCACCACGCCTATGACGTGCCCCATCTGGTTGGCGATCTCGTTGGTCTGCTTGATCATCTGGGCGAACGCGAAGCGGTGTTCGCCGGTCTCGATTTCGGCGTCTTCACGATCTACGATCTTGCCTATATCCACCCGGAACGTGTCCGCGCCATCATCGCGCTGGAAAACCCGGCCTATCCCGACACCCCGGCAAAGGCACCGTTGGTAGAGGCCGCCGAATGGGCGAAGGACCATTTCGTCCATATTGATTATTTTCAGCCGGTCGGCCCGGCCGATGCCGCACTAAACGCCGCGCCGCGTGAGTTTCTGCGCAAGGTTTTTTACGCGCTTTCCGGCGATTACCACTATCTCGACGTATGGAAACATCCGCCCGGCACGGCCTATCTCGACGCTCTGCCAGAAACGCCGCCGCTGCCGTGGCCGTGGCTCGAGGAATGGGAACTCGAATGGTATGTGTCGGAATATAGCCGCTCGGGATTCACCGGCGGCCTCAACTGGTATCGTGCGATGGACCTTCGCTGGGCGCAGCGTCAGGCGTGGCGTGAGACACCCAGTTTACCGCCGTTCTTTTTCATCGGCAGCGAAAACGACGTCGATCTGGAGGCATGGCATGGTGAAGATCCGCTTGCCGCGATCCACACGCAATATGCCGACGTGCGGCGCATAGAGATGCTGCCGCGCGCCGGTCATATGATCCAGCTCGAACGTCCAGACGATGTCAGCCGCCTGATGGTCGAGTTTCTGGACTCGCTGCGCTGAACCTTATTCCGCAGCTTCTGCTGCAAATGGCAGGCATACTTCGTCGAAACCGAGGACGTGCGCCACACGGCCAAGTCCGACCCACGCCGCTACGCTGTTGGCGAGGTCCGCAATTTCCGCATCGGAAAACTGCGCGCGCATACGCGACCAATAGGCTTCGTCAGCAGCAAGAGATTTCGGTTCGGTGCCAAAGCGTTCGGCGAATTCGATCGCAAGAGCTTCGCGTGGGGAAAACAGCTTCGACGTGCGCCATTCGGTGACTGCCGCATAGAACGCCTCGTCCGGGGCGGGGCCATTGTCCACGACGGTTCCACGGGTGCCGGTTCCAGAGAACATGCCGCCAAGATCGCGCGCCGCACGAAAGCTTTGGCAGATGATGCATCCGTTGATTTCTGCGGTGCGTGCACGCCCGCCCTCAAACTCCCGAAGCGACAGGCGAGAATGCTGATAAACCGCCTTTGAAAAGGCCGCACCCGCATTCATGATCTCAGGTGCAAGATGCTCGGTGGCATAGCCATAGGGGTCATGAGCACGGGGGCTGGAACGTCGATGCGCATCTTTCTCTCCTGTTTTATCGTTGCTTCAGTAAAACTGGCCTTTGCCCAGTGTCGGTGACGTCGGCCAATAAGTGTCGCCCTGTTCGTCGCGGAAACGGGCGATTTTGTCGGCAACGCCGGTCAGCCCCATTTCCTGAGCCCACCAGAGCGGACCACCGAGGTGGCGTGGAAAGCCGATCCCGTTGACCATTGCGACGTCGATCTCCTGCGCGCGACTCACGATTCCTTCGTCGATCAGTCTCGCGCCTTCGTTGACCATTGCAAAGATAAGCCTGTCGCGGATTTCCTCGTCGGTGATCTCGACGCGCTTTATGGCGTGTTTGGTGGCGTGGGCGGCGATCAGGGCTTCGGTCATGGGATCGGGTTTGGCTTTGCCGTCCTCACCATAAGCGTACCAACCCGCGCCGCTCCGTCGGCCCAGACGGCCTGCCGCGAACAATTGATCGACAAAGTCCGCCCGCTTCTCGCGCGGAGTCAGGCGATCGGCGCGCGCTTGTCGGACCGTATGTTGCAGATCGATCCCGGCGAGATCGCCCAGCGCGAACGGTCCCATCGGAAACCCGAAATCGACCAGAACGCGGTCGATTGCCCAGGGGCTGGCACCTTCTTCCAACAGAAAATAGGCCTCACGCGATCGTTTCGCGAGCATTCTGTTGACGATGAACCCGTCGCATACGCCGCTGACGACGGCGATTTTGCCGAGCCGCTTGGACAGGGCCATGACCGACGCCACCACATCGGGCGCGGTCGCCTTGCCACGCACGCATTCGACGAGTTTCATCACGTCTGCGGGGTTAAAGAAATGCATTCCACAGGTGTCGGCCGGACGACCCGATGCCGCGGCCAGTGCATCAATATCCAGATATGACGTGTTGGTGGCGAGGATGGCACCGGGCTTTGCAATGCTGCCCAGTGCAGCGAACAAAGCTTCTTTTATTTCACGTACTTCGCCAACGGATTCGATCACCAGATCGGCTCCTGCGACTGCCGAAAGATCGGTGGACCAGCTTACCCGGTCCGCGCGGTCGATACGGGCCGGCTCGTCGATCTGGCCCCGTGTGACCGACTGCGCCCATGCCTTGTCGATCGCCGTTCGTGCCTTGGTCAGGCTTTCATCGCTGCGCGCGATCGCGATGACCTTCAGACCGGCTGCTGCCAATGTCGTGACGATGCCGCGTCCCATTGTGCCAAGGCCGATGACTGCCACCTGGTTGATCGGCCGCACCGGCGTCGCGGGATTGATGCCAGGCGTCCGGGCGACGGCGCGCTCAGCCAGAAACAGATGACGTAATGCCGACGATTGCGGTGATGCTATTGCCTGACGGCACAAGCGATGTTCCTCGGCCAGTGCTGCATCCACATCATGCGCAAGACCGAAACGGATCGCCTGTAACGCGATGAGCGGCGCGTCCTGACCACGTTGCCGTCGGCGCGCCGTCTGTTCTGCTGCGTCCAGCAATTCGTTGTCGGCCACAGGGGACGGCAAATCGCGCGTGCGGCGCGGTGGCTCTCCCTTTGCGACAATCGCGCGAGCAAACTCCGCCGTCGCCGTTTCGAGCGCGCCGTCTGTGATGCGATCGATCAGACCGGCCGCCAGTGCTTCTTCCGAACCCACCTGTTTGCCTTCAACGGCGAGCGAAATCGTCAGCGGCAGGCCCGCCAGTCTGGGCGTCCGTACAGTGCCGCCAGCGCCCGGAATAATGCCGAGGCGCACTTCGGGAAAGCCGAACTGCGCATCATGGGCGGCGATGCGCGCGTGGCAGCCAAGGGCAAGCTCCAGTCCGCCGCCGAGTATCGTGCCATGCAACTCAGCGATCACGGGCTTCGCGGAGGCTTCGATCCGGGCGATCAATTCGGGGAGTTGCGGTTCCGTTTGAGGGCCATCGAACTCCTTGATGTCGGCCCCGGCGATGAACGTCCGACCTGCGCAACGAATGATGAGCGCCTGTAAGCTGTCGTCGGAATCGAGCCGGTCGAGCGCGGCGGCAAGGCCCGTCCGTACCGCAGCGGATGCGGCATTCACTGGCGGGTTGTCGATCAGGACGGTCGCTATCGCGCCGTCGCGGCTGAATGTTACCGTCTCTCTCATGGGAGAGACCTAGCATTCAATTTGCGCCATTGTCCATCATATCGGCTACGTATAGCGTTAGTCATTCTATCTGAATTTCGTTTTATGCGTGGCAACGACAAGGGTGATATGTGCAGACAAATGGTATCCGCGAGCGCCTGATTGATGTGGGCGGCCATTCGATCCGCGCGGTCGAGGCTGGCGAAGGTCCGCTTGTTCTTATGATCCACGGCTTCCCCGGACTGGCATGGTCCTGGCGGCATCAGATGGCACCGTTGGCAGCGGCCGGCTGGCGTGCGGTCGCGATTGATTGTCTGGGTTATGGCGGCAGCGACCGTCCGCTCGATCCCGCGCTTTATGCGGCCGACCGCGTGCAGGATTATCTCCTCGCGGTGCTCGATTTTTATGGGGTCGACACGGCGGTGATCGTCGGTCAGGATTTCGGCGCGCAATATGCGTGGAATTTGGCGGTTCGCGCGCCTGACCGGGTGTCGGCGCTCGTCACCACTATTCCTTATGACTATGATCTTGCGGGGCGTGCTTTGCTTGGTTCGGCGGAACGACTTTCCGCGGACGATCCGACGCCGCCGATCATGGCGTTTACCGACCGGCTGCCGACCGAGCGTTTCGCGGTTATGGCCGCGGATCATTTCGTGCATTTTCATTATTTCCAGACGGTCGGCCCGGCGGACCGTGAACTTGGCGAGGCGCTCGGTGATTATCTTCAGCGCAGTTTCTACGCACTCAGCGGGACCGGTGATCTATGGGCGTGGAAGACCATCCCGTCAGAGGGCAGCGGCTATCTGGACGCGCTGCCGGACGCGCCGCCTCTGCCGTGGCCGTGGTTGAGCGAGGAGGAATTTGCCGGTTTCGTGACTGGTTACGACCACTCGGATATGATGCGGCGGATGATCGGCGGCCTCAATTCCTATCGTACCGCCGACATCAACTGGACGATCGGGCGCGAATGGGCCGATGCTGATGTCACGGTGCCGACGCTGTTTATTTATGGCAGCAAAGACCCGTCGCTGGCATTTTTCCCCGACTGGGAAGAACGGATGAGGGCGCGTGTGCCGGGACTGCGCGATATCGTGGTTATCGAGGGAGCCGGTCACATGGTCCAGCAGGAGCAGCCAGCAGCATTCAATGCGGCGCTGCTGGCCTTCCTCGAAACGGCACGCTGAATGCGGCTGGCCGGGCATCTTGGCGTGCGGGCGCCGGATGCGCCTCTGCTTCGTCATATGGCTGGTTCGGGAGACGCGGTTTCGCAGATCGCGCTTCTGGCCGAACTTGGTTTTGCGGGTGTGTCGGATAATTACCTGACGCTGCGTTCCCCGGAAGAACAGGAACGGATCGGCGACGCGCTGGCGCAGCATGGCCTCACGATGGGGTCGTTCGTGCATGACCCACTCCGCTGGAACGAACCGACATGGTCGACCTGTGGGACCGCGCTCTCCAATGCGGTGGATATCAGTCTCGCTGCAGCAAAACGGTGCGGAAGTACGACGATAAACTGCATAACGGGACGCAATCCGGACCAATTGCTCGCAAATCAATACACGCAGATGGCAGAAAACCTCCGCTGGCAGGGCGATCGCGCGCTGTCGGCCGGCGTAACCCTGTGCGTCGAAGCAACCCACCCAACTTTCGCACCCGGCCTGTTAATCGAAAAATGGCAAGATGCGTGTGCACTGGTGTGCACTGTGGATCATCCGGCAGTTTTGATGAACCTCGATATCGGCCACGTCGCACTCCACGGCGACGACGTGATCGCCGCGATCGATGGGGCGGCACCGTGGCTCGGCATGGTTCAGGCAGCCGATGTGCCGGGGAGAGTGGAGCCCGGCGCGGGAAATCTTGACTGGACTGCCATCGCAGCGGCGCTCGACCGGGCCCAATATCGCGGTCTCGTCGAACTTGAACTGGAACCCGCTGATGACGGGGAGGTCGGTGAGCGTGCGATGTTGACGCGGCTCACCGACCTCGGTCTGCTTCCGGTTCTGGGTTAGAACGAAAAGCCGAAGTCGATCCCGTAAGTCGCGGGATCGCCATAGGAGATAGCCTGTGACGGATATCCGGTGAGGATCGACCCCGATCCGATCACGAAGCCGGGGTAGCGTTTGTCGAGGATATTCTTGCCCCACAATGCAACCGAGAAGGACCGGTTTTCGCCACGATCGATCCGATAGGTTAGCCGCGCATCGACCAGCGAATACGCCGCATTGACCGGCGCATCACGACCAGATGGTACCGAGGGGCCATCGCCTGCGGTCGTGTAAACCTTGTCCTTCCATGTGTAATCCGCGTGTGCGGTAAGCTTGCCCGGCCCAATTTCGCCGATTTCCCAATCGCCCGACAGGCGCACGCTGTTCTTGGGCGTGAACGGCAGCACGAAGTAACCGCTGATATTTTGGCCTACGACTGTCGGTGTGGCAGGGTTGACGACCGGATCGAAGATCGAACCGGCTGGAGCAAGCACATCGGTGATTTTGGAAGTGATGCGGGAATAGCTCGCCTGAAGCGTCAGTCCATTGACCGGCACTGCCGTGACGTCCGCTTCCAGTCCTTTCACAGTCGCACGACCAACGTTGAAGGTATCGGACAACGAAGCGTCCGCCGCGTCGGCAGAGATGTCGAGTTGCAGGTTCTTGTACTTGGCGATGAACCCGGCGAGATTTATACGCAGCCGCCTGTCGAGTAGATCGCTCTTCAGGCCCAGTTCGTAGCTGGTGACCGATTCTGGCCCGAACGTACGGGTGAACGTCGGTGAGGATTCGTTTGATCCGCCCGCTTTATATCCCGTCACGGCCTTTGCGTAGAGCGAGACGTTGTCGACCGGGCGGAAGCTGGCGGTGAACGAAGGGTTGAACTTCGAGTTGGCGACATGGGTTTCGCCCACCAATGTGCCGAGCGGAGTCAATGTACCAGCGCCATTGAAGCGTCGGTTTGCCAGAGGTGAAACAATGCCGGTGAAGAACGAGCGGCTAAGTGTCCGATCGGCATCACGACTATCCTTGGTATAGCGTCCCCCGACCGTGAAATCGACCATGCCGCCGGTGAATTCCGGGGTCCAGGTGACCTGACCATAGGCTGCCTTCGAAACCGATTTGGCCGTGGTAAAACGGTCCACTTGCACTTGCTGCCCCGGCATGCCGGTGCCGATGTCGGCTAGCTCAAGATGGCTCGCCTTTTCATTGAAATAATAAAGGCCAAAGACATATTTGATCGAAGTGCCCAGATTGCCGACTGCCTGGAGTTCCTGCGTGTAAGTCTTTGAACGGATATCGTCGAAGGCGGAGAACGGCGCCAAAAACGCTTCGACATAATCCTGATATGTGCCGACTTTGATATGGCGGTACGAGGACAGTGACCTTAAAGCCAGTGAATCGCTCGGCCGGTATTCGACAACCAGCGATTGGCCATCCGACTTCACTTTACTGTAGGGAAGGTAAACCGGGCGATAGGCAGTCTCGACATCCGAGTTATATCCGGGGTTGAGGAGCGGCGCGAGGGGGCTGTCGGTGATGTAGCGTACCGGGGTGGTGCGTTGTTCGCTGTAATCGCCCGAATAATCTACGGTTACGTCGCTGCTCGGGGTCCACCGCACGGCACCGCGGACGGCATATTTGCGATCTGCCTGGAAATCATGAGCATCCGGCGTTCCCGCGGTATCGGTCGCGTTCTTCGCCCAGCCATCACGATTGCTGTACAGGCCAGTCAGCTTGACCTTAAAATTGGCGAACTCCGGCAAATTGAGGTTCACCAGTGCACGACGATAACCAAGGTTGCCGAGAGAGGCGAGGCCGTCGATACCGAATTCGCCCGTTGGCTTGCGGCTGATGATATTCACCGCGCCACCCGTCGTGTTACGGCCGTAGAGCGTGCCCTGTGGGCCACGCAGCACCTCGACCCGCTCGACATCGGCAAGATCGAAAGTCGATGCCTGTGGGCGCGACTGGTAAATGCCGTCGACATAAAGGCCTACACCGCCATCTTTGGTTATGATGTTTGGATCACCGATGCCTTGTCCGCGCATGAACAGCACGAGCGTCGTGTTCGAACTTGGATATGGCGCGAAATAAAGGCTTGGCGTGGCCTGTACCACGCCGGTCAGGCCGGTGATTCCCGATGCCTGAAGTGCCGCCGAGGTGAGGGCGGTGATCGCGATCGGCGTTTGCTGAAGATTTTCTGCACGGCGCTGAGCGGTGACGACGATTTCCTCCACGCCATAGCCAGCAGTATCACCAGTCGTGGCCGGAGCCGCCTGTGCGGGCGCTGTTGTCGGGGCCTGCTCCTGTGCCTGAGCTGAGCCGACCGACATGGCTATTAGCCCTGATCCCGAAAGTGCAAGGCTCATCAATCTTTTCATGTTTATAGAATCCTCTCTTGTTTGTTCATATTATTGGCGCGTTTATGACCTTTTGTGGCGTTATGACAATAACTGCGTAATTCAAAGATCATTATGTTACGCGTAATGACAAATATGCCGCACTCGATTCGAGCGCGAGCGACGGGAGAGGTTATGTCACAGGCTTTGTTCGGTCCGATCGTCCAGATCGGTCATGTGGTTGCAGATCTGGATGCAGCCGTCGCAGGTCGCATTGCCGGTTTGGGGCAGGGCCCCTGGACGGTTTTTCGCGGCTCCGTCCTAAACAGTCACTATCGCGGTCATCCGACCCAGGTGACCATGGATGTCGCGCTCGCGTATCAGGACGGTGTTCAAATCGAGTTGATCCAGCAGCGCGGAACCGACGCTTCTCCCTATATCGACACCACCGGACCCAAATCAGGGCTTCATCATGTCGCATGGCTTGTTGATGATCTGGACGTCGCGCTTGCTGCGGCCAAAGCGCGTGGATTGAAGCCTGTATTTACCGCGACCAGTGCTGCCGTGCGTGTCGCCTATCTCAATTCGCCGGTGGAACCTGAAATTCTGTACGAACTGATTGAGGGCGCGGATATGCGCGCCATGATCGATGCTGGCATTGTTGCCACCGCGGACTGGGACGGGACAGATGCGATCATGGAGATCGATATGTCCGGGTCGGGAGCAGCCTGATGGCGCGCGCGTTGCCAGAGAGCGCCGATTACGTCGTGATCGGTGCCGGGTCGGCCGGTTGTGTCCTTGCCAATCGGTTGAGCGCCGATCCTCGCAACAAGGTCGTGGTTCTGGAGGCGGGCGGTCGCAACGATGGCCTGATGACGACGATGCCGGCGGGGATGGCGACATTGATGCGCGGTGCGAACGCCAGCAACTGGGCATTCGAATCCGAGCCTGTCGAAACACTCGATCGCCGTCGTATGTCGGTGCCACGGGGCAAGGGCTGGGGTGGATCGTCGTCAATCAACGGAATGCTTTATGTCCGGGGGAATGCCGCCGATTTCGACCAATGGCGGCAGATGGGCCTGCGGGGCTGGGGCTATGACGATGTCTTGCCCTATTTTCGGCGATCGGAAGATGGGCCGGAGGATTCAAACGCGTATCATGGTTCGGGCGGTCCCCTGCATGTTCGCTTTGGTAAATCACGCGCGCCGATATACCCGGCGTTTATTGAAGCAGGGGTCGAAGCCGGGTTTCCGCACAATCCGGATTTCAACGGTGCGACACAGGATGGTGTCGGTCCCTATCAAGTCAATATCGAAGGGGGCCGGCGGAGTGGTGCTCGGCGCGCCTTTCTGCTGCCTGCGCTCGAACGCCCGAATCTGGTAGCCGGAACGGACATCCATGTGACGCGGATCGTCGTGGAGGGTGGCCGTGCGGTTGCAGTTGAATACGCGCACGGCAAGTCCCGCGAGCAGGGCCGTATCGCGGTGACCGCAGAGGTCGTGCTGTGTGCGGGAACGATGCAGTCGCCGCAAATTCTGGCTTTGTCGGGAATCGGTGACCCCGACCAGCTTGCCATGTTCGGTATCCCGGTCGTTGCCGGGTTACGCGGTGTCGGTCGCAATTTGCAGGACCACGTCGATGTCGCGGTCACTTATCGGTCACGCCTGCCGCTGTTGTGGTCGCAGACCAAGGGCTTTCGTGCTGCGTTGGTTGGGCTTCGCTATCTGCTTCGCCATGATGGCCTCGGTGCGGAAAATTCGCTGGAAATGGGCGGGTTCATTCGGACACGTCCCGAACTTGACCGGCCCGATGTCCAGATACAGTTCATTCCAGGGGCGATGGTCAATCACGGTCTGAAGGGGATGCAGCCTTTCGATGGTTTCTCGATCGACATGATCGCGCTTCATCCGGAAAGCCGGGGGAGGTGATGCTGCGATCCGCGGACCCGTTTGACACGCCTGCTATACATCCCAACCATCTCGCTACGCCCGGTGACCTCGCCACGCTTCGGGCGGCAATCCGCATCGCACGACAGATCGGCGCGCAACCGGCGCTGGCGCCGTGGCGGATCGGCGAGGATGAACCCGGCCCGGATATTGCGGACGATGCTGCGCTCGACATTTGGCTGCGCGCGCACGCATCGACAATCTTTCACCCAGTCGGCACTTGCCGGATGGGGGTGGACGGAGATCCGGGCGCGGTCGTCGACGGTGCGCTCAGGGTGCGCGGCATCAAAGGGTTACGGGTTGCAGACGCTTCGGTGATGCCGACTATCGTCAGCGGCAACACCAATGCGACAACGATAATGATTGGCGAGAAGGCGGCCGACCTGATCCTCAACCCAGGCTGAAATCCGGCTGCGTTCGGTCCATAATCATCCGGTGGCGGCGTTCGAGCATAGGATCGAGCGCCTCCGGCTGGGGGACGATCCAATAGTCGCCGCGCGCGATCGCGTCGAACACTGCTGCCGCGAATGGTTGCGGGTCCATCCCGTGCGTGGCGATCATGTCGCGGAGGGTGTCGACGAATTGTGTCGTTGCGGGGTGGATCGCGGTGCCACCGAAAGGATCATCGAAAATCGCCGACCGCACCGGACCCGGCGCGAGCAGGCTGACAGCGATCGGCGCGCCAATCATGTCGAGTTCGCCCTTCAGCGCCTCGGTAAGGGCAACAACCGCAAACTTCGTGGCGCTGTACGGGCTCATCAACGGGCTCGGTCCGAAGCCGCCGACCGAAGCTGTATTGACGATCCGCGAGGGTGTGCCCGCAGCGATCATCCGGGGAACGAACGCGCGCAGTCCGTTAAGGACGCCACCGACATTCACTGCCAGCGACGCATCCCAGCGCGCTGGCTCGATTTCCCAAGTGAAACCGGTCGCCATGATCCCGGCATTGTTGAACAGCAGGTCGACCGTGCCAAGGTGATCGAATGCACGGTCTGCCAGCGCCTGCACCGCGACGGAGTCCGTGACATCCGTCGGGATCGCCAGCGTATCGGGAAGCGAACTCGCTACTTCCTTCAGTGCTGCCTCATCCCGATCGGCGAGAATCAGGCGGATTCCGCGATGTGCCGCCTCGTGCGCCAAGCCTAGCCCGATACCACTGGCGGCACCGGTAATGACGGCTGTTTTACCGGCGAAGTTCATTGGCTGATCTCCGTTCAATAGGTCACTTTGACTTCGACCGAGACCCGCCGCGGCTCGGCGTAGAACTTGCCGCCGAAGCCCAGCGATCCGAAATCGATACCGTAGAGCACCTGGTTCTCGTTCAACAGATTTTCTCCGTTTATCGCGATCTCGGCCTTGGTGCGCCCACCCAGCGTCAGGTCGGTCAGCGCGAGACGTGCATCGACTGTGTTGGTCGCAGACGAGTCAACCAGGTGCTGATAGGGGTTCACGGCATCGTTCGGATAGAAATATACGTGACTGCGATAGGAATAGGAAAGCCGGGCTGACATCTGTCCGACAGCAGTCAGATCAAACGCATATTCGGCTGCCACGTTGGAGTTGAATTTTGCGACGTTCGGGAATCGTGCAGTGCTGGCAATGTCGCTGACCACGTTGGTGGCCGGATCGACGAACAGGAACTGCTTATATTTCGGGCTGGTGTAACCGAGTGAACCCGACAATGTCAGTCCACGCATCGGCAGCGCCGTAACTTCCAGTTCGACACCCTTGAAATCGGCCTTGCCGGCGTTGACCAGCAGGGTCGATGCGCCGCCGCTGCCTGCGGCAAACTGGGGCACCTGCAAATTGTCATATTTGCTATAGAATGCGGCACCGTTGATCCGCAGGTGACGGTTGAGAAGGTCCAGTTTCATGCCCGCTTCGTACGAAACGAGCTTTTCCGGATCGAACGAGTTTAGTTCGTCTGCCCGCGGATTGAAGCCGCCGGATTTGTAGCCCGTCGATACCTTGGCATAAACCAGAGCGTTGTCGGTTAGCTGGTAACTAAGCGACCCCATAAACGACGTGTTGTGAAATTTAACCGCGCCGCGTGGTGGTCCGACAATCGTAGATACGCCAAAGCTGCTGTTCTGCAGGAATATGCTCTTGCGATCTTCGGTATAACGAATGCCGCCGGTTACTTCGAGGCGCTTATCGAGTGCGCTTGGCTTCCAGCTGATCTGGCCGAACCCGGCGGCGGACTTGGAGATCTGGCTATATTTTGCCTCGGGAGCGAGGTTGATGCCAAGGTAAAATGGCGCCTGCGGCGTGCCAGCGTTCAGGATGAACGTCAGCATTTGATGGTTATCTTCCGAAACCTTCTCGCGGAAATAATAGGCGCCGAGGACGTAATTAAAGTCCCCGAACGATCCGAGAGCCTGAACTTCCTCGGAAAACTGCTTTTGATCCTGTGGTCCGTTATAACCGTTGTACGGCGTAACCGACTGGACAGACACCGCGTTGGTCACTGGATTGAGGACCAGCCCCTTGAGATCTCCCTGACCGCTCAGGCCCAGCACATTGTCGAGATGCAGCTTGCGGTACCCGGTGATCGATTTGAGCGTGAACGCTGGGGAAAATTCGTAGGATGCCGTGAGGTTATGGCCCTGGCTTACGGTCTTCGACGTATAGCGATTTCCGACGCCGGGCTGTTGCTGACCCGATGTCAGGCGTTCGTCGGGGCCGACGAACTGGAGCGGAGCGCCGCCGAGCGAGGCCGAGTTACCATAATAGGCACGCGCCGCATCGCTGAGTGCCACCGTCTGGAAAAAGCCGGGTGTTCCGGTCCGGTGATCATAGTCGAAGGCGTAGGAAATCTGGAAAGCATTAAAGTCGCCTCGCAATGCGGCGTTGAAGGCATTGACGTTGAGCGCGCCGGGATCTTTATTTGCAGGCGTAAGGGTGTTGTCGAAATAGCCGTCTCGCTGGCGATGATAATAGGTGAATGCGGCTGAGATCGGCAGATTGCCCAAGTCGCCGGTGTCGACCCGCACGCGGCCGAACAAGTTGTTGCGCGTGCCAAAGCCGCCCTTCAACGTGACACCGAATGTGTCGGCCGGCTTTCGCGAGACGAGCTGGATGGCGCCGCCTGTTGTGTTGCGACCGAACAGCGTGCCCTGTGGCCCGCGCAGGACTTCGATGCGCTCGAGGTCCACCAGATCGAAGATCGAGCCAGCACTGCGCGCGACATAGACGCCGTCGAGATAGATGCCAACGGCTGTATCCAGCCCGAGAGATGGATCGGTCTGGCCGATACCGCGAATATTGATCGACGCGGCCGAAAGCGATGAGGATTGCTGGCTGATGACGAGGTTTGGCGCGATTTGCGCGACTTTTTCGACGGACTGCACATTGATTTTGTCCAGAGCGGCTGAGTCGAGCGCAGTGATCGAAATCGGCGTCTTCTGCAGGGATTCCGACTGGCGACGCGCAGTAACAACGATGTCCTGCAATCCATCATTTTCTGCAGTGACACTTGGCGCAACTGGCTCGGCGGTGGTGGAAACCGGCGCAGTCTGGGCGTGAGCGCCGGATGCGACTGCCATTGCCGAAACAAACGCAGCGGACGCCAGTAAACGAGCCTTGCCGAGCAACATATTTTATCCCCTAATTAGCTTCCCCGATCGATCGTCCGGGCGATTGCGATATTATGTCACGCATAGAGAGGCGTGATGAATGATGTCAAGCTAAACCGCGTAAGCTAAACTCTTCTAAGATACGCATTATGACATAATTATTCGTTTTATTGACGATCGATAGGGCAATGATAGGATTGTCAGTCTTGCTAATATTTACGCAAACTATCGCTGACTCTAGCTAATTATAACGACTTGCGCTAGCTTTGGGCATCGTCCGCGTTAGATGGATAAGGAGAGACCGATATGGGCAATGCCATGGCGAATGCGGAACTGCGGACGGCGCGGGCGCGCGTGCATGTCTATACCTATCGCTTTGAAACGCCTTCGCATCATACGCGCTCGCCGGGGCCGGATGTGCTGGCACTAATTTCCAGTAATGCTCCGGGTGGGGAGGGTTTTTACCGGTCTGCATCCACGACCAGTCGCATGGTTCCGCTCGGTGGTCTGATGATCGTCCCATCGGATACTTCGATCAGCGCGATGGGCCCTGGCGGTGAACGACGTCTTGCGGTTTGCACGATGGCTGACGGTATCCTGCCCAAAGGTTTTGACAGGAACGATCAGCGCCACTTGGCGATGTGCGCCGATATCCGCGATGCAAACGTACGCAGCGCAATGCAGCGAATGGCGGCCGAAGTTACGCGTCCTGGGTTCGGGTCGGACGTGTTGATCGATGGGCTCGCTGCTGTGTTGCAGGTTGATCTTGCACGCTATTTCGATCTTACAAACCGACGCGAAACGGGGCATCGAGGCACTCTGGCACCGTGGCAGCTGCGACGAATCGAGGATTTTGTGCACGCTGCGGATGGTGGCCCACTCCGTATCGCCGATCTCGCCGCTCTGGTTGATGTAAGTCCCGGACATCTGGCGCGCACGTTCAAACAGAGCACAGGCCGTACTGTCCACAAGTTCGTGGAGGAGGCAAGGCTTGCCCGCGCGCGGGTTTTGCTGGGCCAGACGCGTGTTCCCCTGAAGCAGGTTGCGGATCAGCTTGGCTTCAGTTCGCCCAGTAGTTTTTCGCTCGCCTTTCGCCGCGCCACGGGCACCACGCCGGGTCGGTTCAGAAGCGAGGCAACCACGATCAATTGATCCGTCAAAGTCGTCACTGGCGTTAAGACGGCTGCTTTGATGGCTAGATCGAAACATCGATGCGCCGATCGGAACATTCAGAACATGCCCGATAGATCCGATCTGCGGCTATGAAGAATGACAATCCGAGAGGGATGAAATGGCGAGCGAACGCATAATCAGGATCGGCGGAGGATCGGCATATTTCGCCGACAGCGCGCTTGGCGTGCCACAATTGCTGGCGGCGGGTGTGCTCGACTATCTGGTGTTCGATTACCTTGCCGAAGGCAGCATGGGAATGCTTGGGCGCATGCGGCAGGCCGATCCGGCTGCGACTTATCCGCCCGACTTTCTGTCCGTCCATGTTGGCCCCCATCTGGGCGAGATTGCGCGCCAGGGGATCAAGGTGGTCGCAAATGCCGGGGCGCTGGACCCGCTGGCGCTGGCACGTGCCGTCGAAGCGCGGATCGCTGCCGAAGGGCTGTCGCTCAAGGTTGCAGCAGTCACCGGCGACGATTTGCTGCCGCGACTGGATGAACTCCGTCAGCGCGGCGTGAAGGATATGTTCACCGGTGCGGAATTCCCCGACGACGTTATTACCTGCAACGCGTATCTCGGTGGCTTTCCGATTGCCGAAGCATTGGCGCGTGGCGCGGACATCGTAATAACCGGACGCATTGTCGATAGCGCGATTGTCCTTGGCCCGTTGATCCATGAATTCGGCTGGAAAGCCACCGATACCGACTTACTCGCAGCCGGGACGCTGGCTGGTCACCTTCTGGAATGCAGCACGCAAATTACCGGCGGCACGTTCACCGACTGGCGAGCTGTGGAAGGCTGGGAGACGATTGGCTTCCCGATTGGTGAGTGTCGCGCCGATGGCAGTGTGGTCATCACCAAGCCCGATGGCACTGGTGGTCTGGTTTCGGTCGGCACGGTGGCCGAACAGTTGCTCTACGAAGTCAGTAACCCGTCCGATTATGTGGTGGCCGACGTGTCGTGCGATTTCAGCGATGTGCGGCTCACACAGCAAGCGCCGAACCGGGTTCACGTCAGTGGGGCGCGGGGAAGGTTCCGGACGCCTTTTCTGAAAGCCAGCGTTACTCATGGAGCAGGTTGGCGAGCGATCGGTTACCAACCGATCATCGGTGAGGAGGCGGGGGCAAAGGCGCGGCGGCAGGGCGATGCATTGATCGCACGTGCACGCGCGCTGTTGCGCGGCCGCAACATGGCGGACTTCACCGACACCGCCGTTGCGGTCATCGGCGAAGAAGCGAGTTTTGGCGCACATGCCCGGATATCGGGCGCGCGTGAGGTCGTCCTGAAGATCTGCGCCGATCATCCCACGATGGAAGGGGCTGGCCTATTCGCTCGTGAACAGGCTTCAGGGATCACAACGATGTCGGTTGGCACCGGCATCAACATTGCGACCAGTGTGCTGCCGCTGACCGGGATATTCGCATTTTTGACCCCCCGCGAAGAGGTGACGGCGACAGTGACCATGGCTGGCGAGAGCTGGCAGGTGGCGAACCACGTCGGTCGCATGACGGAACCTGTACAGCCGCAACCGCCTGAGACTGCCGATGATCCGGGAACACTTATTCCGGTCGACCTGATCCGTCTCGCCTGGGCACGCAGCGGCGACAAGGGCGGCCTGTTCAATGTTGCCGTGATTGCGCGCGATCCGGCATTTCTGCCGTGGATTGCAGCCGCAATGACGCCTGAGTCGGTTGGTGACTGGTATGCCCATCTCGGGCGAGCGGGCACGCCGCCAAAGGCCGATCGTTTTCATGTGCCGGGCCTGTCGGCGCTGAACTTCGTCGTTCATGATTCACTCGATGGCGGAATTTTACGCGGTCGCGGACTCGATCCTGCCGCAAAGGGCATGGCGCAGGTCATCATGCGCTTTCCGATACCCATTCCCGCCACCCTGGCCGCACGAGCCGTCCCGGAACCCACGGAGAGTTTGGCATGAACGACTATTCCTACCTGATGAAAGGGATCGTGCCACTTTCGACCGAAAGCAGCACGATGGTGAGTTCGTCGCGCTATCTGAACGATCCGCGGCTGCGCGATTGGGTGGCGACGCATATGTTGCGTCGCAATGGTCCTGACGTGCCGACGCCATCGGATTCGATTCAGCTCGTGATGATCCTGCGCGAGATTCAGGATATCGACCGCATCAACAGCCTGATCGCGGAGGAGCGTGCGCGGAATCCAGTGCTCGATGCATGGTTTGCGGAACGTTTCTCATCGAGCTTTGGACGCGAAGACCTTGCCAAATATGGTGCAGATACGGTCGGCGGTATTTTCTATCGTCAGCTTGTCGACAACGATCTCCAAGTCGATATCGTGCCAAATTTCACCCCGCGCAACGACTATGAATATTTCCAGCTACGTTCGGGACAGGTCCATGATCTGGAGCATATCCTTGGCGGCGGCGGGTTCGACTTCATCGGTGAACTCGTCCCCTATTACATGCGCCTGACGAACCTGTTCGTGCACCTTAGTCCCGAACTTGCAGGAGAGCTTGCTGCGTTTTCGATCCTCGGCTCGACACGCATCATTACTCGCGCGGTGCTGCACTATCCGCAGACCTGGCTGATCGTGCAGGAGACGATAGAGCGTGGTGCAAAGGTCGGGCGTGAATCTGATCCGATTTATATGATGCGTTATGAGGATGTGTTCGGGATGACTCCTGACGATGCGCGCACGCACCTTGGCATACGCGGTGCGCGAATGGTCGATACTTTTGCTGCATCGGCGCTGTGGTCTTGACGATGGTTATGCAAGCCGCATCGATCCGGGATTATACCGTCAGGGATGGCCTGAAGCTTTTTGCCACGCATTATGGACCCGAACAGGGCGCACCGGTGCTTCTGCTTCATGGTGGAGGTCAGGCCCGGGGATCCTGGGCGCAATCGGGGGAGGCTCTCGCGCGAGAGGGGTTTCGGGCGATTGCGCTCGATATGCGCGGTCATGGTGATAGCGACTGGTCCCGCGATGGGCGCTATGCGCTGGATGCCTTCGCCGATGACCTGCGAGAGGTGATCGCGACGCTCGACCGCCCACCCGTGCTGATCGGTGCCTCACTCGGAGGACTGGCATCGTTGCTGGCGGTTGGCGAAGTGCCAGAGGCTCCGGCAGCCGCCGTTGTGCTCGTCGATATCGTTCCCTGGATGGAAAAGCGCGGCGGTGAGCAGGTCGTCGATTTCATGCGCGGCACGTCTGGCGGTTTCGATACGATCGAGGAGGCAGCCGATGCGGTCTCCGGCTATCTTCCGCATCGTCCCCGACCTGAGCGGCTCGATGGCCTGTCCCGCAATCTTCGCAAAAAAGTCGATGGCCGTTGGTATTGGCACTGGGATCCCAATTTCGTTCGCCCGCAGGAGGGCTGGGACATGGACAAAATCAATGAGCGGCTCTCAGACGCTGCGCAGGCAATCCGCGCACCTTTGATGCTGCTGCATGGTACGAACAGCGAAATAGTCTCGGCTGAGGGCGCTTCCCGGTTTCGGGCGCTGCTCCCGGATGCCGAGGTCGCACCGATTGCGGGCGCGCATCATATGGTTGTCGGCGACGATAATAATGCGTTTCTGGGGGCGATCGTGCCGTTTCTCCGCCGTGTGCAGCCTATGGCCGTGGCATGACGGGCTTCGTCGTCCCCTCGCGCGAGGAATCGATGGTGCGCCTGATGCGTGGCTATACACGCGTCGCCAAATTCGCGCGCGATCTGCCCTATACGACCGCCGACAGACTGGAGGAGCGGGCCATCGACGCTGGCGACCGGCCGTTCATCCTCTTTGAGGAACAGTCGATCAGCTATGCCGAGATGAACGCACGCGCCAACCGCGTGGCACATGCGGCTGTGGCGACGGGATTGGGCAAGGGCGACGTGGTTGCGCTGTTGATGCTCAACCGTCCGGAGTTCGTGATGATTTGGCTGGGGCTTGCGAAGGCGGGCATCGTGACGGCACTCGTCAACACGACCGCGACCGACGATATTCTCGGTCATGCTTTGCGTCAGGTTGGTGCCAAGGCGCTGATTGTTGGGTCCGAACTTGCCGATGCGGTTGCTGGAATGCCAGTCGGTAGCTTGCCCGATCTGGTTTTCGAACAGTCCGAAACCGGTGCCGATCGCTCAGCGAACGGCTGGCGCGATTTCAATACGGAAATGAATTTGGCCTCGCCTGCTAACCTCGATCCGGTGACCAGAGCCGGTGTTGTGATGGCCGACCCTCTCTATCTAATTTTTACATCGGGCACGACCGGGCTGCCGAAGGCCGCCAAGATGAGCCACATGCGTTTCCTGAACGCGGGCGAGATGATGACCGGACTGATGGAGTTCGGTGCCGATGACACGATGTATTGCGTGCTGCCGCTTTATCACGGAGCGGGGGCATGGTGGTGCCTTCGGTTGCTTTGGCAACCGGACGGCCGTTCGTGTTGCGGCGAAAGTTCAGTCGCACCGCTTTTTGGCAGGACGTACGGCGGCATAACATTACCGCATTCTACTATATTGGAGAGGTCGTACGTTACCTGATGGCGACTCCCCCAGCGCCGGACGATCGCAACCATAATTTACGTGTGATGACCGGTGCGGGGCTGAAGCCCGATGTCTGGGCCGCTTTCATGGAGAGGTTCGGCGTCAGCAACGTCATCGAGGGGCTGGGATCGACCGAGGCGAACTACGGCATCACCAATGTCGATAACCGGATCGGATCGGTCGGGCGACTACCCTATCCGAAGGCCACCAACATCCGCATCCTGAAGTACGACGTCGAGCGCGGCGAGCATGTTCAGGACGCGGCAGGCAAGCATGTGGAGTCCGGGCCCCATGAAGCCGGAGAGATCGTCGCCGAGGTGCTTGATGGCACCGGGGTTGGTGGTTTTTTCGAGGGATATACGTCCACTGAGGCAACCGAGGCCAAATTGATCCGTAACCTGTTTACGCCGGGTGATTGCTGGTTCCGATCGGGGGATCTCGTGCGTTTCGACGAGGATGATTATTTCTTCTTCGTCGACCGGGTCGGCGATACTTTTCGGTGGAAGGGTGAGAACGTGTCGACGGCGGAGGTCGAGACGATCCTGTCGGCGTTCGAGGGGCCGTCGGTCGTTAACGTCTATGGTGTGAGCATTCCGGCGACGGAGGGGAGAGCCGGGATGGTCGCGCTGACTTATCCCGATGGCGTCGCGTTCGATCCCAAAGGATTTTATCGTTTCGCACAGTCCCATTTGGCCCATTATGCGGTGCCGCTGTTCGTGCGACTGACCTCGGTCGCGGACATGACCACCACTTTCAAACTGCGTAAGGTCGAGTCTCAGCACGAAGGCTATGATCCCGTTGCCACCGGTGGTGACCCGCTGTTCGTCGCTGATACCGAGGCGGGAAGCTACGTCCCACTCACCACCCAGTCACTCGATCGATTGAAGATACTGCCCTTCCAAGGAGCTGAAGCTCATGCACGTTGATTTCACCCCCGAACAAAAGGCATTGCGCGCCGAATTTCGCGCCTATCTCGACGGTATCATGACTCCCAAAGTCCGTGCCGCGACGCTCAATGCGGAAAGCGGTCCAGCCTATCGCGGAGTGATCCGCCAGATGGGCAGGGACGGCTGGCTGACGCCAGGCTGGCCGGTCGAATATGGTGGTCGCGGCCTTGATCCGTTGACGCAGAAAATTCTGCTCGAAGAGCTGGTGTTGGCCGATGCTCCATTTCCATTCGTCACGGTCAATACGGTTGGCCCTGCTCTCATGCGGCTCGGCACCGATGCACAGAAAAGCGATATTCTGCCAAGGATTGCCAGCGGCGACCTGATCTTTGCGATCGGCTATTCCGAACCCAGTGCTGGAACCGATCTCGCCAATCTGAAGACGAGCGCTGTGCGCGACGGCGACGATTATGTCGTCAATGGGCAGAAGATATTCACCAGCGGGGCAGAGGGGGCAGACTTCGTCTTCCTCGCGGTCCGCACCGATTCGGATGCGCCTCCGCATAAGGGCATCACCATCCTGATGATGGATGCAAAACTGCCGGGTTTCTCCGTCACGCCGATCTGGACGGTTGGGGGCTTCCGCACCAACGTCACCTATTACGAGGACGTGCGTGTTCCCGCCGACATGGTCATTGGTCAGGTCAACGGTGGTTGGAAATTGATTGCCGAACAGCTTAACCACGAACGCATCGGCCTTGCCGCGCTGACTTATGGCGCGAACGGCTGTTTCGATCAGGTGGTAGACTGGGCACGCGGAACTGCAGCGGGGGCGACGGCAAGCTCGTCGATGTGCCTTGGGTGCAAACTGCGCTGGGTGAAGCCTATGCAACACTCCGTGCGGTCGGCGTGATGGGCAATCGTGTTGCGGCGGAGGTGGCGCATGGATCGACCCGCGCCGATCTTGCCAGTGGCCTGAAGGTTTTTGGCACCGAGGGTGTGATCAAGGTCATGCGTCTGTTGCTCGACGTGCTTGGCCCCGTCGGCCTGGTGCGTGACGGATCGCCGGGAGCAGTGTTGCGTGGGCGGATCGAGCGTGAATATCGGAAGTGCCAGATCAACACATTTGGCGGTGGCACAGCCGAGGTGCTGCGCGATATGGTGGCACAAATCGGCCTCGGTATGCCAAGGGCGGCGCGCTGATGGCCGAGCTTCTCGAACAGGCACGCGCATGGGTTGGGCGTGCGGCAAACACACCATCCGTCGCCCGCGACGCCGTTAACCTGCCAATGATCCGCCGCTGGTGCGAGGCGATGGGTGAGACCAATCCGATCTATTATGACGATGCTGCGGCGCGGGCGGCGGGGCATCCGGGTATCGTGGCTCCGCCTGCGATGCTCGACGTGTGGGCGATGGCACCCTATCGGCCCGGCGGCCGAACCTCCGAAGAGAATATGCCGGTCCTCAATCTGTTCGATGCGGCTGGCTATACTGGTGTCGTCGCGACCAACGTAAAGCAACATTATGCGCGTTATCTGCGCATCGGCGATGTGGTCACTTCAACACCCAGCGTCGCGGACGTTTCGGACGAAAAGCGTACCGGGCTGGGGATCGGTCACTTCGTCACATTGGCCTATGACTTCACCAATCAGGATGGCGATGCGCTCGGTTCGATGACGTTTCGGGTGCTGAAGTTCAAACCGAATCTCGCCCAGCCAAAGCTTGTCGAACCCACGGATACGGACGGCCCCGTTGTCGCGCATCCTCGACCTGCGATCACTCATGACAACGCATTTTTCTGGGAAGGGCTGTCCAATCGCAAGCTGCTCTTTCAGTCATTCGGTGGTCGCTTGCGTCACCCGCCGGGGCCGATGGACCCGGTAACCGGGTCGCTCGAATTCGACATTGTGGAGGCCAGCGGTCGCGGCACTATCCACAGCTTCGTTGTCGTGCATCAGCCGAGAATGCCGGGCTTTGAATACCCACTCCCTGTGGTGCTGGTCGAACTGGAGGAAGGCGTCCGCATCGTTGCCAATATGATCGACGCCAAGCCCGAAGACGTCGCCATTGGCCGTGCGGTCACCGTCGATTTCGTCGAGGTCGAGCCCGACTATGTGCTCCCTGCTTTCCGTCTCGCCTAAGGACCGTCCATGGATTTCACCCTGACAGACGACCAGCGCGAACTGCGCGATCTCGCGGCCCGTATCCTGAGCGATGCCGTGACCGATGAGAGCCTGAAGCAATTTGCCGCCGGCACTGCATCCTACGACGCCGGGCTGTGGACAACGCTGGCGGATGCTGGCCTGCTGGGCCTCGCTATCTCGGCGGATGCCGGTGGGCTTGGTCTCGGGATGGTTGAACTTGGCCTGCTGCTCGAGGAACAGGGGCGGACGCTTGCACCGATCCCATTGACTGCGACAATCGCGCTGGGGGCGGTGGCGATCGATCGTCACGGAAGTGCTGCACAGAAAGAAACGTGGCTGCCAAAGGTTATTGCGGGACAGTCAATAATCACCGCCGCGATCGAGGAAGTAGGCGGGATCGATGCGATGTTGCCGACCACGCGCGCTCAGTCCGATGGCAATGGCTGGCGATTGAGCGGTGCCAAGGTGGCCGTGCCCTATGGTGCGCAGGCCGCAGCGATTCTGGTTACGGCGATGACCGTAAATGGCCCGGCGCTGTTCCTTGTCGATCCAGCCGGTCCCGGCGTTCGCGTGGATCCACAGCAATCGACCAGCGGTGAGCCGCAGGCGCTTGTCACATTCGACGGCGCGACACTAACCGGCGATGCTTTGATTGGCAGTGTTGAGGACGGTGCCGCGATTGTGAGCGATCTGGTCGGGAGGGGCAGGTTGCGCTCGCGCAGCGGCAGGTCGGTGTCGCGGCTGAGGCGCTGCGACGAACGGCGGAATATTCGAGCAACCGGATCCAGTTCGGCAAGGCGCTCGGTTCGTTTCAGGGTGTCCAGCAACGCGCGGCGGATGCCTTTATCGATGTGGAGGCGATGCGTTCAACGTCGCTGCTCGCTGCGTGGCAATTCGATGCGGGGGTCGTGCAGGCTGCCGATGTCGCGACCGCCAAATACTGGGCGGCGATGGGCGGTCATCGTGTCGTCCATACAGCCCAGCACCTGCACGGCGGGATGGGTGCCGACGTAACCTATCCAATCCACCGATTTTTCCTTGCGGCCACCCAGATCGGACAGGCGCTGGGCGGTGCTGCGCCGATGCTGGCGAAAATCGGCCGCGAGGTTGCGGCAGGCAATAGCGAGCCGCTCGCATGAAGGACCAGCCGATGCGCTTTAACGATATTACCCTCGGGCAAACACTTCCCGAACTCGCCATACCGATCACGGCCAGCGCCATCGTGGCGGGCGCAATCGCGACCAATGATTTCGAAAACGTCCACCACGACAAGGCGGCTGCGCTGGCGACCGGCGTACCCGACATCTTCATGAATATCCTGACGACCAACGGTCTGGTTCAGAGATACGTTAGTGACTGGTGCGGTACGGCGGGTCGTGTCGCGAGCGTCGAAATCAAGCTCGGCGCACCTAATTTCGTTGGCGATACCATGATGATGACAGGGCATGTCGCCAAGCGAGAAGGCAGCATCGTCGATGTGGCCGTCAGTGGCCGCAATGCCATCGGCGAGCATGTCGTCGCCACCGTTTCACTCGATTTCGGGAGCACGAAATGACCGATGCACTGTCCGGCAAGGCTGCCATCGTCGGCATCGGCGCTACTGAATTCTCAAAGAACAGCGGTCGGTCGGAGTTGCGGCTCGCGGTCGAGGCCATCACTTCTGCGCTCGAGGATGCGGGCATCGATCGAGAGGAGGTTGACGGTCTTTGCACCTATACGATGGACAATAACCCGGAGATCGAGGTTTTTCGCAACATCGGCGGACGGCAACTGAAGTTTTTTAGCCGGGTTCATTATGGCGGCGGCGCTGCCTGTGCCCCGGTGATGCAGGCGGCTATGGCGGTCGCGACCGGCGTTGCCGAAGTCGTGGTTTGCTATCGCGCCATGAACGAGCGTTCGCAATATCGCTTTGGCAGCGGCTATACTCCACCGCCGGTCCCGAACGCGGAGTCCGCTCATTATGGCTATTATGTACCGTTCGGATTGGTATCGCCCGCGTCTTGGGTGGCGATGGCAGCACAGCGCTATATGTACGAAACCGGCGCGACATCGGAGGATTTCGGTCGCGTTTCGGTTGCGTGTCGCCGCCATGCTGCCAACAATCCGAAGGCATGGTTTTACCAGCGGCCGATCACTCTGGACGATCATCAGGCGTCTCGCTGGATCGTAGAACCTCTCCATCTGCTCGATTGCTGTCAGGAATCGGACGGTGCGCAGGCGATTGTGGTGACCAGTGCAGCGCGGGCCGCCAAGCTCCGTCAGCCGCCAGCAATTATCCGTGCGGCTGCACAAGGAGCGGCGGATGACCAGCAGATGATGACCAGTTACTATCGCCCGGATATCTCGCGATTGTCGGAGATGGATCTGGTCGCGGAACAGCTTTACGCGCAGGCGGGCGTCGGCCCCGATGCGATCCGTACTGCCACCCTCTACGATCACTTTTCGCCATTCGTACTCCCGCAGCTCGAGGCGTTTGGCTTTGCTGGACGAGGGCAGGCGAAGGACTTTGTGCGCGAGGGTAGTCTGGAGATCGGTGGACGATTGCCGGTCAATACCAATGGCGGTCAGTTGGGCGAGGCTTATATCCACGGCATGAATGGCATTGCCGAGGGTGTCCGGCAGGTGCGTGGTACGTCGGTCAACCAGGTGCCCGGCGATGGCCTGGTCCTTGTTACTGCGGGGACGGGCGTACCGACCAGTGGTCTGATCCTCGGGGCTGCCTGATGCTGCGCGATCGGATGCTGCTCGTTGCACTGATGCTCGGATCGGCAACGACGGCGCTGGTGCTGGTCGTGCTCATTCCGGTATTGCCGATGCTGGCGGCGTCGTTCGGTGGTGGCTCGAAAGGAGCCGCACTTTCGCAGGCGGTGATGACCGCTCCCGCCCTTGGCCTGATTACCGGCGGATTTATCAGTGCCGTGGCAATCAAGGCGCTTGGCGCACGTACCCTGCTGATTATCGGACTGGCGCTCTACGGTTTGGTGGGTTCTGCCGGTCTTTACCTGTCGGGCTCGCCGTCGTTGCTCGGTTCAAGATTTCTGCTGGGCGTCAGTGCATCATTCGTTGGGATTTCTGCGACCGCTTTGATCGCCGCGCTTTATGCGCCGGATGCGAGGGCGCGATTGCTGGGGTTTAAGGGGGCGCTGGGTTCGGTCGGCGGCATTATAGGTATTTTGATCGGTGGTGAACTCGGCTCGATCGGTGGTTGGCGGCTTCCCTTTGCGGTCTATCTGGTAAGCTGGGTACTCCTTGCATTGGTCCTGCTTGGCCCCCGCGTTCAGGTCAAAGCCCCAGAGCGTATCGTGACTGTGGGCACCGGAAGATTACGCGTGTTGTGGCCGTTTTACGTGATGATCGTCGCGTTCGGTGTCGTGCTGATGATGACGAATACCCAATTGTCGTTTCTGCTTGCTGAGATCGGGGTGAATGCTCCCTCGGCAGTGGGACGCATTGCGGTGATGGCATCGGTTGGGGCGACGATCGGCGGGTTAAGCTATGGTTTTGTTCGGGCGCGCCTTTCATCGGGACAATGTTTTGTGCTGGTGTTCGCGATCTGGACGGCGGGGCTTTCTATTCTCGGCTTTGCGCATGTACCGCAGACGGCCGTGATAGGCTGTGTCGTAACCGGTGCCGCAACGGGGCTTTTCCTGCCTCATATGGTGACCACGCTTGCTGCCGCAGCCGATGACGGTGTTCGCGATCGGGCAATCGCGATGTTTTACTCGGCGATATTTCTCGGCGATTTCCTGAACCCACTGGTGGTGGAACCGATCAGCGAACAGCTCACGCGGCACGGTGCATTTCGGGCGGTCGCGGTTTTCACATTCATTGCGATGATCGTCGCCGCGCTGGGCCGTTTTGGCCGGGCAGGGCGGCAAAATAAGGACTATGCCAATGGCGCACTATGATCTGATTCTTCGAGGTGGACTGCTTGTCGATGGGAGCGGTGGTGAGCCGGTCCAGGGCGATCTGGCGATCAGCGATGGGCTGATCTCTGCAATCGGCGTCATCGATGGCGACGGTGAGCGTGAAATTGATGTCACAGGGCGCGTGATTACCCCCGGATTTGTCGACATTCATACCCATTATGATGGTCAGGCGATGTGGTCGGAACGGATGAACCCGTCTTCTGCCCACGGCGTCACGACGGTGGTATTGGGCAATTGCGGGGTTGGTTTTGCACCTTGTCGCGCTGCCGATCACGATCTGCTTATCAACGTGATGGAGGGTGTCGAGGATATCCCCGGCGTTGTCATGGCCGAGGGGCTGGATTGGGATTGGGAGAGTTTTCCCCAGTATCTCGATGCTCTGGACCGCCGCCGACGGGATATCGATATCGCTGCCTATCTGCCGCACAGCCCGCTGCGCGTGTTTGCAATGGGCGCGCGTGGGGCGGAACGGGCTTCTGCCACTAAGGACGATCTCGCACTGATGCGCACATTGGCGCGGGAAGCGATCGAGGCGGGTGCGCTCGGCTTTGCAACGTCGCGAACATTTATCCACCGCACGGCCTCGGGCCTTCAGATCCCGAGTTTCGACGCGTCGAATGATGAACTGGAAGCGATCGCCATGGGCCTTTCCGATGCAGGCGGCGGAATTTTGCAAGCCGTGTTGGACGTTCCGCAACGTAGCTGGGCAGAGGAGATCGGTGCGCTGAGGGAAGTGGCACGCCGTTCTGGCCGACCGGTCACGTTCACCTTTGCGGCCCCGAATGGTGGTCCGCCGATCTGGCAGCCGGTGTTCGATATGCTCGATGATGCAAAAGCACGCGGCGAAAGCCTGAGCGCACAGATTTTTCCGCGACCGATCGGCATGATTGTCGGGCTGGAGCTTTCGACCCATCCGTTTGCACAATGTCCCGGCTTTCAGCCGATTGCCGCCTTGCCGCTTGCCGAAAAACTGGCCGCGATGCGCGATCCGGTGCTTCGCGCCCGGCTTCTGAGTGAAGCGCCGATCGAAGGGCACCCGCTGGCGGCGATGGGCCGGGCGTGGGCGTGGATGTTCCCGTTATCCGACCCACCCAATTATTCGCCTTCGGCCGATGATAGCGTGGCCGCGCGGGCCGCCCGTCTTCAGGTTTCGCCAGAAGAAGTGGTGTATGATCTGCTGCTGGAAGAAGACGGCCACGCCATGCTCTATGTCGCGCTCGGCAATTTTCACGATGGCAAGCTCGACGTGGTCAGAGACATGATCCTCCACCCCGGCACGATACTCGGTCTCGGCGACGGCGGTGCGCATTATGGAGCGATTTGCGACGCAAGCTATCCGACGTTCATGCTTGCTTATTGGACGCGGGATCGCGGTCACGATCGAATTCCGCTGGCCCTTGCCATTCGGATGCTGGCGCATGATCCGGCGCGTGTTGTCGGGCTTGCTGATCGCGGGCTGCTGGCGGTCGGCTATAAGGCGGATGTGAATGTCATTGATCTGGACCGGCTGACGTTGTGTAAACCTATGCTTTCTTACGATCTTCCTGCGGGTGGACGACGGCTCGATCAACGGGCGGAGGGGTATGATCTGACCATAGTTTCGGGTGAAATCATTGCCGAACATGGTGTGCCGACCGCGGCGCTGCCGGGGCGGCTGGTGCGTGGAGCACAGTCGGCTCCGTCCGTTGTCGGGGTGGCGGCGTGAACGACATTCCCTATCTGCTGCGCGGGGTGAGCAAGCTTTCGACCGAAAGTTCGACCCTGATAAGCTCCTCCAAATATCTGAACGATCCGCGACTGCGCATGTGGATTGCGGAGATCGTGCTGAAGCAGAACGGCCCGGACATGCCTGCACAGGCAGAGATGTATCCCGTTATCGCGCTTCTCGACGAATTGCAGGATAAGGCGCGGATCGAGGAACTGTTCACCGCTGAACGGGCAAAGAATCCAGCGCTCGATGCCTGGTTCGAGGAAGGCTTTGTTTCCGATTACGACGCCGATTATTTCAAGGCGTTCGGTGCGGGAACGCTCGGGCGCATTTTCTACGACGAAGTGATCGCCAAGAATTTCGAGATTGTGATTTACGAAAAGCCACCACCGAAAAGCCAGCTCGATTATTTCCTGCTGCGGTCAGGTCAAACTCATGACCTTGAGCACATCATGACCGGCGGCGATTTCTCCTATATGGGTGAACTGGTGCCTGCCTGGTTTCGGATCACCAATCATTTCAAGCATCTGAGTGCGGAACTCGCGGGCGAATTGTCGACCAGCTATATGTTCGTCACCTTGCGCTATACGGTGCGAACGCTCCTGCATTATCCCGAAGTCTGGACGATATGTCAGGACGCCGTCGAACGCGGTATGCGATGCGGGCGGGCGTCCGGGCCATTGTTTATGGCAAAATACGAGGATGTCTTTCATCTGTCGCTGGAGGATGCGCGGGTCGCACTTGGCGTAGAATGCGCGACGTTTGCGGACACCAGCGCCGCCTCAGCGGTCTGGGCCGCCAGGCCACAGCGATAGTCCAAATGGACGATGCGGACTCGCCTCTTTTCGATCCATAGACGGTTAAACGCCGGTCGGCCGGTCAATTATAGGAAAAGCTCATGTCTGTTCGGACACTGGAACCGACGCTGTCGACCGCTCCCACAAACGTGGAAAGCACCGCATCGGACGTCACGGCAGATTTGAAGCTGGCGCTGCGTCGGCTTGCGAAGGCAGTCGTGGTGATTACGGTTCGGCACGAGGGCCAGCGCTTTGCAATGGCGGCGACGGCGGTCGATGCGCTTTCGATGGAGCCGCCCTCTCTGCTCGCCTGCGTAAACCGTTCTGCCTCGATCTATCGCGCGATGACCGAGGCCAGCCATTTCGCGATCAACATCCTTGCGCGCGAACACGAGAATCTGTCCCACCATTGCGGTGGCCTGAGCAAAGGCGAGGAGCGGTTCGCGATGGGAGCGTGGGAAGACGACGGAGCCGCTCCGGTACTGGCCGATGCGCAGGCCGCGATCATCTGTCGCGCCGATGCTCGTTTCGACTATGGCACGCACAGCATCTTCGTTGGCATTGCCGAACAGGTGCGGACGCATGGCATCGTCAATCCGCTGGTCTATGTCGATGGACGATATACGGGGTCGGTGCTCGACTGAGCACAGACCCCGATGGCTGTCGGTCAGGCGTCGAAATTGGTTCCGGCGCTCAGTGTCCGATGCTGTTCCATAGCGGCGCGCACGTCACCCATCCGCCCCTCGATCGCGGCATAGGCGTCCGGTCCGGCAACGATTTGTGGCGGAGGATTCGGCATATCAGCCACCGCGACCAACAGTTCTGCAAGCTTCGCCGGGTCGCCCGTCTGCTTTCCGTCCACCGATTTCACCAGTGCCATGCGTGCATGGACGCCGTCGTCGTAATCGGTAACGGCGGTCTCTCCGGTCTTGAGCGAACGACCCGAAAAGTCGGTTCGGAACATGCCTGCTGCAATCGCCGTCACTTTAATGCCGAGACTGCCGACTTCGCGGTGAAGAGCCTCGCTCAATGCCTCCAGCGCGAATTTTGAGCTGGAGTAATAGCCTGTCGCAGGGTTGGAAATTCGCCCGGCCAGCGATGAGATTGTCAGAATGGTGCCAGCGCGACGGGCGCGCATTCCGGGCAGTACCGCCTTCATCATGCGGAGCGCGCCGAACAGATTGACCTCGTACATCGCTTTTACGGCGGCCTCGTCACCCTCCTCGATCGAGGCGACATAGCCATATCCGGCATTGTTGACGAGAACGTCGATTGCGCCAAACCGCGCCTCTGCTGCTGCGACGGCGGCCGATACCTGCGCAGGGTCGGCAACGTCGAGTTTCAGGGCGATCGCGCGATCGGGTGCCAAGGCGATGATATCGGTAACGTCTTCGGGATTACGCGCGGTGACGACCGCCTGCTCGCCGATCGCCAGCACATATTCGGCGATCGCGCGGCCAATGCCGGTCGAACAGCCAGTGATAAGCCAGGTCCGCATGGTCATTCCTCGATCCGCCAGAGATAAGTGGGTGCGCGTTCGGCCTGCTGTGCCTTGCGCTCTGCCGGCGTGACGCGCTTCGTTCCTTCGGGCAGCACATTATTCAGCGCATCCAGCTTCACGACGCGACTGACAGCGCCAAAGCCTTCACCCGGTCGGCCATCGGCAAATTCCGCCCAGCGCAGCGTCAGCAATCCTTCGGGCATATCGCAGGGGTCGATCCAGTTCCAGACGCCGGGATCGTGCCGTGAAACGACATAGGTGAGGTTGCCATCGGCGTTGCGGACCGATTGCGTGAGATTGAGGCTGGACGTGCGGTTCACGATCTCGTTCGTGGTGCCCCAGATGTTGGTGATTGGGGCAAGGAAATAGCCCGCGCCGCCAAGACCAATATCAATCACCAGCGCCTCGTCGTCGGCAAGATCGAAATGTCCCATGATGTAGAGTTGGTTGCGAAGCGCGCCGTCGCTGTCACGGTCGATCGTGAAGTCGAAGCCATTGGCGTCCTTGTTCAGCGCCTGCGCGTTCCAGCGCATCGTGTTGTCGATATTCTTGGTGAGCATGGCCTGAGCCGCGGCCACGTTTTCATCGAAGCTGCGTTCGGGGGTCTTGGGCGCACCGCCAAGCCGCTCGATGCTGAGCATGTTCGGCCGCTCACGACCCCAGTCGGCGATTACGTCGCGGATGTAGAACTCGACGGCTGCGGGGGATGAGCGAACATGGTTGGCACGGTCCCCTTTCTCGTCCGCATCGACGAAGATTTCGAATCCCCCGTTGGCATCCAGCACAATGTCCTTGCCGTCGAGCACGTCCACGGTGCCCATATGCTCATTCCAGAGCGTGAAGTAGTTTTCGGTCAAGCGGGGATTGGGCACGCTGCCCTGGATCACATAGCGTTCAGCGCCGTCGATCGGGATGACGCGATAGACTGAATCGGGATTGTCGAGGCCCCATCGCGATCCCGGCACGTCCACGCCATTCAGCCGGTGCGGAATGCGGGTGATCGTGACGATGGCGGGACGCTGGGGATCGGTGTTCAGTGACCAGATGATCGCGCCGAATACGACCTCATCATAATGTTTCTCGAACGCCTGACGCATTGCCGGGCTGGGCTGGGTTTGCTCCAGCCAATAGGCACGGCGATCCGCGATGGTTGCCTTCATACGCGGATCGGCCAGAACGGCGAGCGCGGCTTGTTCGAAGCGGGCTTGCTCGGCAGTTGCAATGGGATTGGTCATGGGCGACTCCTGATTTACATCGCATCACGCTAATGCGTAGGGTGACGCGCGCAATGTTTGCGCATTCGCAAAAGGTGACCGAGTTTGCGATGAGTGACGCGAAATTTGAGAGCAATCCGTTCGTTGCAGGATTGTAAGCAGCGGACGCGCTGCTAGGTTCCGGTCGAACGCCCGGCGCATGTACGACGGGGGCAGGAGGCGATGATGGATCGAGGCTATCGTATCACAGCCGAATTATCGCTGGCGCACATGCAACTGGAGCGACTGGTGCAGGACGGCAGCGGCCCGTTCGAGCGCGTCCATCGGCTGGATCGGCCATCGCTGGTGTATCTGAATGCGACCGGCGGTGGCAACGCGCTCGGCTGCTTCGGGGAACCGCGATCGCATCGATCGTTCAGTCCCTTTGGTTCAGCGGTGGTGGTGCCCGCACATATGGCCCTCCATGTCCGTTCTCCGGGCTTTGCCGTGCGCGAGATGACGATAGTGCGGTTCGAGGAATCGCCGTTCGAGGATCTGACCGGCGTCGATGCCTCGGCTAACGAAGTGGAGCTTGCCGCCTGCGCCGATGTGCGCGCGACAGGAGTTATTGCGGCGCTTGAGCGACTTTCTGCCGAATTTGCGCGACCCGCGATCGCACACGAGACGATAGTTGCGGGTCTGGGGATGTTGGTGTTGGGGGAGTTGGCTCGCCATTTCGAGGCATCCCGTAACCGCGCGTCAGGGCGTGGGGGAACGCTGGCGGCGTGGCAGGTGCGCCGTATCGAGGAACGTTTGGTCGCACAGGACAGTCCGCCGCCTGACATCGAGGAACTGGCGGCATTGTGTGGCATCGGGCGGCGTCACCTGATGCGTGCGTATAAGGCGACAACCGGTACCACGGTGATGGCGAGGGTCCAGCAAACGCTGTTCGATCGCGCCGTGCACATGCTCGATGCTGAAAATCGCTCGGTCAAGGTGGTGGCGGGAGCGCTCGGCTATGACAGTCAGGGCAGTTTCGCCACAGCATTTCGTCGCCGCTTTGGTCAGACGCCGTCCGACTGGCGCGCGCAGAGGCGCGCGATGCACTAAGCTGGCTGGTCGAGACGGTTCGCGCGTGTTTCGGGTATGGCAAACCAGACGAGCGGTACTGCCAGATAAGAAACGAAGCCAAGCGCGGTGGCGGCCGGACCGATGCCGCCGATGCGGGCGGAAAGCGCCCCCAATATCCACGGTGCCAGCACGACGCCCCATCGTCCGATAAGGTTGTGGCACCACCCGTTCGCCGCTGCGCGTAAGCTGGTCGGAAACAGCTCTGAATTCAGCGTATATGCGACGACCCACACACCAAGCATCGCCTGTAACCCGACAAACCCCCGGCGATCGGCAACCATGTGGTCGAGGTATAGCAAAGCTGCGTAAGTCCCCCCAAAGCGAGCATGAACAGCGTGATTGTCCAGCGTCGACCGATCAGGTCGGACAGCGCCCCAGCCGCCAGATAGCCAAGGAATGCTCCGCCTAGTCCGAACGGCGCAAGGCGGGCGAAATCGGTGGGTGCCCAGCCGCGCTCCTGCACGACGTATAGCGTGAAAAAGAGGCTGGAAACCGATGTTGCGAAGTTAACGATGAACCAAAGCAGGCTCATCGCGATGAATCGGCGACGGAGGGTCGGTGCGGTGAGTTGGCGAATTTCCTCACTTGGGCTGAGGCTAGGGGTGCCAGCCGTCCGGGCTGCGCGCCACACTGGCGTTTCGCGCAGTCGCCACAGAAGCAGCGGCATGATTAGCAGCGGCGCTGCGCCGATCACAAACAGCAACCGCCATCCGATCGTTGTCCCAAGAGCCGGAGCCAGCGCGAGAAAGGGGAGCGCCGCGCCAAAACTGCCGCACGCGCCCAATAATCCGTTTGCGCGCCCACGCAGCGACGGAGGCAGCGTTTCGCTGACGATAAGATAGGCCATCGCGATCTGCGTCACCATGAGCAGCCGCGTCACAAGTTGAATTGCGGTGTAGGAACTGAGCCCGAACGTGAACACAGTTGCCAGGGAACCGATTGCAAACCCCGTCGCTGCCAGCAGCAGGATAGGTCGCCGCCCAAAGCGGTCGGCCAGTCGGATCAGCACCCATGCCGCGATCGACCCAAGTGCAATGACTGCCAGCGCGCGGCCGAGTGTGGCGGGTGTGGCTCCATATTCCTTGCCCAGATAAGGCAGTACGACGCTCGTTAGGCTGATGTCGAAGCCTTCGAACATCACAACGAAAGCAAGCATTGCCAGCAGGCCAGCATGAGCGCGCGTGAAACGCTCCCCAGTCACGCCAGCGGGTATGCTGGTCGGCATTAGCTGGCGGTTCCGTCGATCTCGAAGTAACTGATCGGCGTATCCAGCACGCCCGTTGCCGCGGCGTAGCGATCCCATGCCGCTATCAACTCGGCGAGAATGCCGGGTTCGTCCACCGCACGGTCCTGCATCTCACCCGGATCGGCGACCAGATCATAAAGTTGCCATGCAGCGACGCCTTCGGGTTGTCGCAGCCATAATGCTTTCCAGCGATCGCGACGGATGGCGCGGCGGCCGAATAATTCCCATCCGGTTTCCGCGCCGTCAGGATGAATGGCGGTTGTCTCGCCATCAAGGTGCGCGGCCATCGATCGCCCGCGCATCGGCGCTACTGCCCGGCCGCCATGTTCGGCTGGCATGGTGATCCCTGCCCAGTCGAGCAGCGTGGCCGGAACGTCCATTGCGGTGCCAAAGGCGTGACTTATGCCGCCGTCAGTAATGACACCGGGGCCGCAGGCAAAGAAGGGTACGCGAATGCCACCTTCGGTCGGGAACGCTTTGTGAAGGCGGGAAGGGGCAGTTGCCGCTTGTGCCCAGCGCGGACCGTACCAGAAGCAACTTGTCGGGCGGCCGAGGTTCTCGATGCTATTGTCGAAATGCTCCGCGATCTGGGCCTCTATCATGGGGCCGACGATTGGCGTCGCCTCGACCATCGCTCCCTCCGCGCCGTTGTCGGACAGAAACATGATTACCGTATTTTCGTAATCGCCAGCCGCTTTCAATTGCGCCACGACACGGCCGACGTTCCAGTCCATTCGCTCGACCATGCCTGCATAAACTTCCATCGCGCGTGCCGACCATGCCCGGTCCGCGTCGGAAAGATCGGCCCAATTGAGGCCGCCAACGAAGGGGTGCGCCGTTACTTCGGGTGGGCACAGCCCCATCGCCTGCATCCGCCCCAAACGCTCGGTCCGTAAAGCCTCCGGCCCCGCATCGTATCTACCTCTATAATGGGCAATGTTGGATTCGGGTGCCTGCAGCGGCCAGTGCGGTGCGCTAAATGGCAGATAGGCAAAAAAAGGCCGATCGCGTGGCCTCTCGTGTAACCATCCGGTCAGCCGCTCGGCAAAATAGTCGGACGAATAGAAATTCTCCGGCAGCGCGGGGACCGCAACGCCGTCCTCCTGATAGGCCGTCTGGACGATCGAAAAACGATCGAGCCCTTCGCCAGCATAATGGCTGGCTCCGGCGGGAAGCAGTGCGAAAGACCGATGGAAACCGCGCGCCGCAGGGATGCTGGTTGGGGTCTCGCCTAAATGCCATTTGCCCGACAGCACGCAGTGATAGCCCGCATCCCCAGCAATTCGGTAACCGTGACAACACGGTCGTTGAGATGGCCTTCATACCCCGGCGCGCCTGCGAATCCCGGCACTGCGACTTCCAGCATCGTACCGATGCCTGCGATATGCGGGTCCGTTCCCGTCATCAGCATCGCACGCGTGGGCGAGCAGGCGGGTGCCGAGTGGAAGTCGGTGAAGCGCCGCCCTGCCATCGCCAAAGCATCGAGGTGGGGCGTCGCAATCTCTCCCCCGAACGCGCCCAGATCGGAGAAGCCGAGATCGTCAGCGACGATCAGCAGGATATTCGGGCGGGTCACAGCGAGGCTTTGAAGGTTATGCCATAGGTACGCGGATCGCCAAGGATGGCGGTGGATTGCCCCGTGTTGAATGCAGACGGGTTGATGATGCTGATATAATGGCTGTCGAACAGGTTGCGCGCGTATAGCGAGACATCCCAACCGCTGTCGGCCATCCGCAGCCCGAGGCGCGCATTGGTGACGCCGTATCCATGCGCCAGCGAATCTGCGGCCAGATTGTACGTGGTGTAAAAGCTGGAGCGATATGCATGATCGGCGTTCAGATAGACCTGCCGTGATGTGCCCACGTCCACCGCATATTCGCCGCCGACAGATGCGGAATAGCGCGAGACGCCGGGCAAACGCCGCCCGCTGAGGTCGCAAACGGTCGCCAACCCAAGATATTCGACGGGGCAAGGGGCGTTTTTGAAACTGCGATAGGTGGCGTCGGTATAGGACCCTGCCGCGAACAGGCTGAGTCCGCGCATCGGTTGTACGCGTGCATCCAGTTCAAAGCCGCGCGACCGCACGGTGCCGACGTTGGCGATGTAGGCGGTCTGCGCCACCTGTGTGTCGATCTGCTGGCTCTGATAATTGCGCACCCGCTGCGTGAAGGCGGCAAGGTTCAGCGTTAGCCTGCGATCGAAGAACTGCGTTTTCAGGCCAGCCTCGATATTCTGCACTTTTTCCGGAGCGATCACGCGTGGCGCTGCTGTCGCGTTCAGATTGAGGCCGCCGGATTTAAAGCCGCGCGCATAGGTGGCATAGGCCATGATATCTGACGTGACGTGATAGGCAATCGTCGCCCGGCCGGAGAGGTTGTTCTCGGTCGTGTTGGCTGTGAACGGCGCGATATTCGGTGCGAACGCGTCACGGATCGCCTGAGCGCCGAACAGAATTTGCGTCGCGGTAAGCGTCGGCCCGCGCTGTACCTGCGCGAACGATCCATCCTTCTTTTCGTGGGTATAGCGCAATCCGCCGGTCAAATCGAAGCCGGGCACGATATGCCAGGTCGCCTCCCCGAACGCAGCGGTACTACGCGTGCGAGCGGTCGCGCTGCCATCCGCGAACAGCCCGTTCAACGCAGCCTGTCCGCCGATCGATGGTGCAGTGCTGCCTGCCGCTGGTCCCAATATCCATAACGCCGCGTCCGGGCCGTAAGTCGTGAACAGGCGATCATCGATGCGCTGCCAGAAATAATAAACGCCGCCGACATAATCGATCGCGTTGGTGCCGTTGGAGGCGAGGCGCAATTCCTGGCTGAACTGCCTTTGAGTTTCGCTCACCCCTGCATTCTCGAAAATGTCGAGCCCGATCACGTCGCCATCGGTGGCGGGTTTGTAATCGAGACGGCGCCAGCCGGTGACAGAGGTAAGGGTGACCGGCCCGAGATCGAGATCGGCGATACCCGTACCGCCATAGGTTTTAAGCGCGACGGAGAAGGGACGGTTCGTTTCCAACTGCCGCGAATAAGGATCGATCGGCAGAGGTACATAGCCGAAGCGGGCGACGCGCTGCGTGAAGTTGGCGGGGAGCGGCGATCCATCGATCCGGGTGGTGCGTACAGTCGTGGTGACGCCGGTGCAGCAATCCTGATGAAAGTCGCTGTAGTCGCCGATCAGCCGCAGCTTGAAAGCGGTGCTCGGCTGGAACAGCAATTGTCCGCGCACGCCGAAGCTCTGGAGGTCGTGGACTCGCTGGCCGGTGCGTGGGATCGTCTGGAACCCATGATCACGATCAGTGTCGGTGACGGTCAGCCTGATCGCGAGTGTATCGGTCAGCGGTGTCGTCGCCGTGGCACGTGCCTGTATCGTGTGATAATTGCCCAAGCTCAGTTCACCTCGCATTGCGGGTGTGAACGACGGCTCCTCACTGACGATGTTGATCGCACCCGCAGTAGTGTTTTTGCCGAACAGCGTGCCCTGTGGGCCACGCAGAACTTCTACACGCGCGAGATCATACAGATCGAACGCCGATTGCGCGGGGCGGCTGTAAAACACCTGATCGACATAGACACCGACGCCATATTCCAGACCAAGGCTGGCAAAGGCCGGTGTCGCACCGAGGCCACGAATATTAATGTTCGTATTGCGCGGGTTGGTCGCGGTAAGCTGAAGGCTGGGAGCAAGCTGCGCCACCTGCGCAAGCCCGATCGTACCGGGCACCGCGATTTGCGCGCCGGACAAGGCAGTGAGCGCAATTGGGACGTTTTGCGCATTTTCCGAGCGGCGGCGGGCGGTGACGACGATGTCTGCTGGCATTGATGCATCGGCGGCACTGGCAGAAGGCAACGGATCGGACGTTTGTGCGGTGGCCGTGTTGCCGATTGCCAGCGCCGTAAGCCCGATCAACGTGCAGGCGTGCCGCTTCGTCCCCGTACGCATTCTATTTTCCCATCCTGGTGAATTGTGCGCAAATTAGCGATTTTTTGCGCTAATTTTGTCCGCATATGCTACGTGTAGGTGTTCTTATATGTCAACTTGCGTAGTGCACTTGGCAGTGACGGATTTTGTCGAAAGCGACGTTGCGTAAGGGGTTTGGTGAGCGGTCCAAAGAACGCTGCCTTTAAGTCAGCGTTTACTGGATGCGCTGTGACACAAAACAGTTCCGGGCGGATTAAAGGCCGGCCTTCCGGCACAGGGTCTCGAGCCATCCCCGCGAGATAGCTTCGACGGTATCCGAAGGCTACGAACTGCCACGGTGATGGCCGTGAGGTCGTCGGTGCGAATCTTGTAATCGCTCGATTATGCCGAGCGGGCGTAGGTTTTTTCGGTTGCCAAGGCCTTATCTGTAATCTGTTCGGCATAATTGACCAGTTTTCTGAGCTGCCGCTGCAATGAAGGCTTGCCACTGGTCACCGAGACGGTGAGAATCTATTGATGCGAAAAGACGTCGATCATCTTCCTATAGTCCAGTAAGAAGAGCTGGCGCGCGTCAAGCAGATATTGATGGAGGAATTTGTCGTCGCGATATCGCGCGCGACGCAACCGTGGAAAAAGAACGGCAAGATCCAGAAAATAATACTTTTTGGCAGTTATAGTCGGAATGACTGGATCGATGAGCCGTCGCAGGGATACAAGTCGGACCTCGATATCCTGGTGATTGTTAGTCACAAAGATCTGACCGACGTCGCCGAATACTGGTATGTCGCCGAAGATAAAATCCAGCGCGATGGTGAAATCGCGCGCCCAGTCAACGTGATTGTTCACACTCTGGAAGAGGTGAACCGAGGCCTGACGCACGGCGAGTATTTTTGGGTCGATATCGCGCGCGATGGCATCGCTCTGTACGAATTGCCCGGCGTTGGGCTCGCAACCCCGAAACCGCTGACGGCGGCGGACGCGTACGAAATGGCACTTGCCTACTTCAACAAGCAACTTCCGGCGGTCGATCGGTTTCTAGAGATTGCACAGATGGCAACACTGAAAGGAAGGCAGGATGCCGAGTGGCGTAACAATGCTGCCTTCAATATCCACCAAGCAGCGGAAACTGCCTACATATGCTTCTTGCTTGTCCGCACTCATTACGTACCACGGTCGCACAATATCAAGTTTTTGCGTTCGCTGGCCGAGGACAAGGAGCTGCGGCTCATCGACAGTTGGCCTCGCTCAACCAAACCGGATCGACGGCGCTTTGAACTTGCAAAACGCGCCTATGTCGAGGCCAGGTACTCGAGTGCTTACGAGATCAGCAGCGACGATCTCCTCGCCATTACGGATGCAGTGCGCGACCTTCGCGACCGGGTCGAGGTGGTGTCGCGCAGCTGGCTCGATGTGCTGAGCGCGAAGGCCGGCATCGGATCATAAGCCATCCAGGAAGGCGAGCAGTCGATCTTCGGCTTGTAGCGGCCGCCCTTTTGTCTGTTGAACGGCTTGATCGTGGCCAGCGCTGCTTCCTTCAGCGCGAGGTGGGCGTGCAGATAGGCTTGGGTCGTCTTGATGGACTCATGACCAAGCCACAGCGCGATCGCCGAAATATCCACGGCCGCCTGGAGGAGCTCCATCGCTGCACTGTGCCGAAAAACGTGTGGCGTGACCCGCTTTCGGCGGAGCAACGGGCTACTCGATTACGCAAAGAATCTGGCTGGCTGTCGGCAGGCGCGCCTCGCGAAGCGTGCCCTATCGTCCAAATATCCTCTGAAATGCGGTCTTCTGGGGCGGCAGCTCCGTTTTCACAATGACGGCATGGCCGTTGAGATTGTGCATGACCACAGCCCCGCTCATCCCCCGCTTTTCGTTGACCAATTGAGTGATCCCCGAACATGCAGGAAAGCCGTAGTCGTCGAACACAACGATCCCTCCCACAGGCATTCTTGGCCAAACCCAATCGAAGATGTGTAGCGCGGACTCGTAAACATCCACGTCTATATGGCAAAGGGCAAACTGCCGATCTTCAATCTGGTGAGCTGTATCGTCGGGGAAAATGCCGGTCAGTATTTCGATATTGTCCACGTCAAAGGAGGCGGCCAAGTTTCTAACGTACTCCTCCGACGTGTCGGCATGCTCTCCGCCGACATACCTAGTATCGGCCTCACCAGCTTTGACGACGCCGCAGAAGGTGTCGCACATGAAAACCTTGGCTTCGGAACCAACAATCTGAAGTCGCTTGGCCATGATGCAGCCGGTGCCCCCGCGCCACACTCCGACTTCCAAGATGTCGCCAGGCAGTCGGGCGGCTTGCTCGACAAGTTGCCAAAGTTCGTAAGCACGCATGTGATCAACCAAGGTGCACGGGTGAGCTTGGTCGTAGAGACGCGTAAACAGTTCGTCGTCGTACCACGGTGAATAAGTTGCAAAAACATTCACTGGTGCATGCCAAAATTTGGCCAAGTTTATTTCCTCTCATTGCGAGCGATCACCCTTCGCGAGGAGATGGTCAACACACCCGCCCCTTCGGCGTGAATTACTCAGTCCCGCCTCGCGAAGATCTCGACGCCATGGCACCCACCATGATTGGCGTGGTGCATGTAGTATCGGCTGAAACCGCGCCGGACCATCATGGCGATCAGCAGGTTCATGTCGTAGTCGTACATGCTCATGGACCCAGCGGCCCGGTCCTTGCGCAGCAGCGGCTTGAGCTCGCGCCCATCCCAAGTCGAGAACTCGACGTTGGGGTGGTACTGGTCGGCGACACCTAAGGCATCCTTGAACAGCATGAAGTGGACGGACAGCATCGCCTTGGGCGAGGCGGCGTCAAGAAGCTTGCCGAAGAGATCGTAGCCGCGCGCTGGCGGGATGTGCTGGAACACGATAGAGCTGTGGATCCAATCGATCAAGCAGTCCTGAGGGATGTCGAAACGGAACTCGACGTTCTCGGGCGGACTGTTCCGACGGGCTTCCTCCAGCATAGGGCCGGAGATGTCGATGCCGAAAACCCGATCTGCCATGGGGGCCATTGCGCGGGTGAGACGGCCTACTCCGCAGCCGAAGTCGATAGCGGTCTTGGGGGCGAACTCGCCGCCGAAATGGTCGATCAGGATTTGGCGAACGCCGACCATGTGGTTCGCGCCGGTCTGCCAGAACTCGGCCAACCCGGCTTCGTTGAGATTGTGTCGCAGGAACCGCTCATGGCTGAGCACGCCGAAGTAAGGCTCGAACTCCCCAAGGTTCGTCCAGTCGTTGTCGGTGTCGCGCATAAGTTCCCCTGTTTCGCGGCAACCGATCACCCGCCCCGCGCCCATAGTCAACTAGGCATCATGAAGATCATTCCGCGAATGGCGGAGCGCCCCTGAGGCGTCGGCGACAGCGCCCAAGCCCTTCTCATTACCGAACAAGTCGCTGAAGCGGTGATCATGAAATACGAAGCCGAACACACGCGCGCCAAGGAGGTCGAGATACCCGCACCTTTGAAGTGAGCCGCCACCATCATCGCGCCCCTATTCACCGCAGGCGTCGCTGCCGTTGTGTTTTGACTCATGTCATCGGTCTCTGAAAGGGAGGTCAACCTCGCCGGATGGATGAGCGGATTTCAGTGACTTCAGATGTCACAAGAAACAGCGCTCTCAAGTGGATGCCGAGGTTATACTTATTCGCACTGTCTTGTTCCGGAGGTGCATCATCGAAAGGAAAAGATGGACCGGTGGTCCTGATGCATTCCCGTCGCTATCCGGCGGCTTGCAGGGTGTCCCGTAGCCTTTATAGTAAACCTTGAGTGGCGATAACTTGAAGCTTTCTAGCAGTTTAGTCTCGTATAATGCTTGCCCTCCGAAGATTTGGCAGCAATAAAGTCACGACTGCCAAGATGGTTCGTCTGCCATAACATTATTCGTCCTGTAATCGCCTCATTATGCGGTTTGATCACATTGACCCGTTTGTGAGGCCGACTTGGGATTTCCGCTCACCGGCCGCTTCAGACAGAGGTTTCGCTCCTGGATTCCTTTCGGTACAAGACAGCCTATTCCGACACATGGCAGCCTAAAGGAGCCATCCCGCTATGAAATTCGACGACAAAGAAAGATCGGCCGCTTTCGTGAGTGCGCTCTATCATGCAATCCTAGGCCGCGACCCTGATCGAGAAGGCCTAGAGTCTCATGTTGAGCGGCATCGTAATGGCACGACCGATGAGGAAACAATTGAAGCGTTTCTTTCGTCGCCAGAGTATTGCGCTCGCGAAATCACGAAAGTACGCCACCTTGTACTCGAGCGCGAAGGGCCAGAGGGCTTGCGTTCGCTATTTTCGCTTGACTACAGTCCCCCGGGTGAGGCGGGACGTTCCTATCGCCAACGAGTTTTGTCAGGCTTTCTGGATCGCTATTGCGCAGGACCAGTTGTGCTTGACGTCGGCTACACCGGCTACGATAATCCCGATCGCAAGGCAGCTCTAGCCGGAGCTATCGGTATTGATCTTGATTACCCAGGATATGACGGATTGACTTTGCCGTTTGCAGATGACTCGGTGGATACAGTCTTTTCCAGCCATTGTCTCGAACACATAGCGGCGGATCACGCCGCGATTCAGGATTGGTTTCGGGTGTTGAAAGTCGGTGGATTCATTGTTTGCATGGTACCAAGCCAGGCACTTTATGAAAAAAGGCGTTTTCTCCCGTCGCGGTGGAATGCAGACCATAAGCGGATGTATACGCCTTCCAGCTTCTTGGAAGCTTTCGAGACTGCGTTGCAGGTCAACACTTATCGTGTCCGACACCTTTGCGAGAACGACACAGGTTTCAACTATGCGCTGGGTCCCGAAAATCATTCGGACGGTGCCTATGAAATCGAGTTGGTAATCGAAAAAATCGTTCCGCCAAGCTGGTCTTTTTGTTGATGCCGCAAGTTGCGATGGTAGCCATGCTCGCCGCAACGGAGCGCTGAAGGAAACGAGTTCACTCCTTCAATGGCATTCTATAATTGGGTGTATCAACTTGCCTTGTGCCGATTTAAGGCGACAATGGCTTTAAGGATTTTGCGTGACCAACCGGCTATCCGATGCTCCGGCAAACAACATTTTTCTAAAAGCCCTCTTTGCAAAAGATGATCTTCGCTTTCTGCAAGCAGTGTACTGGCTTTTCCTAGATCGGGAGATCGATGCGGAGGGCCGGAGCAGCTATCTACGGGACTTACGCGAGGGTTCCGGCCGTTCGGCCGTTCTGGCTATTATATCTGGATCGCACGAGGCGCTCGAAAAAGCCCGTTCGGTGCCGCTCGTTTTAATTGATATTATCGCTCGCGGGACCAATCCTTTCATTTTGGAAGAGCTGTCACGACTTGAAGACCAAGCGTTCGTGAGGCTGGCCTATCGCACAATCCTGGCACGTGACGTCGACCAGGAGGGCCTCGACCTGTACTCTGTTCTACTGCGTACTGGCCGTAGCCGCGACGCTGTTCTGCGTGATCTTCGTACATCGCGTGAGGGACGACACGTTAAGTTAGATTTGCCCGAAATCGATGGAGCGATCGCGCGTAGTTGGTTGATGCGAGTTCCGTTGCTAAGGCGCTTTGCGCGCAAATCGCTTACCACCAGCGAGAGCCGCAGCGTTCGAGACGCGCTCCATCGAATCGAAGGCAGTTTGGCAGAGTTCCGCAAACTGCCGCTTGGTAAAAAACTCACGGAAAGTCTTGTTTTAGAAGATGCGAGCTTGGAGCGGCTGAATGTGACAGCATTAGCCGAGATGCCTGCGGCGACGGGCGAATCCCGCAAGGTTACCGGCAACGTCGCAGTTTCCGCTCAAGCTTGGGCTGGGCAACTTCCTATCCGGCGCATCCTGCTGCTGAAACTAGATCATATTGGCGATTTCTTTGTTAGCGTGCGCGCCATGGTTATGCTGCGTGACGCATGGCCTGACGCGTTTATCACACTCGTTTGTGGCCCATGGAACGTGCAGCTTGCCAAGCAATTGAACATCTTTGATGAGATACGGGCATATAGCTTTTTCACGGCGAAAACCGGGGAGGAGGAATTCGATTGGGATGCCAAGGATTGGGCTGCCCGCTGCGATGGCATTCGCGCGCTTGATTTAGGCGCCTTCGATCTTGCCGTAGATCTACGCCACGACGTCGATACGCGTCCGATTTTGACCCGGATCGAGACTAAGTTGCGCGCTGGTTTCGCCTCCACGGGCGGCCGACTGCCCTCCACACCGCCATTAGATCTTTTCATCATCGAAGTTCCTGCAGACCTTCGCGATCAAATGCATGCCGAAGCTCGACTAATCGCATTGGCCTCGATGGTTGTCGAGACTTTATCTCCGCCCACCGAGCACCCAATCCGCCGACTAATTAGGCCAGGTGTTATAAAGCCTTTCGAGGACCGTCCTTACGTGATCTTTGCGCCCGGTGCCGGGTCCCCGAACCGGGCTTGGCCCGCTGAGAATTTCGCCGCGCTCATGCGCAAAACTCTCGATACATGGCAGGCCGGCCTCGTGCTTATCGGATCAAACAGTGAGCGAGAGGTAAACGCTGGTATCGCTCAGCACTTTAGCGAGAAGGATTGTGCCGATCTGACGGGAGGGGCACTGGCCGATCTCGCCGCGCTTATCGATACCGCTAGCGTGTTCGTTGGCAACGATACCGGTAGCGGCCACCTATCGGCGTTGCTAGGGACGCCGACGCTGTGCATTTATGCTGGCGTAAGCGATCCACGCGTCTGGCAGCCGGTAGGGCCGTACGTGTCGATCGTTCATTCGCAGACTCCCTGCTCTTACTGCCACATAAATTTGCGCAAGGACTGTCGATACGAACTGCGATGCCTGTCAGAGATCGGAGTTGAAATGGCTTGGGTCGAGCTTGAGCGGCTTCGCACGAAGAGCTCGGCTCGAATAACTCTTGCCAAATCGATGCATAAAGGAGTGTTATCCTGATGCATCTCAACGATTTGTACGAGTGTGGCAATGAGCGATTCGTCTTAAATTGCTACCATCTGATCCTAGGCCGCGAGCCCGATGAAGAAGGGTTTCTTCATCACCTAAGCATGTTGCAGCAAGGACGTTCGCGCCTGCGGATAGTGCGCGGCATGATGCGCTCGAGCGAGGCTCGCCGCCGGGGTGCTCGCTTCGCGGGGCTACGCGGGGCTTTAGTGTGGGACTGGGTAATTCGCCGGAGTTATATCGGCCCGTGGCTCAACCGGATCGCATGGGCGCGCACTTCGAACGAAACGCTAACCCGTATCTGGAGCTTGGAGGAGGGCTGCAGAAAGCTCGTGCAAATGGCCGCCGATGATGCCGCTGCCAGGGAACAGCAAGGTCAGCACTCCAAAGTCAAAAGTAGCGAAGCGAGCGCCGGGCTCTCGCCGCGTGGCTTGGAAATCTTCAACGAATTGCGAGCATAAGCAATGCGCATCATCATAGACATGCAGGCGTGTCAATCGCCATTTTCCGCTATGCGTGGGGTTGGTCGCTACACCGACAACCTCGTGCGCGCACTCCTTGCCATAGCGGACCGGCACGAGATCTATCTAGCTTTCAACGGCGCGCTTGTGGACTCCGTCGAGCGCCTGCGCCAAGACTTTTCCGGCCTCGTTCCACCCGAACGGATGGTCGTGTTCAGCCATTATTTGCAAACCCAATTTGCCGCCGGCCGCGAGATCACACGCCCCCGGGAAGAGATCGTGCGCGTCGCAGAAATCGCTTGGCAAACCTTTCTCAACGCTGTTCAGCCGGATATTATTTTTTCCCCTAACCTTCAGGAGGGTTTCTCCGATCCCGCGATCACCAGCGTGCGCGGCGTAAAGTCGAGCGCCCTTTACGTGACGACGCTGCACGACCTCATTCCGTACCATTTCGAAGATGAATTGTTATCCGATAGCAACGTTCGCGACTGGTACGAAGAAAAGATTCGGTATGTTGTGAATAGCGATGTTATCGTGACAGTATCGCACGCCACTAGAAACGATATGGTCGAGATTCTATCGATACCGGAAGACAAGATTCACGTCATTCATTCTGGATTCGACGCCACTCTCTTCCGCAGTGAAATAGCTGCCGACGAACAAAGTCGCGTACGATTGAAATATGGATTGGGCGAAAGTTTCATTTTCTACTTTGGAGGAGGAGACCCCTGCAAAAATATTGCACGCCTGTTGAAAGCCTATAGCCTTTTGGACGAGACAACACGCCAAGGGGTACCGCTCGTTCTCGGTGGCAAGTCGTTCGAGCACGACCGATACGGCGACATGCACAATATCCTGCAGAAAAACCTTGCCGAACTGGGTCTCGACGCGGGAAATGTAATAACGCCGGGTTTCATTGCCGACGCGGACTTGCCGGCATTGCTCGCGGCTAGCAGCTGCTTCATCGTCCCATCCACATTTGAAGGCTTCGGCCTGCCCGCGCTCGAAGCGATGGCATGCGGCGCGCCGGTTATCGGATCCAACCAATCTGGCGTGGCGGAAGTCATTGCCAATCCGAACGCATTATTCGACCCCTATGATCCGCACTCCATCTCGCAAAAGATTCACCAAGTCTTGGAAGATGGCGACTTTCGCTCGGAGCTGCGCCAAGCCGGCCTCATGCGAGCTGCCGATTTTTCCTGGGCATCGGCGGCAAAGGAGTTTTTGGCCATCTGCGAAAAAGCCTTTGGTGAACGTCGTGTTGGACCGGAGGGATATTCGGGCGAACCGCTCCGTAAAGCGACCAACGCCATGCGTCCCTTCACTTCTGCGCTCGACGGCACCGAATTGTCGGCACTGGCACGAACGCTCGATGAAAGCTTTCCACCTCCAGGCCGAACGACTCTCTATCTGGACGTCAGTTCGGTCGTCCTGCAGGACGACCGATCGGGCATTCAGCGCGTCACGCGAGCGATCGCAACGGAAATGCTAGACAACCCACCATCCGGAATCCTCGTCGAACTAATCTATGCGTCTCCCGACCACGACAACTTTTATCGGGCGAACGAATACAAACGCAGCGGGCTCGGGCTCGAGGCCGCTGGAGCCGATGACTACGTCGCCTTCCAACCGGGCGACTTTTTGGTTTTCCTCGACCTTGCCCCACGCATGGCGATCAACCATCATCGCTACATCCGCTATCTGCGAGACATGGGCGTCAGCGTCTACTTCTTCGTGCACGATCTGATTCCTCTACAGCGGCCCGAATGGTTTTCAGCTGGCGGCGTCGAGGAGTTCCGAGAATGGATGGATACGGTTGTTACCGCAGACGGGGCACTATGCTCGTCAGAAGCCGTCGCCAACGATGTTCGGGACTATGTGCTACCGCGGCTTTCGCCGGGCCATCGTCCTTATCGTATTGGATATTCTCATCTCGGCACCGACATTGCGCGGTCGGCCCCAAGTATGGGACTGCCGGTCGATGCCCAATCGGTATTGGCAGAACTGAAAGCGCGCCCTACTTTTTTAATGCTTGGAACGTTGGAGCCACGCAAGGCTCATCGCCAAGCACTGGCAGCATTTCAGATGCTGTGGCGCGAGGGAATCGGCGTCAATCTGGTGATCGTTGGCCGTTGGGGCTGGAAAATGGGCAACTTCGACCAGGAATTGCGCGATCATCGCGAAATGAGTCGGCGTTTATTTTGGCTTAACGGCATAAGCGATGCATATCTTGAACTAATTTTCGCGGAGTGCAACTGCTTGCTCGCCGCGTCGGAAGCCGAAGGGTTTGGGCTACCGTTAGTCGAGGCTGCGCAGCGTGGCCTGCTCATTATCGCGCGCGACATTCCAGTCTTTCGTGAAGTGACCCAAGGTCACGCAGAGTTTTTTCCTGATACCCAGGAACCAGCTGCAATCGCCGATACGGTGCGGGATTGGACTTTGCGTACCTTGTCGGGATCCGTCGAAGCTCCGCGCGGAATTGAGACACGCCGTTGGCGGCAAACGGTGGATGGACTGAAAGAAATGATCTTTGGGGGGAAGTGGTTGTATAACCTCCCCTAGTGTTCGGTCGCAGTGATTATGACTCGTTGAGCGCTGGCGTGGGATAGGATTTGGCCATTTTCAGTCGGGCCTTATCGGTGGAGAACATCCAGCGGATCTGAGCACCGCTTTCGGTGCGGCGCCGCTCCCAGGCGTGGATCTGCGTTTCGAGCAGTTCGCGGTTGTCGATGCGGCGGTCAAGACATTGTCGGCGCATGACGCCGATCTCGATTTCGGCCATGTTGAGCCAACTGGCGTGCTTGGGTGTGTAGTGGAACTCCAGACGCCGCAAGATCCGCCGTGCTTCGACGGCGGGGAAGGTTTGATAGATGGCGGAGGCGGTGTGAGTTGATAGGTTATCCATCACGACGCGGATCTTGTCGGCGTCGTGATAGTCCCCATCGACCAGGTCGCGCATGCAGATGGCGAAGTCCTGATTGGCGCGCCGATCGGTGACCTTGACCTTACGCCATGACCGGTTGGCGTCGATCATGACAAAAAGGTTGGCCGTGCCGTTCCGCTTGTACTCAGAATCGTAGCGATAGCGTTTCCCAGGTTTCGGCGTGATGGGCACGCGGAACTCGCCAATGAGTTGGATTGGACTTTCGTCAAAGCAGATTCACCGGTCGCTTGGGATCATGAGGTTCAGCATAGAGATCGAGGAGATCTTCCATGCGGGCGATGTATTCGCCATCGATCCTGGCGATACACCAAATTTGCTTTTGCCAGGGTTTCAGATCGTTATCGTCGAGTCGGCGGCGGATGGTCTCGCGTGAGACACTCTGGTGTTCGATCACTTCGACCAGAGCGTTGGCCAGAAGCTTCAAAGTCCGCCGAACGCATCCCTCAGGCGGATTCGAGCAAGCCAGGGCGACCAGTTGCACCTTTTCGTTGCCGCTCAGCTTTCGAGCCGCTCCCGGTCGTGGCTCTTCGCTGAGGGCGGCCTCTAGGCCGATCTCTACAAAACGTTTTTTGGTGCGATGCCAAATACGCGGGCGACGCTGGCGCGGTTCACCGGCAAACAGGGGCAGTATCTCGCCTTCATATGGGCCTATGCGCAGATTAACCGCCGCGCTCCGGCGGAGGCCGACTTCTAACGCTACTTCAAGGCCACCGCAACGTCAGTTCACCAAATGCTCAAGACCCTCGACCAGCTCGGATTGATCGACAAGCAGCCCGGTGTCGCGCGAAGCATTCAGTTGCTCATCCCGCCCCACGAACTACCCATTCTCGGAATGGACTAACTCGTCATAATCACTGCGACGGCAAACTAGGACGGATCGACATTCATCTTAACCAGACCATAGCGGCGGCAAGGTGTACGAAGCCGGAGAAATGGATAGTGCGTCGATCATAGCGGGTGGCGAACCGACGAAAATGTTTGAGGCGGCCGAAGCATCGCTCGATCTGATTGCGATGTTTGTAGATGGCGGTGTTGTGGGGAATGAAGACCTTGCGGTTGCGCTTGGACGGGATCACCGCCTCGGCGTTCATGGCTGCAATGCGCGCACGTAAGGCATTGCCGTCATAAGCTTTGTCAGCGAGTACGGCCTGTGCTGTCAGACCTTCGAGAAGGTCGGGCGCAGCATTAATGTCGCTGGCTTGGCCAGGTGTGATGCAAAATCGTACAGGCCGGCCGAGCGTATCTGCGAGCATGTGGATCTTGGTCGTCAGTCCGCCTCGGGAACGCCCCAGCGCCTGGTCCTTGGCCCCCCTTTTCCGGACGCTGCCTGCTGGTGGGCGCGAACGATGGTACTGTCGATCCTGAGATAGCTGTTGTCGCGGTCGGCGGCGAGCGTGTCGAATACCCGCTCCCACACGCCAGCGTGGCACCACCGGCTGAACCGTCGATGCACCGTCTTCCACCGCCCATAGCGCTCTGGTAGATCGCACCAGTGTGCGCCGGATCGCAAAATCCACAAACATCCGTTCACGAACAAGCGGTTATCCGATCCCGTGCGCCCGGGATCGCTTACCTTGCCCGGCACCAACAGCGCAATCCTTGCCCACTGCGCCTCATTCAACTCGTATCGCCTAGTCCCCATCGTCCGCTCCGCGTCTCAACATGGTGCCTCATGAATCAGACATCACTCCCTTTGGGAATCCTGAATGTCGATCCGCCCTAGTGGGTCAACACGGAGGAGAGCTGGCGACAGAAGTTCGAAACAGCGTCTGCGCAGGCTTGACGCTCCGATGCGGCCTAAGCGCAGATATATTCCGCCAAGGGCCTTGTCGCCGCCCCCGTAGAACGCTTGCAGCCTTGCGATGGACGGGGCCAACCTCTAAGGCTTCCGGGACTTGGAAGCGAAACTTCCAGAAAACAAGGGCCTTCCATGCGCGCAGCCGTGAGACTTCTACTGCAGCGATCAGTAAAACTCCCAATCCTCAGTCTTCTATCGTCAACGATGATTCTCTCGCTGTCGGCCTGCGGTGCCGGCGTGTTTTTCGGTGCCGACGGGCCATCGACCGCCCGCATCAAAAAGGCTGGCGGAGAAAGCGGCTATGGGGCGCTTCTGCTTGAAGTGAACGAACAGACCGCCGCTCGCGCTAGCATAGCGGCACGCTCTCCCAGTTTTGCCGAGGTGTTGGGCGAAGGACAACCTTTTGGCACTATTATCGCTCCGGGGGACACACTAGGGATAACGATCTACGAAGCGCCGCCTGCGGTGCTGTTTGGCGCGGCCGCCCTCGACACCAGCAGTCTGTCGGCAGGATCTTCGCAACGCGGCAGCTCGCTGCCGTTGCTTCAAGTCTCTAATGCTGGGATGGTGGACATCCCTTTCGCAGGACGCGTCCGTGCGGCTGGTCTTTCGCCACAGGATTTGGCCCGCGACATCGCCGCGCGATTAGTCGGTAAGGCGCACAGTCCACAGGTGTTGGTCAATATCGGTGAGAATGGGACTTCAGGAGTAACTGTAGTAGGCGAAGTTGCCAAGAGTACCCGCCTGACGCTTACCCCACGGGGAGAGCGCTTGCTTGATGCCCTAGCCGCAGGCGGGGGAGCCCGCGAAGCGGTCGATAAGGTTTCGATACAAATGACGCGCGGAAGCGCGGTCGTGGGAATGCCACTCGAGCGCGTGATCCGCGATCCGCAGCAAAACGTCTATCTGCGTCCCGGCGATATCGTCACGGTCTACTATCAATCTCAGAGTTTCACCGTGCTCGGCGCATCCGGTAAGAACGATGAGGTGAAGTTCGAAGCTCAAGGCATAACACTGGCGCAAGCATTGGGAAGAATTGGTGGAATCCGAGATGACCGGGCAAATCCGCACGGCGTTTTCATATTCCGGCTCGAAGAACCGGCCGCGATTAATGCCGCTGACATCGGCACCATTCAACATACCCCGGAAGGAAAGATCCCGGTTATATATCGGGTCGATATGCGCAATCCTGCGACCTTTTTCGCTGCTCAGCATTTCATCATGCGTGACCATGACGTTGTCTTCGTTACAAGTGCGCCTTCTGCCGATCTACAGAAATTTGTTAATATTATTGGTGCCGCCATCTATCCTCTCGTTACCATAAAGGCTGCAGGATTCTGACGTTTTTCGATCAATTCATAAACGCTTGGACCTCGTTCCCCCGACTATGTCGATGGCTGCAAGGCAGAGATATTCGCATTAACACGGTCTCGTGTTGTCTCATAAACTCCAAAGAATAGTGACAAAATCGTGTCCGCTAAAAATTTCAAAGCAACTACTGCCGGATTGACGAGGCTTCCAAGATTGTTTTGGTTTGCTACAGCGCTGCCAACGATATGCGCGCTGCTATATTACGGGTTGTTTGCCTCCAACGTTTACATATCTGAATCACGATTTGTAGTTCGTAGTCCAGACAAGCCTGCGGTCAGCGGACTCGGATTACTTGTAAAAAGTTCGGGCCTCTCCACTTCGGGTGATGAGATATACGCCACGAAAGACTATCTGACTTCGCGCGACGCTCTGAGGGCGATCAATCGCGGAAGCGCGTTCGAGCGAGCATTTACCAATACTGATGTGTCCGTCTTCGATCGATTTGATGGCATCCTTGGAAACCGCTCATTCGAAAATCTGTATAAATATTACGATGGCAAGGTTAAGGTGGAGTATGACTCAGCGAGTTCAATCACTACTCTGACTGTCCGTGCTTATAATCCCAAAAGCGCCCAGCAGTTCAATGAACAATTGCTTGAAATGGCTGAACAGACAGTCAATCGAATGAGCGAGCGTGGGCGGCGTGATCTCATTAGCGTTGCGCAAAATGAGGTGAGTAATGCCAAGCAACAGGCTCAGGATGCTGCCGCCGCCCTTGCCAGCTATCGAGATCGACAGGGTCTGATCGATCCTGAAAAACAGGCCGCTATCCAGATGCAGATGATCTCCAAACTTCAAGATGGACTGATTACGACCAAAACACAATTACTCGAACTTCGCTCGTTAGCACCCGCAAGCCCGCAAATTCCGGTCCTAGAAACGCGTGCTAAAGGCCTTGCCCGCGAAATCGAAGGTCAAATTGGCGCAGTCGCAGGGAGTAAGGGTTCCCTTGCAGCCTCTGCTGTACAATATCAGCGTTTTTCAATAGCAAACCAGTTCGCAGAGAAGCAACTTGCAAGCGCGCTTGCCTCTCTAGAGGAAAGCCGCAGTGAGGCTCGGCGCAAGCACGCATATGTCGAGCGTGTCGTTCAACCAAATCTTCCCGATAATCCGCTCGAGCCCCGCAGGCTACGAGGTGTTTTTTCAGTATTTGTGCTGGGGTTGGTGGCTTGGGGCCTCCTGTCAATGCTGCTGGCGGGTTTAATGGAACATCGGGATTAACGTTGGCATGCCTAACTCCGTGACCTCGATAGGGCGCAGCGTAGCCGTGCAGAGCCGGGTGATCTATGCGCTTCTTTTGCGCGAAATACTTACACGATATGGACGTCATAACATTGGGTTTTTATGGCTTTTTGTAGAACCCATAACTTTTACAACCGGTGTGACGGTCTTGTGGACTCTCAGCAAGGCAGTGCATGGGTCCAACATTCCAATCGTGGCGTTTGCGCTCACGGGGTACTCAAGTGTGCTGCTTTGGCGTAACATGCCATCGCGTTGCATTCACGCGATCGAAACCAATCGTTCTCTTATGTATCACCGCAATGTGCGCGCGCTAGATATTTTCTTGTCGAGACTTTTACTCGAGGCGGCGGGTGCAACTTGTTCTTTTGTTGTGCTGTCGATATTTTATATTTACATTGGATGGCTGGAGCCGCCGGCTGACGTTCTAACTGTCGCCGTGGGTTGGGTTCTATTGGCATGGTTTGGCATGGCGCTGGCAATTTTCTTAGGTGCGCTTTCGGAGAAAAGCGAGTTGGTAGACAAGATCTGGCACCCATTATCTTACCTGATCTTTCCTCTATCGGGAGCAGTTTTCATGGTCGACGCCTTGCCAACAAGCGTACAGAAACTTGCTTTGCTTATCCCTATGGTAAATGGCGTCGAAATATTACGGGAAGGATACTTCGGTCATTTAGTGCGACCCCATTACGATCTTCCTTATCTGGTGACTTGCTGCATAGTGTTGACGTTTGCAGGCCTTGTTCAACTTTCGGATGTTGCGCGCAAGATAACGCCGCAATGATACGCTTTGAAAATGTCATTAAGACATATCCAACACGGCTCGGAGAGCGGGTGATATTGGACAATGTGTCTTTTACGCTTGAGCGCGGTGAAAAGCTTGGTGTTATGGGTCGAAATGGAGCAGGTAAATCGACGCTTGTTCGACTGGTCAGCGGCGCAGAAAGTCCCAACTCGGGCAGAATAGACCATAGTATGTCGGTTTCTTGGCCTTTGGCCTTCGGGGGAGCCTTTCAAGACGGGTTAACCGGTCAGGACAATCTGAAGTTTATCAGTCGTATCTACAATCAAGATTTTCGCCAAAACCTGGACTTTGTGGAGCAATTCGCGGAGCTTGGTACCTACCTGCGTGAGCCGGTGAGCTCATATTCCTCGGGTATGCGCGCCAGACTTGCGTTCGCTATCTCAATGATCATCGAATTTGATTGTTACTTAATTGACGAGATCAGCGCGGTTGGCGACGTACGTTTTCACGAAAAGTGTCAAGTCGAGCTTTTTGAACGTCGCAGCGACCGCGCCATGCTAATTGTCTCGCACGATATCAATTATGTACACGCGCATTGCCAGCGCTTTGCGGTCCTCCATCAGGGACATCTCAAGTTTTTTGATGATTTCGATGCCGCATACCAGGCGCATCTCGACGCCATGCACGTCGAGGGCTATCAGTTTTCCGCACTGTGACTGCCAAGGCCAACACCGGCCAATTAGGCCCTGCCGTGTGCTGAAGCGAATCTGGCGTTTACGCCAGCGCTTGGAATTGCCAGCGCATGGCTTGCATCAGACACTATTTCCGCGCGCGTTGCGCTCTTGGCGCGTTCGACGTTGCTCTCAACACCGCCCAGACTGCTCTTCGCCTTTACACCGCACGCTCTACATCGATGTAGCAGTTGTAAGCGTAAATGATGCCGGCACAGGAATTCAGCGGGTCGTGCGCGCGCTAGCGCTCGGCTTGGCTCGACAGAAGCCTCCTGGTTGGCAAATCCAGTTTGTCGCCGCCACGCGCGAGCAGCCCTACCATTGCGTGGCCTGGCCTGATTCGGACACAAATAGCGAGAAGCTCCAACTTATCCAGTTCCGCCCCGGCGATGTATTCGTTGGCCTCGATTACTCTTTAAACGCGCTCCGCTGGCACCGTCGCCAGATCGCAAGCTTTCGTCGTCAAGGCGGCATTATTTGGTTTTTGGTTCACGATCTTTTGCCGGCACAACGGCCCGACTGGTTTTCTTCCAACACAGTTTTACGCCATCAGATATGGCTCGATACCGTAGCTGCTATCGCTGACGGCTTTCTGTGCAACTCACGACAAACCGAAGCAGATATCATCGAGGCACTAAAAGTATACGGTCTTGCTTCAGGTGATTTCCGGACATGCGTCCTGCCAATGGGGCATGACATCCGCGAGGCTCCCCACATGGCGTTGGTGGAAAATGACAGCGGGTGTGAAGGGATACATGCGCTTCGTGGCAAATCTTTCTTTCTCAAAGTTGGAACGCTAGAACCCCGTAAAGGCCATATCGATCTAATCCGCGCTTTTGAAACGCTGTGGGCAAATGGATTTGACCAAACACTTGTCTTGCTCGGCCGCCGTGGATGGCACGTTGATGACCTATGCGAAGCAATCACCACACATCCAGAATATGGTCGGCGGCTGATCTGGCTCGACAACGTGAATGACGCCGGTCTTATCGAAGCTTTTCGTGAAAGCGAAGGTGTGCTTGTGGCCTCGCTTGCGGAAGGATTCGGCCTGCCGCTGATCGAGGCGCTGGGCCACGGCAAACCAGTGTTGGCACGTGACATACCGGTTTTTAAATTGCACGAGCCAAACGGCGTGTGGTTCTTTCCGGCTGATGCATCGTCTCAAACTTTGGCTGATTATATTTTTCGTTGGCGCCTAGCCATTCGTGCCGGTGCCGTAATTATCCATCCGCCAAAAGGCGGATGGGAGGCATCAGTGCAGACGCTGCTCGCTGCGGTTACCGCTTGATTACACTTGTTCAATGGAGAATAATATCTTTGAGCATGAAACGTGGCGGATCGAGCAGATAGCTCTGTCCAACGCCTGCGGCCCCCGCCGCGAGGATATCGCTGTCTTTGTCGCCGACTAGGATTGAATTTCCAAGATCTATATCGTGCTCGCACGCAGCCTGAAGAATCATGCCCGGCTGCGGCTTGCGGCACCTGCATGCAATTGCAAATTGCGCGACTATACCGTCGGGATGATGTGGGCAGTGATAGATGCCGTCGAAGTTGATTTTCTCTTCCGCGAACACCGCGCGCATGTGCGCCTCAAGCGTGAAATACTCTGCGAGCGAGAAATAACCGCGCGCGATGCCGGACTGGTTGGTAACCACGATTAAAGCGTAGCCCAGCGTGCGCGCACGGCGCAGCGCGTCGAATACGCCGTCGATGACCTCGAACTGCTCCGGACGGAAAATGTAATGGCTATCGATATTGATGACGCCGTCCCGGTCTAGGAACAGCGCGCGCCGCCTGGCGGTCAAGGTTTGCTCTTACGGATACGCTTTACTAATGCGGTGGTGGAATATCCGGGCCGAAAGGCAATAGCGTGAGCCTCGCCACCATACGATCGGACAAAGCGACTCTCGTCGAGCGTCTCGATGTCATAATCGCCGCCTTTGACATAGATGTCCGGGTGGACCGCGTGGAGAAGCTCGATTGGCGTGCGTTCGCTAAAGGACGTCACAAGCGCGACCGATTCGAGCGCTGCCAGCATGAAAGCCCGGTCTGCCTCCGAGTTGATTGGCCGGTCATCACCTTTTCCGAGTAGCCGTGCCGAGGAATCTGTGTTGATACCAACGATGAGCGCACCGCCAAGGCTGCGCGCGCGCGCGAGATAGTCGGCATGCCCGGGGTGCAAAAGGTCGAACACGCCGTTCGTGAAGACCAATGGACGGGCAACTGAAGCTAAACGTTCATCGATCTCGGAGCGCGAGACGATCTTATCCGCCGGGCTCATTCCTTTTCGCTCGCTGGTAACGGCGGACGCGCGTTTATCACTTCGTTGAACTCGACAATTGAAGTGCCGAGCTTGCCGACCGCGATGCCGGCCGCGGTGTTGGCAAAGGCTACCGCCTCTTCCCAACTCCTGCCGCTTCCTAGCATCACGGCGATACCTGCAATCATGGTGTCCCCCGCGCCTGACACATCGAACACTTCGCTCGCGCGCGCCGGCTGGTGTAGCGCATGCCCCTCGCGGTACAGCTTCATCCCCTGCTCGCTCATCGTCAGCAACAACGCATCCATTCCGAGGCGCGCGCGCAATGCCTCCGCCTTGTCGTCCATCTCTGCGACGTTGCTCCATCCGCCGACCGCGTCCGACAATTCTGCTCGATTGGGGGTGACGGCCGTCGCGCCGGCATAGCGCTGATAGTCCTGGCCCTTGGGATCGACGAGCACGGTCTTTCCGTGGCGTCGCGCGATCGCTATTAACGCTTCGATGGCATGCAGTGCCCCCTTACCATAATCCGACAGGATGACAATGTCGGCTAAGGTGACGATCTCTTCGAAATCGGCGCGCTTGGCCTCTAGCGACTCGTGCGATGGCGCCTCCTCGAAATCGACCCGCAGCATTTGCTGGTTCTGGCTGATCAGCCGAAGCTTCAACGTCGTCCGGATTCCGGGATCTACATTCAACCGATGCGCGACCCCTGCCTCGTCCAGCGCGTCGCGGAGGCGGTCGGCGGTGGCGTCGGCACCGACAACTGAAAGCAGCGTGGCCTGAGCGCCGAGCGACACGACGTTGCGCGCGACATTGGCGGCCCCGCCGGGGCGTACATCGCTACGCGTCACATGTACGATCGGTACCGGCGCTTCGGGCGATATCCGGCGAACGTCGCCAAACCAATATTCGTCGAGCATCACGTCCCCGACGATCAGGACACGAACCCCTGCGACGAGATCACGCATCGGCAGGTTGAAAGACGGTATCGAGATAAGCGCAGATCGCGTGATAGACAATCTGGTGCGCGGACTGGATTTGGTCTGTGTGCTCGAGCGGGACGACGATCGAAAAGTCGCTCATCGCTGCGAGCTTACCGCCAGACCGTCCCAGCAACCCGAGCGTCGTGGCGCCAATGGCATGGGCCGCTTCGAACGCCCGCATCACATTCGTCGAATTGCCAGAGGTAGAGATGCCCCAAACAACATCGTCGGGTTGAGCGAGCGCTTCGACCTGCCTGCTGAACACCGTCTCATACGCATAATCGTTGCTCCATGCCGTTAGCACCGAGCTGTCTGTAGTCAGCGCGATCGCTGCGAGGCCACGCCGTTCGATTTTGAAACGACCGACGAGTTCCGCCGCGATATGCTGGGCATCCGCTGCGGACCCGCCATTGCCCATAATTAGAATTTTCTTGCCTGCCTGCAGTGCCTCCGCCAACGCTTCCGCCGACGGTACAATCGTAGCGGCAAATTCTGGCGTAAGCGCGCGCCGTAGCTCAGCAATGGCAATAGCCACGTCATCAACGATCGAATACGCCATATCAACTCTCCGCATTTCAATCTTCGCATGCTGTAGTCTGCAATAACGCAATGCGATAGCGCGACCATTGTGGTCCTTGCCGCTCCCGCATTGCAGCTGTCAACGCCCGTAGTGCGGCTGCGCAACTTTCGGGTTGGATGAACGGCGGAACGTGTCAACGATTGTGAGACAGCCGGATCAAGAGATTAGGCTATCGTAATTCGCTCGTTGGTTGGTGGATTGATCCAGACCGCGGTTGGTTTCTGTGGCGGCTTTGGAGCTCGATTGACGAAGCGTTCCGAGGTTGTGCGGAAAGCCTGGTCAAGGATAGTTCAGGCGATGCAGCCGCAGGCGGTGTCACCAGCATCGGCCTGCGGCCTTCTTCGGTGGCAGCGCCTGCGGCTGCGGGGATCTGTTCGTCTGTAATGCGCGGGATAACCATGGTGATATCTCATCCGCGCCCTCAAGGGTAAAATACCGGCAGCGCGTTGTCTCATCATCGTTGGCACGGAGGGCTCGGGCGAATGCTACGCTCCTGTAATGATGAGAAAAGTGAGGGCGGTGGCGTTCCAATTTAATTTGCGCGAGGCTACCTGATAAGCGAAAAGCTCAGCCCGAGGGACTATCCGAAATTTCGTGTGTGGGCGGGCGGTTAAACATTACGCCGCCATGGCCTTGATAAAACGCTCACCGAAGATGACGCCTAACTGAGCCTTTGCCATGGTCCACTCACGTGGTGGCATTTTTTCTTTCTCGGATCGATTCAAGACCAGATAGAGGAGCTTGGTTGCGGCCTCGTCGCTGGGGAAATGGCCCCTGGCCCTGACGGCACGGCGAAGCTTTGAATTCAGCGATTCAATGGCATTGGTGGTGTATATGATCCTGCGAACATCATCGGGGAACGCAAAGAAAGGGATGACCTCGCCCCACGCCCGCCGCCAGCTCTGCCCGATGGCAGGATAACGCTGACCCCAGGGGCCAGCCTCGAACGCCGTCAGCGCTTTTTCCGCAGCCTCGGCATCAACAGCACGGTAAACCGTCTTCAGTGCGGCAGCGAGGTTTTTGCGGTCTTTCCAGCTCACAAACGCCATGGAGTTGCGCAGCAGGTGGACGATGCATATGTGGACGGCCTCCGCCTTGCAATAGCCTTAGCAGTATTTGACCGATCGCTTGCGTTCATATGTCCGGCCTCGAAAGAGCGGCCGCAATATGACCGCGGGCCAAGATGGTTTCCGCTGCGTGGGTTCCAAACACGTTTCCGGCCTATAATGGCCATTGCATCGTACGGAAGTAAGCGTGGCCTGACGGCCGCCTTGCCCGTTGGTGGTTTGACGGGTTGATTGTCGCTCTTTGAGCGGGGCGGCCAGTGTCGGACGAGATCACAGATTCAGCGAGCGAAGAAGCGAGCGCTCATACGAGTAGTCGTACGAGTGCTCGGATACAGATTGTTTCCCGGGTTTCGGGCCGGCGGCGCTGGACGGTCGACCAGAAGCTGGCGGTGCTTCGCGATGCCTTTGGTCCCGACGGTTGCGTGCGGATGGCAGTCGAGCGCCATGAGGTTGGCAGCGGGTCGATCTATAGTTGGCGCCGGCAAGCGATGTCCGGCGTGCTCGGCGGCATGCGTAAAGTGCCCGACCCTGCATTTGCCGAGGTGACGGTCACAGAGCCACCGGCGTTGCCTGCACCAGAGATTGCTCCACAGGGAACGGCCCAAACCGGCTTGAGCCAGATCGCGATCGAGCTTCCTTCAGGTGTGCGACTGACGATGGACGCGTCGGTCGATGCCGATGCACTGTCTCGAGTGATTGGCGTCCTGACCCGATGATCCCGTTGCCGCCGTCGACGCGGATATTTCTGGCTTGCGGCGCGACCGATATGCGCAAGGGTTTCGATGGCCTTGCGGTCATGGTGCAGCAGGTCCTGACGCTCAGTCCTCATTCCGGCGCGCTGTTCGCGTTTCGCGGCAAGCGCGGCGATCTGGTCAAGCTGCTCTGGTATGATGGCCAGGGGCTGTGCCTCTTTTCCAAGAGGATGGATCGCGGCCGGTTCGTCTGGCCATCGACCCAGACCGGCTCGGTGGCGATGACTTCGGCACAGCTTTCGATGCTGTTGGAGGGCATCGACTGGCGTCGTCCGGAACGCAGTTTCACGCCAACACTGGCGGGCTAAAAACACCCTGTTTTCGTCGCCTTTTCGTCGGTTTTCATGGTGCCGGGATGCCCCGTCTGCTATGTAAGTGCGGTGACAGACACAGGCTTTTCTATCCCTGAAAAGGATGCTCGCATCGCCGAGCTGGAAGCCGCTTTGGCAGCAGCCCACGCCGATATTTCCGCCCGCGACATCCTCATCGACACGCTGCGTGTACAGATTGCCCGGCTTAAACGGATGCAGTTCGGCAAGTCGTCCGAGAAGCTCGACACCCAGATCGCCCAGCTTGAGCTGGCGCTCGAAGAACTCGAAGCCGAAGCCGTTGTGACCGACGCGCGTCGTGCGCATCCGGTTCAGGTCGAGCGGCCGGTTCCCGTGCGGTCATTGCCCGATCATCTGCCACGTACCGAACAGCGGATCGAACCCGAGCAGGGCAGTTGCACCTGCCCGGACTGCGGCGGTGCATTGTGCCCGCTCGGACAGGACAGTGACGAGATGCTCGACGCCGTGCCGATCCAGTGGCGTGTCGTCCGCACCATCCGGCCCAAGTATAGCTGCCGTGCGTGCGACAGGATCGTGCAGGCACCAGCGCCGGTAAAGGCGATTGCCCGAGGCAAAGCCACGTTCGGCACGCTGGCCCATGTCGTCGTTGCCAAGTTCGATCACCATCTGCCGCTCTACAGGCAGGCCGAGATGATGGCAGCCCAAGGCATCGACATCGATCGTTCGACGCTGGCGGGCTGGGTCGGCCAAGCATCGGTATTGTCAAATCGCATCCAAAGGCGACCCCTGTTTCGCGCCCAATAATGACCCCCGCTGAGATGCCGGACTGCTGCGTTTCGGAGGTTTCGGCGCGTTGATCGAGATTGGGATGCTGGAGAGGCTGCAACGCAGGGAGGGCGTAGCCCGACCGGAGTTTCAGCCTCTCCAGCATAAATCCTTTTCCCTTTCCGCCGCAGGGTCAGCTGCGGTTTTTGAAGCGCCAGGAGTCGTTGCCGGTCTCGATGATATCGCAATGATGGGTCAAGCGATCGAGCATGGCGGTCGTCATTTTGGCGTCGCCGAACACTTGGGGCCAATCGGCGAAGGCGAGATTGGTGGTGATCAGCAGCGAGGTGTTTTCGTAAAGCTTGCTGATCAGGTGGAACAGCAGCTGTCCGCCTGACTGGCTGAACGGCAGATAGCCCAGTTCGTCGATGACGATGAGATCGTACCGCAGCAGCTTCTCGACAAGGCGACCGCTGCGGCCAGCGGCATTTTCCTGTTCGAGCTGATTGACCAGATCGACGAGGTTATAGAAGCGGCCGCGGGCCTGGGCTCGGATGACCGCTGAGGCGACCGCAATGCACAGGTTGGACTTGTAACGGTTTTGCGCCGGTCACTTGAGAGTTTAAAACTCGTTCAAGGAGACCGACGAGATGATCAAGCATACCGAAGAGTTCAAGCGGGAGGCGGTGCGTATTGCGCTGACCAGCGGGTTGCCACGTGACCGTATTGCGTCGGATCTGGGGGTCGGCAGGTCGACGCTGGGCAAATGGCTGTCACAGCATCGTCCGGCTGACCTGGTGCCAGCGCCGCAGGCAGATTTAGCCCGCGAGAATGAACGTCTGCGCCTCGAGAACCGCGTACTCAAGGAGGAGCGGGACATCTTAAAAAACCGTCCCGGGCTGGGCCCGCCTGTGTGCGGTAGAAACGGGCCGTGCTACTGTATTGGCGGAAGGGTCGCGGCCGATGGCTTATTGGTGGCATGATCCCCGTTAAAAAACGTGGCCCGTGGGTGTTTGCGAACTTGAGAGTGGTGACGCCGTATTGCGACGATCCCGGTTAGGAAGATGACGTTTAGCATCACCCATACCCTTCTGCTTTGAAGGAGAAATGGAATGGCTAAAGCAAAATCCAAAGACATTGATGCGTTGTCGATGGTCAACCCTGGTGCCGCCGCAATCGACATCGGTTCGACCATGCACATGGCGGCCATAAATCCCGAGGCTGACAATAAACCGGTACGAGCATTCGGCACATTCACCGGCGACCTGCACGATATGGCCCGCTGGTTCAAAGAATGTGGCGTCACGAGTGTGGCAATGGAATCCACCGGCGTTTACTGGATCCCGGCCTATGAGATCCTGGAGGGACACGGTTTTCACGTGATCCTGGTCAATGCGCGCTACGCCAAGAACGTACCCGGCCGCAAAACCGATGTCAGCGATGCTGCATGGTTACAGCGGCTTCACAGCTACGGGTTATTACGCGGCAGCTTCCGTCCGGAGGCCGAGGTGGCGACGTTACGTGCCTATTTGCGCCAGCGCGAGCGACTGATCGAATATGCGGCTTCTCATATCCAGCATATGCAAAAAGCGCTGATGGAGATGAACGTACAGCTCCACCATGTCGTCTCTGATATCACCGGTGTGACGGGCATGCGGATTATCAGGGCCATTGTCGCGGGAGAACGCAAACCCGGCGTCCTTGCCGAAATGCGCGATATCCGTTGTCACGCCAGCGTCGAGACAATCTGTGCAGCGTTGTCGGGGAACTGGCGGGATGAGCACATCTTCGCACTTTGCCAGTCGCTGGCTCTGTATGATTTTTATCAGACCAAAATCGTTGAATGTGACCGAAAGCTGGAAATCGCGCTTCAGAACCTTGCAGTCGAACAAGGTCACGATATCGGAAACCTACCCAAGGTGCGGACCAAGACAAAGCAGCCGAACACGCCAGACTTCGAGGTCCGTTCGGCGCTTTACCGTGTCCTCGGCGTCGACCTGACACAGATCCACGGGATCGGCCCATCATTGGCGCTTAAGCTTGTCGGTGAATGCGGGACAGACCTTGCCGCATGGCCCAGCGCCAAGCATTTTACATCGTGGTTATGCCTGGCACCGGGGAACAAGATATCGGGAGGTAAGCTGCTCTCGTCGAAAACACGTAGGTCATCAAGTCGAGCTGCGGCGCTGTTACGCTTGGCCGCCACGACTATTGGCCGTAGCGACACTGCCCTTGGTGCCTTTTACCGCAGACTGTCAGCACGCGCCGGAAAGGCCAAAGCGGTGACCGCGACGGCGCGCAAAATCGCAGTCCTGTTTTATAACAGCCTGCGTTACGGCATGAAGTATCATGATCCCGGTGCCACCCAATATGAGGAACGCTATCGCTCGCGGGTAATCGGCAATCTCCAGCGTCGCGCCAAGGCGTTCGGCTTTGCCTTGCACGAGTTACCGGCAGCACCTGAAATGGCTGTTTCTTAGGAAGGCCACGCAGTTCTTCGCGAGTCAGCGGCCATGAGGTTCGCATTCGTGGAGAACTGGCGTCATATATGGTCTGTTGAGACCATCTGCCGGGTGATGCGGGTCAGCCCTCGCGGCTATCGTTCCTGGCGGTCACGACCGATCAGTCGTCGGGAGCGGACAGACATGAAGGTGCTGGCCCATATCCGGGAACAGTATAGCCTGAGCCTTGGCAGCTATGGTCGTCCGAGGATGACGATGGAGTTGAAGGAGGCAGGCCTCGACGTTGGCGAGCGCCGGGTCGGGCGACTGATGAAGATCAACGGGATCAAGCCAGTTCGTACGCGCAAACACAAGGTGACAACTGACAGCAACCACCGCCTGGGGGTTGCGGCAAACTGGCTTGACGGTGACTTTGCCGCCGACGTACCCAACCGTAAATGGGCGGGCGACATCACCTACATCTGGACATCAGAAGGCTGGCTCTATCTTGCCGTCATTCTCGACCTGCATAGCCGTCGTGTGGTTGGTTGGGCTGTCAGTGACAGGATGAAGAAGGATCTGGCGATCAGGGCGCTCGATATGGCGGTACGCCTGCGTCAGCCACCTGAAGGCTGCCTGTTCCACTCCGATCGCGGCAGTCAGTATTGCTCCTACGACTATCAGAAGAAATTGCAGGCCTACGGCCTGCGACCCTCGATGAGCGGCAAAGGCAATTGCTACGACAATGCCTCTGTCGAGACGTTTTTCAAAAGCCTGAAAGCAGAACTCATCTGGCGACGAAACTGGCCAACACGGCGACAGGCGGAAGCTGCCATCTTTCAATACATCAACGGCTTCTACAACACACGTCGCCGCCACTCATATCTCGGCGGCATCAGCCCGCTCGCGTTCGAAGCCAAGGTGGCTTAATGAAATAGGTGACCGGCACGAAACCGATACAAGTCCACTTCCTGATATGAAGAGTTCAGGTGCGGGTGTCTTCATCATCAAGAGCGATGCCCCGATCGGGCCCACGCCAGGGATTTCGGCGAGCCGCCGGCTGCACTCATTTTCCCGATGCCACTGTGCCAGCTGTACCTCGACTTCTTCAATCTGCTCCTGGAGCTGGCAATATTCCTTGCCCTGCGACGCGAAGAGCGCGCGAGCAAGAGTCGGCACATCCTGGTTCGCCGCGACGCGATCGAGGAGCGCGGTAATCCTGCAGGTTCCCTTTGCTGCAATCAGGCCGAACTCCGCTGCGTAGCCCCGAATTGCGTTGATCAACCGGGTGCGCGTGCGGATCAGCCGTTCGCGTACGCTCACCAGCATGAGTGCAGCCTGCTGTTCCGCCGTCTTGACAGGCACAAACCGCATCGTCGGGCGGCCCATTGCCTCACAAATCGCTTCTGCGTCGGCCGCATCATTCTTGCCACGCTTCACGTAAGGCTTCACCAGTTACGGCGCAATCAGCTTCACTTCGTGGCCATACGAGGTCGCAGCCATGCCAAATGGTGTGACGCGCCACAAGCTTCAATGGCGATCAGTGTTGGCGACAGCTTCTCGAAGAAAGCCATCGTCTCGGTACGACGAAGTTTTTTGCGCAGGACAGGCTGCTCCGCGCCATTTACGCCATGCAGTTGGTAAACGTGTTTTGACGTGTCGATACCAACTCGGATAAGATTTTCCACGGACGGTCTCCTTCATGGGTTTTGTAACAACCTCATATTGGCACATCGCGATGCCGTTTGGAGGCCGTCCACCCCAACACGTTTGAACGATCGTCTCGGGGAACACAGCCGTGATCGCGTCGGGAAAGCCTTTAAGGCCGTCGACGACGGCAAGCAGGATATCGTCGACGCCGCGGTGCTTCAGCTCGTTCATGACGCGCAACCAGAACTTGGCGCCTTCGTTCTGTTCGAGCCACAGTCCGAGCACCTCCTTGCCGCCATCGGCGCGGACGCCAAGCGCAATGTGGATCGCCTTGTTGCTCACCATCCCCTCATCCCGGATCTTGACCCGCAGCGCATCGAAGAAGACCAGCGGATAAACCGGATCCAGTGGCCGCTGCTGCCAGGTCACCACTTCGTCGAACACGGCATCGGTCACCGTGCTGTCAGATCGGGCGATACACAGATGCCGTAAAGGTCATGCAGGTGTCCCACGATCTCACGCGTGCTCATGCCGCGCGCGTACATCGAGATGATCTTCTCATCGAAGCCGGGAAAGCGCCGCTGGTATTTGGCGATCAGTTGCGGATCAAAGCTCGCCTGGCGATCGCGCGGCACCTCGAGTGCCAGCCTCCCTGTATCGGTCATCACCGTCTTGCGGCCATAACCATTGCGGCTGTTATCCGCCTGATCCTCCTGCCCAAGATGATAATCCATCTCGGCATTCAGAGCGCGCTCGGTCAGCGCTTTCTTCAGGCTATCCAGCAGGCCTCCCTGATCAAAGGCCGCACTGGCGGCACCGCCCGCAAGCAATTGGTCCAAAAGCTCATTGGCTATTATAGGCTCTTTGCGTCGTGACATATTGGGTTCCTTCTTTCCCTTTATGCCCGCCCACACACGAAATTTCGGATAGTCCCCAGCTCGAGTGTATCTATCCATTAATCTGCTTGGACGCGTCGATCGCACGCACGTAGCGGCATTTACTGAAGGTTTCAGGATACTTCCTCTGTATAGAGTTTTGCGATGTATATGAAAGTATATTGGAGTGGCACCGATCTACCTGATAATCAAAAGCTCATAAATTAGGACAACTCTTCCGTCTTTCGAATTCTAGCGCTCATTACAGGAACTTTCTAAAAATCATGACGAAAACGACAGACCGGCCTGTGCTGCTAGACGTCAGCCGCTCAATCTGGCGCGCTTGGTCTGGTCGGCACCCGACCGGCATTGACAGGGTTTGCCTGTCCTATGTTCGGCATTATAGAACCCAGGCTCAGGCTGTGGTTCAATATAAAGGATTTCGCCGCATATTGTCGTCACCCGCGTCGTCAGCTTTATTCGATGTACTGCTCGACGATAGACCAGATTTTAGAAAACGCGTGGCGAGCTGGAGCGTTTACCACTTACCCGGTATCCTGCCTCGGCGTATGGGCAATATGCGACCTTATCTCAACGTCGGTCACACCGGACTTGATGATCCCGGTTTCCGTCGATGGCTCGACTGGTGCGGCGTCTCCCCAATCTATATGGTGCATGATTTAATTCCAATAAGTCATCCGGAGTACGCTCGCCAAGGCGAGGCGGAGAAGCACGTTCAGCGCATCAAGACGGTATTAGAGACGGCCACCGGTATTATCGGCAACAGCACGACGACACTTAACAAGCTTACAGATTGGGGAAGTAGTAGACAACTCCCTTCACCCCCACAAAGAGCTATTTGGCTAGGCACAACAGTTTTGAAGGCTAAATCACAATCTCCAGCAGGCGATCCGTACTTCGTAGTGTTGGGTACGATTGAGGGCCGCAAAAATCATCTTCTTTTGCTAAATCTTTGGTTGAACTGGATCGAGAGTGGGAGGATGCCAGTTGCACGACTCTACATCGTTGGTCAGCGTGGCTGGTCCGCAGAAAAAGCTCTGGCAATGCTCGACCAATGCGACGCACTCCGATCCTATGTAGTAGAATTAAACCATTGCAGTGACGCGGCACTTGCCGACCTCATCGGCAATGCCCGAGCGCTCGTCTTTCCGTCACTTGCGGAGGGATATGGCATGCCACTTGCTGAAGCCATGATGGCATGCGTGCCGGTTATCGCGAGCGACCTTCCCGTGTTCCGAGAAATTGCGGGAGAACTTCCAACCTATTGCGATCCGCTAGACAGTAAATCGTGGGAGGAAGCGATTTTATCTTTTACTCCAAGACACAGCGAGCCTCGGGCAAGACAATGCGCGGCGCTGACACATTACAAGGGGCCAACTTGGGCCGACCATTTTCAACAGGTTGACGGATGGCTTGAAGAACTTGACTTAATTTAACATGCAAGTTCTCTCTTCGGCGAGAATAAATGCTTTTAGAACATCCTGCATTGCTGGTTGAATGGTAAGCGCTAAATCCTTCCCACGGGGATTGGTTATGCGGCTTGCGCAGTGATGCTCGGCAGGTTCGCGGCCCGGCTGTCAGTCCAGTTATATGGCAACAGATCATCGATGGGGTCACCATCGTTTCGAAGGATGATCCGGCCAAGAACGTCGGTGAGATAGGCTTGCGGATCGATGGCGTTGAGCTTGCAGGTTTCGACCATGCTGGCGATGATTGCCCAGTTTTCGGCACCGAGGTCGTGACCTGCGAAGAGTGCATTTTTCCTTTGCAGCGCGATCGGCCGCATCGAACGCTCGACGGTATTGTTGTCGAGCTCGATGCGCCCGTCTTCGAGGAAGCGATTGAGGCCGTTCCAGTGATTGAGGGCATAGCCGATTGCTTCTGCTGTTCCCGAGCCACGTGGCAGTCTGGGCAACATATCTTTCAGCCAGGGCTTCATCGCCGCGACCAGAGGCGCGGCTTCGGCCTGACGGATTGCGCGGCGATGCTCGGGGTCTAATTCCCGGATTTTGGCCTCGATGGCGTACAGCCGGGCGATCTGGCGCAGCGCCTCATCGGCGACCGGCGCGTTGCCGCCTTTGGTCGCGTCGAAGAAGCCCCGCCGCACGTGCGCCCAACAAAAGGCGAGCTTGCCCGCGCCACCGGCACGATCGGCTGCCTCGATATGCTTATAGGCCCCATAGCCATCACACTGGACGATGCCGTGATAGCCGCCGAGCAGCTGCGCCGCCCAGACTTTGCCGCGCCCCGGCATGTAGCTGTAGACGACCGCCGGCGGATCGGTCCCGCCATGAGCACGGTCGTCGCGGGCGATCGCCCATAAATAGCCGGTTTTTGTCTTGCCCGTCCCCGGTGCCAGCACCCGCGCAGTGGTCTCATCGACAAAGAGCCGGTCACCCGACAGCAGTTCAGCCTTCATGCGGCGGGTAATCCGCCCGAGCCACGCGGCGCTGCGTCCCGCCCAGTTGCACATCGTACCGCGGTCGATTTCGATGCCCTGGCGACGCAGTGCCTGTGCCTGCCGGTAAAAAGGACCATGGTCGGCGTATTTCCTGACGATCATGTCGGCGATCAGCGCCTCGGTTGGAAGGCCGCCCGGCACGACATGCTTTGGCGCGGGTGCCTGGAACACACCGTCGCTGCATGTGCGGCACGCCATCTTCGGACGCACCGTTACGATCACGCGATACTGGACGGGGATGACATCGAGCCGACTGGCGACATCCTCGTCGATACAGTGCAGCGCACCGCCGCAGCAGGGACATTCGGTTTCGACCGGCATGATCACTTCGCGGATCCGTGGCAGATGCGCTGGCAGCGAAGCGCGTTCGGTGGTTTCCTTGCGCTTCTTCTCGGCTTTCGGACCGACCGGCGATTGTTCGGCGAGCGCCAACAGCTCGGCCTGCGCGACTTCGATATCCTCGAGCGCCAGCGCCAGTTGATCGGCACTGAGCTTTTCAGAGCGCCTGCCGAACGTTGCCCGCTTCAGCTGATCGAGCAGATGCTGCATCCGCGCCTCGCGTTCGAGCCCTGCGATTATCATCGCTTTGAGGACTCCGACATCGTCGGGAAGGTCGGCTTCGCTCGCAGACATGGACTATTTCTGGCATGTTTTTCCGCCGTCGCAACCACCATTTCGACGAGCAGATTCAGGCGTGCGACCTACTGCGCAACCTGCGGTTTTTGCACCCGGGCCGCATGCATTCGGGTCCATTGCAGACCCTCGAACAGCGCCGACGCCTGGCTCGGCGTCAGTCGCATCACGTCGTCACCAACCCGCGGCCAGCAAAAGCCGCCGGTCTGGAGAACCTTGCTCACCAGCACCAGTCCCGTGCCGTCCCAGACCAGCAGCTTGATCCGGTTCGCGCGTTTCGAGCGGAAGATATACGCCACGCCCGAGAACGGCTTCAAACCAAGCTCATTCTCGACCAGCGCTGCCAGGCTGACGGCTCCTTTCCTGAAGTCGACCGGCTTGGTCGCAACCATCACTTTGAGCGGTCCCGGCGGAAGGATCACGTCGCCTGCCTGATCGCGGTAAGCACGCGTTCGATGTGCGCAGCCGTGACATTTTCGGGAACATGGATCGTTATCGCACCGGCATGGATCACGATCTCCGCGGCGGATGATCCTGACGGCGACGGCAGGCCAGGCTCGTCGACAACCACCGGCACAAACGCCATCTCACGCGCCTTCAGCACCGTGTGCCGCCACGCATAAAGCTGCTGGGGTAAAAGGTCATTGGAGCGCGCGATCGCCGCGATATTTGCACCGGCGACAAAGCTCTCCTCGACGATCCGCGCCTTGGCATCGGGTGCCCACATCCGGCGTGCAGCACCCGCCGGGATCACGTCCATACGCTGAGGACGACGGCCACCCTTGCTTTCGAAAGTCCTTTCGAACGTTGTTTCGATACCTGACACCAAGCTACCCCTCACATGAGGCGGCAAAGCATACTCAGATCACGGATTGCCGATATGTGGGGGAGAATTGGCGCTTACGTTGAATGTTAAGCTGGACACGAATCTACCTGAAACCTTTGCCATGCGTGCGGCAAGCTGGGCACATCCAAAAACCTCTCGCCCATTTGCTAAGGATCTGATTCATTCGTCTTGACGGGAGGCGGTGATGAAGCACTCAGGCTCGTTCGGATTGGTGCCCAGATGATTCGATGACTCCGGAGCAGGCGCCGCACATGGCCAACGTGATCCAGAGTGCGCCGGTCCGCTGAGCAGATCTCATGTGGCAGAAGGGTCAGTTGAGATTTTGGGCTCGGGCTCAGCGTCTATCAGGCGCGATAAGGATGCTGCAATTGAGCAACTTCGAAGGACATCTTTTCGCCTTTGGTGTGCGAAAGTCGGATCGCTAGGCCGTGGGCGTGATATTTATCGCAAGGCCCAAAAGCCGATCGTCTGCATGCCCGTTAACATCTCTGGGGCGCAGTAGCGGGGGCGTGCGGATCGTGACGGTGCTGATACCCGATTCAGGACGGCTAATCGTCGCCCATATTTCTGAATTCCCCGTAACAGTTTGAACCTCTGTGCCATCGACGAATAGCCTACACCGCTCCGCAAAATCGGGGACAATCTGCTGCTGAAACGGAACGCGTAATTTGCACTGCCCGTCTGGCAGTTGAACGATCCACCGAAGTTCGTCTAGAGCTGTCCAGCGAAACCCCGTTGTGCGGCTTCCTTCAACGCCATGATAGGCCTCATCATCGCTCAACGGTGCGCCAAGCAACTGAGGCATTGCAACTTTGGCTCCAACGCGACGGGCGAACGCCTCCAACGGTGACCCTGGATAGCAAAAACAATGCGTAGCCCCTCCACTATACAAATCTAGTCCCGCGCGATCAGCAATCAGCGCTAGAGCCGTATCGGTATAAAGTGATACATGACCGTTTCGTGGCGATGCATACCACCAGTTGCACCGAAGCTGTTCGATGTCTTCCGGTTGCAAGCATTGCGAGAAGACGACGCCGCCGGTTGGCTCCAAAAAAGAAATGAAATTTGCTATGGTTTCCATCGGTCGCGGAGAATGCTCAATTACCTCAAAGCACGTAATGACATCGAAAAGCCCCGCGGGGCGCTCTGGTAGCGAAACAGGATCATATGCTTCAAAATTAAAGCCAGCATTCCGCATATGCTGCGCGAATAATCCACTTCCGGCCCCGTAGTCGAGGAACCGACAGCCCTTGTACTCGGCGAGCAATTCGGCAAAACTATCTGCTAGTTGGCGGGGTCGTGCATATTCGTACCCGACATCAACGAGGCTCAAATCATCGTTATAAATAAATTGTCCAAAATCGGCGACTGTCCAGTCATCAGTGAAATCAGTAAAAAGAAACCCGCACGCAAGGCATCGAAAATAGGAAACCGCGACGCCGCTAGGCCCGTATACGTAACCATGACATTTATTGAAGTCCACGACATCGAAGAAAGGCGCGGCTCCTCCGCAGACTTTGCATGATTTCGAATGTAGATCTGAATTTTTGGTGGAGAGGCTTGGTAGGTTTCTAAGAATCGTGCGGGGGTCCATAGATTTCCTAGCTGAAACGAGGCTAGCTTTCAGCATAATGGCTCTGACAGGTGTTGCCCACTCCAATTCGCAAACTTCCAGATCGTCCACATAATCAGACTTTCGAAGCTCCACCGCTCTTTAGCGCTGCTCGACCAGCCACCGGATCGCTTCAGCGGCATCCGCGCACTGCATTTGCACGCTGCGCATCCGTTGTCGCTGAGCATAGCCATTGTTTCACGAAACCAAACAGTTGCCTCAAGGCAGCGTGCCCGGCCTACTGCAGGATGGACTGTTCGGAGCGAACGGTTCAATTCTGCAATGCCGAGTCGTATGGTCAGAGGCTATGGTATGCGGAACCGGACCCGGACCCAGTAGGTCGCTCCCTCTCGGATCATGTGCTGAGCCACTCCGCCTTACCCACATACCGGTGTAACAGGGTAGTGTAACCGCGGTATGCCTGTTCGTTTCGACGAAGAAGCTATGGAATTGTAAAATAGTGATTTTCTGCGGTTTTGGTGCGCCCGAGTGGATTCGAACCACTGGCCTCAAGATTAGAAGTCTCGTGCTCTATCCAACTGAGCTACGGGCGCGTTACAAGGTCCAATAGCGGGAAAATACTCTAGGCTCCACCACCATGAACGAGATTTCGAAACCAGTCGCCGTAAGCGCTGATACTGTGGCACGCGACGGCTTCCGCTGGTTCGATTTTGTCATGGCCGCGTTTGTTGCGATCCTGTTGCTGTCCAATGTGATCGGTGCGGGCAAAGTCGCGACTTTGTGGGGCTATAGTTTTGGCGCGGGCATATTGTTTTTTCCATTGTCCTATCTGATCGGCGACGTGCTGACTGAGGTTTACGGATACGCCCGCGCGCGACGTTGCGTGTGGGCGGGGTTTGCCGCCGTGCTGTTCATGGCGTTCATGTCGTGGGTCGTCACCAGCCTGCCGCCGGCGCCGGGCTGGACCAACCAGCCTGCCTATGATGCCGTGTTCGGGCAGGTGCCGCGCATTGTTTTTGCTTCGGTCGCGGCGTTCTGGGCGGGCGAACTCGTCAACGCGTTTGTCATGGCAAAGATGAAGATTGCGACCAGGGGCAAACATCTGTGGTCCCGAACGATCGGGTCGACTGTGCTGGGGCAGGGGGTCGACAGCCTGATCTTCTATCCGCTCGCGTTCTGGGGAGCGGAGGGCTGGACGCATAATCTGGTGCTGACAGTGATGGTCACCAACTGGGGCTTGAAGGTCGCATGGGAAGTGTTCTTGACGCCGCTGACGTATGCGGTGGTCGGTTATCTGAAACGCAGCGAGGGCGTGGACGTGTATGACGAGGGAACGAACTTCACACCGTTCAGAACGCGCGTTTAAGACAAAGGTTTAACCGAGTGCTGCCATCAATCCCTCGAACATCCGGCGGCCATCGGTGCCGCCATGGGCGCTTTCGATAACGCGTTCGGGATGCGGCATCATGCCCAGAACATTGCCAGCGTTGTTGACGATGCCAGCGATATCGCGCGCCGATCCGTTGACTGATTCGGCATAACGCAGCGCGACGCGTCCTTCGCCTTCGAGCCGGTCGAGCGTTTCGTCATCGGCAAAATAATTGCCGTCGTGGTGCGCGACCGGGACAGTGATGCGCTCATCGGCCTTGTAGCGACTGGTAAAGGCGGTCTGCGCGTTGGACACGGTCAACATGACATCGCGACAGACGAATCGAATGCCGGCGTTGCGCATCAATGCGCCAGGCAGGAGACCTGCTTCAGTCAACACCTGAAAGCCGTTGCACACACCAAGGACCGCGCGACCCTGACCGGCTGCATCGACGACGGCGCGCATGACAGGCGAACGTGCCGCCATCGCGCCCGAACGAAGATAGTCGCCGTAGGAAAAGCCGCCGGGAACCGCGATCAGATCGAGGCCGTCGGGCAGAGTGCTTTCACCGTGCCAGACCATCGCGGGAGCCTCGCCGGTGACGTCGCGCAACGCTGTCGCAAGGTCGCGGTCGCAGTTCGATCCAGGAAAGACGATGACCGCCGACTTCATGAGCTAACGGGCTCGATCCGGAAATTCTCGATCACGGTGTTCGCAAGCAGCTTGTTGCACATCGCCTCGATGTCGGCGGCGGAGGTGCCGTCGGCAAGGTCGAGTTCGATCAGCTTGCCCTGACGGACGTCGTTGACGCCGGTAAAGCCCAGCCCTTCGAGCGCGTGATGAATGGCTTTGCCCTGCGGGTCGAGGACGCCGGTTTTGAGAGTCACGAAGACGCGTGTTTTCATGGGGGTCAGCCTATGGCTTTTGCAGCCGCCGCCCGCAACCCTTTGGTATCAGAAATAGCGGGCCAGATTGAAGGCCAGTCGCGAACGTTCGCTTTGATAAAGGCTCATGGATGAGTCTATGCGTGAAAAACTATAGGTCATGCTCGGCGAAAAGCCGAGGACGCGGACCGACCGCAGACCGACGTACAAGCGCGCGTTATAGCGCCAGTCGACGCGTGGACTGACTGCCAGAAATGCGAGCGGCGCATTGTAAGTGGCATGGCTGAAACCGCCCGAAATGCCTGCATTTATGCCGTGTTTCAGTTCACCCCCGATGCCGAGGCTGAGACCAATTTCCTCATCTGAATAGGCTTCGGATTTTAGCTTGTCCGTTCGATAGAAAATGCTGGCACTCGCAACCATCGAGCGCATCACAACGCGTTCGTAGGTTCCATAAACGCCCGTTGTCCAGCCATTGTAAATTGGACTGTAACCAGAATCGGTGTGGCGTGAGTCGAGAGTAAGTCCGACGCGCTGACCGGCATCCAGAGTACGTTCGAGCGTTGCACGACCGCCAAATTGGGTCGCGGCCCGGACGCCGCCATAATAGCGTTGGCTGGCAATGCCTTCGACCGAGATCGTCATCCGATCCGATAGTTTCAGTTCGGGGCCAGCGGCAAATTGACCGGTGAAATCGTCTGCGCTTTGGCCTGCGTAATTGACACCCTGAGCGTCGATGTCGGCAAGCAACGCGATGTTTTCACCGATGTGATGGCGAATGCCAGCTGAGAGGCTGGCTGTTTGGCCGATCCCGGAGCGAGATCGAACATTGCCGCTCAGTGCAAGCGCGTTGGGAATTGTCTGGTTACCGTAAACCAGATCGACGCTTTGTGCGTTGGTGCCATTCGTAACATTGGTGTCGGGGGCAATTCCGAAATCGAATGACAGATGATGGTCACGACCGTCGCGCAGCAATCCGCGGGACGCGCGGATGGTTGCCTGTATTTCGGGAGGAAGCTTGGCATCCTGTTCGGCAAGACGAAAATTATAGTCGGCGGCGTCGCGTTTGCCCTGAAGCATTAGCGCGCGCGCCAGTTCGAGACGGATGCGGGTCTGCCCCGGATTGCCGACGAGGGCCGCGCGGAACTCCTTGACAGCGCCTTCGGTGTCGCCGGTTTCGACGGCGATATATCCGGTCAGGAAATGGGTTTCCATGCTAAGTCCGGGAGCCTTGGAAAGTGCCGCGACCAGAGGGCGGGCCTCATCGAAACGTCGGGCCGCGACGAGTTTGGAAACGGCGGCCAACATTTCCTGTGTCGTCAGACGGACGCTGCACACGCCCGCTACGCAGGCCGGCTGCCCTGTGTCGGTAGGCGTGGCGGCATGGGCGGTGCCGATTGAAAGGCATGCTGTCGTCAGTGCCGCGACTGTGCCACGGCCCGAAAAACTCCGGCCCAAATGATGGTGCGACACGCGCATCTCCTGCGGTATTCCGTCGTCCGGCGGAAAAGTTCATTTCAGTGGATTGGCGCGTGCGGCGTACCGGCCTTTTCGTTAGGGGCCTTTCGCGCCAACAAATGCACCTTGAATATCAACGCGCTGTCCGGGAATGCCGCCAACGATCCGGAAGTTTCCGCCGACATTGACCGCATTCGGACCGTAAAAGGCACCATCTACTGAACTTGCGCCGGCGACATTCGACCCTGGCGAGATGGGCGAGAAATTGACGGGAAGGGTTGTGCCATCAGGATTTTTGAAGGTGGCAGTTGCGAATTGTCCTGTGAATCCTCCTGTATGAACAAGATCAATCGTCGCGTTCGCTGTGGCATTGAATGTCGCGCCTGCCGCTACTGTCGTGTTTGTGACTTCGACGTTGTTGAGGAAGGCCTTGTCCACAGTTCCGGCAAATGTCAGGCCGGCCGTCGCTTTCGAAAAGTCGACTGCAACTGTGCTGGTGCCATAAACCCACTGAAAATAACGGGAGTTATTGACCATAGATGCCAAGAAACCGCCAGTATAGGATCCAGTGCCAGTTGTCGGAATACTGCTTTGGATCGTGGGTGCTCCAAAGACAAGAGCTCCACGCTCATAGATGTTGGTAGTCGCAGCGGTAGTGGTTCCCGCTGCCGGCGTATTTATGACGTCACGTACATAGCCGGCCAGGCTGACATAGTTCGTGCTAACGCCGGGTCTCTGATAAAAGAACGTATATTCGTCGCTAACCGACGCACCGCCTGCGGTGGCCGCTGGACTGTTGGATGGTCCAAGTGATTCCAGATAGTTGAAACCGTCCAGAGAGGGCGCGCTCGCCGTCGGAGTAGCAGTCGGTGAAAAGTCGGTGCGGTGAGCCGGGTCCTGAAACCGAACGTTTGTGCTAATACCCGCTTTTGTATCGGCGAGGGTAAGCGTGAAAATTCCGTCTCGGGGACTATAATCGACGGTGCCGCTCGGCGTGCGGACGGTGCTGGCATTCCCCTGATAAAGCGAGGTGTTTCCGGTGACTTGAAGCGACTGGAGTGCGCCGACAGCGTTGAAGCTCGTGTCAGCGGTCAGCGAAAGGAAGCCGACTGGAGCAGTCGTCGTGCCCGATCCAGAGCCCCCGGTCACCCCACCGCCAGTTCCGCCGGAAACGGTGCCCCCCGTCGATCCAACGGGAGCGGCGGTGCCGCCGATTGTCTGAGGGCCATCTGCACCACATGCGGTCAAAGCAGTTGCAGCCAGAAGAGCCAGGTAAATGCGCATGGGGATTGCCACTCCAAGAGTTTAGTCGGGAATTCATCTTCCCCGACTAAATACAATTCGAATGGTTAAGAGCGCGTAAACGCCTATTTGGCAGGTCCCGCAAAAACCTCCAGCGCGCCGGGCTTTACGCTGAATCTCAATGGCGTCTGAAGGCGTATGATTTCGCCATCCACGGCGACTTCAATCGTTCGCGCATGGGATGACAGTTCCAGCGTTTCGCAAACGCCGAGTGTCGCAAAATCGCGATCGGAATCACTTTTGCCGATCATCGCGCGCAGGCCAAATCCGATCAGCCCGGCCCGACTGTTGGGTGACACTGCGAAAACCGAAAGCTTGCCGTCGTCGAGTGCGTCGCGCTGGCCGACTTTACCGAGATCGAGCGAATAGACGTTGTTACCAATGAACAGCAGCGGTGTGCGGATTGGCTTGGCCGCCCCATCCATCGTCAGTCGCAAGCGGTGGTGGCGCAGGTTACCGAGAGTTTGCCAGCCAGCTGGAATATTGGCGATCCATTTCGGTAGGCGATGGCTTTTTTGCAGGCCATCGCGGACGCGAACCATCGCGGGGTACATGCCGATCGAGGCATTGTTGACGAAGACCCGGTCATTGACGCTCGACAGGTCGATCTTGCGTTTGTGGCCGTCGGCGATAACTTTTGCCGCACTGGGCAGGTCCATCGGAATGCCAAGTTCACGGGCGAGATGATTGCGTGTTCCGAGCGGGAGAATGCCGAGCGTTGCGCCTGCCTTTGCTGCAATGGCAGCGGCCGATCCTAATGTGCCATCGCCACCGCCGACGATGACCGCGCCAGTCTTTGCAGCGGTTTCGACGCGGGCTGCGATATCGTCGCCGGCGATGGCTTCAATGGTGACGGAAATGCCCGTCGTTGCGAACGCCGCCTTGATCTGATCGATCAGCGCATCACCGGCTCGCGAGGCCGCGCCGCCGTCCTTGTTGACGATGACGGCCAGAGGCCTTGCTTTTGCCAGTTACCGGCCCCGTTTTTTGCGCTGTGTCTCGAGGTCGAGAACGACGTTATCTGCGCCCTCTGGCAACAGCCCAAGACGACGCGCGACTTCCTGATAGGCTTCCACTTCGCCGCCGAGATCGCGACGGAAGCGGTCCTTGTCGAGCTTTTCGTTGGTGACCATGTCCCACAGGCGGCAGCCATCGGGGCTGATCTCGTCTGCCAGAATAACGCGGGCGTATTCGTTTTCCCACAATCGACCGAATTCGAGTTTGAAATCGACCAGCTTGATGCCGACGCCGGCGAACAGACCACACATGAAGTCGTTTACGCGAATCGCCATGTCGGCGATGTCGTGCATCTCTTCCTGGCTCGCCCAGCCGAAGCACGCGATGTGTTCATCGGTGACAAGCGGGTCGCCCAGCGCATCGTCCTTGTAATAATATTCGATGATCGTGCGCGGAAGCTGCTGCCCCTCCTCGATGCCGAGGCGTTTCGACAGCGACCCTGCGGCGACGTTGCGAATCACGACTTCGATCGGAATGATCTCGACCTGGCGAATCAGCTGCTCACGCATATTCAGGCGACGCATGAAGTGATGCGGGATGCCGATCGTGCCGAGCAGCGTGAAGATATGCTCCGAGATTCGGTTGTTCAGCACGCCCTTGCCGTTGATCGTGCCCTTCTTCTGGGCATTGAACGCGGTCGCATCGTCCTTGAAATACTGGATAAGTGTGCCCGGCTCCGGACCTTCATACAGTATCTTGGCCTTGCCTTCGTAGATTTGGCGGCGGCGTGTCATCGGCATCTCACGTCAATAAAGAGCGACGCCCCGGTCGAGCGCGCATCGATTGGTCGGTGCGGCTGCCGGGGCGATTGAAAGCGATATAATCAAACCAGTCGCCGGGCGCAACGCACCCGGCGAAATCTGCATCAGCTGCTGCAGGACTGGCTCTTTTTTGTTGGCGTCGTCAGCGAGATCTTTTTCTCGGTGCCGGTGAGCGAATAACCGTCAGCCGTCATCGGCTGCCCGGCTTCGGCAGCGCGAAGCATGATCGGCGTACCCTTTGGTGTTGGGTGAAGGTTCGCCTGCTTGTCGCCGACATAAAGTTCGACCGAAACGACGCTATTGTCGTCACAACGATAGGTCTTGGTCGACTTAACCGAAGGTGGCATTTCAGCGGGTGGCTTTGCAGCTTCTGCTGCGTTTGCGGCGGCCGCTGCATTCTCTGCGGCGGTTGGGGTGGCCTGACCATTGCACGCAGCAAGGGAAAGGATGGCCGCTACTGCGGCGAAAACGGGGGCTTTGTTCATAGGCGCGCTGATTTCGCGGGTGCAGCATGGCACGTCAAGTAAATTTGCGGGAGGTGGGGGCTCGTTAACCATTATTTGGATTGCTCTGGCTTATCGATGGTCGATGATAAAAACTTTGGCAGAGAACCCGGTGGCACGCGGCAATTGGGTGACAAGCGCGCGCGTGCAAATGTTCGCCACGCTGTCGCTAATCGGGACGATCGGCGCGGTCGCCTATCTTTTCCTGACTGCGCACGGGACGGTCGATTCGTTCGGGCGGCCACTCGGTACCGATTTTTCCAACGTCTGGACGGCGGGCCGGATGGCGCTGGAGAGGCGAGCGCCGCTGGCATGGGACTGGCCGACGCACTTCGCAGCGCAGCAACTGGCTCATCATAAAGCCAACATTCCTTTCTATGGCTGGCACTATCCGCCGCCGTTCCTGCTGATCGCGGCGTTGCTGGCCCTCGTGCCCTATATTCCGGCTCTGATCGTCTGGCAGGCATCGACGCTCGCTCTGGCGCTGTTGACGGTGCGCAAGATCCTTCCATCGCCCGGAACCACGCTGGCGGCGCTCGGCGCGCCGGTTGTGCTGGTCTGCCTTGGTCACGGTCATAATGGCTTTCTGACGGCCGCATTGCTGGGCGGTGGGCTGCTCCTGCTCGACCGGCGTCCTTTTGTCGCGGGCCTGTTGCTGGGCTGTATCGTCTATAAGCCGCAGTTCGGGCTGGTTCTGCCGGTCGTACTGCTGCTGGGCGGCCACTGGCGCGCAATCTGTGGGGCGTTGTTGTCGGCAGGATTGCTTTGCGCATTGACGCTGGCGTTGTGGGGGTGGCCGGTCTGGGCTGCGTTCATCCACTCGCTGCCGCTGACGCAATCGGTCATTATCGAACAGGGAGCGACTGGCTGGGAGAAAATCCAGAGCGCATTTTCCGCAGCGCGAAACTGGGGAGCGGGTATTTCGCTGGCCTGGGGCATTCAGACGGTGGTGACTGTCGCGGCCATTATCGGCACGATGGCCGTTTCACGCGGCACGCGCCCGTTCGTTCGCAACGCTATGGTCATTGCGGCCGCGCTGCTGTCGACACCCTATTTGCTCGACTATGATCTCGTTCCCCTTGGCATGGCGATTGCGTTTCTTGTGGTGGATGGCCGTGAACGGGGGTTTTTGCCCTATGAAAAGACTATGTTGGCCTTTGTCTGGATCGTACCTCTCTTTGGTCGCGCATTGATGAGTCTGACAACGGTTCCGCTCGGCTTCCTGTCGATTGCCGCAATATTCCTGATTGCCCTTCGCCGTTCGCGGTCGATCACTTAAGTCTGGCCGAAACGCGGCCTTTTGGGTGGGCAAGCTGGCTTTGCTTGCTGCAACCCCGGCGGCGCGGCTAGAGAGCGACCATGACCATCGTCCGCGACACCATTTCACTTATCGGCAACACCCCGCTCGTGCGGTTGAATGGCGCGAGCGACGCTACGGGTTGCGAGATTCTCGCCAAGTGCGAGTTTACCAATCCGGGCGCATCGATCAAGGATCGCGCCGCCCTGTTCATCGTGCAGGACGCGGAGGAATCGGGTGCGCTGCGGCCCGGCGGTACGATCGTAGAGGGTACGGCGGGCAATACCGGCATTGGTCTCGCGCTCGTTGGTAATGCGAAGGGGTATAAGACGATCATCGTCATGCCTGAAACACAGAGCCGCGAGAAAATGGATACTTTGCGCGCGCTGGGGGCAGAGCTTGTGCTGGTTCCTGCAGCGCCCTTTTCCAACCCGGGGCATTTCGTCCACACATCGCGCAGGATCGCCGAGGAAACCGATGGTGCGATCTGGTCAAATCAGTTCGACAACATATCGAACCGTCGCGCGCATATCGTTGGAACGGCAGAAGAAATCTGGACGCAGACCGATGGGCGAATTGACGGTTTCGTTTGCGCAGTCGGAACCGGCGGCACGCTGGCAGGCGTCGGCCTCGGCTTGAAAGCAAAAAACGAAAAAATCGTTATTGCTTTGGCCGACCCGCATGGCGCGGCGCTGTATAATTATTACGCGCACGGTGAGTTGAAAGCCGAAGGCGAGTCGGTTGCGGAAGGGATCGGGCAGGGGCGCATCACCGCCAATCTGGAGGGCGCGCCGATCGACACACAGTTCCGTATTTCCGACGAGGAGGGACTTGAGCAGGTCGCTGCGCTGCTTCGTGACGAGGGGCTTTGTCTTGGCCTGTCCTCCGGGATCAACGTTGCGGGTGCGATCAGGCTGGCCCGTGAGCTGGGGCCGGGCAAGACCATTGTCACTATCCTGTGCGACACCGGCTTTCGTTACCTGTCGACGCTTTATAATGCCGACTGGCTGCGCGCGAAGGGATTGACCGTTCTCCCTTGGCTTGAACGTTAGTCCTCCCTATTTTCAGGTTTATGGTCCGTGACCGTCCTAACAGTCCGCTGCGGCGTGACAACACGCAGGAGCCAATGCAGCGCATTCGTGTGGGCGTGACCGGACTTGCGGCGGTTGTCCTGATCGTCCTGCTGGCGGCAGCAATTGCGACGAGCGTTCGCCGTACCGCGAACATGAACGCGCCGGGGGCAACCGCGCCGTTGGCGACGGGGCCTAAGTCCACCAATTCGAAAACTGTCGATCCAGATTCAGAGCCATTGGCTCAACTGGGCGTCGCGCCGGGGGCGAATGATCGCAAGGACTTGTCCGATGCCCCTGAAAAGCGGGCGAATTAGGCGGGCCGACTCAGCCTGTTAAGGCCGTCTCGCAATTCTGAAGAACAGTCCGCCACGGCATTACAATTCCGGCTATTCAATAAATGACCCTGAAAACTCGTTGTTGTTTTAAGAAAACGTGAAGAACATAACCAGAACCCGCCAATTTTATTGACGATTTCCCCGTTTTACCCGTGAAAACCCGTTGTGAACCGCGATATCCCCTGATACGTCTGCTTCTCAAGAGGCGGGGTCGTCTGCACGCAAACAGTTCAAACATCGCGAAAAACACATGTCGCGATGAGCGGCGGAGCTTTGCCTCTTTAGAGCAGGGAAACAGGCTTTGGCCGATCGGGGATTGTTCAGAGGTTACGCGCTGCAGGCGATCGACGGCAAAGGCCGTGTCGCTATCCCAGCACCTCTGCGCGCCGTCATCGAACGCAACAATGGCGACCGCGTCCTCCTGATTTCCAAACATGATGCTGACCCCTGCCTGACCGGATACGATCGCGGCTGGTCCGATCTGCTTCACGCCAAACTCGATCGCGATGAGACTCGTGCGCTGGATGCGGGCAAGGATGTCGATCGTCACAATATCGCACGCCGGGCCTTCGGTTCGGTCGATGAGGTGCCCTTCGATGCGTCGGGGCGCTTCATCCTGCCGCCGTTCTTTCGCAGCAAAGGCAAGCTCGAAGACCTCGCTTTCTTCATTGGCACCGGTGACACGTTCGAAATCTGGAACCCCACAGTTTTGATCGAAACGCCTGGTGTGGACGAAGACCTGAAGGACATGGTTCGTTTCTGCCTCGAACAGCGGGGGCGGCATGACCGCGCCGCATATTCCCGTCCTCCTCGATGAAGTCCTGACCGCGCTGGCAATTCAGCCGGGTGAACGGCATGTCGACGGCACTTATGGTGCCGGCGGTTATACGGCTGCGATGCTTGATCAGGGCGCGGATGTCACCGCGTTCGACCGTGATCCTGATGCGATTGCCGCTGCAACTCCGCATGACCGGCTGACTTTGGTTCAGGATCGTTTCTCGCAACTCGATCAGGCTGGCCCCGTCGATGGTGTCGTCCTCGATATCGGTGTGTCGTCGATGCAGATCGACCAGCCGACGCGCGGCTTTTCGTTTCAGTCCGAAGGGCCGCTCGATATGCGGATGGAGCAGGCTGGCCCAAGCGCTGCCGATTTCCTGAATACTGCCGACGAAGCCGAAATCGCCGACATCATTTACACGCTGGGTGACGAGAAGAAATCGCGGCGCATTGCTCATGCCATCGTCGATGCGCGGCCGCTGAAGACGACAATGGACTTGTCTCGGGCCGTCCGTCGCGCGGTCGGTCATAAGCCCGGCGAGAAGAAAGATCCCGCGACGCGCACGTTTCAGGCGATCAGGATGCACATCAATCGGGAGTTGGGAGAGCTGGAAGACGGCCTTGCCGCCGCCGAGCGCGCATTGAAGCCCGGTGGTCGGCTGGCCGTCGTAACCTTCCACAGTCTCGAAGATCGCATGGTGAAGCTGTTTCTGCGTCGTCGTTCGGGTGGAGAGCCTTCCGGGTCGCGCCATCTCCCCGCCGTGGCCGCCGTTCGTGCCCCCAGCTTCGAAGCGGTCGGTAAGCCCGTTCGGGCAACGGACGCCGAAATCGACCGCAATCCGCGTGCGCGCTCCGCCACGCTTCGTTCCGCACGCCGCACCGCCGCTCCCGCATGGTCTAGCCACGAAAGCCTCACCTCATGATTGGCCAAACCCTATGATTGGACAACGTTTCCGCTCGCTCGGCTGGGTTGCCGGTGTCGCCACCGCCGCGACCTGCCTCTATCTTGTCTCGCTTCAGGTCGCCGCCGAACGTGGCAAGCTGGAAGCGGTGGAGCATCAGATTGCATCGGCGCAGCGCGATATGCGCCAGCTCCAGACTGAACTCGGCACGCGTGCTTCGCTTCGCCAGCTTGAGAAGTGGAACGGCGATGTGCTGGCGCTTTCCGCTCCGAAGGCGCAACAGTTCCTGCATAGTGAAGCTCAGCTCGCCTCGCTCGGTTCAGGAGCCATTGATGACGGTACGCCTAATGCGCCGCCTGCAGTCATGAATGCCTCGTTCGAATCCGCTTCTGTCCCCACAACGCCAGTCGCTGCGCCCGCACCCAAGAGTACGGCTGAACCCGCCCGTGCGCGCGCCGGGTTCCAGCGCGCAATATTTGTAAAGCCAGCCCTGTCTCCTCGCACTCAACGTGTTGCGATGCTCGATGCAAAGATACTCGGTGACATTGACCGCTCTGCGGCTGCAGAGGAGCGCCGCAAGCGTCCGTGACAACATTGGTCGCCCAACCCCCGCGGATACGCCACCAGGACCAGCGACAGGCGTCGCTGGTCGTCGCACATCAGCGCCTGATGATGTTGATGCTGCTGTTCGGTGCCGTCAGCCTGCTGATCGCGGGTCGACTCGTCTGGCTGTCGGTGTTTCATGACGCGAAGGTGTCTTCGAGTATTTCCAGCATGTTGCCCAATCGCGGCGACATCGTCGATCGCAATGGTCAGGTGCTGGCGCGGACGATCGATGCTTGGTCAATCGGGGTCCATGCGAACAAATTGCTGAACGACCCGAAAGATGTCGCGGCAAAGCTGGCCGCTCTGATGCCGGAAAAGACCGAAGCGCAATATCTCGCCATTCTGCGGTCGGGCGTGCGTTTCACCTATCTGCGCCGTCGCGCCATGCCCGATCTGGTGGCTCAGGTGAACGCGATCGGTGAACCGGCAATGGCCTATGCCCGCGAACCCGAACGGCTCTATCCTCAGACGACGCTCGCCGCTCATGTCATCGGCTACACCGATTTCGACGGGCGTGGCGTCTCGGGCATGGAACGCGTGCTGAATGATAAGCTGTCGAATGCCCATAATCGCGCGAACGCCATCGCCCTGTCGATCGATGCGCGCGTGCAGGCGATTATGGAAAGCGAAATGTCGGCTGCGATGGTCGATCAGCAGGCAAAGGGCGCGACCGGCATCGTGCTCGACGTTCACACTGGCGAAGTGATCGCAATGGCGTCGCTGCCGGTCTATAATCCGAACAAGCCCGGTGAGGGACCGGACGAAGCGCGCCGCAACAATGTGACGCAGAGTGTTTATGAGCTTGGCTCGACTTTCAAACCGATCACCATAGCCAATGCGCTCGACACCGGGGTCGTCCCTTCGCTGGCGAAACGATATGATGCGACCGCACCGTTGAAAGTCGGCCGCTTTACGATCCATGACGAACATTCGGCGGGACGGTGGCTCAACGTCATCGAAACCTTGATCATGTCATCGAACATTGTAACCGCGCGCATCGCCGATGAATTGGGTGAAACGCGGACCGCCAGCCTGTTCCACAAACTTCACTTCGACACTGCGCCCGACATCGAACTGAAAGAGCGCGGCCGCCCGATCTGGCCGACCTATTGGGGACGGACGACGGTCATGACGATCGGCTTTGGTCATGGCATGGCGGTCACCCCGCTGCATCTCGCCACGGCTTATGCAGCGCTGGTTAACGGCGGCATCTTCCGTCCCTCGACGCTGCTGAAGATAGCGCCGGGCAAGGCTCCGCAGGGTACTCGCGTGTTCTCACAGGCGACCAGCGACAAGATGCGCCAGCTTCTCCGCATGATCGTCCTCGACGGCACTGGTCGCAAGGCCGACGTCGACGGTCTCCGCGTCGGCGGCAAAACCGGAACAGCCGACAAAGCCAATGGCGGCGGTTACAACCGGCATTCGACGGTATCCACGTTCGCCGCCGCTTTCCCGATGGATGCGCCGCGTTATGTGGTGGTGACGATGCTCGATGAGCCCAAGGGCAGCGCCGCTTCGGCCGGTCAGCGAACGGCCGGGTGGGTGGTCGCACCGGCAACCAGCAAGATCATTTCGCGCATCGGTCCGTTGCTGGGTGTCATGCCCGACAACAGTAAGGACATTGACGTGAGTGCGCTTGCGCCTCTGGTCTGGAAACCGAAGGCCGGGAACTGATGCGGCTCGATACGCTCCTTGAGACGGTCGGCCTCGAGAGCATAGCGCCACAGGAAGTGACGGGGTTTGCGATCGACCATCGTAAAGTCGCACCCGGCACGGTGTTCGGCGCATTCAAGGGTGCCCGGTTCAACGGTGAGGACTATATTCCCGCGGCCATCGCTGCGGGCGCTATAGCGGTCGTGACCTGCGCCGGGGTGGAAGTGGACGGTGCGGTTGCGGTGATCGCCGACGAACCACGCCGCACATTTGCGCTGCTGGCGGCAAAATTCTTTGCGCCGTTTCCGAGAACCACGGTCGCGGTGACCGGTACCAACGGTAAGACTTCGACCGTAGAGCTGACCCGCCAGCTTTGGCGGATGGCGGGCCATCATGCCGCGAGCATCGGGACGCTGGGTGTCACGACGGGCGACGAGACGGTTACGACCGGACTGACGACCCCGGACATCGTGACCTTCCTGAGCAATATGGCGGGCCTCGCACGCGAAGGCGTGACGCACGCAGCTTTCGAGGCATCGAGCCACGGCTTGCACCAATATCGTACGGAGGGGCTGCCCGTTGCCGCCGCCGGTTTCACCAATCTCAGCCGCGATCACCTCGACTATCACGGTGACATGGCGGCCTATCTGACCGCCAAGCTGCGGCTGTTTTCCGAAGTTGTCGACCCGAACGGCATCGCGGTGATCTGGCAAGACGATGAAGCGTCCGACCGGGTCATCGACCTTGCGCGCGAACGTGGCTTGCAGTTGATGGGCATCGGTACGCGCGGCGCAACGCTGCGTTTGATCAGCCGTATTCCGACACAACTGGGCCAGACGCTGACGGTCGTCCATGAGGATGTCGAGCATAAGATTATGCTGCCGTTGATCGGCGCTTATCAGGCCGCCAACGCCCTGATGGCGGCTGGTCTGGTGATTGCGACGGGCGGGAATCCCATGACAACCCTGGCCAATCTGTCGCGACTGCAACCGGTCCGTGGACGGCTGGAGCGGGCGGTCATCACTCGTGCGGGCGCACCGGTCTATGTCGATTATGCCCATACGCCCGATGCTCTGGCAGCAGCGATCAGTGCGCTGAAACCCCATGCCGTCGGTCGCCTGATCCTTGTCATGGGCGCGGGTGGCGATCGTGATGCCGGTAAGCGCCCTGAAATGGGCCTGATTGCCGAAGCAATGGCCGACCGCGTTATCGTGACAGACGATAATCCCCGCAGCGAAGACCCCGAAGCCATCCGCCATGCAATCATGTCGAAAGCACCCGAAGCCACCGAAATCGGGGACCGCCGCCGGGCCATCGCCGCGGCCATTGCCGAGGCCGGACCGGGCGATATCGTCCTGATCGCGGGCAAGGGGCATGAAACCGGGCAAGTGGTCGGTGCCGGAGACGATCAGCGCATATTGCCGTTCGACGATGTTCAGGTTGCGCGGGACTGTGCGGCATGACCGCACTCTGGACTTCTGAAGCCATAGCTAAGGCAATCGGCGGTGTGGCATCCGAATCCTTTGCCGCAACCGGTGTCGCATTCGATTCCCGTGAGATTGGGGCTGGCGACCTGTTCGTCGCAATGCCCGGTGAAGTCACCGATGGGCACCGCTTCATCGAAGGTGCATTTGCGCACGGAGCATCGGGCGCGATCGTTTCGCAGCCCGTTGCACATCCACATATATTGGTGGCCGATACAGCCGCCGTACTGGACGCCCTGGGGGTCGCATCCCGGCGGAGAACGGCAGCAAAGATTGCCGGAGTAACGGGGTCGGTTGGAAAGACCGGCACCAAGGAAGCGCTGGCCGCCGCCCTCGGGCGGTGGCCGGACACTAAAGTCCACAAATCGGTCAAGAGCTACAACAACCACACGGGCGTACCTCTCAGCCTGTCGCGGATGGCCGCCGACAGCGATTTTGCGGTGTTCGAGATGGGAATGAACCACGCGGGCGAACTGTCGGGGCTGACCCGTATGGTGCGTCCGCATGTTGCTATCGTCACCGCAATTGCTCCGGCGCACATCGAATTCTTTGCATCGGAAGCGGCGATTGCCGATGCGAAGGCTGAAATCTTTCAGGGGATCGAACCCGGCGGCACGGCGATTATCCCGTTCGATAGCCCTCACCGTGATCGGCTGGTCGGACACGCCCGTGAGCTTGGCGTTCATGTCGTGACGTTCGGGATGGGCACCGGGGCAGATGTCCACGCGCGCGAAGCCATGCCGACGGCGGGCGGCACGCTCATCACTGCGACTTTGCCGGATGCCGAACTGTGCTTCACTGTCGGACAGGTGGGCGACCACTGGGTGTCCAATGCGCTTGCGGTTATCGCGGCGGTGCAGGCGCTCGGTGGCGATCTGGCGGCTGCGGGGCTGGCGCTGGCCGAACTGGAGGGGCTTGCCGGACGTGGCGCACGTAAAACTATCCGCGCCGGAAGTGGAACCGCGCTGCTGATTGACGAAAGCTATAATGCCAATGCGGCATCGATGGTCGCGACGCTGGCCGTCCTTGGTCGCCAGACTGCGACGCGCCGCATTGCCGTTCTTGGTGAGATGCGCGAGCTTGGCACCGAAAGCGAACGTCTCCATGCCGCGATCGCCGAGCCGCTGCTGGCAGCCAACGTCGATTTTGCACTTCTCGTCGGACCGGGCATGGTCGCACTCGCCAAGGCGCTTGAGGGGAGGGTGGAGTTCCGCCATGTGCCCGACGCCGCCGCTGCGCGCGACCTGATCGAGTCGGTCATTGCCCCCGGCGATGCGATCCTCGTCAAGGGATCGAACGGGGTCGGCCTTTCCACGCTTGTCGATGCTCTGGGGGCTGCCTGATGCTTTATGTAATCGCCGATATGATGGGCTTCCCCGGCGTCCTGAATCTGTTGCGATATTTAAGCTTTCGCACCGGAGGCGCTGTAACCACGGCTCTTGTTCTCGGCTTGTTGATCGGCCCGCGCTTCATCGGCTGGCTCCGTGTGCGTCAGGGCAAGGGGCAGCCGATCCGCGCCGATGGTCCTGCTACGCACCTTGCAAAAGTCGGCACCCCGACGATGGGCGGGCTGATGATCCTGACCTCGCTTGGTGTTTCCAGCCTGTTGTGGATGGACTTGACCAACCCCTATGTCTGGGCCTGCATCCTCGTCACTTTCGGCTTCGGAGCCATCGGCTTCATGGACGATTGGGACAAAGTGCGGAAAAACAGCCATGCTGGCGTGTCTGGCCGCGTTCGTTTGCTGGGTGAGTTCGCCATTGCGATCATCGCCGCATGGATTATCACAAAGCATAACGGCACCGAACTTTATGTGCCGTTTTTCAGCAGTTTTCACCCCGATCTCGGTGTTTTCTACATCCTGTTTGCCGCATTCACGATGGTCGCGTTCGGTAATGCGGTGAACCTGACCGATGGTCTGGACGGACTGGCGACGATGCCGGTCATCATCGCCAGTGTTGCTTTCATGACGATCGTTTACCTCGCAGGTAACGCCAAGTTTGCCGTCTATCTCGGCATCCCGCACGTTCCCGGAGCCGGTGATCTGGCGATCTTCTGCGGCGGCATCGTCGGGGCGGGCCTTGCGTTCCTATGGTTCAACGCTCCCCCGGCAGCAGTGTTCATGGGTGACACCGGCAGCCTCGCTCTCGGCGGCGCTCTTGGTGCAATCGCGGTAACCGCGCACCATGAGATCGTGCTGGGGATCATCGGGGGCTGTTCGTCGTCGAGGCGATGTCGGTTATCATTCAGGTGTTCTTCTACAAGCGCACGGGCAAGCGTGTGTTCAAAATGGCACCGATCCACCATCATTTCGAACAACTCGGCTGGGCCGAGGCAACGGTTGTCATCCGTTTCTGGATCATCAGCTTCGTGCTGGCGCTCGCGGGTCTCGCGACCCTGAAACTCAGGTGATCACCAGCACCGCCTTTCGCGGCAAACGCTATGCGGTGCTTGGACTTGCGCGTTCGGGACGGGCGACTGTCGATGCTCTGCTGACGAGCGGGGCGGAGGTTGTTGCGTGGGATTCGAATGAGGATGCGCGTGAGGCGCTTGTCAGGAACGCCGAGCTTAGTTTCGCCGACCCACTCGAAACCGATCTGACCGGTTTCGCAGGCGTCGTCGTATCCCCCGGCGTCCCCCTGAACCGCCATCCCATCGCGGCTCATGCCGCAAAGTTTGGCGTACCCGTAATCGGTGACATCGAACTTTTCGCTCAGGGCCGTGCCGAACTGCCTCCGCATAAGGTTGTCGGCATCACTGGGACTAACGGCAAATCAACCACGACCGCGCTGGTGCATCACATCCTGCAATCGTCGGGCGTGCCGACGATGATGGGCGGCAACATCGGGCTGCCGATTCTTGGGCAGGAGCCGTTGCCGACAGGTGGCGTCTATGTGCTGGAACTGTCGAGCTACCAGATCGACCTGACGTTCTCGCTCGACTGCGACGTCGCTGTATTACTTAACATCACACCTGATCATCTCGATCGGTATGACGGGTTCGACGGCTATGCGGCATCGAAAGCGCGGCTCTTCGCGATGCAATCAACGGGGCACCCGGCAATCCGTGGTACAACGCCCACGCTCGATCAGTTCAACTGGGCTGCCTTGCAAGGGCCGCACAACGCCCAAAACGCAGCGGCGGCAATTGCTGTTTGCAAAGCTCTGGGCCTGACCGAAGCTCAAATCGAAACCGGCCTTCAGACCTACCCAGGCCTGCCACACCGCATGGAGCGCATTCGCGAGCGCGATGGCGTCCTCTATGTAAACGACAGCAAGGCAACCAACGCCACGTCGACCGCGCCAGCCCTCGCCGCTTATTCCCAAATCCTGTGGATACTCGGCGGGCAGGCAAAATCCGACGACCTCGACGCCTGCGCGCCCTATTTCGACCATGTGAAGACCGCGTTCGCCATCGGTCGCGATGGGCCGATGCTGGCAAACATTCTGCGTGACCAAATGCCGGTTGTTCACTGCGTCACGCTCGACGTTGCCGTCCATCGCGCATCGATGGCCGCGCACCCCGGCGATACGGTACTATTATCGCCAGCCTGCGCCTCATTCGATCAATTTACCGATTTCGAGGCGCGGGGCGACGCGTTTCGTGCTCTTGTGGAGGCACTGTGAACACACCTGCCGCCCGCATCCGATCATCGGTTTCCGCCCGCCTCGGTCGCTCGGATCGTTCTGCGTTCGGCCTGTGGTTCTGGGAAATCGACCGCTTCCTGCTGCTGCTCGTCTTCATTCTGATCTCGGTTGGACTGATCGCCGTCGCCGCCGCATCCCCAGCCGCAGCCGATCGCTATTCGGGGGGCAACGTCACCGTCGCACCGCTGCACTATTTCTGGCGACAGCTCGCATGGGTAGCACTCGGCATCCCTGTGATGATCGGTGTCTCGATGCTGCCAACACAAATCGCCCGTCGGTTCGCGCTCGGCGGTGCAGCGTTTTTCAGTTTAATGCTGGTGCTGGTTCCCCTGATCGGCTCGCAAACCAACGGTGCCCGGCGCTGGATCGGCTTTGGGCTCGCGCAGTTTCAGCCTTCCGAATTCCTGAAACCGTTTTTCGTCGTCAGCCTCGCTTGGCTGCTATCACTCCGCGCGCATGACCGCACTTTGCCCGTCATCCCGTTGTCCGGCCTCCTGACAGGGTTGGTTGCGGTGTTCCTGATGAAGCAGCCCGATTTCGGTCAGACGATCGTGTTCTTTACGATGTGGCTGGCCTTGTTGATGCTTTCGGGAATCTCGACCAAGATCATGGGCGTGCTCGGCGCTGCCGGGGTGGTCGGCATCGTGATGGCCTATCTGTTCTATCCGGTGGCAAAACTCCGCATCGACAACTTTCTGTTCAGCGAAGGCGACACCTATCAAACAGACAGCGCCCGTGCGACGCTGACGGCAGGTGGCTTTTTCGGAACGGGGCCGGGCGGTGGCGAAATGAAATTCCACCTTCCCGAAGCACACACTGACTATATTTTTTCGGTGATCGGCGAGGAATTCGGCCTGATCGCCTGCATCGCCATCGCAGTGTTGTTCCTTGCGATCGTAGTGCGGGTCTTCGTGAAACTGCTCGATGAGGAAGACCCGTTCATCGTCCTCGCCGCAGCGGGACTGACCACGCAGTTCGCCGTTCAGGCGCTGATCAACATGGCGGTCAACGTCAATCTCGCGCCGTCGAAGGGCATGACGTTGCCGTTTATCAGCTATGGCGGGTCGTCGATGATCGCACTTTCGATCGGCTTTGGGCTGCTGCTGGCGTTCACTCGTCGAAATCCGTATCTGACCCGCTCACCCTATGTCGTGCGCTGGAGCAAGAAGTGACGGTTAGTAAGCATTTCGTCCTGGCCGCAGGCGGCACGGGCGGTCATATGATCCCGGCGCACGCGTTGGCGGCGGAACTGATTTCGCGTGGCCACCGGGTTGCTCTAATCACCGACGCGCGCGGCGCAAAGATTCCGGGACTGTTCGACGGTGCACAGGTTCATACCCTGCCGGCCGGTCGCTTGACGAAAAACCCGTCGAGCTGGCCGGGCGCGGCAAAGGGCATTTACGACGGCCGCTCGATGGCGTTGCGCCTGTATGAATCGTTCGAGCCGTCGGCGGTGATCGGTTTCGGCGGCTATCCCGCTTTTCCCGCGCTGCTCGCCGCTCTGAAAGCAGGCGTGCCGACTGCTGTGCATGAACAGAATGCCGTCCTTGGCCGCGTCAACCGGCTGTTAGCCGGGCGTGTCGATGCCATTGCGACCGCTTATCCAAGCGTCGCGCGGATGAAGCCTGATTGGAACGGCAAAACCCATCTCGTCGGCAATCCTGTGCGAGAGGAAATCCTGAAAATCCGCGAACAGGACTTTCCGCCACTGGATGAGAACGGCATTTTCCGCGTGCTGGTCACTGGCGGAAGTCAGGGTGCCAGCATCTTGTCGCGCGTCGTGCCCGATGGTCTGGGGATGCTACCGCTGAACTTCCGCCGTCGTTTGCAAGTCACGCAGCAATGCCGTGCCGAGGATATCGAGGCAGTTCGCGCGCGCTATGTCCAATTGGGCGTGCCTGCCGATCTTGCCACTTATCTACCCGATCTGCCCGATCGGCTGAGCTGGTCACATCTGGTCATCGGACGTGCAGGGGCCTCGACCATCGCCGAACTGACCGCCGCTGGACGTCCGGCAATCCTGATCCCGTTGCCAAGCGCAACCGATGATCACCAGACTGCCAACGTCCGTGAGATGGTTGAGGCAGGCGGCGCGCGGTCGATTGCCGAACGTGATTTCTCCCCGGTCGAACTCGCCAAACAGATGCAGAAACTTGGTCTCGATCCGGCAGCGCTGGCAAATGCCGCGAGACGTGCGCGCGCTTGTGGGCGTCCCGAAGCAGGACGGGACCTGGCCGATTTGGTTGAAAGTCTGTCACCCGCAGCAATCCCGCCTGCGCCGATCAAATTGAAGCCCGCTTTCGCATGAGGGGCGTGGCAACCGACATTGGCACGATCCACTTCATCGGCATCGGCGGCATAGGCATGTCCGGCATTGCGGAGGTCATGCACAACCTTGGCTATAAGGTGCAGGGTTCGGACGTTTCCGAAGGCTATGTGATCGAGGGGCTGCGGAAGCGTGGCATCGACGTGAAGATCGGCCATTCCGCCGATAACCTTGGCGATGCTGTGGTTGTGGTCACTTCGACGGCAATCAAGCGCGGCAATCCTGAAGTCGAGCGCGCATTGGAAACGCGTGTGCCCGTTGTGCGTCGCGCCGAAATGCTGGCCGAACTGATGCGGCTGAAATCGACGGTTGCGGTTGCGGGAACACATGGCAAAACCACGACGACGTCGATGATCGCGGCGATGCTCGATGCGGGCGGGGTCGATCCGACCGTTATCAATGGCGGCATCATCAATAGCTATGGTTCGAACGCGCGACTCGGCGCCAGCGACTGGATGGTGGTCGAAGCGGACGAGAGCGACGGCAGTTTCCTGCGCCTCGATGGAACGATTGCGGTCGTCACCAATATCGATCCCGAGCACCTCGATCATTATGGTTCGTTTGACGCGGTAAAGGATGCGTTTGTCGAATTTATCGAGAACGTGCCCTTTTATGGAGCGGCGATCCTCTGCCTCGATCATCCCGAGGTTCAGGCTTTATTGCCGCGTATTCGTGATCGCCGGATCGTGACTTACGGCTTTAGCGCGCAAGCCGATGTGCGCGGTGTCAATGTTATACCGGGCAGCGGTGGCAACCGGTTCGAAGCGATGGTGCGGAGCCGTGATGGTAGCATCCGCAGCATAGAGGATATCGCGCTCCCCATGTCGGGCCGCCACAATGTCCAGAATGCGCTGGCGGCGATTGCTGTGGCGATCGAGCTCGGACTGGACGATGCGACGATTCAACAGGGGTTCGCTAAGTTCGGTGGCGTGAAGCGCCGTTTTACCAATGTCGGCGAAACCGAGGGTGTGACGATCATTGACGATTACGGCCATCATCCGGTCGAAATTCGAGCCGTCCTTTCGGCAGCGCGAGAGGGGGCGACAGGACGGGTGATCGCCGTCGTTCAGCCACACCGTTATACGCGGCTTGGTGGTCTGATCGACGATTTTGCTCAGGCGTTTAACGATGCCGACATGGTCTATGTCACGCCGGTCTATGCGGCGGGCGAGCTGCCGATCGAGGGGGTCAGCGCGGCTGCTCTGGTCGACAAACTGAGGCAACGCGGACACCGGGCGGCCGCGGAGATTGCCGATGCCGGGGCGCTGGCCCTGGCGCTGGCTGGAGAGGCTCAGCCGGGCGACATGGTCGTCTGCCTTGGGGCTGGCGATATCACGAAATGGGCGGCGGGACTTGCTGCGGGCATAGAGGGCGCGCGGCCATGACCCAGACGCTTGCCCCTGTCGAAGTGCGCGGTCGCCTGACCGCAAACGCTCCGCTTGCGCCGCTAGTGTGGTTTAAGACTGGCGGTCCGACCGATGAATTGTTCGAGCCAGCCGATGTTGCCGACCTGCAGGATTACCTGCGCGCAACGCCCGCTGATGTGTCAATCTGGCCGTTGGGGCTGGGGTCTAACCTGATTGTTCGCGACGGCGGTGTGCGGGGCATCACTGTGCGTCTTGGTAAGGCGTTTGCGAGCATCACAGTTGAGGGCAATACGCTCACCTGCGGAGCGGGAACTCCGGGCATTTCGGTGGCGAGCTATGCGCGCGACAATGCGATTGCCGGGCTTGAATTTCTGCGCGGGATACCGGGAACGGTCGGCGGCGCGGTGCGGATGAATGCGGGTGCCTATGGCCGCGAAGTGGCCGATTGTCTGGTCAGCGCCGATATCGTGCTGCGCTCGGGCGAACGGCGCGTGATCGCGGTCGATGATCTCGGCTACACCTATCGCCACTCTGAATTGCCCGACGGTGCGATCGTCGTGGGCGCGACCTTTGCCGGAGTGCCGGGGTCGCCCGCGATTATCGGTGCAGAAATGGATCGGATCGCGACAGAGCGGGAAGCCTCCCAGCCGTTGAGGAGCCGAACCGGGGGATCAACTTTCAAAAATCCTGAAGGTCAAAAGGCGTGGGCGCTGGTCGATGCGGCCGGGTGTCGCGGGCTGCGTCGTGGGGACGCGCAAGTGTCCGAGAAACATTGTAATTTTCTGCTGAACCTTGGGTCTGCGACGAGTGCGGAGATCGAGGCGCTGGGCGAGGAGGTTCGTGAGCGGGTGCTGGCGCATTCCGGTGTTACGCTCGAGTGGGAAATTCAACGAATTGGGGAAACGGCGTGAAGGTCGTGGTTCTGATGGGCGGCTGGTCCGCCGAGCGCGAGGTTTCACTGGTGTCGGGCGCTGGCTGTGCCGATGCGTTGGAGCGGCTGGGGCATGAGGTGGTCCGCATCGATATGGACCGCGACGTTGCGCTGCGGCTGTCCGAAGTGAAGCCCGACGTCGTGTTCAATGCGCTGCACGGTACGCCCGGTGAGGATGGTTCGGTGCAGGGTATGCTCGACCTGATGGGCCTGAAGTATACGCATTCCGGGCTGGCGACATCGGTGATCGCGATCGACAAGGTGCTGACCAAACAGTCACTGGTTCCGCATGGAGTTCGGATGCCGGGTGGGCACATCGTTAAATCGGAGTCGCTGTATCTGGGCGATCCTCTGCCGCGCCCTTATGTCCTGAAACCCATCAACGAGGGGTCTTCGGTCGGAGTTGCGATCGTCACGGCGAGTGGCAATTATGGCAACCCGATAGGACGCGATGTGGTGGGTCCGTGGCAGGAGTTTGAGGAACTGCTGGCCGAACCGTTCATCCGGGGCCGCGAACTGACGACAGCAGTCGTTGGGAACCGGGTGTTGGCGGTGACCGAGTTAAAGCCGAAAAGCGGTTTCTATGACTATGATTCCAAATACACCGATGGGATGACCGAACACGTCTGCCCTGCAAACATTCCCGAGGAAATTGCCGCTGCCTGCCTGGAAATGGCGTTGAAGGCGCACCGCGTTCTCGGTTGCCGTGGAACGTCGCGCAGCGATTTCCGCTGGGACGATGAGCGTGGGATCGACGGCCTCTATCTGTTGGAGGTCAACACGCAGCCGGGATGACGCCATTGAGCCTCGTTCCCGAACAGGCGAAATATCTCGGCCAGAGCTACGATCAACTCGTCCAATGCATTCTGGAGGATGCCCAATGACGGCTGCATCGATCAAGCGCGGCGGCAACGGGGGAACCCGCAAACCGCGCGCGACCGTCAAGGGTAAAGCGGGCAAGTCGAAACCCTCGATGCTGGCGCGGAGCATAGAGTCGATCCCGATCAGCGCGACTGCGATGCAACGGATCGTAACCTTCTCGATCCTCGGTGTCGCAGGCGCGGCGGTGATTTCCATTGCGGTGATGCTGGGCTTGCCAGCCTATGCTGCCGCTCAACTGTCCGAAATCGTTGGCGGCGCAGGTTTCGCGGTGAAGCGCGTCGAGGTCACCGGTATCGACCGGATGGATCGGCTGACCGTTTATGCCGTCGCGCTCGATCAGAAAAGCCGTGCGATGCCGCTGGTCGATCTGGACAAAGTACGCGGCGAATTGCTGCAATATGGCTGGATCGCCGATGCACGTGTGTCGCGGCGCCTGCCCGATACGCTGGTGGTGGACATCGTCGAGCGGAAACCTGCGGCGGTGTGGCAACACGAGCAGCAATTGTCGCTGATCGATGACAAGGGCGTTGTTCTGGAACCGGTTGCGCTGAACGCGATGCCCGATCTGCCGTTGGTTATCGGACCCGATGCCAATGTGCAGGCGACGGCACTGACTGATCTGATGGGTCATGCGCCACGTCTAAAACCGATGCTCGCGGGAGCGACCTGGGTCGGCAATCGCCGTTGGGATTTGCGTTTCCAGTCGGGTGAAGTGCTTGCCCTGCCAGAGGGGGATGCGCCGTCGGCCAAGGCGTTGGCAAAATTTTCCGCTATGGATGGGGTGGACCGATTGCTCGGGCGTGGTTTCGTGCGTTTTGATATGCGCGATCCGGCCAAGATGTTCGTGCGCGTGAGCCGCGACAAGCCGCGCATCGACAAGCCAGCCGGTACGGATAATAACGACGATCAGCACAACGAAGGGGTATCGCATAATGGCACAGCCGCGCCGCGAGAATCTGATCACCGCGCTCGATATCGGGTCGTGGAAAGTGTCTGCGCTGATCGCCGAACGGGGTGAGGGCGGCGATCTGACCGTGCTTGGCACCGGACAGCGCGAAAGCCGGGGCGTGCGGCGGGGCTATATCGCTGACATGGATCTGACCGAAAAAGCTGTGCGCGAGGCAGTTGAACAGGCCGAACGGATCGCGGGCACAAATATCGAGGATGTCTGGGTCAGTTTCTCGGCGGGTGGCCTCGTTAGCGATATCGCTTCCGTCGAGGTTGAGCTTGGCGGGCATCGCATCGAACAGGACGATATCGACGAACTGCTGGCGGCGGGGCGCAGCTCGATCGACCCCGATGGGCGCATGGTCCTCCACGCGCAGCCAACACTTTACACTCTCGACGGGTTGCAGGGCGTGAAGAAGCCGTTGGGTCTCCACGCCGATACGTTGGGAGTCGATATCCATGTGGTTGCGGCGGACGGTTCGCCGGTTCGCAATCTCGATCTCTGCGTGCGCTCGGCGCATCTCGAAGTGAAGTCGATCGTCGCGTCGCCAGTCGCGACGGGCATGGCTTGTCTATCGGACGAGGAACGCGAACTGGGCGTCGCACTGGTCGAAATGGGCGCTGGTGTGACAAATGTTTCGCTGTTCGCGGGCGGCGTGCTGGTCGGGCTGGCATCGATTCCGTTCGGCGGATCGGACATCACCGACGACATAGCGTCCGCTTTTGGGACACGTCGCAATCAGGCCGAGCGCATGAAGTGCTTTTTCGGATCGGCGACTGCCAGCCCGAAAGACAATCATGACATGATTGAGGTCGCGCCTTTGTCGACCGAAGAAGAGCAGGGCGAAACGGCCCGGATCACACGGGCGGCATTGATCGCGGTCATTCGTCAGCGGCTCGAGCATCTGATGGGCGAAGTTGCCAAGGCGCTAAAGGACCTCGGCTTTTCAGGGCCGGTCGGTCGGCAGGTCGTTCTCACCGGCGGCGGTGCGGAGTTAAAGGGTATTGCCGACTATGCGCAGGGTTCGCTGGGCCGTGCTGTCCGGGTTGGGCGGCCGCGCGGAATCGTTGGTTTGCCCGAAGCGCATAGCGGTCCGGGGTTCGCTACGCTTGCGGGTTTGATCCATTATGCGGCGTCCGATCCGATCGATTTACGAGCGATCGTACCTGCGGGGCAGACCGTTCATCGGCTGCCAGCGGGTGGGCTGGTTCAACGTTTGATGGCTGCATTTCGGAGCGGTTATTAAAAAAAGCAGTTTTCGTTAACTTTTTACGTGATTCGATGAGTCGCTTAGTGCAAAAGAACTCAGGGTCAGGTTTTGACCCGCAAAATGAAGGGGATATTTCGATGAGTATCGAATTCTTGCCACCGGAAGTGGATGAGCTTCGTCCACGTATCTGTGTAATTGGTGTCGGCGGTGCGGGCGGAAACGCCATTGCCAACATGATTGCCAGCCAGGTGCAGGGGGTCGATTTCATCGTCGCCAACACGGACGCGCAGGCGCTGAATTCCAGCGCCGCCGAACGGCGTTTGCAACTTGGCCTGAAGATTACGCAGGGTCTGGGCGCTGGATCGCGTCCTGAAATCGGCAAAGCAGCGGCAGAGGAAACTCTCGAGCAGGTCGAAAAGGCGCTCGATGGGTCGCACATGTGCTTCATCGCGGCAGGCATGGGCGGCGGCACCGGAACGGGTGCGGCTCCCGTCATTGCAAAGGCTGCGCGCGATCGTGGGATCCTGACCGTTGGTGTCGTCACCAAGCCGTTCAGCTTCGAAGGTTCGCGCCGTATGAAAGCTGCGGAAGCGGGCATTATCGAATTGCAGAAGCACGTCGATACGCTGATCGTCATTCCGAACCAGAATTTGTTCCTGATCGCCAACCCTTCGACGACGTTCAAGGACGCTTTCAAGATGGCCGATGAAGTCCTGCAACAGGGCGTTCGCGGGATCACCGACCTGATGGTGATGCCCGGCCTGATCAACCTTGATTTCGCCGACGTTCGTTCCGTCATGGGCGAAATGGGCAAGGCGATGATGGGAACCGGCGAAGCCGAGGGCGACAACCGCGCCATCGAAGCAGCCGAAAAAGCCATCGCCAACCCGCTGCTGGACGGTGTGTCGATGAAGGGCGCAAAGGGCGTTATCATCTCGATCACCGGCGGCGAAGATATGCGCCTGATGGAAGTCGATGAAGCGGCCAGCCACATCAAGGAACTGGTCGATCCCGACGCCAACATCATTTGGGGTTCGGCGTTCAACAACTCGTTGGACGGCAAGATCCGCGTTTCGGTTGTGGCGACCGGTATCGAAGCAGAAGCTTCGGCGATGCCAGAACCGGCCCGCGTGTTCGCATTCCCGGGCTTCAAAAAGCCTGAAGCAGCGGCTCCTGTCGCCGCTACTCTACAGGCCGAACCCGCGCCCGTAGCTGTTGCGGAGGCTGCTCCTGAAGTTGTAAGCGAAGCCGCTCCTGCGCCCGTTGTCGAAGCTGCACGCTTTGTCGATTCAAGCCTGACTGAAGACGAGTTATTGCTCGACACCGGTACGATGCTTGATGCTGCAGGGACGAGTGATCCCGTGGCTGAGGCACCGAAGGCCGGAAGTCGCTGGCTTTCCACTCCTGCGGCAGAGCCAGAAGCCAAGGCACCTACGCCCGGCGGTGGCACGTTGTTCGAACGGATGTCGAACATTGCGCGTGGTTCGGCAAAGGTCGACCCCGGCGCCGACGCGTCGAAAGACCCGCTCGACATTCCGCGTTTTCTGAACCGGCAGAATAATCAGTAATCAGAATAACCAATAAACCGTATTGCCGGTCCGGTTCGTCCTTGGTGCGAACCGGCCCGGCGCGCTGGCAATCAGCCAGTGCTTGCCCCGACCGGCCCTGGTCCGGTAATCAAGGGCGATAATGAAATTCACGCTGATTCTCCGTCCGTCGCATCTGCGGGCGGGCACTGTTTTTCTGGCACTTGCTGCTTCGTCGCAGGCCGTTGGTCAGACGATCGGTAATGCCCGGTCGATCCAAACACCCCCCACGCCGCCATCGCTCATCGGCTCCACCGATCCCGCCGATATGCTTTCGATGCATCTACGGACGCTATCGGTCGCACCTCGCAGCTTGTCGGCCTTGTTGGGCGCAGGCCAGTCTGCACTCGCCATCGGTGATCCGAATGCCGCGCTGGGGTTTTTCGCGCGTGCCGAACAGGTCGATGAACGCAGCGGCAAGGCAAAGGCGGGTCTGGCGTGGGCGCTGGTAATGCTGGAGCGTCCCGACGATGCGTTGCCATTGTTTGCCAAGGCGGTTGCGCTTGGCATTCCCGAAGAGGAAGTCGCGCGCGACCGGGGTCTCGCCTATGACCTGCGGGGGATTCGCGACGGGCGCAGCGGGATTACGCGCTGGCGTTGAAGCATGAGCCCGATGACGAGACGACGCGGCGTTATGCGCTGTCGCTGGGAATCTCGGGCGACCGGGAAGATGCCATGAAAATGCTCGATCCGTTGTTGCGCAAGCAAGACCAGAGCGCGTGGCGCGCGCGGGCGTTCATTCTTGCGATGACTGGCGACGTGCCCGGCGCGAACGGTATCGCGCGACAGGTGATGCCTGCCAATCTGGCATCGACGATGGCTCCATTTTTAACGCGGTTGCCGCAATTAAATGCGGCGGACAAGGCTCATGCAGTGGCGTTCGGAACAATGCCGTCTGCGGGAACCAACATGGCCTCGGTTGAGATCGGTGACCCGTTTCATCCGATCGGACCGGGAGCGACCGCCGGAACAGGCAGCGCAGCCGATGGGTTGATCCCCGCGGGTGCACCTCTTGGTGCCCGAACCGAAACAGTGCAGGTCGCTCGTGCTGCTCCGCTTTCGCGGGAACGCCGCCGCCGGCCGGGGCGCGAGACGCTAACAATGGCTGCTCCGGCGACCGCAATCATTCCTGCGACTCCGGGGCAGGTTTTGCCGACACCGGGCTTTACCGCCAGCACTCCACAGGTCGCCAATTCGCCAGCCATCCGGGCCGATACGCGCGTTGCCTCATCTGAACCGACGAAGCAGCCGCCCGCAGTTGCAACGACGCCAACTGTTTTGAAGCCGACTCCTGCCGCACCCGCGCCAGCGTTCGAAACGCCACCGAGGCCGAGTGCTCCGACGCAGGTCCAGCCCGCGACCCGGCAGGAAACCCGGACCGAAACCCAGTCCGTGTTCGAAACCAAACCGGCTTTCGAGACGAAACCTGTCGTGACCACCCACCTGCTATCGTCAGCGTGCCGCCTGCACCGCGTTCTGTCGCGATCGGTCCACCCGCGGAGGAGGTTGCAGTCGTTCGGACGCCGCCTGTCGTTCACAAACCTGCGCCAGTTCCCGCGCGTGCCGTTCCCATGTCGCGTCTGGCAGCGATCCTCGCTGGCCTGACGCCCGAGATGGAAAGCCCCGCGGCGGCGCTCCCCACGGCCGCAGAGGTTAAAGCCGCAAGGCGTCTGGCGCAGCGCAAGGCGGCTGAAGCAGCAGCCGTTGCGGCCGATCTGAAAGCGGAGAAAGCAGCGCAGGCGGCCGAAGCCGCTGAACTGCGCCGTAATCCTGCGCGGCTGTGGGTTCAGGTCGCGACTGGCAACAATGAACGCGGACTGCCATCCACCTGGGCGCGTATTCGCGACGACAACGAAACGGCGCTGAAAGGGCGCGGCGCGTGGAGCGTTCCGTTCAAGGCGACCAACAGGCTGTTGGTTGGGCCGATGAAGACGCCCGCCGAGGCTCGCGCACTGGTCAACGCGCTCGCCAAGAGCGGCGTTTCTGCCAACACTTTCAGCAGCGAGGCCGGTCAGGAGGTTATGCGGGTCGGCGGTAAATGAACGCGCGCGCGTCGTATGCCAGCGACCCGCTGCTCAGTCGCGGGCGGCAATATTTCGAAGTGTTGGGCGAAACGCGGGGTCCGCGCACGGTTTTCCAGCGCGACCGTGACCGTATCGTCCATTCGATCAGTTTCCGCCGCCTCCGTCACAAGACGCAGGTGTTCGTCGCGCCCGATGGCGATCATTTCCGCGTTCGCCTGACCCATAGTCTGGAGGTTGCGCAGATCGCGCGGACAATGGCGCGGGCGCTTGGTCTGGACGAGGATCTGACCGAGGCGCTGGCATTGGCGCATGATATTGGCCACCCGCCATTCGGCCATGCGGGTGAGGATGCGCTGCAGGCGGCGATGGCCGACACTGGTGGTTTCGACCATAATGGCAATACGTTGCGCGCGGTGATGACGATAGATTCGCCTTATCCGCGTTATCCTGGCTTGAACCTTAGCTGGGAAGCGCTCGAGGGGCTTGCCAAGCACAATGGCCCCGTTGGGCGGGCTGGCTGGGCGCTGGCAGAAGCTGATGCGGCATTTCCGCTCGAACTGACGAGCCATGCGTCGCTGGAGGCTCAGGTGGCGGCGATCGCCGACGACATTGCTTATGACAACCACGACATCGACGATGGCCTGCGTGCGGGCTTGCTCGACCGCGATGCGCTGATGACATTGCCATTCGTGGCGCGGCGCTGGGATGAGGTGCGTCGGCGATATCCTGACGTTGCCGAGCCGCGGTTGATGCCCGAACTCGTTCGCCAGCAGATCGGGGCAATGGTCAACGACGTGCTGGTCGCCACACGCGCGCGGATCGCTGAATACCGGATTGCAACAGTGGACGATGTGCGGGGCGCAGGAGTCACGCTGGCGGGGTTTTCGGATGCCATGCAGGCTGATGAACGAGCCTTGAAACGCTTCATGTATTCAGAGCTTTATCATCATCCGCTACAGTTGGCGGTTGCCGAACAGGCCACGCGCGTCGTTGCGGGGTTGTTCGCCGCCTATAGCAACGATAGCTCGCTGTTACCCGAAGGATGGCGTGCGCGATTGACGGGGAATGAGCCGGGGCGCAGTCGCCATATCGGTGACTTCATTGCGGGCATGACCGACCGGTTTGCGATCAAATCGTACCGCGCGATCGTCGGGCCCATTGATTTACCTGACGGTTTTTGAACTTCGACACTATCGCGGCATGAACTTTTAGTCATACGCGCGAAACCAGTACGCCAAACGACTCTGACTAGGTTAGGGAGTGACTGACGTTACGTAAACCGCGCGACAACTTGGGCAAAATGTGCATGGGCCGGAAAATCCTGATTATCGAAGACGATGCGGAAACGCGGGCTTTTATTGCAAAGGGGCTCAGCGAACATGGGCATGTCGTCGATCAGTCGGCTGATGGTCGGGACGGCTTGTTCATGGCTTCGGATGCCAGTTACGACCTGATTGTTCTTGATCGCATGTTGCCGGGAATGGACGGGCTGGGCGTGTTGCGGGCGTTGCGCGCGGCGGGAGTCATAACGCCCGTTCTGACGCTGTCGGCACTGGCATCGGTGGACGACCGAATTGCAGGGCTGGAAAATGGGGCCGACGATTATCTGGTCAAACCGTTTGCGTTTTCCGAACTTCTGGCGCGCGTCAACGCGCTGCTGCGGCGCGCGGATGGACGGAACAATACCGGTGCGGTCGAGACGCGTCTGACGGTCGGAGATCTGGACATCGACCTGTTATCGCGGACCGTAAAGCGCGCGGGCCGGACCATCGAACTGAAACCGCGTGAATATGCCCTGCTGGAATATTTCGCGCGGAACAGCGATCGGGTCGTCACACGAACCATGCTGCTGGAAAGCGTCTGGGATTATCATTTCGACCCGGCAACCAACGTGATCGACGTGCACGTTAGCCGCCTTCGCAAGAAACTGGACGAGGGGTTCGATAATACGCTGCTCCACACCGTACGCGGCGCAGGATACCGGCTCGCGGCCAGTTGAAACCGCTGAGGCTGCCGACCACGGCGCGGATTGCGCTGCTTTCGATCTTGCTGGCCCTGGCGACCAATTTCGCGCTTCTCGGGTTCATTCGCGTTGCTACGCAGGATGATGCGATGGCCATTATGCGGCAGCGAGTCTCGAGCGATGCCGACGTTCTGCGCGATACTGCGGCCTCCGATAATCTGCCAGCGCTTGGCGCGGCGATTTTGGATGCGGTGCGCGACGATCCTCATGTATTTACCGGGCTGCTGGATCGCGATGGGCGAGTCATCGTCGGTAATATCAGCCGCGATCAATTGCCTGCGCGCCTCGGCAGCGTCGATTTCAAGACGATCGATGTTCTCCGTTCGCCGCGCGGTTATGTCGTTTCTGTCGGTTACACGATGCGCCCAGGGCCTCACGGCGAATGGATTGTCGTCGGGCGTGAATTCGATCAGCATCTTGAATTGCAGGATACGCTGGAGCGGTCGCTGCTGCTCGCCCTGCTCCTGTCGATTGGTATGGGTATCGTCAGTGGTGCGCTGATCGCCCGCTATGTCGGCTCGCGCGTCGAAACCATTGCGCGTGTGGTGGATGAGGTCGGTGCCGGTGACCTGACCCTGCGCGCGCGTGTGGGGCCAAGCGGTGACGCTTTCGATCAACTGTCGTCGCGGATCAATTCGATGCTCGATCGGCTCGGCCTGCTGATGAGTGAACTGCGGATGCTGACCGACACATTGGCCCATGATCTGCGTTCTCCGGTCGGACGGCTGCGTGCGCGGATAGAAGCCGCTCTGACTGTCACCGACGAGACGCAACGGGATCAGTTGCTGGGCGGTGTGTTGAATGAGGCCGACAATCTGACGCGGATGCTGACCACCGTTTTGGAAATCGGTCGGTCGGAAGCGCAAACCGCGCGTAGCCAGTTCGTCGATCTGGACCCGGCGGCGCTGATTGCCGAACTGGGCGAAATGTACGAACCGCTTGCCGAGGAAAAAGGCGTGGTGCTGTCGGTCGATGCGGCTCCGTTGAAACTGGTTTCTGCACACCGCCAGCTGTTGGCGCAGGCCCTTAGCAACCTGGTGGACAATGCGCTGTATTATGGCGCGGGCGCAGCCGTAACCCTGTCGGCGCGGGATGCTGGTGGGGATGTTCGTTTGACGGTTGCCGATAATGGACCGGGGATCGCGGAGGCCGACATGACAGAGGCGCGGCGGCGGTTCGGTCGGCTCGATGCGTCGCGTGGCAAGCCCGGTGCAGGGCTTGGGCTTTCGCTGGCAGAGGCCGTTGCGCACCTTCACGGTGGACGATTGGAACTGGCCGATAATGGGCCAGGTCTTGCCGCAACCCTGATTCTCCCCCGTTGATGACCGCGGTCGGCTCGCTAATGCTGGCGTCCGCGGCCTCGTGCCCGTAGGAACACACCATGCGTTCAGTCCTGTCGCGCGTTCTGCGCTCCGCTTTCGTCTTTACCTTTGCTGCTTCGGGAGCCTTTACCGGGATCGTCGCCGAAGCGCGCACGCCTGCGAAAGCGGTTGCGCCTGCCGTCACCGCCGCACCGGTGCCGTGGCTTTACCGGGGCAGCGACATCCCGCCCGACAAAGCCTGGATTTTTGGTGAGCTGCCTAACGGCCTGCGTTATGCCGTGCGTCGCAACGGCGTACCACCGCATCAGGTTTCGATCCGCGTGGCGATCGATGCCGGTTCGCTGATGGAGCGTGAGGGTGAGCGTGGCTTTGCCCATTTCAACGAACATCTGAGCTTCCGTGGATCGCGCTACGTTCCCGATGGTGAGGCAAAGCGCCTGTGGCAGCGACTGGGCGCGACTTTCGGGTCCGATACCAATGCATCGACCACGCCGACGCAGACGATCTATAAACTCGACCTGCCGAGCGCGACCGCCGAGGGGTTGGATGAAAGCGTCAAGATCCTGTCGGGCATGATGGCCGCGCCCGAATTGACCCAAGCCGAAGTCGATGCTGAACGTCGCACTGTGCTTGCCGAATTGCGTGAGGGCAGCGGGCCACAACAGCGCGTTGGCGATGCCACGCGCCAGTTGTTCTTTGCTGGGCAACGACTGGGCGCAGGGTCGCCGATCGGTGACATATCCTCGCTAAACGCGGCGACTGTACCTGCGCTGCGAGAGTTTCACGACCGCTGGTATCGGCCCGAACATACGCTGGTCGTGATCGCCGGCGATGCCGATCCAGCTATCTTCGAAGCGCTGATTAAACGGTATTTCTCCGATTGGGCTCCCAAGCCGCCAACGACGGTCGCTCCCGATTTCGGCAAGCCCGATCCCAACGCGCCCCGCACACGGGTGTTGGTTGAAACCGGTCTGCCGACGGTGGTCAACATCGCAGTTCTGCGTCCATGGGCCGAAAAGAACGATACGATCGAATATAACCGTGGCAAGCTGATCGAGACGGTGGCGACGCGCCTGATTAACCGCCGCCTCGAAACACGTGCGCGAGCGGGAGGTAGCTTCCTGTCCGCGAGTATCGACCAGCAGGATATTTCGCGTTCCGTGGACGGGACATTCATCCAGATCGTGCCGCTGGGTCAGGATTGGCAGGCGGCCATCCGTGATGTTCGCGGTGTCATTGCCGACGCGCTGACTCATCCGTCGAGTCAGGCCGATATTGACCGTGAGGCCGCCGAATTTGCATCCGCGCTGCAACAGGCCGTCGAAACCTCGACAAATGACGGCGGCGGCGAGCTTTCAGACAATCTGGTCGAGGCGGTGAATATCCATGAAACCGTCGCCAGCCCCGAAGTGGCGCGCGACGTGTTTGCGATCATGCACGACCGACTGACTCCGGCGGCTATTCTTGCTGCTACGCAGCATCTGATGTCGGGTACACCGACCCGAGCATTACTGACTCTGCCTGCCGCCGATCCGAAAGCGGATGCGCTGTTGAATGCCGCGCTGGTCGCTGATGTGAAGGCGGGTCCAGCGACCGCCGAGGGTAAGCCTGTCAGTTTCGACCGGCTTCCCGCGCTTGGAAAGCCGGGAACAGTCGTAAAAACTTCGCAAATTCAGTCGGTCGGCCTTCAGGTTCTGGAGTTTTCCAACGGGTTGAAGCTGGTCCTGCATCCCGATCCGAACGAAGTCGGCAAGGTGCTTGTCACCGCGCGTTTCGGTGCTGGTATGAAGGCATTGCCATCGAACAAACCGACCGTTGCATGGGCTGCGCCGATCGCGTTGGTCGCGAGCGGCATCGGCGATCTTGGGCAGGAAGAACTCGACCGTCTGACGAGCGCACGCCGGATCAATCTGGCGTTCGATACCGACGAGGACAGCTTTACTTTGCGGGCTGTGACGCGCGCTGCCGATCTGAACGACGAACTGAAACTGATGGCGGGCAAACTGGCTCATCCGGGCTGGGATCCGGCACCGGTGTTGCGCGCCCGTGCGGCTATGGCGGCGGGCTATGACACTAATGATGCGTCGCCGAATTCAGTAATCAATCGTGATTTGCAGGGGCTTTTGCACGGTGGCGATCCGCGTTGGTCGACACCGACGCGTGAGCAAATCGCGGCGCTGACCCCAGCAAGCTTCCGCGCGTTGTGGGAGCCGTTACTGGCGCAGGGGCCGATTGAACTGTCGATATACGGTGATTTCGATGCCACTAAGGCGGCAGCTGCAGTGGCCGCCACTTTCGGCGCACTGGCTCCGCGCGCGCCTGCCGTCATTGCGTCCGGCAGCGCGGGTTCACCCAGCGTGAAGCCAACGCGTAAACCGATCATGCGCACGCACCGTGGCCCCGACGATCAGGCGGCGGCGGTAATGGCATGGCCGACTGCGGGTGGGATTGCCGATGTTTATGAAAGCCGCAAACTCGATATCCTCGCCGCGATCTTCAATGATCGCCTGTTCGACCAGTTGCGAGAGGGGGAGGGTGCCAGTTACTCGCCCAATGTATCGAGCCAGTGGCCTTTAGGCATGGCTAGCGGCGGCAGCTTCGTCGTGATGTCACAGGTGAAGCCGCAGGGCGTCGATCGCTTCTTCGCACTGACCAGCAGCATTGCCGCGCAAATGGCGTCGCAGCCGGTGACTGCGGATGAACTGGCGCGCTCGGTCGGGCCATTGCGCCAGCTGATCGCGCGAGCGGCAAGCGGAAACACGTTCTGGCTGAATCAATTGGGCGGCATTACGCGCGAACCGCGCAAAGAGCAGGCGCTGATTACGCTGTCCACCGACTATGCGCGGATCACACCCGAAGAGTTGCAGGCAACCGCCAAGCGCTGGCTTGTGCCGGGCAAAGAGTTTCGGATGACGGTGCTGCCAGGGAAGTAGGGGCGGCGAGTTATCGAGTTATCGAGAAACTCCGCTTCCCTGAGCCTGTCGAAGTGCTGCCCTGTTCTAACTTCAGAAAGGCAGTTTTTTAACCAGCTCGGGGAAGCGGAGTTTCTGAGCTATATTAAAGTACGTATTTCGACAGATCGGTATTCCGCGCCACGCTTGCCAGTTGCGCGTCCACATAGGCCGCATCGACCGTCAGCGTCGTACCCTGACGATCCTCAGCCTCGAAGCTGACGTCCTCCAGCAACTTCTCCATCACCGTGGACAGCCGCCGCGCTCCGATGTTTTCGAGGCTCGCATTCACCTCCGCCGCGATGTGCGCAATCGCCGCAATCCCATCATCGGTGAACGTCACCGTCACGCCCTCGGTTGCCAGCAGCGCACGGTATTGATCGGCAAGGCTCGCCCGTGTGTCCTTCAGGATGCGGACGAAATCCTCCTCAGTCAGTGCCTTCAACTCTACGCGGATCGGCAGGCGACCCTGCAACTCGGGCAGAAGGTCGCTGGGCTTGGCGACATGAAACGCACCGCTTGCGATAAATAGGATATGGTCTGTCTTCATCGGCCCATATTTGGTCGCAACCGTCGTCCCTTCGATCAGCGGCAGCAGGTCGCGCTGTACTCCCTCGCGACTAACCGAACCGCCGCGCACATCGCTCACCGCGATCTTGTCGATCTCGTCCAGAAAAACGATGCCATTGGCTTCTGCATCGGCCAATGCTGCACGGCTGACCTCATCCTGATCGAGCCGTTTGTCGGCCTCCTCCTCGGTCAGTTTTTCCCAGGCCGAGCGCACATTGATCTTGCGCCGCTTTTGCTGGCCCTGACCGAATGCCTTGCCCATCATTTCGGACAGATTGATCATGCCGACATTGCCGCCGCCGCCCGGAATCTCGAACGGCATCTGCTGTGCGGCATCGAGTTCGATCTCGATTTCCTTGTCATCCAGCGAACCCTCCTCGAACCGCTGACGGAACGCTAACCGCGTCGCTTCCGAGGCGCCTTTGCCGGTCAGCGCATCGAGCAAGCGGCCCATCGCGGCTTCCTCGGCCTTGTCCTTCACCGCTACCCGGCGGCGTTCTTTTTCCAGCCGGATCGCTTCTTCGACCAGATCGCGGGCGATCTGTTCGACGTCGCGGCCGACATAGCCGACTTCGGTGAACTTAGTCGCCTCGACCTTCACGAACGGCGCGTCGGCAAGTTTAGCCAGCCGCCGCGAAATCTCTGTCTTTCCGCAACCCGTGGGTCCGATCATCAATATGTTCTTTGGCGAAACCTCGTCTCGCAGATCTGGCGAAAGCTGTTGCCGACGCCAGCGATTGCGCATTGCCACGGCAACTGCACGCTTGGCATCCTGCTGCCCGACGATATGCGCATCCAGCGCCGCGACGATTGCTTTGGGGGTGAGTGCGTCGTTCATGCCGCGGCTCCTTCGATGATTTCGATTGTCACGCGGTCGTTGGTGTAAACGCAAACCTCCGCTGCAATCGCCATCGCTTTCCGTGCCAGTACCTCGGCATCCGGCTCATATTCGACCAGCGCCTTGGCCGCCGACAGGGCATAGTTCCCACCCGACCCGATGGCCGCAATCCCGGCCTCGGGTTCCAGCACATCGCCATTACCCGTCAGGATCAGCGTCACGTCCTTGTCTGCGACGATCATCATCGCTTCCAGGTTGCGGAGGTATTTGTCGGTCCGCCAGTCCTTCGCCAGTTCGACGGCGGCGCGCATTAGCTGGCCGGCATGTGCCTCCAGCTTGCGCTCCAGCCGTTCGAACAGCGTAAAGGCATCGGCCGTCGCGCCCGCAAATCCGGCGATAACCGTTCCGTCACCGATGCGGCGAACCTTGCGCGCATTCGGCTTCATCACGGTCTGGCCCATCGTTACCTGACCGTCCCCGGCGATAACGACTTTCCCTGATTTGCGGACTGAAACGATGGTGGTGCCGTGCCATGTGGGCATCGACGAAGATGTGCGATCATTCATGACGGCGATATGGGGACAGTCCGCCCGCGCCGCAACGCCTCTCTGAACCGGCGGCTTATTTCGCCATTGCTTCCAGTTGTGGGATGCTCACCGAACCGACTGCGGCTTTGAACACGTCGATCGATGGCGCGGTGCCCGATGCCTCGACCATGAAGCGGTCCGCGACGATGGTGTTGTAGGTGCCAGCCTTGCCCACCGAATCCCATTTTTCGGTGGTCAGGCGGCCATCGACCTTGCCGGTCTTGTCATAGCCGGTCGCGGTTTGCTTGCTCGATTCGATGTTCATCGCACCGCCCAGCGCGGCAAGTCCGCCCAAAGCCCCCATATCGGTGACTTCGAGCCGGACGATCTGGTCACCACTGGCATATTCGCCCTTCGCGTTCGACCCGCCAAGGCCACCGGCCCCCGCCGACGCACTTTCGATGCTGGTTCGCGTAAAGCCACCGGGCAGGGACGCGGGCAACAGCGTCTGTAACACCGCGGGAGCGGCCGGGGGTTTTGCCTGACCGTTTTGCATATTGGCCGTGGCGGCTTCCATCTTGGCCGCCGCCGCCTGCATCTTGCCCAGATCGACCGAGCCCCCACCGGGAACGTTCATCGTGCCACCGACAACGCCAGCCGTTGCGCCGATGCCCATCGGAGGACCGAACACGCGGGCCAGCGGCACCGCGAGCAGGCTGAGGATGAAGCTGAGCACGATCGCGACGACGATCACGACTGCGACATAGCTGACCGCCTTGTCCGCAGGGGCCTTCATCACGACCGGCAGGCCCAGATATACGAGGTAAAGGCTGTACAGCCCCAATAGGCCAAGGACCGACAGCGCCGGAATCAGGCCGAATATTCCGACCACCCATGCCGCGGTCCAGCCATAGGCCGCGACCTTGAAAGCCTGTGTTCGGTTCTTGGTCGCGCCAAAGTTCGGCGCCAGATAATCGATGATGAGCGCGAGCAGATAAACGCCGACCAGCGCAAATATATAGGCGACGACCGCGCTTCCCACCGCGCCGACGACCGACGGGCGATAGGTGATGCCGAATATCGAATAGCCGAAGACGGTCGATCCGATCAGGCTGGCGACTGGCCCAATGGCAGCAAGCGGCAGGACATGTGATTTATAGATTTGCGCAATCGTCGTCGGCTCTGCGTCGATCACAGGCCATTCGGTTTTCGGCGTAATCAGGATCGCTTTAACCCGGTCGATCAATCCACTGTGGCGACTGGCGGGCGGCGGTACGAAATCGGTCATTTCAAATCTCCCCGTGCGTCCACAAGTTTCGCCATAGAAATCGTTTCGACGCAAGCCCCGATCAAGCTCCGGGCAAGCAGCGCGCATGTCGATCGATCCTATTTATCGACGCCCTTCGACTTTCCCCAGCTACGCGCAGCAGTATAGCCAAGATAACCTGTCCCGAATAACGTCCACATTGGTTCGGGAATGCCGGCCAGATAGGCGTTCATACCATTGGCGATCTCATGCGCGATTGCTGGCTGGACCGCCGCGATCAGGCCCATCGGGATCGACCATAATATAATGGTGTACATGACATAGAGAAAGCTGGGCCGTGCGCGACTGGTCCACGCATCCACCGATTGCGCTTCTGCGACGATGGCGGTCATCTGCACCCTGACCGCATCCATTTCCTGCGATCCTTCCAGTTTCAGCAGTTCGAGTTTGGCCGCATCGCGCGCACGCGGATCGGGAATGATCTTGTCGAGCAAACCCGCAATCGGGCCGACAATGGAATCGAGCAATGCCATCTGAATATCCTCTCTAAATCCCCTCTCGCTCTCGGCGCGACTGGGGGGTGAAAATGATCTGTCGGAATAAAAGCGGCCTACCCGATCCGGTTTGCGAGCCAGCCGTATAGGAACGCCTCATTGGCGGGACGACGCTCGGCAAGGTCGAGGTAGCGTTCGCCTTGCAGGGCTTCCAAAGCCTTCATCAGCACCGACGTTCCGCCGGGTTCCCGCTTTTTCAAAAAAGCGCGCAGTGCCACCAGCGTGGCAGCGTCAACACGCGGTCCTGCCACAATGTCGGCATAATCCGATGCCCCACGGTTCAGGGCATTCAGGGCGCGCTGAAGAAAGGCGACCGCAACCGCCGGTCCCATGTTAATCCCGGTGTCGAACAGTTCGGCCGCGATCGTCGGAGCCACCTCTGCAACTTCGGCAAAACCCGGTCGCAGCCAGTAAATTCGATGATAGATCGCCACTGCATCGACGCGCGGAAAACTCCGCATTTCGCCTCGATACCCGTGCGCGCGAGCCACAGCCTCGGTGATCCCCCAGCGCGTTGCCCCGCCACGGTCGGCGGGATGGTTCACATAGCCGCCTTCTCGCCCGATCGCGTCGTCGATGAGTGTGTCGATATTCATAGCTGTCCCCCGATTTCGAATCGAGAGATAACCTATATGGTTCACTGTAGGACAGCGATTTGGCACTCCGCGTCGTTGGCGGTGTTAAGAAACAGTCCGATTGGCCGGTGAACCGCTGCCAAATCGCGCAACAAGGTCATAGGCCTCGGCCACGAATGTCTGGCGAACGCTGGTAATTTGTTCGTCGCCGCGCCACGTCCGCCGCTCTATCACCAGACACGCGTCTCCGTTGCCGATTTTTAACAGCTCGCTGATTTTCCCATCGGCACCCATCGCCGAAATGCGCGTTTCCGCCTCGGTCCACGGAACATGCCGAAGCAGCCATGTACCCGAAGCTTCGACCTCAAGATCAGCGTCGATAATCGTTGGAACAGCGGTCACGCTAACCAATCGCCGCTCCAAAGCCAGGGGTGTCCCGTTGGCGAGGTGCAGGCTTTCGACTTCGATCAGTTTTCCGCGCCCGGCCAGCGTCATCTCGTCGGCTCTATCCTTGACCGGCGCTCGGATCGTTCGCGCAAGCAGACGATAGCCATAGGACTGCCCCCGACGTGCGACTTCCTGCGCCAGATCGGGCACGTCCAGAACCATCGCGTGAAGGCGGGGACGGGCGACGAATGTCCCGGCCCTCTTCCGTCGCTCGATCAGCCCAATCAGTGTGAGCGCCGAAAGCGCCTTGTTCACCGTCATGCGTGAACAGCCATATTCCTGCATCAGTTCGGCTTCGATGGGCAGCCGATCTCCCGGCACCAGTTCGCCCTTTAGGATTTTGGCCTCGATATTACTTCGGATGCGTTCGTGCAGCGGTATCATTGGCCGAGCAATTCCCTCAATACTGTGCGATACCGTGCTTCGATAGGTTCGCGTGAACGATGACGACCGCCGCTGACCAGTTTTTCTCCACGACGCCAGACGCAATCGATCGCATCCTTCCCTGCTGCGAACACAAATGCGTCCAATAAACCGCTGTTCTCCCGCTCGATAAGCGAGGCATGGCCTGTGTCGAGACTGACGATATCGGCTGCGTTGCCGACTGCGAGTACGCCACCGATCCCCAACGCCTGAGCACCACCGGCTACCGCCGCGGCATAAAGGGTCTGGCCGGTCGATCCGCTGCCGTCTTTTGCAAGCACATTGCGCGCGCGGCTGGTCAGTCGCTGACCATATTCCAACAGCCGCAATTCCTCCGACAGATCGATGCGTACATTGGAATCGGACCCAACGCCGATGCGACCACCCGCTTCCATGAAAGCTGCCGCCGGGAAAATTCCATCACCCAGATTGGCCTCGGTGATGGGGCATAATCCCACGACCGCACAGCTCCGCGCCAATGCCGATAATTCAGCATCATCAATGTGCGTCGCGTGGACAAGGCACCACCGGCTATCCACGTCCGTATGATCGAGGAGCCATTGCACCGGCCTTGCGCCGCTCCACGCCAGGTAATCGTCCACTTCGCGGATCTGTTCGGCGATATGAATATGGATCGGGCCATCCCCCGCCAGTTGCTCGACAAGGCGCAGTTCGTCCGGAGTAACCGCCCGTAAGCTATGCGGCGCAACACCGACGATCGCGTCGGGCAACGGGGCCACTAAGGTCCGCGTCTGTTCGATAAGTTTCGCAAAACCATCGATTCCGTTGATGAAACGTCGCTGGCCGACGCCCGCAGGCGCACCACCAAAACCGCCATGCGCATAAAAGACGGGCAGGAGGGTTAGCCCAATTCCGGTTTCCCCCACGGCCTCGATGATTGCCGATGCCATCTCGGCCAAGTCTGGAAAAGTATTGCCCCGCAATCATGGTGCAGATAGTGAAATTCGCCGACGCGGGTAAATCCGCTCTCCAGCATCTCGACATAGCCAAGCGCCGCGATGGCCCGCAGTTGGTTCGGCGAAATGCGATCGACAAAGCGATACATCGTTTCCCGCCACGTCCAGAAGCTGTCGCTATCCGGTCCCCGACGCTCGGCAAGACCCGCCATCCCGCGCTGAAACGCGTGACTGTGGAGGTTCGGCACGCCCGGCAAGCCGACCGTGTACCGATGTTCCCCAGCGGGCGCTGCGCATCCGGCTGTCACTCCTGTTAAAAGTCCGTCGCGGATTGTGAGGCGCACGTCTCGCGCCCAGCCACCGGGCAGCATGGCCTGATCGAAATAAAGGCATCTGTCCGACCCGCTTTCGACACTCATATTTGCCTCCATCGACACTTATGTCTATACATTAATGACGCTGACCTGCAAACTGGAGATCAGACGATGGAGTCCGACGATGCAGTGTGACACCTTGTGGATCGATGCACGACTCGCGACGATGGCTAACGTCGGGGCTGTTGCCGGAGTTGGGGCCATCGACCGCGGGATGATCGCCGCCACCGATGGGCGCATCGTCTTTGCCGGACCGGTGGCCGACGCCCCATTTTTCGACGCGGCCAATGTGGTAAAGTGCGATGGTCGTTGGATCACGCCGGGGCTTATCGACTGCCACACGCATCTCGTTCACGGCGGCGACCGCTCGGCTGAATTCGAACTGCGGCTTGCCGGGGCGAGCTACGAGGAAATCGCGCGCGCGGGCGGCGGCATCGTCTCGACGATGGAGGCAACCCGCGCTGCCGGCGAAGATTCTCTTGTCCAAAGCGCATTGCCTCGTCTCGACGCGCTGATCGGGGAGGGGGCTACCACCGTGGAGGTGAAATCCGGCTACGGCCTGACACTTGCGCACGAAATCAAGATGTTACGCGCCGCACGTCAGCTTGGCTCTGTGCGGCCCGTCGGGATCGTGACGACCTTCCTCGGCGCACACGCCTTGCCGCCCGAATATCGCGACGACCCTGACGGTTACATCACCGCCGTTTGCGAACAAATGATCCCCGCCATTGCCAGCGCGGGGCTGGCTGATGCGGTCGACGCGTTTTGCGACGGCATTGGCTTCACCGCCGCTCAAACTCGCCGTGTGTTCGAAGCAGCAACGGCCCACGGCTTGCGGGTCAAACTTCACGCCGAACAGCTCTCGAACCTCCACGGAGCCGCCCTCGCCGCGGAATTCGGCGCGCGCTCCGCCGACCACCTCGAATATCTCGACGACGACGGTATTCACGCAATGGCCGCCGCCGGAACCGTCGCAACGCTTCTGCCCGGTGCCTACTATTTCGTCCGCGAAAACCGACTGCCCCCGATTACACTATTGCGCGCGGCGGGCGTCCCGATTGCGCTGGCAACCGATTGCAATCCGGGGACGTCGCCGCTGACCTCGTTGCTGCTGACAATGAACATGGCCGCAACGCTGTTTCACATGACGGTCGATGAATGCCTTACCGGCGTAACCCGAAATGCCGCGACGGCTCTTGGCCTCGGCCATGAAATCGGAACGCTCGAACCCGGCAAGTCCTGCGACCTCGCCATCTGGGACATCGAGCGTCCTGCCGAGCTTGTCTATCGTATGGGCTTCAACCCCTTGCACGCCCGTATCTGGAGAGGCCAATGACCGACATCATGCTCGTACCGGGCGCAGTTACGATGGATGACTGGCGCGCAATATATCGCGGCGCTGTGCCGCTGCTTGATCCAGCTTCCGCGCCGGTCATCGCCGAAAGCGCGGCCTCTGTCGAACGCATCCTTGCGCGGGGAGCGCCAGTTTACGGGATCAACACCGGCTTCGGCAAACTCGCCAGCGTCAAAATCGAGGCAAGTGACCTCGCCAAGCTCCAGCGCAACATCGTCCTGTCGCATGCGGCAGGAACCGGAGCGGCGTCGCCCATTCCGATCATCCGCCTGATGATGGCGCTCAAGCTTGCGAGTCTTGCCCAAGGCGCATCGGGAGTCCGCCGCGAGACCGTTGCATTGATTGAAGCGTATCTGGTCAAAGGACTGACCCCTGTCGTCCCCGCACAGGGTTCGGTCGGAGCTTCGGGCGACCTTGCTCCGCTGGCTCACATGGCCGCCACGATGATCGGCGTCGGCGAAATCTTCATCGGCAACCGCCGCCTTCCCGCTGCCACCGCTCTCGCCGAAGCCGGCCTTACGCCCCTCGTCCTCGGTCCCAAGGAAGGTCTTGCGCTGCTCAATGGCACGCAATTTTCCTGTGCCAATGCGCTCGCCGGATTGTTCGACGCCGAGATCCTGTTCCAGTCCGCGCTGATCACCGGCGCGTTGTCGACCGAAGCGGCAAAGGGCACCGACGCTCCCTTCGACCCGCGCATCCACGCGCTGCGTCGCCATCCCGGCCAGATCGCTGTAGGGGCGGCTTTGCGCACGCTCATGGCCGGGTCGGCCATCCGCGCATCACACCGTGACGACGACCCGCGCGTGCAAGATCCCTATTGTCTGCGCTGCCAGCCGCAGGTCATGGGCGCGGCGCTCGACGTGCTGCGACAGGCAGGCATCACGCTGCTCACCGAAACCAATGGTGTGTCCGACAATCCGCTGATCTTCCCGGAAACCGACGAGGCGCTGTCAGGTGGCAATTTCCACGCCGAGCCGGTCGCATTCGCTGCCGACATGATCGCGCTGGCGGTCTGCGAAATCGGATCGATCGCCGAACGCCGCGTCGCGATGCTGGTCGATCCTGCATTGTCGGGCCTGCCAGCTTTCCTGACTCCCAGGCCGGGCCTCAACTCCGGCTTTATGATCCCCCAGGTGACGGCAGCCGCGCTTGTGTCCGAAAACAAACAGCGCGCCTATCCCGCCAGTGTCGATTCAATCCCGACCTCCGCCAATCAGGAGGATCATGTCTCGATGGCCGCCCACGGCAGCCGCCGCCTGCTGGAAATGGTAGCCAACGCGACCGCCGTGATCGGCATAGAGTTGCTCGCCGCGGCACAAGGCTGTGACCTCGCAACCAACCTGAAATCTTCAGCAGCGCTGGAGGCGGTCCGCTCCTGTCTCCGCGCGGAAGTCCCAACACTTCAGGACGACCGCCATATGCACCCGGACATGGAAGCGGCGAATGCGTTGATCCGCTCTGGCCGCATCATCGCCGCATCACGCCTAAACCTCCCCGGAGTTGCAGCATGAGCGACTGGCTCGAAATTCACCGTGGCTCATCACCGTTGATCGTCGCCTTTCCGCACACGGGAACCCTGCTCCCCGATGGTATCGAACGCGATCTGGTGTCACCGTGGCGCGCGTTGAAGGATACCGATTGGTGGGTCGACCGCCTCTATGATTTCGCCCGCGATATGGGCGCGACGACGATCCGAACCACCATCTCTCGCACGGTTATCGACGTGAACCGCGACCCGTCCGGCAAGTCGCTCTATCCCGGCCATACGACGACCGAACTATGTCCGACCACGACCTTCGACGGTGAACCACTTTACATCAACGCCCCACCGTCGGCCGACGAAATTGCACAACGACAGCACGCTTATTTCGATCCCTATCATCAAGCAATCGAAGCGGAAATCGCCCGCCTCCGCGCCCAGCATCCTCGTGTCGTCCTTTACGATGCCCATTCGATCAGAAGTCGCGCGCCACGCCTGTTCGACGGCGTATTGCCGCATATGAACATCGGGACCAACGGCGGCACGACCTGCGATCCCGCCCTCTTGAACGCCGTCGAAACCGTCCTTGTGGCATGCCCGTTCAGCTTCGTCACCGATGGCCGGTTCAAGGGCGGCTGGACGACGCGCCACTATGGGCGCCCGACAGAGGGCATCCACGCGATCCAGATGGAACTCGCCGATCGCGGCTATCTCGACGAACCCGACCATGTCAGCCCCGAAAACTGGCCGGCCGCCTATAGCGCCGACACCGCCGCCCCGCAGCGCACCGTGCTTGCCGCCGTCCTTAAAGCCTGTCTGACTTTCACCCAGGAGCTTGCATGACCCGCCTCGACAACAGCCGCAAAATCCTGCCCGCGACTGGCACTGCACTCACCGCCAAAAGCTGGCTCACCGAAGCCCCTTTGCGGATGTTGATGAACAATCTCCACCCCGACGTCGCTGAACGGCCCGAGGAACTCGTCGTTTATGGCGGCATCGGGCGAGCCGCGCGCGACTGGGAAAGTTACGACCGCATCGTCGAAACGCTACGTCGCCTGAACGACGATGAAACATTACTCGTTCAGTCGGGCAAGCCGGTCGGCGTATTCCGCACTCACGCTGATGCCCCGCGCGTTCTGATCGCCAATTCCAACCTCGTTCCGAAATGGGCGACATGGGAGCATTTCAACGAACTCGACCGCAAGGGACTGGCGATGTACGGTCAGATGACCGCCGGTTCGTGGATATACATCGGCAGTCAGGGGATCGTGCAGGGCACTTACGAAACCTTCGCAGAGATGGGCCGCCAGCATTATGACGGTGACTTGTCCGGCCGCTGGTTGTTGACCGCTGGCCTTGGCGGAATGGGTGCCGCACAGCCGCTTGCTGCCGTGATGGCGGGGGCTTCATGCCTTGCCATTGAATGCCAGCCCAGCCGGATCGAAATGCGTTTGCGCACCGGCTATCTCGACCATGGCGTCGACACGATCGAAAAAGCGATGGAGATTATCGAGGACGCCCGGCGCACGAAAACCCCGGTGTCTGTCGGGCTTCTTGGCAATGCGGCGGAAATCCTCCCCGAACTTTACGCGCGCGGTATCCGCCCTGACCTGTTGACCGACCAGACATCCGCGCACGACCCCGTCAACGGCTACCTCCCCGCCGGATGGAGCGTCGCCGAATGGATCGAAAAGCGTGAACGCGACCCGCAGGTGGTTGAAGCCGCAGCGAAATCTTCGATGGCAACGCACGTCCGCGCAATGCTCGACTTTCAGTCGGCAGGGGTGCCGACCGTCGATTACGGCAATAATATCAGGCAGGTCGCAAAGGATGAGGGCGTTGCCAACGCCTTCGACTTCCCCGGCTTCGTGCCTGCCTATATCCGGCCCCTCTTTTGTCGCGGCATAGGACCCTTCCGCTGGGTGGCGCTCTCCGGCGACCCGCAAGACATCTATAAAACCGACGCAAAAGTGAAAGAGCTTTTGCCCGACGACGCCAACCTCCATCGCTGGCTCGACATGGCGCGTGAGAAAATCCAGTTTCAGGGATTACCTGCACGAATTTGCTGGGTCGGCCTTGGTGATCGCCACCGCCTTGGCCTTGCGTTCAATGAAATGGTCGCATCCGGGGAGCTAAAGGCTCCCATCGTCATCGGCCGCGATCATCTCGACAGTGGTTCGGTCGCCAGCCCGAACCGCGAAACCGAAGCAATGCGCGACGGTTCGGATGCCGTATCCGACTGGCCGTTGCTCAACGCGCTACTCAACACCGCCAGCGGCGCTACATGGGTTTCGTTACATCATGGAGGTGGGGTCGGCATGGGCTATTCGCAGCATAGCGGCATGGTCATCGTTGCCGACGGCACCGACGCAGCGGCCAAACGGCTTGCCCGCGTCCTCTGGAACGATCCTGCCACCGGCGTCATGCGCCACGCCGACGCAGGTTACGAAGTCGCGCTCGACTGCGCTCGTGATAAATATCTGGACCTGCCGGGTATATTGGGATGAGCGGTATAAAGGTGCTGCGCGTTGCCGATCGTACAGCATCTCCCTGGAAAAATGGCGGCGGAACGACATATCAGATCGCAGCTTTTCCGCCGGAATCCGGACTGGCTGATTTTCAGTGGAGAGTCAGTACCGCCGAGGTCGCCACTCCCGGTACTTTCTCGTCATTTCCGGGGATCGATCGAATCCTGATGGTTATCGACGGCGCACTCGAGGTTACGATCGACGATAGTCCCGGCGTTCGGCTTGCTTCATCTTCTGCGGGCCTCAGCTTTACCGGCTATCAGCGCGTCTGGGGTTCACCGATTGGCGGCACCGCAACCGACCTGAACGTAATGACACGTCGAGGGCGCTATACAGCGAAGATGGCGCCGCTGGACGCTCAGAATGGAATGCTGTTAATTTTTGCCGACACGACGGTCGTTCTTGTCGCCCAAACTGAAACGTCATGGTCTTTTGGCAACAACACAGGAACTCTGGCCCCGCGCGATGCGATTATGATCGAAGTCCAGGAAAGCGGATGTTCCGCGTTCGCTTTTTCAGGATGTCTTTACAGAATCGAGCTGAACCGCTGCTAAGATTCTATTTTTGGTCGGGACGAGAGGATTCGAACCTCCGACCCCCACACCCCCAGTGTGATGCGCTACCAGGCTGCGCTACGTCCCGACCGAAGGCGCGCCAATACGGGGAAGGGGGAGTGAAGGCAAGCCGCCTGACGCGCACAAATGTTTGATGCTGCAATCTCGCCCTGCGTCCACCGCAGGTTGCGCACGCCCGGCCCCTCTGTTAGTCGCGCGCCTTCGCCATTTACAGGCTATAGAGTTTCATGTTCATAACACCCGCATACGCACAAACCGCTGGCGCGGCGACCGGTGGCATCGCCGCTTTCATGTCGCCGCTGATCCCCGTGATCTTCACGATCGGTATCTTCTATCTACTGGTCTTCCGTCCGCAACAGCGTGCGGCAAAGGCACATAAGGCGCGTATCGCTGCCGTTAAAAAGGGCGATAGCGTCGTTACCGGTGGCGGCCTGATCGGCAAGGTCACGCGGGTCGAAGACGATAATGTCGAAATCGAAATCGCGACGGGTGTAAAGGTGAAGGCGATCAAGACGACGCTCACCGACGTCACGCCTCTCGGCGGCGCGAAACCCGCGAACGACTGACGATGAACGACTTTCCCCGCTGGAAGATCTGGTCGATCATTCTCGTTCTGCTCGCGGGTATCCTGTTCGCGATTCCCAGTCTGATCCCTGAATCGACCGCCCAGCGGATCGGTATAGGTGGCTTGCCGCGCATCAACCTTGGCCTCGATCTGTCTGGCGGCAGCCATTTGCTGCTCGAAGCGCAGACGGCCGATGTTGCCAAACAGCGTCTCGACCTGATGGAAGACAGTGTCCGTCAGGAAGTTCGTCGCGCGTCGCCTGCCATCGATATCGGTGACATTTCGACCGCGAATGGTGCTCTGGCATTTTTTGTCCGCGATCCGGCACAGCTTGATTCTGCGGTTGAAAAGGTTCGCGCGCTGACCAATCCGGTCGGCGTTACCGGACAGCGCGACTGGAACGTCACGGTCGTCGATTCGACCAAAGTCACGATGACGCCAACGACCGCAGGCATGAATGCCGCAGTCGAAAATGCGATGCAGGTTGCAACAGAAGTCGTCCGCCGCCGCATCGATGAACTCGGCACCAAGGAGCCGACGATTATCCGTCAGGGTGACGACCGTATCGTCGTTCAGGTTCCCGGTCTGCAAAATCCCGAAGCGTTGAAATCATTGCTCGGCAAAACCGCAAAGCTCGAATTCAAGCTGGTCGACCTGACCGCCGATCCGACACAGGTTGCAAAGGGTATTGCCCCCGCCGGTAGCCAGATCCTCTCCTATCCGAGCAACCCGAGCGGCGTACCGTTTATTGCGGTTCAGCGCCGTGCGATCATCAACGGCGACGAATTGTCCGATGCCAACCCCGGTAACGACCAGCAATCGAACGCGCCGGTCGTAAATATCAAGTTCAACAGTGCTGGCGCCCGCAAATTCGCGCGCGTGACGCAGGCCAACGTCGGCAAGCCGTTCGCGATGATTCTCGACAACGTGGTCCTGTCCGCGCCGAACATCAACGAACCCATCCTCGGTGGTTCGGCGCAGATCAGCGGCAATTACACCGTCCAAAGCGCGAACGTGATGTCGATCCAGTTGCGTTCGGGTAAACTGCCGGTCGCACTGAAAGTGATCGAGGAGCGCACCGTCGGTCCTCAATTGGGCGCGGATTCGATCCACGCCGGTATCATCGCATCGGTGATCGCGGCGCTTGCGGTCGTCATCTTCATGTTGCTGACTTATGGCCGGTTCGGCGTCTATGCGAACCTTGCCGTTATCATCAACATCTTCGTGATTCTGGCGGTGATGGCGTTCTTTAACGCGACGCTGACATTGCCGGGTATCGCGGGTTTCGTGCTGACGATCGGTACAGCGGTCGATGCCAACGTGCTGATCAACGAACGTATCCGCGAAGAACAGCGGCGCGGTCGCAACCCGATCCAGTCGGTCGAACTCGGATATAAAGAAGCCAGTCGCACGATTTTCGAGGCGAACACCGTTCACTTCATCTCAGGCATCGTAATGCTCCTGCTTGGCTCCGGCCCGGTAAAGGGGTTCGCGATCGTGCTGCTGATCGGTATTTTCGTGTCGTACTTCACCGCCGTTTTCTTCACGCGGATGCTCGCGGTCAGCTATCTGCGCCGCAAACGTCCCAGCGTCCTTCACATCTGATCCGGGTCACACGATCATGCGTCTGCTGAAACTCGTCCCCGACAACACCAACATCGGCTTCGTGCGCCTGCGCTTCTGGGCGTTCGGGCTGACCGCTTTGCTGACTGTGCTTGCGACCCTCGCGGTCGGCACGCGCGGCCTGAACCTCGGCGTTGATTTCGTCGGCGGACTGATGATCGAAGCGAAGTTCCAGCAGGTTCCCGTGATCGACAAGGTTCGCGGCACCGTGGATTCGTTGAACGTCGGCGAGGTTTCGCTCCAGCAGTTCGGCGACCCGAAAACTGTGTCGATTCGCCTGCCGCTGCCCGCCAGCACCGATGAAGGTGCCACCAACGCCGTCGTCAACAAGGTGAAAGCGGCGCTAACCGCAACCAATCCCGACGTGGTCTTTTCACGCTATGACACTGTTTCGGGCAAGGTTTCGAACGAGCTGATCCGCAACGGCCTGCTTGCAGTCTTCATCGCCGTCCTCGCCATCGCGATATTCAGTTGGCTGCGATACGAATGGCAATTCGGCGTCTCCACCTTCGTCGCCATCGTCCACGATCTGTTGATGACGCTCGGATTCTTCGCGATTACCCGGCTCGAATTCGACCTGAACATTGTCGCGGCCGTGCTCACGATCATCGGTTATTCGATCAACGACAAAATCGTCATCGATGACCGTATCCGCGAGAACATGCGCAAATATCGTCAGATGGACATCGGCGCGCTGATCGATCTGTCGGTCAACGAAACGCTGCCCCGCACCGTCATGACTTCGGTCACAGTGCTTCTCGCTCTGGGCGCGCTGCTGTTGTTCGGCGGCCATGTGTTGCAGGGTTTCACTGCTGCCATGATGCTCGGCATCATCGTCGGAACTTACTCGTCGGTCTATGTGTCGTCGTCGCTACTACAGGCGCTCGGCCTGCGCGCGGAGAATTTCGACCGCAAGCCTGCCAGCCCCGCCGGTGGCAATGCCGAACGCGTAACCAAGCGCGAGCGGTAAGTGTCGCTCGAACCCGTCGGCGACCCCGGCGGACCATTAATCACCGGCTTTGCGGGCAAGCTCATCAAGATCGATGGCAACCCGCGTCCCGGCGGTGTTATCCTGACGCCGGAAACTGCCCTGGACTGGGACGGCGCGGACATCAAGGCAGCAGCCACGCTCACGCCGCCGCCTGAATTTATCTTGTTCGGAACTGGCGAAACGCTGGTCCGCCCCGCACCCGCGCTGATCGCAGCTTATGAAGCGCGTGGCATCGGTATCGAGGCGATGGATACCCGCGCCGCCGCCCGCGCGTGGAGCCTGCTACGTGGCGAAGGCCGCTGGATCAGCGCCGCGCTCCGCTCGCTCTAAAGCGCGCCGCCGAAATCCGCATCAATATCGCTCGCCGGTCACCCGCCGTCGCGCCCGACCACGCGCCAATCTCGTCCAACGTCCGCCCGCAACCGACGCACACGTTCTCGCGCGCGTCGATCGTGCAAATCTGCGTACACGGCGATGCAACCTCGTCAACTTTCACAACAGTCCCTTCAAATGCGCACGCAACTGAACCGCATTCGCTTCCCAGCTAAACCGCGCTGCAGCCCCTGCAACAACCTCTCGGTCCGGCGGCTCAGAAAGCAACTCCCGCACCGCTCCGGCAATCGCCCCGGGCTCGCGCGTCACCAGACGCCCGGCTCCCGCACGGTCCACAACTTCGCGAGCGCCACCCACATCGGCAATCACCACCGGCGTCCCGCTGGCCAGTGCCTCGACCCACGCATTCGCCAATCCTTCCGAGGCTGATATCAGCACCATGACATCCGCCGCCGCCAGCCAGTCGGCAATCACGTCCTGATCGACCGACCCCAGAAACCGCACCCGATCGGCAACACCGACCCGAACCGCCAAAGCCTCCAACGCAGCCCGTTCTGCGCCGGCACCGATCAACACCAGCGTCGCTCCCGGCACGTCAGCCAACGCCGCCACCGCCAGCCCATGCCCTTTACGCTCGATCAGCGCCCCGACGCTCACCAGCACAGGTCCGAAAATTCCTAAACTAGCCTTTGCCGCCACCCGATCACGCACATAGAACCGCGCGTGATCCAGCCCGGTATAATGCACTGCGATCCGATCTCCTGGGATTCCCAGCGCCACCATGTCCGCCCTGATCGCAGCCGAAACGCATAACATCCCGTCCGCCGCCCTTCCTGCATCCACGATCTGCCGCCGCGTCGGCCCAGCCGAACCCCAGGCATGAATATCCGCGCCTCGGGCCTTGATCGACACCGGCACCCCGAATGCCTTGCCCAAAGCAACAGCCGCAGGCCCGTCAGGAAAAAAGAACTCCGCATCGATCACATCAAACGCAAATTCCGCGCGGATCTCCCGCAGCAAAGGCACCAAATCCCGCGCCAGCAAAGCCGCATCGAGTCGCCCGCTAACTCCCGGAAGATGCGCAAACCGCGGCCGATAAACCGTCAGCCCCTTCCACACCTCCTGCGCGGACAGGGCAGCCAATTTCCTGTATCGTGAAAATAACCGGCCCAGCGGCGGTATCCCGATGGGCGCGATCACACGCACCTCCACATCGGGTAACGCTGCCAGCTCCATCGTCTGCCGCTCTACAAACGGCCCGAACTGCGGTCGCGTCGCATCGGGAAACAGGGTGGCAAGAGTCAAAACGCGCAACATCGCCACCGCCTTAGCTCAAGCCTCCCTAAAATTCCCTATCCTAGTATCGGAGCAGCATCCGCCAGTGGGTAGGCGAACAACAGATCGCTCCCGGCATCGACCACCAAAGCCGCGCCGCCATTGACCATCCAGCCTTCGCCAGCCTCGAACCGCGTGCCATCGACCGTGCCACCGCCGGTAATGGGGATCAGCCAGCCCGGAACCCTGTCGGGCATTGTTACGTCACGCGCGCCGTCCCACGACCAGCGTTCCATCACAAACTTGCCGCCTTCACATAGGATCTTGCGACCCGCTCCGGCATCATATCCGGTATCCACGATCTTGAATGGTTTTGGGTCGCTGACCGCAATACCCTTGTCCAGATGAAGTTCGCGCGGACGACCGTAATCATACAGTCGGTAAGTCAGGTCGACGTTCTGCTGAACTTCGATCACGGTCAGGCCCGCGCCGATCGCGTGGATCGTCCGGGCAGGTGAATAGATCACTTCGCCAGCGTGAACCGGTTTCCAGTCGACCAGCGTTTCGATACTCCCATCCAGCGCCGCTGCGCGCAGAGCTTCGCCGCTTACCGTCTCGTGCAGGCCCAGCCCAATCGTGGAATCCGGTTCGGCACCCAGAATGACCCATGCCTCGTCCTTGCCCCGTTCATGCCCCACGGCATGTGCGGATGCGTCATCCTCATGAACCTGAATCGATAATTTTTCGCTGGTGAACAAATATTTGACCATCAGGTCTGGATCGGTCCCCTTCGGCGCTTCGAACCAGATTTCTCCAGTCTGGGCGCCTGAATCATTATCGAAACCGGGCCACAATTTCTTGCGGCCCCAGGGTTTATCGACGCGGATGGTGGTGAGTTTTGTTGCTGGCATAGCGCCTATAATAGCTGACGCCATGTGCTTGTTCCATCATGACCTTAACCGGACCTGTGCCGCGTTATACGCCGCTTCGCACTCACGGCTTGGCGGGTGCGGGGAAGGGCGCTAAGACCCGCAGCCATGCGTATGCCTTCCCCCCGTTTCATCGCCGTTTCTGCCGCCCTTGCCGTCCTTGTGACCGCGAGTGGCTGCGCCCGTAACAAGACGACGAAAGGGGACACGCCGTACATCGCCCGCGACGTCAACACGCTCTATTCCGCAGCGAAAACGCGGCTGGACAAGAATGATTTCCGAACGGCGGCGGCGCTGTTTGATGAAGTGGAGCGCCAGCATCCCTATTCGGTATGGGCGCGCCGCGCCGAACTGATGAGCGCATACAGTTATTATCTTGGTCGCGATTTCACCAAATCGATCGATTCGGCAACGCGCTTCCTTTCGATCCATCCTGGCAACAAAGATGCGCCCTATGCCTATTACCTGATCGCGCTCGATTATTACGAACAGATCAGCGACGTGACGCGTGACCAAAAGATTACGCAACAGGCACTCGATTCGCTGGGCGAACTGATTCGCCGCTATCCCGACACCCGTTACGCCGCTGATGCTCGCCTGAAGGTCGATCTGGTCCGCGATCACCTTGCGGGCAAGGAAATGGAAATCGGCCGTTTCTATCAGCGCCGCTCGCAATGGCTGGCTTCGGTCGTTCGTTTCCGCAAGGTCGTGGACGAATACGACAGCACGACGCACGTTCCCGAGGCGTTGGAGCGCCTGACCGAAAGCTATCTGGCGCTCGGCATCCCTGAAGAAGCGAAGAAATCGGCTGCCGTCCTCGGCGCGAACTACCCCGGTTCGAAATGGTATGAGCGGGCGTATAAGCTGATGCAGAAACACCCCGTAGCCTGACGCGCGGAAGGGCTAAGCGGCGCTAAATCCAGCTCTCCCGTCAGCCTTTCAGCCGCGCCTCGATCGCGTTCCAGATCATCGCGCAAGTGTCAGTTCCGTTGAACTTGTCGATTGCCACGATCCCGGTCGGGGATGTCACATTGATTTCGGTCAGCCATTCGCCGCCAATCACGTCGATGCCGACAAAGATTAGGCCGCGCTTTTTGAGCTCGGGGCCGAGGGCTTCGCAAATTTCGATTTCACGGGCAGTCAGTTCAGTTTTCGCCGCTGTGCCGCCGACTGCAAGGTTGGAGCGGATTTCGCCTTTGCCGGGGATGCGGTTGACCGCGCCTGCAATCACGCCGTCGACCAACACGATACGCTTGTCACCCTTAACGACGGTTGGCACGAAGGCTTGAACCATGTGCGGCTCTACATAGGCGGTGTTGAATACTTCGATCAGCGAGGCAAGGTTCGCGCCGTCCTTGCCGATTTTGAAGATCGCCTTGCCGCCGTTTCCGTGGAGCGGTTTCAGGACGATTTCGCCGTGTTCGGCAAGGAATTTGCGAGCGGCGCCGAGCGACCGGGTAATCATCGTCGGCGGCATGAAGCGGGCATAGTCGAGTACGAACAGCTTTTCCGGGGCGTTGCGGACGCTTGCCGGATCATTGGCGATGAGGGTTTCGCCCTGGATGCGTTCGAGCAGGTGCGTGGCGGTGATATAGCTCAGATCGAACGGCGGATCCTGGCGCATCATGATGACATCGACGTCGCGACCGAGGTCGAGGATGACGGGTTCGCCAGCGGTAAAATGATTGCCGTGTTCGCGCCGCACCGTCACTGGATACGCCATCGTGTAGAGTCGTTCGCCTTCCCACGTCAGGTCGGGCGCAAGATAGTGATAAAGCGTATAGCCGCGCGACTGGGCCGAAAGCATTAGTGCAAAACTGGAATCGCCTGTGATGTTCAGGGTTTCCATCGGGTCCATCTGGAAGGCTATGCGTAGGGTCATGCGCTGCCTCTAAACGCTGATTCTCATCCGCACCATGCGTTTTCGATATGGCGGGGGAGGGTGCGTGGCGCGAGCAGGATGACGTCGATACGGATGTCGTCGCCGGGTTCGGCAAAGCGGGCCATCAGAATTTCGGCAGCAGCGGCGACCCGGCGCAGGCGGAAGTCGTCGATGGCATAGTCGAGTTCGGCCAAGGTGGCGCGATGTTTGACTTCGACAAAGGCGACGAGTCCGGCGCGACGGGCGACGATGTCAACTTCCCCGGCGGGTGTGCGGACGCGCGTGGCAAGGATTTTCCAGCCCTTTAGCCGGAGCCAAGTGGCGGCGAAGCGTTCAGCGCGGCGTCCGCGTTGTTCGGCCTCCTGTCTGCTCACTCTTTCATGGCCAGCGCGCGAGCATAGAGGGCGCGGCGGTCGAGACCGAGGCGTTGAGCCACTTCGCTGGCGGCGCGTCCGGTGGAAAGGCGAGTGAGGGCTTCGGCAAGGGCGGCGTCGGCATCTTCTGCGCTGGCGGCGGCGGGTATTCCGGGGGGGGCGACGACGATGACGATTTCACCCTTTGGCGAGGCATCGGCGTAGCGGGCAGCGAGTTGGGTGAGTGAACCGGTGACGCATTCCTCGAACATCTTGCTAATTTCGCGGGCAACCCCGGCCTCGCGGTCGCCGAGCTTTTCGGCGAGAGTTGACAGCGTGGCGGCGAGGCGCGGGCCAGATTCGTAAAAGATCAGGGTGGCGCGGATGGCGGTGATTTCTTCGATAGCTTCGCCGCGAGCCTTGGCTTTGGAGGGCAGGAAGCCGACGAACAGGAAACGGTCGGTCGGTAATCCGGCCAGCGTCAGCGCAGCAACGGCGGCGCAGGGGCCGGGGATGGTGACTATGGCGATTCCGGCCGCACGAGCGTCGCGGACGAGTTTGTAACCGGGGTCGGAGATCAGTGGCGTTCCGGCATCGGATACCAGCGCAACCGATTCCATGCCCATTCTGGCGATTAGGGCGGGGCGGACTCCGTCGGCGACATGGTCGTGATAGGGCACCATGGGCTTTCGGATACCGATGTGGCGCAGGAGTTTTGCGGTCACGCGGCTGTCCTCGACTGCGATCACATCCGCGTTCGTCAGGATTTCGGCAGCGCGCGGACTCAGATCGCGAAGATTGCCGATTGGCGTCGCGACGATGTAGAGACCGGGTTTGAGTATTGAATCCATAAGGGTGAGAGCGATGGCAGAGGAACAGGCACGCGGGCAAGGGCCTGCACGTAGGAACATGCTGTCGAAGTGGCTTACCGTTGGAACGCTGGCGTTGCTGGCGGCGTGTCAGGTGGTGCCGAAGGGCAGGCCGGGACCGGTCGCGCCGCCGCCGACGGCGACGCGGCCAGAGCCGGTGGGACCGTCTTTGCCGACCGATAAAGAGCGTCACCGGGTTGCGTTGCTGGCACCGCTGACGGGGCCGAATGCGGGTGTCGGAACGTCGATCTCGAACGCGGCCAACCTTGCGGTGATGGATACAGGTGGAACCAAAATTCGCGTAACGATGTACGACACGGCTACGGGTGCTGCCGCAGCGGCGCAGCGTGCGATTGCCGAGGGGAACCGCGTTATTCTGGGGCCGTTGCTGGCCGAAGACGTGCGGATCGTCGCGCCAATCGCGCGCGCTGCCAAAGTGCCGCTGATCGCCTTTTCCAATGATGCTGGTGTTGCCGGGAACGGGACATATGTGATGGGTTATTCACCCGGACAGTCGATCAACCGGGTGATCGATTATGCCAAGAGTAAGGGCGTGACGAAATTTGCCGGACTGGTGCCCATCGGTCTTTATGGACAGCGGTCATCGACGGCTTTGCTGAGAGCCGTTGAATCGAGCGGCGGACAAGTTGTTTCGGTCCAGACTTTCGATCGGTCGGCCGGGTCGATGAAGGCGGCAATCGTCAAAATGAACGCTGCGTCCCCCTATCAGGCTGTTTTGATCGCCGATTCGGGTCGTGTCGCCCTGACAGCCGTTCCCCTGATTCGCGCAGGGGGTGGACGTTCAGCACAGATCCTCGGAACCGAATTATGGAATACCGAGGCAGGGATTGCCGCCAGTCCGGCACTGAAAAATGCGTGGTTCGCAAGTGTTTCGGACGGGTTGTATAACCAACTCGCGGCCAAATATCGCTCGCGGTACGGCAAGTCGCCTTATCGTCTTGCCAGCCTTGGCTATGATGCCGTGTTGCTAGTCACAAAAATCGCTGCCGACTGGCGCGTGGGTACACCATTCCCGCAAAGCGCACTGACCGATGCGGGCGGGTTTTCTGGAATTGACGGCGCATTCCGTTTCAATCGCGAAGGCATAGCAGAGCGCGCGCTGGAGGTTCAGCAGGCGGGACCGGGTGGATTTACGGTGATTTCACCAGCGCCACGTGGGTTTTGACGATCAGGCGATAATTTCGGGCAGGATGGCATCGAGCAGGAGCGTGCCCTGCTCGGTGACAATGAGCCGGGTGCCGTCGAGTGCAACCAGCCCGAGCGCCGACAGTCGATTGATCGCCTGGGTATCGACAGGCGACCGATCGCCGAATCGCGCGAGGTCCACGCCTTCTCGCAAACGAAGCCCCATCAACAAGGCTTCGGTTGTTTGCTCACTGACAGATAGCGGCGTTTCGCTCTGGAGGCCGTGACCATTGCGCGCGATGGCCGACAGCCAGTTCTCAGGCTTTTTGTGGCGTATCGTGGCAAGGTCGCCGCGTCGGCCATGCGCGCCGGGGCCGACACCGACGTAATCTTCATAGCGCCAATAGGTCAGGTTGTGGCGGCTTTCCGCACCGTGCCGCGCGTGATTCGAGGTTTCGTAGCCGGGAAGGCCCGCCGCATTGGTTAGCGTTCGCGTTACGCCAAACAGGTCGGCGGCATAGTCAGCATCGGCTGGCTTTAGTTTGCCTTGCTGGACAAGAGTGGCGAAGCGCGTGCCGGGCTCGATGGTGAGTTGATATAGCGAAAGATGCTCGGTCCCGAACGACAGAGCGCGCGTCAGTTCGGCTTCCCATGCGACGACGGATTGGTCGGGGCGAGCATAGATTAGATCGAAGCTGACTCGCGCAAAATTGGCCTGCGCGGTAGCCAGTGCCGACAATGCCTCGCCCACATTATGCGCGCGGCCGAGAAAGAGCAGCGTATCATTGTCGAGCGCTTGCAGGCCAAGCGAAGTGCGGTTCACACCCGCCCTGGCAAGATCGGCAAAGCGTGCGGCTTCGACTGAGGAAGGGTTAGCTTCGAGCGTGATTTCTATGTCGTCCGCTGGGGTCCAGTGCGTCGTTGCTGCGTCGATCAGAGCGGCGACCGTGGCAGGAGGCATCAGCGACGGTGTGCCGCCCCGAAGAAAATCGATCCCAGAATACGGCCGGGGGTTAGCCCCGCTTCATGCGCCAGATCGCCCAGCAGTGCATTTAGCCAGACCGTCTGGTCTATTGTTTCGCGGACATGACTGTTAAAGTCACAATAAGGGCATTTCGAGACGCAAAACGGCCAGTGAATGTAAAGGGCAAGTTTTCCCGTTAGGGCGTTGTTTACCGGGGTGGGGTTATTTGACAGCGACATGATAGTTGCTCGTGCTCTTAGCGGTATAGTGATCGCGCTGCCACTGCTGCTGTGCGCGCCTTCGTTCGCCACGGTTCATCGACAAGCGGCCTCTTCCGAAGTGGTGATCGAAACCGACGAGGAAGTCGACAACGAAGGTGAAGGCGACGTTGTGGAATGGGTAAGCCCCGTTTTACAGCCTAGAAATCACGAGGTTTTCCGCAAGCAGGTGCTCAACGATCATAATCGTGCGCGTGCTAATGTTTCGGTTCCTGCGCTGACATGGGACGAAGGGCTGGAGGCGGAGGCTGCGGAATATGCGGAGACGCTGGCCCGGACACGGACTTTTGCTCATTCACAGAGGATTGCAGGGCGTCCGGTCGAGGGTGAAAACCTGTGGATGGGAACGTTTCGCGCCTATAGCTATGCCGATATGGTCGATGGGTGGATCAACGAATGCCGCGATTTCAAACGCGGTGAGTTCCCCCGTCTCAGCCGGACAGGGTCGTGGCACGATGTCGGTCATTACACACAGATGATCTGGGCCGGGACAAAATCGGTCGGCTGTGCGATCGCCACGAACCACACGGACGAATATATGGTTTGCCGTTACTTCCCGGCGGGAAATGTCTGGGGGCAGGATCCCCTGTCGAGCGAACGCGAAACCCTGCCGCATTATAATGTGATCGCTGCAAACAATCGCTAGACGACGGTTAGAAGACCGTCGCAATTAGAAGACTGTTGCAACGAGCTTTGCAAATGCGTCCGCGCGGTGGCTCATCGCGTGTTTGGCTTCCGGGTCCATCTCGCCGAATGTCAGCGTCTGGCCGTTGACGACAAACATTGCATCATAACCGAAACCATGTGTTCCCCGTGGTGGGTTGACGAGCAAACCATCGACGCGGCCCTCGACTTCGACTTCGCTGCCGTTCGGCCAACATAGCGCCAGCGCGCAGACGAAATGCGCGTCGCGGCCTGAGTCTTTCGGTGCACGGCCGAGGTGCTCTTCGACAAGGCGCATTGCCGCTCCGAAGTCCTTGGTCTCGCCTGCCCAGCGAGCCGAGAATATTCCCGGATCGCCGTTCAGAGCATCGACGCAAAGCCCGCTATCGTCGGCGAGTGCGGGCAGGCCCGACAGGTCGGCAGCGGCGCGAGCCTTCAACAGCGCATTGGCGGCGAAGGTGGTGCCCGTTTCTTCTGGCTCGGGCAGGTCGAGCGACGCCGCCGAGATGGGTTCGATGCCGTAGGGTTCCAGCAGCGCCCGGATTTCCCGCACTTTGCCGGGATTGTGACTGGCGATGACCAGTTTGCCGGGCGCTAGCTTTAATGTCACCGACCGGTTGCCTTTGCCTGTGCCGCGAAAATGTCTGCGCAGCCGATACGGGCAAGGCGAAGGAGGCGGAGCAACGCTTCCTCGTCATAAGTCGCGCCTTCGGCAGTTGCCTGAACTTCGGCGATGTTGCCGTCTTCGATCAGCACGAAATTGGCATCGGCATGGGCGTTCGAATCCTCGATATAGTCGAGGTCCAAGACTGGCGTGCCTTCGTAGATACCGCAACTGATCGCGGCGACTTTCTGCCTGATCGGATCGACGGTCAGCTTGCCCTCTGCCAGCAATTTGTCGACAGCGAGGCGCATGGCGACCCACGCGCCGGAAATCGAGGCGGTGCGGGTGCCGCCGTCGGCTTGAATCACGTCGCAATCGAGTGTGATCTGACGTTCGCCGAGTAGCTTCATGTCCATGACCGAACGGAGCGAACGACCGATAAGACGCTGGATTTCCTGCGTGCGACCGGACTGTTTGCCCTTGGCAGCTTCGCGATTGTTGCGGGTATTGGTGGCGCGAGGCAGCATTCCATATTCGGCCGTGACCCAGCCTTCGCCCTTGCCGCGCATAAACGGCGGGACTTTTTCTTCAAGGCTGGCGGTGACGAGGACTTTGGTATCTCCGAACGAGATCAAGCATGATCCCTCTGCGTGTTTCGTGAACGCGGGTTCGATGGTGATGATACGCATTTGATCGGCAGTGCGGCCTGATGGGCGCATAAAAGATTGTCCTTCTTGGTTTCGTGGGCGCATCTAGCGGCGAGACTGGCGAACTGCCAGCCATTTGGGGAGGACAAGTTCCATGCGCGCCATTCTGTTGATCGTCGGCATCCTTGCACTGTTGGCTGGAGCCTTGTTCGCACTACAGGGATCGGGCGTGGTTCACTGGCCCTCTGACAGCTCAATGCTTGATCAGAGTGTGTGGCAGTCGCGCGGTATCACCATTGCAATCGCGGGTGCGGCAATCATCCTGATTTCGCGCCGCGTCGGAAGACGTTGACGCGGCGGCCTTCGCGCCCGACATAACAAGGGTGGCAGCACCCGTAACCGAATTGACCGACCGTGCGCGTGATGTGTTTCGCATCGTGGTGGATTCCTATATCGAATCGGGTGCGCCGGTCGGGTCGCGGACTATATCGAAACTGTCGGGTCTGAACCTGTCGTCTGCCTCGATCCGCAACGTGATGCAGGATCTGGAAGAACTCGGCCTGCTGGCCGCTCCGCATACGTCGGCGGGGCGGATGCCGACCGAAACCGGACTGCGGTTGTTCGTGGACGGGATGATGCAGGCGTCGGAACCCACGCGAGAGGAGCGGGCGGTGATCGAAAGTCGCCTGTCGGGCGGTGGTCCGGTCGAGGATGCTTTGGCTGCTGCGACTTTGGCGCTGTCGGGGTTATCCTCGTGTGCGGGGCTGGTGCTGGTGCCGACGCACCAGCCACGGCTCAAACAGTTTGCATTCGTGTCCCTGTCCCCGGAGCAGGCGCTGATCGTACTGGTTGGAGATGATGGCTCGGTCGAAAATCGAGTCATTGCGCTACCTGCGGGCATGAATGCGTCCGCGCTGACGGAGGCTGGGAATTATATGACGGCGCGGCTGTCGGGGATGACGCTGGTCGAGGCTGCTGCCGAGGTTGCGGGGGAAGTGCGACAGGAGCGGGCGGCCCTTGATGCAGCGTCGCATACTTTGATCGAGCGCGGACTGGCGATCTGGTCGCAGGACCATGCTGCGCGGCCTGTGCTGATCGTGCGTGGGCAGGCTAATTTGATCGAAGACGGTGATGCGGCGGCACTCGAGCGGGTGCGGCAATTGCTGGGCGAGATCGAGGGCAAGGAAGAAATTGCGCGCTTGCTCGACAGCGCCCGTAGCGGTTCGGCGACCAAAGTGTTCATCGGCTCCGAAAACAAATTGTTCGCATTGTCGGGGTCGTCGGTGATAGCTGCACCTTATCGCGGGAGCGACGGCCGGGTGGTCGGCGTGGTAGGTGTAATCGGCCCAACGCGGTTGAATTACGCGCGCGTCGTACCGATGGTAGATTTCACAGCACAGACTTTGACGAGATTAATGGCATGAATGACGAAGAATTGACGGCAGAAGACGCGATGATCGCTGAAGGCGGCCCTGCGGAGCCGAATCCCGAAGAGCAGGATCGCACCGTTGCCCTGGAGGCTGAACTGGCCGACGCAAAGGCCGCGACGCTTTATGCTCAGGCGGAAACGCAGAACGTGCGTCGCCGTCTGGAAAAGGATGCGCAGGACGCGCGTGCCTATGCGTCGACTGGATTTGCCCGGGATATCTTGTCGGTGGCCGATAATCTGTCGCGTGCACTCGATGCGATTCCAACCGATCTGCGCGAGGATGAGAAGTTTAAGGGGCTGGTTGTTGGCCTTGATGCAACGGGTCGCGAGCTGGCCGCGGTGTTCCAGCGCAATGGCATTACCAAGGTCGTGTCGGTGGGTGAAAAGCTCGATCCCAACCGTCATCAGGCGATGCTAGAAATGCCGAGCGATCTGGAGCCAGGAACGATCGTTCAGGAAATGCAGGCCGGTTATATGATTAAAGACCGCTTGCTGCGCCCTGCGATGGTCGGAGTTGCTAAGGCGGGTTAAGCGGATTTGGCGTTTATGCGGTCGATGCGAAGGCGCGCATCGGCCAGTAGGCCGAGCATCTCTTCGCGCAACGGATGTTGCGTGGGAGCTTTCCGTAGCTCAACCTGAAAGCTCCGAAGGGCGGCCGTCATGGCAAAGTATTCGTTGGCATTGAACGCCATGTCTGTGATGATCGAATCGTGTTGAAAGCTCATGCAGGTATCGTGCGCCTGTCATGGTTAACGACCGATAAAGGGTAGCACGCTGTTGTATTGGTCGAGGGCGGGCGCGCCGCGTACGATTCGCCCCTGCCGCAGCAGAAATGCGTGACGCACAATCTCTGCCTGTTGTTCGATGCCATAACGTTTGAGCGGCCAGCCGGGTTTCAGGCTGTAATCATAGCGACAGAATGGATGCCGCCGCAGGGGCAGGAAAATGCCAGACTGTCGCTGCCAGACGTGCGTCATTTCGTGGATGAACAGCCCCTGTTCGCTCACATGACCTTCGCAAAAGTCTGCGCAATACAGATCGCCCTTGGGATGGAACCAGATGCCGCCGTCGGGTGCCATCGCGGTCTGGCGTGGCTGGAAAAATATCCACTTCGCATTGTGAATTTTCACGCGATCATAGTCGATCGCATCTCCGAAAACCGATGTGGCCAGCGCAATTTCGGCGCGAGTGAGGGAGCGGACGCTCATATAAGCGTCATTTTTCTCCCGGTCGTATCAACACTGCGTCGACCTGAATTCGTTCGCCGCTGGCAAAGATGAAATTGATTGGCATCGTGCGTGGTGGCTGGAGCGCCGGGTTAACGTCGAAAAACATAACGTGTTTGCCGCCACTTTCGAATTTGACGATTCCCTTGGCCGGGATTTCCACCCCCCCTCGAGCGGCTTCATGGACGCCATGCCACCCCCTGACATTGATTCGTGCATTTCCGCGCGAATGGCGTTTTCGGACGTCACCTCGAGAAGTCGATCGGCAACGGGGCCACCGTGAACAGTGAAATATGCCGCTGCGGGCCCTCGGGGGACCGCAGGGAGCCGCACTGAGGCATCCGTGACGTTCAGGACAGGCTTCTCCTTGCATCCGCTGAGCGCCAGCGCTGCCAGCGCGATCATGCCGAATATCCTCATCTTCAACGCTCCTCGGTTCCAATGTGTGACAGCTAGTGCCCCATCCTTCTTGCGACAAGGCAAACGCCCCCTATATCCGCAACTGAAACAATCACTCGGGCGTCAGTTTTTTGAGCACGCCCACAGCATCATGGGGATGATATGGCTAAAGTTATCGGGATCGATCTGGGTACGACCAATTCGTGTGTTGCCGTCATGGAAGGCGGCAAGCCCAAGGTCATCGAAAATGCAGAAGGCGCGCGTACGACGCCGTCGATCGTTGCATTCGCCAAGGATGGCGAGCGATTGATCGGACAGCCTGCGAAGCGCCAGGCAGTTACGAATCCTGACAGCACTATTTTTGCGGTGAAGCGTTTGATCGGTCGCCGGTTCGACGATCCAATCACCAAGAAGGATACCGAACTTGTCCCTTATTCGATCTCAAAAGGACCGAATGGCGACGCTTGGGTGAAGGCAGCGGGTGAAGATTATTCGCCGTCGCAGATTAGTGCGTATATTTTGCAGAAGATGAAAGAGACGGCAGAAAGCTATCTCGGTGAGACGGTCACTCAGGCTGTCATCACAGTTCCTGCGTATTTCAACGATGCCCAGCGTCAGGCAACCAAGGATGCGGGCAAGATTGCCGGCCTGGAAGTCCTGCGCATCATCAACGAGCCGACTGCTGCTGCCCTTGCTTACGGCATGGACAAGCAGGACGGTAAGACGATCGTGGTTTACGATCTTGGTGGTGGTACGTTTGACGTTTCCATCCTCGAAATCGGTGACGGTGTGTTCGAAGTGAAATCGACCAACGGCGATACGTTCCTGGGTGGTGAAGATTTCGATTCGAAGGTTGTCGAGTTCCTCGCTGCTGACTTCCAGAAGGCAGAGGGCATCGATCTTACCAAGGACAAGCTGGCTCTTCAGCGTCTGAAGGAAGCCGCCGAAAAGGCGAAGATCGAACTGTCGTCGGCACAGAGCACGGAAGTGAACCTGCCGTTCATCACCGCCGACGCCACGGGGCCGAAGCATCTGGTGAAGGCGATCACGCGTTCGGATCTGGAAAAGCTGGTTGAAGCACTCATCACGCGCACGCTGGAGCCTTGCAAAAAGGCGCTGGCCGATGCTGGTCTGAAGGCCGATGCGATCGACGAGGTTGTCCTCGTCGGTGGTATGACCCGTATGCCCCGCGTTCGCGAAGTCGTGAAAAACTTCTTCGGCAAAGAGCCGCACACCGGTGTGAACCCCGATGAAGTTGTTGCAATGGGTGCTGCCATTCAGGCGGGCGTGTTGCAGGGCGACGTTAAGGACGTGCTGCTGCTGGATGTGACGCCATTGTCGCTCGGTATCGAGACGCTCGGTGGTGTGTTCACCCGCATGATCGACCGTAACACGACGATCCCGACCAAGAAGTCACAGACTTATTCGACGGCTGACGACAATCAGGGCGCGGTGACGATCCGCGTGTTCCAGGGTGAGCGCGAAATGGCGGCGGACAACAAGTCGCTGGGCCAGTTCGATCTGGTTGGCATTCCGCCAGCACCACGCGGCGTTCCGCAGATCGAAGTTACGTTCGACATCGACGCGAACGGCATCGTGAATGTCAGTGCCAAGGACAAGGGCACCGGTAAGGAGCAGCAGATCAAGATCCAGGCTTCGGGCGGTCTTTCGGACAGCGACATCGATCAGATGGTTCGTGATGCCGAACAGTTCGCCGAGGAAGACAAGACGCGTCGTGCGGCGGCCGAGGCAAAGAACAATGCCGAAAGCCTGATCCACACGACCGAGCGTCAGCTGGTCGATAATGGCGACAAGATCGACGAAGCGCTGAAGACTGAGATCGAAGCTGCGATTGCCGAAACCAAGACTGCGGTCGAAAGCGGCGACGTTCAGGCGATGACTGACAAGGCCCAGAATCTCGCGACTGTTGCCATGAAGATGGGACAGGCGATCTATGAAAAGGAGCAGGCCTCACAAGCTTCCCCGCAGGGTGAAACCGCTGCTGCCGCCGACGACGGTGTCGTTGATGCCGAGTTCTCTGAAGTCGATGAGAACAAGGGCTGATTTCTCTTCTCCCCCTCTCTTTTTGAGGGAGGGGGACCTGAGATGGGGACACTATGTCTGACGATTTTTATGATTTGCTCGAAGTCGAGCGCACGGCGGACGATGGAACGATCAAGTCGTCCTATCGCCGCCTTGCCATGCGGTTTCATCCCGACAAGAATCCGGGCTGCGATAAATCCGAATCCAAATTCAAGGCGATTTCCGAAGCTTATGAATGTCTGAAGGACCCGCAGAAGCGCGCGACTTATGACCGATATGGCAAGGCCGGCTTCCAGAATGGCGGCGGTGGTGGAGCGCAGGACTTCGGTGGCTTCGCAGATATCTTCGACAATATCTTTGGTGGCGGACGTGGCCGTCAGGCGGGACCACAACGTGGGGCCGATCTCCGTTACGATATGGAGATTACGCTCGAAGACGCATTCCACGGTAAAGCAACAGAAATTACTGTCGAGGTTTCCGCCTTGTGCGAGCCGTGCAGCGGTTCGGGCGCAAAACCGGGCACGTCGGCAAAGAGCTGCACCACCTGCAACGGACACGGAAAAGTTCGCGCTCAACAGGGATTCTTTGTTGTCGAACGCGCTTGCCCAACTTGCCACGGCGCAGGGAAAGTTATTGCCGACCCCTGCAAATCATGTCGGGGCGAGGGACGAGTCGACAAGCAAAAGACCCTGTCGGTCAATATCCCGGCGGGTGTCGATGAAGGCACACGCATTCGCCTGACCGGTGAAGGCGAAGCCGGTGCGCGGAGCGCTCCGTCGGGCGATCTGTATATTTTCCTGCACGTCACTCGTCATGCGATCTTCGAGCGGGAGGGCACCACCCTGTTCGCACGCGCACCGATCAGTTTCACAACTGCGGCATTGGGTGGGAGCATTGCAATTCCAGGGTTGGATGGCGTTTGCCACGACATTCGCATTCCGGCTGGCATTCAGTCGAGTAAGCAATTGCGGCAACGCGGCGCAGGAATGCCTGTGCTGAATGGCCGGGGTAGCGGTGATCTGGTTATTCAGGTCGAGGTCGAAACGCCAACTAAGCTGAGCGCCAAGCAAAAAGAATTGCTTGAGGCATTCCGCGAAACCGAGACGGGCGATGAATGCCCGAAATCAACGAAATTCTTCGATAAATTGCGGTCGGTTTTCGACGATATAATCTGAAAGCAGAAACGGCACCGCTCGCTCTGAATTATCAGAGCGAGCGGATAGGCCCGGATGCTGACGATTAAGCTACGGTTATTGTAGCAATTACCAGCATCGAGGCCACGACCACAGCAGCGCCAAAGGCTGCCAGTTCGATGATGCGCATGATGAAGGCTTCCTGTTAAATCGGAAAAGAGTCCGACCTCAGCGCAGCAAAGTTTGTTCGGTAGCCGAACAAACTTTGCTGCGCTGCACAATAACTAGGCCTTCAGTGTATTTTCACAACCGCAACAATTGCAGGGACGAGTGCAGTTTCTGCAACTACGCGTCAAAAACCCGTTTGAAGATCGTGTCGACGTGGCGGAAGTGATAACCGAGATCGAACTTATCGGCGATCTCTGGCGCTGATAGAAAGCCAGTCACTTCGGGATCGTCGGTCAGCAACTGCATCAGCGACATTTCGCCGTCCGATTCCCAAACCTTCATGGCGTTGCGTTGCACGGCTTTATAAGCGTCTTCACGGCTCATTCCGGCTTGCGTCAGCGCAAGCAGGACGCGTTGTGAGTGAACAAGTCCGCCCATGCGATCGAGATTCTTTTGCATACGCGCGGGATAAATCAGCAATTTGTCGATTACACCGGTGAGGCGAACCAGCGCGAAGTCGAGCGTGATCGTCGAGTCCGGCCCGATCATACGCTCGACACTCGAGTGCGAGATGTCGCGTTCGTGCCAGAGGGCGACGTTTTCCATCGCGGGAACAACCGCGCTTCGCACCATGCGAGCGAGGCCCGTCAGATTCTCTGCGAGGATCGGGTTGCGCTTGTGCGGCATCGCCGATGAGCCTTTTTGGCCGGGCGCGAAATATTCTTCGGCTTCCAGAACTTCGGTGCGCTGCAAATGGCGAATTTCAATCGACAGGCGCTCGATCGACGACGCAATCACGCCGAGCGTTGCAAAAAACATGGCATGGCGATCGCGTGGAATGACCTGAGTCGAAACCGGCTCGATAGTCAGGCCCATTTTTTCCGCAACATGCTCTTCGACGCGCGGATCGATGTTGGCGAATGTGCCGACCGCCCCCGAAATTGCGCAGGTGGCGATATCTTCGCGTGCGGCGATCAGTCGGGCGCGATTGCGGGAAAACTCTGCATAAGCCTGAGCGAGTTTCAGGCCGAACGTGACGGGTTCGGCGTGAATGCCGTGACTGCGGCCGATCGTCGGTGTCATTTTATGTTCGATGGCGCGGCGCTTCAGGACGACCAACAGCGCATCGATGTCGGCGATCATGATGTCCGACGCGCGGGCCAGTTGGACCGACAGGCAAGTGTCCAGAACATCCGAACTTGTCATGCCCTGATGCAGGAAGCGGGCTTCTTCGCCGACATGTTCGGCAACGTTTGTCAGGAAGGCAATGACGTCGTGCTTCGTTTCGCGTTCGATTTCGTCGATACGATCGACTTCGAAAGCGCCGCGTTCCCATACCGCTTTTGCCGATGAATGCGGCACGACGCCAAGTTCGGCCATCGCATCAAGGGCATGAGCCTCGATCTCGAACCAGATGCGAAAACGGGATTCGGCCGACCAGAGGGCGACCATTTCGGGGCGTGAGTAGCGTTCTATCATGGTCACGCCGCCTAGCAGGGACGAACCGACCCGACAACGCGTTGGGGTGAGCAACGTCCGTGTTTTTCATGAGTTGGTTTATTGGATGGCTAACGGGCCATATCGAGTTTGCTTAGAAACACGGAGAATAACATGAAGAAATTTATCATGGCGATTGGTGCAGTTGCGCTTGCAACGCCCGCGCTTGCACAGATGGCACCCGCCGCCCCTCCAGCCACGTCGGCTCCTACAACGGTGTCGCCAGATGCGACGACTGCGCGAGCACCAGCGGTGGGTGCGCCATCGCCTGCTGCAGCCACGGGTCCCGCAGCAATTATCGCCACCGAGTTTCCTACCTACGACAAGGATGGAAACGGCGTGTTGAGCGCAGCTGAGTTCGATACATGGATGGTCGCATTGAAGGAAAAGTCGGGTGCGCCAGCAATGAAACCAGCTGAGAAAAAGGCTTGGTTGGACGGTGCTTTCACCACGGCCGATAAGGATAAGAACAAGTCTATTAGTCAAGCTGAACTGACGGCCTATCTGACTGCCGGAGCCTAGGACTTCGGGTCGCAGGGGAAGCGGGTCTCGCGAAAGCGGGGCCCACTTTTTATGGGCGCTACATAAGGCCCAAAGCTCGCAAGCTGCTGTGCCCTTGCGTTCCGATAATGATGTGATCGTAGACCGATATGTTCAAACGTCGCCCGGCTTCGATGATATCACGGGTTGGTTGAATGTCAGCGCGGCTCGGCTGCGGATCGCCGCTAGGGTGATTGTGGACGAGGATTATGCCGGTGGAGCCCAGGTCTATGGCCCGGCGAATCACTTCACGCACATGCACCGCTGCCTGATCGACTGATCCTTCGGACATGACTTCATCGCGAATCAGCATATTCTTCGAATTGAGGTGCAAAATACGCACCCGTTCGATCCCCAGATACGCCATATCCGCACGAAGATAGTCGAGCAGCGCTTGCCAGCTTGCCAGCACGGGCTTTTTCGCCACGTCCAGTCTGAGGAGTCGCAGCGCGGTGGCTTGCACGATCTTGATCGCTGCGGCTGCGGTTTCGCCGACCCCCGGTACGCGGAGCAATGCCTCCGAGTCGGCTGCGAACAATCCACCGATCCCGCCAAATTCCCGCAACAGCGCTTTCGCAAGCGGTTTGGTGTCGCGCCGCGGGATTGCCAGTGCCAGCAGATATTCGATCAATTCATGATCGTGAAGCGCATCACCACCTGTTCAAGCAATCGATTGCGCAGTCGAGATCGGTGCCCTGCGGCATCCTGACCGTTAGCATCTGAGAGGGCATCGGCCATGACGATCGCCTACGGTGGCCGGGCCGTGCGCGCAATTGCCCTTGATGCAGGCCACCAAAGCGGCTTGTTACGCGTTGTGAGAGTGATGAGCATTTCCCCGGCCGAATCATGCGCGGTGTAACGCGGCGGCGGGTTGCCGTCGTTGGAACTGTCACTGTCGTTCTGGCCGGGATCGGGGTGTGGAACGAGCGGCGGACGCTGGCAGACGGTGCGATCGCGAGCGAACTGGCAAGGCGTGGAGTGAGGGCGACTTACCGTGTGGCCGACATCGGATTTCGCTGGGAGCGGCTTGAGAACATCGTCATCGGCGATCCGCGCCATCCCGACCTGACTGCTGACTGGGCAGAAGTCCGGGTTGCCGCAACGCTCGGCGGGCTGTCGGCAACAGAAATTCGAGCGGGCGGTGTTAATCTGCGCGGACGACTGGTGGGTGGTAAGGTCAAATTCGGGGACATCGACAAACTGATCCCCGCATCTTCGGGGATTCCCTTTACCCTGCCAGATATCACGGTCGATCTGGCCGACGCGCGGATTGCGTTAGCGACGGATTACGGAAATGTCGGGGCGCGGCTGGATGGTCAGGGAAATTTGTCGAACGGATTCAAGGGAAAGCTTGCCGCGATTGCTCCGACTCTTGTTCTGTCGGGATGCCGGGCCAACCGCGCCACGCTCTATGTCGATATTTCGATTTCGGCGCGGAAACCAACAGTGACGGGCCCGCTGCGGGCGAACGCGATCGATTGCGGGGCGGCTCATTTCCGTAAGCCCGCGTTGGCGCTGAACGTGGCTTTGTCCGAAGCCCTCGACCATTGGCGGGGAACGAGCACGGTCGGTCTAAAGACGCTTTCATTGGGATCGCAGATTTTCCGCGACTTTACCGGCTGGGGCGCTTTCGAAGGCAGTCCGCGAGCAACGAACGGCTCTGCGCAGGTTATGATTGCCTCCAGTACCACCCCGTTTGCAACGCTTGCCGGAATGTCGGTCGATGCAAAGTTCGGTGTTCGCGGAAGTGATCTCGATGGACGCGGCACGGTCAAGGCGATGCAGGTCGTTCTTGATCGACGTTATGTAGCACAACTCAAGTCGGTGAGGGCGAACGGGACGCCGGTCGGGCCTTTACTGAAGAAACTGTCCGACGCTGCCTCGAGCGCTATACAAAATTTGGCCGTGAGCGTCGACGTCGGGGGGCAGGTTCGCGGGTCGCAGATGTCCGGAATAGTGACGGCGGCCAACATCACAACACTAAGGGGGATGAAACTGGTAGTCGGTGGCGGGCAGGGAGTTCGCTTCGGCGCGCAAGGCCTGTTTGCCGATACGCAGGCGAAACTGAGCGGCGGCGGTTTTCCCACTATCGCAGCAAGTTTTCGAAGAGGCGCTAATGGAGTCACGAGCGGCGTTGCTCGAATTGAACCATATGCAGCGAACGACGCGCGGCTTACCGTCACGCCGGTGCAATTTACCGTCGGCGGCGATGGTAGAGCGCGGGTGTTGACTACTGCAACGCTCGACGGGCCGCTGGGGAACGGGCGCGTCATCGGGCTACAAATACCGCTGGTGCTTGCTCTTAGCGGCGGCAACATTGCGCTCAATCCGGGGTGCACGCCCGCTGCGTTCCGGTCGCTTAGCATGTCGGGGCTGCACCTTGATCCAAATTCGCTGAAGCTGTGCGCCAACAATGGCGGCCTGTTCAGTCTAAAAAATGGCAGGATAAATGGCGGAGCGACGATCATCTCACCGCGCCTGACCGGCCGTTTGGGCAACTCACCGATCGTCCTCGGCGCTGGACAGGCAAATGTAGCGCTTTCCGATAACCGGTTTACCATGGGCAATCTGGGCGTAAAACTTGGCGCTGCAGATCATTTGACCACGCTCGAAATCGGAGCGTTGAACGGGGCGTTCGTGAGCGAAGGGGGCACGGGCAAGTTTGAAAACTTGTCCGGCAAGATTGCAAACGTTCCTCTGCTGATTGATTCGGGCGTCGGAAACTGGACACTCAATAATGGTGTGCTGACGCTTGGCGGCAGGGCCGGTGTTTCGGACGAGGCAAAGTCGGTGCGGTTCAACACGCTGGTTGCCGAAGACGTCAAACTGCGCCTCGCCAGCGGCAAAATTGCGATGACGGGAATGCTGCGTGAGGTCTCCACGAACGCCGACGTTTCAGCAGTCGCGATCACCCATGATCTGGGCAACGGCAGGGGGCATGCTACGCTCGATGTTGCGGGCCTCAATTTCGGCAAGACACTTCAGCCCGAGAAACTAACTCCGCTGACGTTGGGCGTAGTTGCGAATGTAGCGGGTAGTGTCAGCGGAAAAGGCCAGATCGACTGGTCATCTGCGGGCGTCACAAGCACAGGACGATTTGAAACCAAGGGCCTGGATTTTGCCGCGGCTTTCGGTCCGGTGGCGGGACTTTCGGGAGAGATCGTGTTCACCGATCTACTTGGTCTGGTGACTGCTCCTGGCCAGACGGTGTCGATTGCCACGATCAATCCCGGCATTCCTGTTCCCGATGGGCGCGTGACCTATCACCTGGCAGCGGGGCAACGGATCATTGTCGAGGGTGGGCGCTGGCCGTTCGCGGGGGGCTCGCTGATTCTTGATCCGACGACGCTCGACATGGGCGTTTCAAGAGAGCGACGACTGACGTTCAGAGTCGACGGACTCGATGCGGCAAAGTTCATCCAGCAGCTCGAATTCGAAAATCTGAGTGCGACCGGCATATTCGATGGCGCGATGCCAATGATTTTCGACGATCAGGGCGGGCGCATTGTCGGGGGCAAGATTGCGGCGCGGTCGGGCGGCGGGACACTATCCTATGTTGGTGACGTGTCGAACGCCAAGATGAACGTCTTTGCCAAGCTCGCGTTCGATGCGTTGAAGGCGATCCGTTATAACAATCTTGTCATCGAGATGGACGGAGCGCTGGATGGAGAGATTGTCAGCAAGGTGAGTTTCCGCGGCGTGAACGAAGCGCCCCGCAACGAGAAGCGCGGGTATTTCGCGCGGCAGTTCAGCAATCTTCCCTTTATATTTAACATCGCGATTCGCGCGCCATTCCGTGGATTATTGGCGACGGCGCGGACGTTTCAGGACCCGAGCTCGCTACTGCGCGGATTGCCGATTCCCGGTGCAACCGTGCCCGATTCGATCGTTACGCCGGTGAAACCCATTCAGCCCTCAGAAAGCGAGAAACGCCCATGATCGCAGCAGAATTGACGACAAGTCTTGGCGATGCGAGGGCAGGGCGATGAAGAAACCCGTGATCTTTGCAATTGGTTTGGCGTTGTCGATTTGCCTGTCGGGATGCATCAATATCAAGGCACCCGACAAGCCGATCGAGATTAATCTGAACGTAAATATCAAGCAGGAAGTCGTCGTTAAATTGCAGAAAGACGCGCAAGACCTGATCACCAGCAACCCGGAGTTGTTCCCGCAATGATACGCAAATTTGCCCTTATCGCTGTTGTCCTGACTCTTTCATCGGGTCTGACTGGCGTCGCTTATGCCCAGAATGCCGAAGTGACCGCCGCGCTTAATGCGGGGACTGTCGGTGAGCAGGCTGACGGGTATCTGGGTGTGCTCGGTTCGGTTTCAGGCAATGTGAAGGCCGAGGTCGAAGCGATCAATATTAAAAGGCGCGCAGCGTACACCAGTCTGGCAGCGCAGCGTGGTGTTACCGTCAAGGATGTGGCTGCGGCAGTCGGTTGCACCACGTTGAAAAAGCGTGGTGCAGAGTTGCCGGCATATTGCGCGAACTGAATTGGTCACGGGGATGAAAGTCTGGCCCTGTGTCGGATAGGGTATCGGTAATCGTCCTTTAAACCTCAGCCTTATCGCAGGCCGTTGCTGCACTGCGGTTGACTTGAAGCGGTCGCTTTCCTAAACGCGCCTCCAAGCCGCCGCAGCATCAGTTGCAGACGGTTTTTTCGCATACACGGGGCATTTCTTGGCTGACGACCGCAATACAGAAAACGACTCGCTCGCCGCTCGCATTGCTGCAGTGAAGGCCGAGTCCGTTCGTCCGTCGACGGCCGACAGCAAGGCCGAAGGTCGTGGCTGGGCAATCGGTGCTGAGTTCGTTGTCACGATACTGGTCACGACGTTCATCGGTTATCTGATCGATGGCTATTTCCAGACTCGTCCGTGGGTGATGATTATTTTCCTGTTGCTCGGCTTCGCCGCCGGCACCCGTCGCGCCATGCAGACGTCGAAGCAATTCGACGCCGATCCGAAAGATTAAAGAACGCCGATGGCAAACCCAATGGAACAGTTCGAGATCGTAAAGATCCATCCGATCAGCGCGATGGGCTATGATGTCTCGTTTACCAATTCTTCGCTGTGGATGCTGGTTGCGATGATCGCCATCGCAGCGTTTCTGTTCATCGGCACCGCCAAGCCGCAACTGGTTCCAAACCGGGCGCAGGCAGCTGTCGAATATCTGTACGACTTTGTCCGAAAGATGTTGGACGAGAATGTTGGACCTGAGGGACGGCGCTTCGTTCCGATGATCTTCTCGATCTTTATCTTTGTTCTGGCCTGCAACCTGCTCGGGCTTATCCCATGGGTAGGTGCGTTTACGCCGACCAGCCATGTAGCGGTCACGCTTGGTCTTGCCGTGCTCGTGTTCGTGATGGTTTGCATCGTCGGTTTCGCCAAGCACGGCTTGCATTTCTTCAGTCTTTTCTGGCCGAAGGATACTTTCTTTCCGCTGGCCGTATTCGTGGCCGCGATCGAGTTTCTGAGTTTTCTCAGCCGTCCGTTCACTCTCGCAATTCGTTTGTTCGCCAATATGACTGCGGGTCACGTTTTGCTGAAGGTTTTTGGTACGTTCGTTGTGGCGCTCGGATCGTTCGGCGCGCTGCCTTATGTTTTTGGAATCCTGCCGCTGGCGGTCAATGTTGCGCTCTCTGCGCTCGAAGTGCTGATCGCTGTTGTGCAGGCTTATGTTTTCGCTCTCCTCGCGTCGATCTACCTGAATGACGCGGTCAATCTTCACTAGTTTTTACAACTTCAACTAAGGGAATTTATCATGGATCTCGGTTCGGCAAAGGTTATCGGCGCAGGTTTGGCCGCCATCGGTGCAGGTCTTGCAGCTATCGGCGTTGGTTCGATCTTCGGTCAGTACCTCAACGGTGCGCTTCGCAATCCAGAAGCTGATGCCAAGATGGGCGGACGCCTGATCTTCGGTTTCGCCGTGACTGAAGCGCTCGGCCTGATTGCAGCCGTCGTTGCGCTTGCTCTGGCGTTCTCTTCGTAAGTCGAGTCAGCTAAATGCCTCAGTTCCACCTCGACAATTTCGTTCCCCAGCTTGTCTGGCTGGCGATATTTTTCGCCATTCTGTATTTCGGAATCGTGCGTCTCACCTTGCCCAAACTGGGCAGGACACTGGATGCGCGCGAAGATCGAATTTCGGGCGATCTGTCGACGGCTGAACGTGCCAAAGGGGAAGCCGACGCGCTGTCGGCGACCTATGCGGCGGGCATTGATGAAGCTCACAAGACGGCGCGGACGGCCATTGCCGAGGCGAAAGCCCGAGCAACGGCCAGCGTCGAAAAAACTGTCGCTGCTGCCAATTCGGTTTTGGCCGAAAAGGCAGCCGTTGCTGACGCTTCACTGTCGGCTGCGCGTTCACGGGCGATGATTGAGATCGAGAGCGTCGCCACTGATGCCGCTGCTGACATTGTCGAGCGGTTGACGGGGCGTCGTCCTGACGCTGCACTGGTGGCAGGTGCCGCCAAAACTGCATTTGCGGGCTGAACAATATGGCTGAAGAAACCACCGCAACAACCGAAGCGCATGGCGGCCATGAGATGTCGTTCTTCAATCCACAGAGCCCTGAATTTTGGGTTTATGCCGGACTGACGATCTTCATCCTGCTGGCGATCTTTGTAGCGAAGGCTCCAAAGGTTATTGCCGAAATTCTCGACCAGCGCATTGCCGAGACGAAACGGACGCTCGACGAAGCCCGGGCAATTCGTACCGAAGCGGAAGCTTTGCTGGCGACAGCCAAGGCGCAGACCGCCGCGAGTGCCGGGGACGCTTCGGCGATTATTGCTCACGCTGAGGTCGAAGCAAAGAATTTGCTGATCGAGGCTGAGGCTCATGCCGTCGATCTGACGATGCGCCGTGCCAAGATGGCAGAGGACAAGATTGCTGGTGCGGAACGCACTGCGCTTGCAGATGTCCGTTCGAAAGCCGCCAGCGTTGCGGCCAGCGTTGCCGCTTCGGTGATCGCGCAAACGCACGATGCTGCTGCTGATCGCGGATTGGTCGACACTGCGATTTCCCGCCTGAATTAAGCGGTCGGGTTGAGGCTCAGCGGAATTATTCAAACCCGGAAATGTTCGTCAGAATGTCGGAAGTGTAATCGAGTGCTCGCCCGATGGGGTAGTTTAGGTCAAAAATGCGACCAGGACGTCGGGGTGGATCGGTAGGTCGAGAAACCCGGCAATCAGGAATAGCAGTCCGAAACCGGCTGCGATCCAACCGATTATCAACAACTTACGGCTTTCAGTCAGTGCGGAAATGCCGCTGACGGCGAGGGCGATGGACATGAATCCTTCTGCGAGGTCGAACTGATCGTCGCGGCGGCCCTGGACGTCATAGTCGGTTTCTGCGGACCTGGCCTGATCCTGCAAACCCCTTGATTCCGAACGATAACGCGCGGCGGTTTTGGTCGCGGCAGCGCTTTCCGGAATTTTATCCAGAGCCGTCAGCATCATAGCCGTGTCCTCGGATAAATGCGCCTTGACCTTGGTCGCCTGATACTGATCCCAAAGGTCGATCTTGCTTGCTTGATCGGCTTGCATATTCTGGACGATATTGCCGTCCTTTATGTTGCCGATCGTGAGCAAAACACTCAGCGCAACGACGGTCGCACCAACCATCCGGTTCAGCGTGCGGTCGCTCGTTTCGGGGACATCCACGCCTTCGGTCATTCGATTCTCGCGTTCAATTGAATTGCGCCCGTTGTCCCGTCACGCGCGGCCCCCTAATTGGGCAGTCAATGTCATCACCGCAATCCCCCGACCGTTTCAACGAAGATGCCGCCACTTTTACGGTCAAGGGTGGTGATGCGCCCGATCTCGATGCGGGCGTGGCGGCGATCCGCAACGTCCTGAAAACCCTGCCGCAAAATCCGGGCGTCTATCGGATGACCGATCTGCGCGGCGATGTGCTGTACGTCGGCAAGGCGCGGTCGCTGCGGAACCGCGTGACGAATTACACGCAAGTGGCGCGGCTGCCGAAACGATTGCAGCGGATGATCTCTCAGACGCGCGGTATGACGATCGTCACGACGAACAACGAGGCGGAGGCGCTGCTGCTGGAAGCGCAACTCATCAAAAGGTATCGGCCCGCGTATAACGTGCTGCTGCGCGACGATAAGAGCTTTCCGTTCATCCTGCTGCGTGCCGACCACAAATTTCCGCGCATCTCAAAACATCGCGGCGCGCGGCGGGCAAAGGGTAATTATTATGGCCCGTTTGCCAGCGCTGGGTCGGTCAACACGACGCTAAACGCGTTGCAAAAGCTGTTCCTGCTGCGGAGTTGCACCGACAGCTTTTTCAACAATCGCGACCGGCCGTGCCTGTTGTACCAGATCAAGCGGTGCTCTGCTCCATGCGTGGGGCGGATATCCGAAGATGATTATGCCGAACTGGTGAGTGATGCGAAGTCGTTCCTGTCGGGCAAGGCGACGTCAGTACAGTCCAAGCTGGGTGACCAGATGCAGGGCGCGGCTGAGGCAATGGACTTTGAACGGGCGGCGATGCTGCGTGATCGATTGCGTGCGCTGACGTTTATTCAGGGGTCGCAGGCGATCAATGCGGACGGCGTCGGCGACGCCGATATTTTCGCGCTGGCCTGTCGGTCGGGCGTGATTTGCGTACAGGCATTTTTCATCCGGGGTGGGCAGAATTGGGGGCATCGCGCCTTTTTTCCAGCGCATACGAACGATGTTCCGGAGGATGAAGTTCTCGCCAGCCTGTTGATGCAGTTTTATGAGGACGTGCCGCCGCCGCGTCTGATTCTGCTCGATCGCACCCTGACCGAAAGCGCGTTGCTGGAGGAGGCGCTGTGCGAGCGAGCGGGGCATAAGGTTTCAATCACAATGCCGCAGCGTGGAGATCGCGTCCGGTTGGTCAAACAGGCGACACGCAATGCCGAGGAAGCGCTGGACCGCCGTGCCGCTGAATCGACGACGCAGGGCAAGCTGTTGCGCGATATCGCGGAACTGTTCGAACTTGAGGGACCACCCAAGCGGATCGAGGTTTACGATAACAGTCATATCCAGGGGACCAATTCGGTTGGTGCGATGATCGTTGCCGGGGCCGAGGGCTTCATCAAGGGGCAGTATCGCAAGTTCAACATCAAGAACCCCGACACTGTGCCGGGCGACGATTTCGGGATGATGCGCGAAGTTCTGGAACGCAGGTTCACGCGCGCAATGGATGAAGATCCTGATCGTGAGAATGGGACTTGGCCCGACCTGCTGCTGATCGACGGCGGCAAGGGGCAATTGTCGGCAGTGAAGGGCGTGCTCGATGCGCTGGGTGTCGAGGACGTGCCGCTGGTCGGTGTCGCCAAGGGGCCGGACCGCAATGCCGGGCGCGAGACGTTTCATCTGGTCGATGGACGCGAGATCAACCTGCCGATGAACCATCCCGTGCTGTTTTACCTCCAGCGGTTGCGCGATGAGGCCCACAGGTTCGCGATCGGTGCGCACCGCACGAAGCGGGCGAAGGCGCTGGTGACATCGACGCTGGACGATGTGCCGGGCATCGGACCTGCGCGGAAGAAGGCGTTGTTGATGCATTTCGGTACGGCGCGGGCGGTGAAGAACGCGAGTCTGGTGGACCTGCAAAAAGCGCCCGGCGTGTCAGGGATGATGGCGCAGGGGATTTACGATTATTTCCACGCCAGCGGGATCGAGCCTTCCTAGGCTTTTGCGAAGATTCCCCGGATTTTACGAATCGCCCGATAGCCGACCGATTTTGCCAGATTGCGATTGGGAAAGCGTTTCGGGGCGGCGGCGGGCAGGCCCAAGCGTCGTAACATGGAGTTCATACCGCGCGCGTCGGCCTCCATATAACTCCATTCGCTGCGCCATGTGGCAGAGAAACTGATGGAGACGCCGGGGCCGTTCTGGACCCAATGCGGTGCCTTGACCGGTACGTAGATCGCGTCTCCTGCGACGAGGTCGAACACGCGCCCTCTGGTGGCGATTTCTTCGCGCCACGGCAGGTTGCGGTGTCCCCCCATATGGAAGCGTTCGTGTTCGATTCCGGCAACGATCCGTTCGTCGTCAGCGGGAAAGACGGTGATCGACTTGGTGCCGCGCAACTGCATGAGGATGTTGTGTTCGGGATCGAAGTGGAAGGGCGTGACGGCATTGGGGCTGGATATGAAGATAAACCCCTCGCGCTTCAGCATTTCCCCCGTGACGTCGCCGACGACCGGCATCAGTTCATTAAGGGTGGCGTTCAGCAACGCGCGATATTCGGCATCCTTTTCGATAAATTTCAGCACCATCCACGAACCGTTTTCCTCGATACCGCGTATCGTGTCCGCAATGTTCAGGCCGTTCTGGATATTGGCTTTCGAATCGACCCCCACCGGCAGATTGCCGCGATTATATTCGACATCGACCGGACGCATACGCGCCGCCAGAGCGATTAGCGCATCCAGTTCGAACATCGGGTGGCCCGTTAACCGGTGATGCAGCGTGCCGGATAGCTCGGGATAGAGAGCTGTTAACCCGGACAGGTCGGAAAAGGTGGTCATAACAGCCTGCGGACCCCCGCTGAGATCGTTTCAAGTGCGCGACAGGCATAGAATGCCAAAGTGCGCCCCACGCCCTTCAGAGGCACCGTAATGCGCACGATCTCTCGCCGCTCTGCCCAGATGCTGTTGATCATCGAATGATCCTCGATCGCACAGCTATCCATCCATTCCACGTCGGTGCCGTCCAGAATTTTCAAATTCTCGAGCTGGATCAGGACGCCGGGGGAGTAGCGCGCATAATTCTCATCGAAAGCGATCTTGAAGCTGTAACTGCCCGGTGGCGTGATAAAGTTCACGAGCAACGCGAGCGGCCTGCCATCCAGCGTAAGCCGCAGGATTTCGAGTTTGCCCATCGCGAAGGCGCCCGCGATCGATTGTTCGAAGAAAGTTTTGGTTGCAGGGTCGTTACGCAGAGCCGAACCCGCGCGTCCTTTCCAGCCCGATGCTTCGAGTTCGAGAAATTCGGCGATCCAGGTTTCGACGATCCAGTTTTCGACAGGGCCATGCGCGGACAGGCGATCGAAGGCGACCTCACCAAGTTCGGCAAGTCTCAACTGTAGTCGTTTGATTTCTTTTCGTTTTTTCTTTCTGATGTTGAGTTCGTAATAGGCTTGCGAGGACAAATTACTTTTCAGAAAGGCTCGTTCGGAACGGTGGACGATGTCCGCACGGCGTTCCGCTTTCAAAGCGGAAAGCAACGCCCCCTGTCCGACCAACCCGCAGACGTGGAAAAATGAGGGTGCCCATTTTGCCGTATCGAGTTCGCCAAGGATCGCAGCCCAGAATTGACGCTCGAAACCGGCACGAACCAGCGGCGTGCCGAGAAAGGCGTGATAATGTTGCCAGTTCTGGACATGGCGGATCGGTGTGCGCCCGTATTTGTTGCCTGTGCAGACAGCGATCATGCCGATCAGGAGCGGACCCTGACGAACCGCGAGCATTCGTGCTGCGATTGGGGCAGGGAGATTGCGAATCGACGGTTCGAGAAACCAGCGTTCGGCAAAGGGTGCAGGTTCGGACGCTTGTTCTGCCAGATCATCCCATGCTTGCGCCCATGAATCGGGTATTTCGGCCAGTGGCACCGTTTCCACTGCCACCGCTGCCGTTTCCGGGCGCGGGGGAGCGACGTAGCTCATGCCGTTTCCAGCGCGTGCATTATTTCGGTCGATCGGATCGGTAACACGCCGTTTTTGGCGAACAGGTCGAAAACTCCGTCCCACCAACTCCAGAATGTGCGGAGATCGGCGGCGTCGCGAACGTAGGGCGTGTGACCGGGGACGACGCTGGGCGTGTGGAACGACAAGCTGAACAACTGGTGCCCGTCGTCCAGCAAGCAGCGGATCGCTTCGCAGGCGTCGGTCAGCGGCACGCCCTCTGGGGTGAGGGGTACGCGACCGATCATGCCGGTGCGTGCCAGCAGGCCACCGATCTTGCCGTTGTAGATGCTGGGATAGCGGCGGAGCCTGCCTGTAAACGCCGCTGTCAGAGGAAGCTCGTTCAACGTATCGGAAACGCGCCACGGCCAGACTGGATGCCCTGAGAAGTCGGGGCCGCCCTGTCGCCGGTAATCGAACAGCGAGCGGATCGACACGTCAAGCCTGTACCCGGCCTCGACCAGCAAGTCGGCGGTGTGTCGGCCGATGCCGTAGCGCCCGGCGCGGTAAATGGTAGGACGGACACCGAACGCCCGTTCGATGCGCTCTGTCAGCGCGAACAGCTTTGCACGCTGAAGGTCGATGGGCAGATTGCCGAGATAGCTGTTGCGACCCGACAAATCTTCGTCGAACGGCGGATTGACCCACGGATGAAGCTGGGTGCCGACATCGCACTGGTCGTTTTCGACCAATGTGCGGATGATCGTGGCGGTGGCGGGGGTATCGACAATCGGCCAGTCGACCATGTGTGTGGGGACGCAACCGGCGGCAACGAGGCGCACGTTCGCCTCTGGCAGCGCCGACATTGCGGATGTCGCGACCGAATCGCGGCTGAAAGGGGCGTTCCAGTCGAACTCCTCTTCGGCGTCGGCAAAGATCGCGAAACGACGGCCGAAACCGGTCGGCAGTATAATGCGGGCCGTGACCGGTGGCGGCAAATCGAGTCGCGCGCATTCCACCTGAATCTTGCCCCTGCCGATGACGATGACCTTAGTCGTGAACCGAACGATTAGCACGGTGCGGTTGATGGTTAGTTATCATCCTGCGTTTTCCTGATGCCCAAGCCACTTTCGCATGATTGCGGGGGTCGCCATAGGTAAAGAATGCTGATCCGTGCCCAAACCATTGTCTGCGCGGTTCGCGCTCATGGCGAACACGGCGCGATCGTGCGGGGGCTGACTGCGGAACACGGGTTGCTGGCGGGCTATGTCAGGGGCGGCCGGTCGCGGCGGCTGCGTCCGATATTGTCGGCGGGCAATATCGTGGAGGCGGAGTTTCGGGCGCGGACCGAGGATCAGCTTGCTGCATTGACGGTGGAACTTGTGACCAGTCGTGCTGCTTTGCTGACGGAACCAATGGCGGCGGCGGCGCTCGACTGGGCAACGGCGCTGGCCGCAGCGACTCTGCCGGAGGGGCATCCTTATCCACGGATATACGCCGCGCTGGATGGTGTAATCGCGGCGATCGAGGCAGCTTCGGTTGCGCGGGACTGGGCGAACGGGCTGGCACGGTATGAATTGCTGGTGCTGGCCGAGCTGGGATTCGGGAGTGACAATGTTGCGGGCGACGACGGGCTGCTCGCGCGGTTGAAGGATAACGGAGAGCGGCTGTCGGCGGACCTGTTTGCCGGGCGCAGGGTGGATGTGATGGCGGCGCGCGAGCGGCTGATCGACCGCCTGACGCGCGCCGTTGGTTGACCTGACACCCGTGGTGACGGCAAAGCGATTTTTATGAAGCGCAAAACTGGCCAGGATCGATCGATAACCTCAACATGGCGGCCTGCCACTCTGGCCGTCCGTGGGGGACTGCACGCAGCGAATATGGCGAGACGTCGGAGGCTTTGTTCCTGAATTCGGGATATGCCTATGACAATGCCGAGACCGCTGCGGCGCGGTTCAACGGCGAAGACGATGGCATGACCTATTCGCGGTTGCAGAATCCTACCGTCCAGATGCTGGAGGAGCGGATCGCGTTGATGGAGGGGGCGGAGGCTTGCCGCGCTCAGGCTACCGGCATGGCGGCGATGACGACGGCTTTGCTGTGTCAGTTGCAGACGGGCGATCATGTGGTTGCGGCGCGGGCTGCGTTCGGGTCGTGCCGTTGGCTGACCGATACATTACTGCCGAAGTTTGGGATCACGACGACGACCATCGATGCGCGCGATAATGACGCGTGGGTGGCGGCGATCCAGTCGAACACCAAGGTTTTCTTTTTCGAAACGCCTGCCAATCCGACGATGGATATCGTGGATATGCGGTTCGTCTGCGATCTGGCGCGAGCGCATGGAATTACCACGGTTGTCGATAACGCGTTTGCGACTTCCGTTTTGCAGCGACCCCTGGAATTCGGCGCTGATGTGGTTGCCTATTCGGCGACCAAGATGATGGACGGGCAGGGGCGTGTCCTGGCTGGTGCGGTTTGTGGGTCGGCGGAGTTTATCAACGACAAGCTGTTGCCGTTTCAGCGAAACACCGGGCCGAACCTGTCGCCATTCAACGCTTGGGTAGTGTTGAAGGGGCTGGAGACGCTGGACCTGCGGGCAATGCGGCAGTCGGAGAATGCGCTGGCGCTCGGTAAGTTCATGGACGGCCGCGTGGCGAAGATGCTGCATCCGGGGTTGCCAAGCCACCCACAGCATAATCTGGCGATGGCTCAGATGAAGGCGTGCGGGCCGATATTTTCGTTCCTTCTGGACGGCGGGCGGCGGCAGGCGATGGACCTGCTCAACGCGCTGGAACTGGTCGATATCTCGAATAATATTGGGGACAGTCGCAGCCTTATGACGCACCCTGCATCGACGACGCATCACGGGGTTGGCCCCGAGGGTCGTGAGGCGATGGGCGTGGTCGAGGGGATGTTGCGGATCAACGTCGGGCTGGAAGATCCGCTCGATGTGATCGCCGACATCGATCGTGCGCTGACCAGGGTAGGGCTATGAAAGCACTGTTCCCCTTTGCGGAGGAAACACGCGGCGTCACGGTGCGCGTGTCGGTCAGTTACCTGCCCGAACAGTCGCAACCGGGGAGCGCGCGGTGGTTTTGGGCCTATCACATCCGCGTCGAGAACGATGGTGAGATGGCGGTGCAACTTATGACGCGCCACTGGATCATTTCCGATGGACGCGGTGAAAAGCATGAAGTTCAGGGCGACGGTGTGGTCGGTGAGCAGCCGGTGATCCTGCCCGGCGCGAGTTATGATTATGTCTCGGGCTGTCCGCTGCCGACGCCGAGCGGATCGATGGTGGGAAGTTTCGGGATGATCGGCGAAGACGGTTCGCGGTTCGACATTGGGGTGCCACGTTTCGAATTGCTGACCCCGGTGACCACCCGATGAAGCGCACGCACCTGCCATTGAACGGGCTGCGCGTGTTCGATGCGGCGGCGCGGCATCTGTCGTTTACGCGGGCTGCCGATGAACTGGCGGTTACGCCGGCGGCGGTTGGGCAGCAGATCCGCGCACTTGAGGATACGCTGGGCGTGGTCCTGTTTCGTCGGACGCCGAAGGGGCTGGAACTGACGCCGGAGGGCGAGGCCGGGCTGGTCGAATTGCGCCGGGGGTTCCTGAATTTCGAGGAAGCGGTGCGCGCGATGCAGGCCGGGCAGACGTCGAAGTCGCTGGCGATTGCGGCGCCGCGCGACTTTTCAGCCAAATGGCTGGCGGGACGGTTGGCCAATTATCGCAAGACCGATGCAGATTTGCGCTTTGCTCTGGTTGCGGCCGATGCCGGGCTGGATTTCACAGAGGCCAATCTCGATCTCGCGATCTCTTTCGACACCGGGCCGGGCGCGCATGAGGGCGTTGCGATCGGGCCGCGTGGATTTGTGATCGTCGGCACGGCGGACGGTGAGACCGGTGCGATCGGTTGGCCGGGGCATCCGGGCGATGGCGAGGTTGCGGCGCTCACGGTGGCCGATGCGGGACTTGCCATCGATGCGGCGGCACTTGGGCTGGGGCGGGCGACTGTGCCTGCCATGCTGGTAGCTGCCGATATCGAGGTGGGGCGGGTCAGTGTGTTCGGGAGCGAGGACAGTGAACTGGGTTACTGGCTGGTCGCGCCCTTGCCACAGTGGCGTCAGAAGAAGGTCAAGGCACTGGTTGAGGCACTGGCGGCCTAAAGGAGAGCCGATCAGGCGTCGATCGCTTCCTCATCGACCCGTGCGGCGTTTTCCTGAATGAAGTTGAATCGGTGTTCGGGGTTTTTGCCCATTAACCGTTCGACCAGATCGCGCACTCCTGCGCGATCCTCATATTCCTGTGGCAGAGTCACGCGAATCAGCGTGCGGGTTTTCGGGTCCATCGTCGTTTCGCGAAGCTGACCGGGGTTCATTTCCCCGAGTCCCTTGAAGCGCCCCACATCGACTTTCTTGCCCTTGAATTCCGTTGCCTCGATTTCGGCGCGGTGAGCATCGTCGCGGGCGTAGAGCGATTTCGCGCCGACGGTCAGGCGATAAAGCGGCGGCTGTGCGAGGAACAAATGGCCCTGCCGAACCAGCTCGGGCATCTCCTGAAAGAAGAAGGTCATCAAAAGCGTTGCGATGTGCGCGCCATCGACATCGGCATCGGTCATGATGATGACGCGTTCATAACGCAGATTTTCGGGCAGGCAGCGATCGCGCGTTCCACAACCAAGCGCCAGCGTCAGGTCGGCGATTTCAGAATTGCCGCGAATTTTCTCGGCGCTGGCGCTGGCGACGTTCAGGATTTTACCCCTGATCGGCAGGATCGCCTGCGTCTTGCGGTCCCGTGCCTGTTTGGCTGAACCGCCAGCGCTGTCGCCTTCGACGATGTAGATTTCGGTGCCTGCGGGGTCGTCGGTCGAACAATCGGTAAGTTTGCCGGGCAGGCGAAGTTTACGGGCGGAAGTGGCCGTCTTGCGCTTCACTTCACGCTCTGCGCGACGTGCCAGCCGGTCGTCCATGCGATCGAGGACAAAGGTCAGCAGCGCCCGGCCACGTTCCATATTGTCGGTCAGATAATGATCGAAATGGTCCTTCATCGCATTTTCGACGAAGCGAGCGGCTTCGGGGGACGTCAGGCGATCCTTGGTCTGACTTTGAAACTGCGGGTCGCGGATAAAGACCGACAACATGCTTTCAGAACCGGAAATCACATCCTCCGGCTGGATATTCTCAGCGCGTTTCTGGCCGGTCAGCGCACCGAAAGCGCGGATACCCTTGACGATAGCCGCGCGAAGCCCTGCCTCGTGTGTGCCACCATCGGGTGTCGGTATGGTGTTGCAATACCAACTGAAACTGCCCTCGCTCCACAAGGGCCATGCGATGGCCCATTCGGCGCGCCCCTGACTGTCGGGGAAATCCTGTCGACCCGAGAAGAATTCGGCAGTCGCACATTCGCGTTCGCCGACCTGTTCGCGGAGATGATCGGACAGGCCACCGGGAAACTGGAACACAGCTTCGACAGGCGTGTCGTCAGTGATCAGTTCGGGTGCGCATTTCCACCGGATTTCCACGCCTGCGAACAAATAGGCTTTCGACCGCGCGAGGCGATGAAGTCGCGCTGGTTTGAACGCCATTTCGGCGCCAAAGATTTCTGGATCGGGAACGAACGTCACGGTCGTCCCGCGCCGGTTCTGGATCGGGCCGAGCTTTTCAAGCGGGCTGACCGTCAACCCTTGCGAGAAGCGCTGGCGATAGAGTTCCTTGTTCAGGGCAACTTCGACCACGGTTTCGATGGACAAGGCATTGACGACGCTGACGCCGACCCCGTGCAGGCCGCCGGATGTCGCATAGGCCTTACCATCGAACTTACCGCCCGAATGGAGCGTCGACATGATAACTTCGAGAGCGGATTTGTCAGGAAACTTCGGGTGCGGATCGACCGGGATACCGCGTCCATTGTCACTGATTATCAGGCGATTGCCCGGCTCCAGCGTCATTTCGATCCGCGTCGCGTGACCAGCCACAGCCTCGTCCATCGCGTTGTCGAGCACTTCTGCTGCCAGATGATGGAACGCGCGCTCGTCGGTGCCGCCAACGTACATACCGGGACGACGGCGGACCGGCTCCAGTCCCTCGAGAACCTCGATCGACGAAGCGTTATAGTCGGTCGATGTGGGGATGGGCGCGTTGAACAGGTCGGTCATATTGCGCGGGTATAGAGCCGCGCGACTTTCACGCGCAAGGCCAGCTCGACCAGGTTTGCAGGTCAGATGATGTGGCATATCGTTCGCGCCACGGAGGAGTTTCGATTCGAACGGTCGCGCCGAACAAAAAGGGGCTGCCGATCACATGATCGGCAGCCCCTTTTTTTGTCTTGAGAATCCGTTCCCGGGGAGGGAGCAGATCGCCTTTACCTGACGCGCGGGCCGCCGAATGGCATAGGGGGAGGCGCGCGGCGGTCGCGGCGTGGCATTTGTGCCTGGAAGGCCTGTCCGCAATGCTGGACGCAATAAGGGAAGCCGGGGTTCACCGTCGCGCCACAGAAGTGGAAGTCCGGCTCACCAGGGTGACCCAACGGCCATTTGCAAATCTTGTCGTTCAGATCGAGCAACGTCGTTTTGCCAGCCATTTCCGGGCTTGGCCGCGCAGGAACAAGCCGCCGTGGCGGTGCAGGTGCCGCTGGAGGAGCCTGATCGCCCGGACCCTGACGCAGGAAGCCACCGGGGCCTACCGAGCGGAGCTGAGCGCCGGTTGGACCGGTCGGAACGTGTGGCGGGAAGGGTGATGGCGGCGGCGGAGCCTGCCGCAAAACCTCGGCGGGTGCAGCAGCAACCTTTGGCGTTGCCTTTACCGGAGCGGGGACGGGGGCAGGAGCGGGCGTCGCTTCGGCAGCAGGAGCGGCCGTTTTAGCGGGTGCAGTGGCTGCCACCTTGGGGTCGTTCGGCTTTACCGGTGACGGACGTGACTGGAGACCAAGGCGATGCGCCTTGCCGATAACGGCATTGCGGCTCACTCCGCCAAGATCTTCTGCAATCTGGCTGGCGGTGAGGCCTTTTTCCCACTGTGCTTTCAAACGGTCGATGCGTTCGTCGGTCCAGGACATCGTTTTTCCCTAAAATCCCCGGTCTCGCGCCTTGCGGGCAAACGCCCGAGTGCCTAACCGGCAGTGATATGAACACCCAATCCCAAAGCGCTATCTTGAACGAGCCGGGCGTGCCGGTCATCCGCAATATCAACTTGGTCGGGTTGAAGACCCTCTATATCAAGGAAGTGCGGCGGTTTTTCAAGGTGCAGCTCCAGACCATCTGGGGTCCGGCGATCACCACGGCTCTGTTTCTCGTCATTTTTACGGTCGCGCTCGGTGGCGGAAAGCGTGAAGTGCTGGGCCATCCGTTCGGTGATTTCATTGCGCCGGGCCTGATTATGATGGGCATGATGCAAAATGCCTTCGCCAATTCCAGCTTCTCGCTGCTCGTCGGCAAGATGCAGGGGACGATCGTCGATTATCTGATGCCGCCGCTGTCCAGTGGCGAATTGCTGATTGCTTTGGTCGCCGGGGCCATGACTCGGGCTATTCTGGTTGGGACCGCAGTCTGGGTCGTCATGGCGTTATGGCCAGGTGTCCATGTGTGGCCGATGCACATCTGGGCGGTGCTGGTTTATGGGCTGCTCGGGTCGAGCATGTTGTCGCTGATCGGCGTTCTTACATCCATCTGGGCGGAGAAGTTCGACCAGTCGGCGGCTGTGGGAACGTTTCTGATCGGACCGGCTTCGCTGCTGTCGGGCACATTCTATTCGATCGACAAGCTGGCACCTGCGTTTCAGGTGTTCAGCCGGTTCAACCCGTTTCATTATGCGATCTCGGGTTTTCGCTATGGGTTCATCGGAGTGGCTGACTCACCGCTTGTCGCGGGTGCTATGGTCCTGCTGGCGATCAACATCGTGCTCGGTGCAACTTGCTATGCCCTGCTGCGGACCGGCTGGCGCCTGAAGGCTTAACATTTGACGGAGACGGGGAGGGGGCGATATATGCCGCTTCCGCGATAGGGCGGCCTTTGACGGGTCGCCTTTTCTTTTTTGAAAGGCCGACCCCATGACGATCACCCCGCTGATGCCTGTCTATCCCCGGAGCGGGGTCCGGCCGGTGCGAGGCGAGGGTGCTTATCTGATCGACGAGAGCGGGCAGCGCTATCTCGATTTCGCCAGCGGTATCGCGGTGAACATCCTTGGGCATGGTCATCCGCATCTGACCAAGGCGATTGCCGAACAGGCGGCGACGCTGATGCATGTGTCGAACCTTTACGGGTCGCCGCAGGGTGAAGCGCTGGCGCAGCGACTGGTCGATAACAGTTTTGCGGACACGGTGTTCTTTACGAATTCGGGAGCCGAGGCTGTCGAATGCGCGATCAAGACGGCGCGGCGTTTTCACTTTGCCAACGGCCATCCCGAGCGGCAGAACCTGATCACGTTCAAGAATGCGTTTCACGGGCGGACGCTCGGCACGATCAGCGCGACCGATCAGCCAAAGATGCGTGACGGTTTCGAGCCGCTGTTGCCGGGTTTCGACTATGCGCCATTCGACGATCTGGAAGCGGCGCGGGCTTTGGTGGACGAACATACCGCAGGATTCCTCGTTGAACCCATACAGGGCGAGGGCGGCATCCGTGCTGCTTCGGTCGAGTTCCTGAAGGGGCTGCGCGAGATTTGCGACGAGCATGGTCTGATGCTGGTGCTGGACGAGGTCCAGTGCGGCGTCGCGCGGACAGGCAAGCTGTACGCACATGAGCATTACGGGATCACGCCAGATATTATGGCGACTGCCAAAGGTATCGGCGGCGGATTTCCGCTCGGCGCGTGTCTGGCGACCGAGGAAGCGGCCAAGGGCATGGTGTTCGGAACGCATGGCTCGACATACGGCGGTAACCCGCTGGCGATGGCGGCTGGACAGGCCGTTCTGGACGTGATCCTCGCACCGGGCTTCATGGAGCAGGTCACCGCGACCGGCGACCGCTTGCGTGCTGGGCTCGAACAGATGATGCCGAATCATGACCAACTGTTCGAAAGCGTCCGCGGCAAGGGGCTGATGCTCGGCATAAAGCTGAAGACGGACAGTCGCGCATTCGTGGCACATGCCCGCGATAATCATGGGCTGCTGACCGTTGCAGCGGGCGAGAATGTTGTGCGCGTTTTGCCGCCGTTGAATATCGAAGAACATCATATCGCCGAATTCATCGAGAAACTGTCTGCGGCCGCCGCCAGTTACGAAATACCGGCATGATCCGGCATTTCCGCGATCTGAGCGACGCTGGCGGCGATGCAATAGCGGCGATGCTGGCGGACGCGATCGACCGAAAGGCGGCGCGGGCTGGCTGGCCGAAGGGCAAGGTCGATGCCGACGCGCCGCTTGCCGGGCGCACGCTGGCGATGGTTTTCGAAAAGAGCAGCACGCGGACGCGGGTGAGTTTCGACATGGCGATCCGTCAGCTCGGCGGGACGGCCGTAATTCTCGAATCGGGCACGACGCAACTGGGCCGTGGTGAGTCGGTTGCCGACACCGCGCGCGTCCTGTCGCGCTATGTCGATGCCATCATGTTGCGCACCGATGATCCGATGAAGCTGGCGGAACTGGCCGAATATTCAACCGTTCCGGTAATCAATGGACTGACCGATTCGTCGCACCCATGCCAGATCGTTGCCGATCTGCTGACTGTTATCGAAAGTGGCAAATCGCTGCCCGGTAGTCAGTGGGCATGGCTGGGTGACGGCAACAATGTGTTGCACTCGATTGTCGAGGCGGCAGGCCTGATGAAGTTCGCCGTCCGTATCGGTTGTCCAGAAGGTTACGATCCCGACGATGCCTATCTGGCCGTAGCTCAGGCGCATGGCGCGTCGATCGACATCCTTCGCGATGCCGGTGAGACTGTGCGTGGTGCCGACATCGTGGTGTCCGACACCTGGATATCGATGGGGCAGGATCATGTGGACGAGAAGCTGGCGGCAATGATGCCGTATCAGGTCACGTCGGAATTAATGGCGCTGGCAAAGCCCGACGCGATATTCCTGCACTGCCTGCCTGCTCACCGCGGCGAGGAAGTGACGGCCGAGGTCATCGACGGCCCACAGTCGCGGATTTGGGACGAGGCTGAAAATCGAGTTCACGCTCAGAAGTCGATCCTGCTCTGGGCGTTCGGGCTTTTGGGTTGAGTCACTTTGGTCGGTTGAGTTTCGGGTGGGCCTTCCCATCTAGGCACGCATGACCGACAATATCGATATCGACCGCTCGCTGGGTTTCACGATCGCCGCGCGTAATGCGCGGGGGCGGCTCGTTCGTCTTGGTCCGGTCCTCGAATCCATCATTTCGGCACATGCCTACCCGCCGGCAATCGAGAAGCTGCTGGCTGAGGCGCTTGTTCTGACCGCGTTGCTCGGGGCTACCCTGAAGGACGATAGCGGGCAGATGACGTTGCAGGCGCAGACTGAGGGCGGTCCGATCGACCTGCTTGTTTGTGACTATCGTGGTGGGGAGTTGCGCGGGTACATCAAATTCGATGCAGAGCGACTGGCAGAAATGCCCGTAAATCCGACATTGTTTGCGCTGTTCGGCAAGGGGTATCTGGCGATCACTTTCGATCAGGTCGCGACCGGCGAGCGCTATCAGGGAATTGTGCCGCTCGAAGGGGCGACTCTGGCGGACGCTGCAGAAAGCTATTTCGCACAATCCGAGCAAATCCCTAGCCTGATCCGGATCGGCGTCACGCGTGATGAACATGGCTGTGTCGCGGGTGGCCTGATGCTTCAGCATCTTGCGGAAGGGGAGGAAGGGCGTGATCGTATTCACACCCGGCTCGATCATCCCGAATGGGAGCATGTCGCCATTCTGGGCAGCACCATCAAGATCGAGGAGCTGGCGCAACGCGATTTGCCGCTGGAAACCATTGTCTGGCGCTTGTTCAACGAGGAAACCGAGGTTCGCTTGCTCGGTGGCGCATCGCTGACCAAAGGATGCCGCTGCGATGTCGTCCATATCCGTGATGTCCTGTCGAAGTTTCCGGCCGAGGAGCGCGCCAACATGGCGGATGACACCGGCAAGATCGGCGTCGACTGCGCATTTTGTTCACGTATTTTTGCAATTCCCGTTGCGGAACTTGAAAACGCTGGCGAAACGACCAAATAAGCAATTGGGACTAATTGTTAGCAAGTCCGGATTATCAGGCGCGATGTTCCGGAATTTGAGATCTACAAATTTTGCCGCAACGACGGCTTCGTTTTTTTAAGCGGGCTTGGGCAAATGACACCGTTCTTCAAGATGATTATTGCGACGGCTGCGGTGTTTCTGGCGACGGCCGCCGAAGCGCCTTTGATCGCCTTATCTCAAATCGAGCCGGGACAATGGTCGTTGGTAGCGGCGGGCGCACGGACACGTTCGATCTGTCTGTCCGATCCGCGTGTTCTGCTCCAGCTTCAACATACCGGTATCGCCTGTAGTCGCTATGTCATTGAAAATGATAAGGACTCTACGATCGTCCATTACGCCTGTCCAGGTGCCGGGCATGGCCGAACTGAGGTAAAGGTGGAGACTCCCCGCCTTATCCAGATTCTGTCGCAGGGGATTTCGAAGAACGCGCCATTCGATTGGGCTCTGGAAGGCCGGCGCACTGGCCCCTGTGCCCCGACGGGGCAACGGTAACCTTGAGTTAACCATTTCGAGCTTACACTAATGATAGCGCTTCTCCTTCTTTGATGCGCTCCTCCCTAGAGACCGAAAGGTCGAACTGGCCGCCCGCGCGATCGGGCGGCCTTCTTTCATTCGTGAGGCGTTTGAACGTTGCGTATGGTCGCGCACGGGTTTAGCCGCCTGACCCCATGACGATGACAAAAGCAAAACCCGGCGCTGCGATCGTTGCGCTGATTTCGGGCGGCCTCGATTCGATGGTCGCGGGCGGATTGGCGCGTGAGGCGGGGTATCGAATCTTCGCTTTGACGATTGATTATAATCAGCGCCATCGTGTCGAACTGGAAGCGGCCGGACGCGTTGCCCGGATGCTCGGCGCCGAACGTCATATAGTTATGCCGCTGGACCTGTCGCAATTCGGCGGGTCGTCGCTGACCGATCCCGACATGGCCGTGCAGAAAACGGGTTTGGAGCCGGGCATCCCGACCACCTATGTTCCTGCGCGCAATACGATATTTCTTTCGGTCGCGCTGGGTTGGGCCGAAGCGGTGGGTGCACATGATCTCTCCATCGGGATCAATGCGCTCGATTATTCGGGCTATCCCGACTGCCGCCCTGAATTCATCACGGCGTTCGAGGCGATGGCTGAACAAGCGACCAAGGCTGGCGTCGAAGGGCAGGCATTCAAAGTTCATGCGCCGTTGGCCGCGATGAGCAAAGCCGACATCGCGCGCGAAGCTGCGCGTCTGGGGCTGGATGCCGGGCAAAGCTGGTCCTGTTACGACCCGTTGCCGAACGGTCGGCCCTGCGAACGCTGCGATTCTTGCCGTTTGCGGGCAAAGGGATTCAGTGAGGCGGGCCTGATCGATCCGCTGCTGGCATGAGCTATGCTGTCAAAGAAATGTTTCTGACGCTGCAGGGTGAGGGCGTTCATGCCGGTCGTCGTGCGGTATTTGTCCGGTTTGCAGGATGCAATCTGTGGACCGGTCGCGAGCAGGACCGGGCAACCGCTGTCTGCAAGTTTTGCGACACCGACTTTGTGGGAACCGACGGAGAGGGAGGGGGTCGCTTTGCCAGCGCAGATGCACTGGCCGATGCCGCAGCCACTTTCTGGGGCGCGGGTGAGACGCTCCGCTACGTCATCCTGACCGGGGGCGAACCGATGTTGCAGATCGATGCCGCGTTGATCGATGCGCTTCATGCCCGGGGGTTCGAGATCGGGGTGGAGAGCAACGGCACGATTGCCGCCGCGCCCGGCGTCGACTGGCTTTGCATCAGTCCAAAAGCCGGAAGCACTGTTGTTCAGCGATCGGGTAACGAACTGAAACTGGTCTGGCCGCAACCCGGCAGCGATGTCGATGCCATGCAGGGCTGGGCATTCGACCATTTCCTGATCCAGCCGATGGATTGCGACGAAGGCGTGGCCGCGCGGGATGCGGCCATCGCCTTCGTCATGGAACGACCACAGTGGCGCCTGACGCTGCAGGCGCACAAGACGCTCGGCCTGCGGTAAATCCCGCTTAAATTAGATCCCGTTCGTGTAGGCACAATTCTTGTAACCGCGACTGCTCCAGCATTTCTTCGAGAAGTCGGGGTAACTGATCGGTAGTTTTGATCCGAACCGGAAAAGCTGTTCGCCCTGTGGGACAAGGCTGTTGCGTAATTCGCGCAGGCGTTCGACTGCTACGGTCTGGAACGAACCGCGCGGCGCAAACAAAGTCGCGCGTGCGATATTGGAAGCTGCCTGACAGAAACCGTATTGAGCGCGGACGGTTGAAAAACTGGTGTAGTTTTTCGTGCCGTACTTATCGAGCAAATCCTGAGCGGCTTTCTTCGTCTTTCCGAGCCGCATGAAATATCCGTTCAGCATGTTATAGTCTTTTGTCAGTTCTTCACGATGGTTGATGAGGATGCCATTGTAGCTGTCCTGTGCAAGCAGGGTTTTGTCGAACTGACACTGTAGCGCCATGACGTTGAGGCCCGATCGCAATTGCCAGGCGAGCGCTGCGCTCTCTTCTGCGGGTGTTGCTCCGGGCATAGGGATGCCTATGCCCGCTTCACCCGCTATGATTGGCGTTCCGCGAAAATCGGGCGACTGCCAGAAGATTTGGGCAGCGGCTGGATGTGCGACGGCAACGGACATCGAGACGAGCAGGATCGAGCGAAATTTCATGGATTCATCCCTAACGCAAACAACTTGCCTAGCGGATACGCAGTTTGAGTCGCGGGGAAAAGCCCTCTCTTTACGAAGAACGATGAACCGAATCATCGGGGAGTAAGACAAAAATAAAGGCCGCCCGGTTGCCCGGACGGCCCTTACTCGAAATCAATCGAAGCTTATTTGATAGTGTTGCCACCGGCCATGCCGTTGTCAGCAGTGCTGCCGACCATAGCATTGTCGGCAGCCACGTTGCCGGCCACCATGTTGTCGCTGGCACCCATTGCGCCGTCGACGTTGGTCATCGAATCATTCGTGGTGCCTTCCATGGCATCCGAAGCATTCATTTCGGTAACCATTGCGTTGGCGTCCGAATTGGCTGGCTCGCTCTTGCCACAGGCCGAAATGGCCAAAGCGGCTGCAGCCACCATCGAAAGTGTAACGATCTTGCGCATATTCGTGCTCCCTAGATAACATGATCGGGCGGCATTTGCCGTTAATACCCAAATCGACGTGTGCATTAGCTTTTCTTTAGGGCGTCCTCAAGCGGATTGTTGTTGCCCAATTTCGTGCAGGAAATCGGAAAGTCCTCCGCAAAGCGCGGAATCGAAAGCGGAAATTGTCGCAGGGTTGCCGAGGTTGGCGATGCTCGTAACCGCGAATTCGGCCAGTCCGCACGGCACGATGCCCCCGAAATGCGATAGATCGGGCGATATGTTGACTGAAAACCCGTGGAGGGACACCCAGCGACGTACCCGGATGCCGATTGCGCCGATCTTTGCCTCCTGTCCTGCGTCGTCAGTCCAGATGCCGATGCGCCCTGGTTCGCGGCGCGCTTCAATGCCCAGCTTGCCGAGCGTCGCAATCACCCAGCCTTCCACCGCATGCACGAAGCGGCGGATGTCGCGCCCACGCTTGTTGAGGTCGATCATCAGATATCCGATCCGTTGACCGGGGCCATGATAGGTGTAGCGCCCGCCACGGCCTGCATCGAACACGGGAAAACGCGGATCGAGCAGCTCGGCGGTGTCGGCACTGGTCCCTGCTGTATAAAGCGGGGGGTGTTCCAGCAGCCAGATGCATTCGCGCGCAGTGCCTTCCGCGATGGCCGTCGCCCGCGCTTCCATCCATGCGAGCGCTTCCGGATATGGGACAAGCGTATCCGAAATCTTCCATTCGATGTCATTCTGACCAGTCATGCGCAGCGTCTTGCCACCGGTCGCGGGGCGGGGCTAGAGCGGGCCAACGCGCTAGTGCCAGCGATTTGGGGATGACGATGATTTCAATGAATGTCGTCTGGGAAGACACAGTCGCTTTTCTGCGTCGCGAGGCCGGACTGGTTATCCCGCTCGCGCTCGCTACTTCACTTGTAGGGAATGTCGTGAATTCGCTGGTAAATCCGGCGGTTCTGGGCTCTCCGCCTAACGCATTGTTTTCGCTGTTGACCTTTGTCGCCCTGCTTTGGACGGTCATCGGCCAATTGGCGATCATAGCACTTGTCCTGCGACCAGGGAGCAGCGTGGGTGAGGCGCTGTCGCTGGCGGCACGGCGATTGCCGACATTGCTGGGGACGGCATTCCTGATCGGCACGGCTGCAACTCTATTCGCCCTTCCCGCGCTCATCGGTTTCTTCCAGAGCGGGGTCAATCCGAACATCCCTGCGACATATACGAAGCTGCCGGGATGGGTTTCGCTCTATTTTCTGGTTTTTGCCTGTGTCGCTATCTGGGTCAGCCTTCGTCTCAGCACTTTATATTCGCTGATCGTCGACAAGCAGCCAGGTGTGATCGCGTCGCTTAAAACCGCGTTTGCGATGACGCGCGGTGTGATCGCGCGTCTGATCCTTGCGGCGATCGTTTATTTCATCACGACGATTGTTCTGACTACGGTCGTTCGGTTCGTTCTGGGAAGCGCCTTCGAATTGCTGGGCCGGGCTATCGATTCGCCGTTCGTTACAGTTGCGTTGACGGCGCTGGCGGTCGGTACCGTCACAGCGGCGCTATCGACGTTCGCGGCGGTATTTCTCGCAATGCTTTATCGGCGGCTCAACAACGGTATCTGAGGAGCGACGTCGGCAAGCATTTGGCGGGTTAGTCGCGGATCGGCGAAAGTCTCTACCTCGCGCCGGAACGCGGTAAACCCCTGCGCACGGTAGAAATTCAGCGCCGATGGATGGTCGAGGGTGCACGTGTGGACCCAGACCCGTGCGATGTCGGGTCGCCATGCGCGCATCAGCGCCTGCGCCATCAGCCAGCGGCCATGCCCTGCGCCATTCAGTTCGGGAATGAGGCCGAGGAAGGAAATTTCACACGTAACGGCTTCACGATAGTCGAGTTCAAGCATGCCCACTTCGAGGCCTGATGGGTCGACGACGGCATATACCTTGACAGCGAGATCGCCGATGATCGCCTGCAACGCCTCGTCCGACATAACTGTACGCGAAAACCACATCCACCGTTCGCCGACCCGGCTGAACAGCGCACGATATTTATCGAGCGCTGGCGACTTCCAGCGAATTATGCGCAACCGACTCTCAGGCATGGGACGCAAGGCCGGGCGAGCCATCATCTCGAGCGAGGTGACGACCGTAGCGATTTGATCGTCTGGAACAGGCGTCAGGCCCATGTTGCGACCGGGGGCAGGCTCATCAATATGGCGTCGATATTGCCACCGGTCTTCAGGCCGAACGACGTTCCCCGATCATAAACCAGGTTGAATTCGGCATAACGCCCCCGCCAGGCGAGTAAGGCAGCTTTGTCGGCATCGGTAACGGGCATGCCCATGCGCAGGCGCACAATCCGTGGGAAAACGTCCAGAAAAGCCTCCCCGACCGCGCGTGTGAAGGCAAAACCATCCTCGAACGATCCCTCGAGATGATCGAAGAAAATGCCGCCGACGCCGCGATGAACGCCGCGATGGGGGATATAGAAATAATCGTCCGCCCATTTGCTGAACCGCGGATAGTCGCCCGCCTTGTGCGCGTCGCACACGGCTTTCAGGGTAGCGTGAAAATCCGCGGTATCTTCCGCAATCGGCAGCGCAGGATTCAGATCGGCACCGCCGCCGAACCAGCGTTTGCCGGTAACCAGGAACCGGCAGTTCATGTGAACGGCGGGGACATGCGGATTCATCATGTGCGCGACTAGGCTGATTCCGGTGGCAAAGAATTGAGGATTCTCGGCCGCTCCGTGAATGGTCTTGGCAAATTCAGGAGAAAACGAGCCGCCGACCGTCGATACGTTGACGCCGGCTTTTTCAAAAACCTTTCCCTTCATCGTGCCCATCACGCCGCCGCCGCCCGCTGCCGACGGGTCGTTGTCGCGGTTCCATGGCGTGTAGATGAAATTGGCGTCGCTGCCCGACTCGCGCTCGATGCTCTCGAATTCGCTGCAGATCCGGATGCGCAGCGCTTCGAACCATGCCCGCGCGGTGGCCTGTTCGGCATCGAGTTCGATCATTCGGGTAGTCCTCCAGTTTGGCGCAGTGCTTCGGCCACCGCAATTGCGCAAGCGACCGACAGGTTGAACGAACGCACTTCACGGCGAATCGCAATGCGAAGGCGTGCATCGCAGGCCGCCGCCACCTCGTCCGGCACGCCAGACCCTTCGTTCCCGAACAGCAAAATGTCGTCGGAAAGAAACGAGGCATCGTGTAACGTGTCGTTGCCACGGGTGGTCATCAGCATAAGCCGACCGCTGTGCTGGGCGCGAAAACTGTCCCAGTCCGAATGGCGGACCAGTTCGACGTGATCGATATAGTCCATCCCGGCGCGTTTCAGTTTCGCGTCGGAAAACACGAATCCGCAAGGTTCGATCAAATCGACTCCCACGCCAAAACAAGCTGCGAGCCGCAAGATAGCCCCGACATTGCCCGCAATTTCGGGCTGATAAAGCGCAATTCTCATGCGCGCCGCTTAGTGCAGGGGGGCCATCAGTCACAATAGCGTCAATTTCGCGTTTGCAAGGACGAAGCTTCACGCTATCAGCGCGGCATCCGCTAGTCAGGCGGCCGGTGCCGGGGGCGCATCTCATTGCAAGGGCTTTTAACGCATGGCCGAAACGCCGGTGATCGACAGCAGCGACGCTGCCATTGAGGGTGAAACCGAACTTCGTCGTCGCGATTTCCTGAATATCGCGGCAATCAGCTTTGCTGGTGTGGGTGCTGTGGCGGTCGTCGTACCGCTCATCAACCAGATGAATCCATCTGCCGATGTGCTCGCGGAAGCGACCGTCGAGCTTGATATCGCAAAGATTGCCGAGGGTCAGGCGATCAAGGCGATATACCGCAAGCAGCCGCTTTTCGTGCGTCATCTGACCGCGAAAGAGATTGCCGAAGCGAATGCGGTTCCTGTGGCCACGCTCCGCGATCCGCAGACGCTGGCTCAGCGGACCAAGCCGGGCAAGCCAGAGTGGCTTATTACGATGGGCGTTTGTACGCACCTTGGCTGTGTGCCGTTGGGTGCTGCTGAAGGTGAGCCGCGCGGTGAATTCGGCGGTTATTTCTGCCCTTGTCACGGTTCGTCTTACGACACGGCAGCGCGCATCCGTAAGGGGCCTGCGCCGAAGAACCTCGAAGTTCCCGATTATGTTTTCCGGTCTGCAACGGCCGTCGAAGTCGGAGCCAAAGTATGAGCTTTCCCTGGGCCCAGCATTACGCGCCGAAGCATCCGTTCATGCGTTACATGGACGAGAAGCTTCCGCTGCCGCGCTTCATCTATAACGCAGTCGGTGCCGGTTATCCGGTCCCGCGCAACCTGAATTACTTCTGGAACTTCGGTGTGCTCGCAGGGGCTGCGCTGATGATCCAGATCGTCACCGGCATCGTGTTGGCCATGCATTTTCGCGCCGACGCGAGCATCGCCTTCGATTCGGTCGAGCACATTATGCGTGACGTTAATGCGGGCTGGTTCCTGCGTTATGCTCATGCAAATGGAGCGTCGATGTTCTTCATCGTCGTTTACCTGCATATCTTCCGCGGTCTGTTTTACGGGTCGTACAAGCCGCCACGGGAAATGATCTGGTTGCTCGGTGTCGTTATCTTTCTTCTGATGATGGCAACCGCGTTCATGGGCTATGTTCTCCCATGGGGTCAGATGAGTTTCTGGGGCGCGAAGGTGATTACCGGGTTGTTCTCGGCAATTCCTGTCGTTGGCACGAGCATCCAGCAGTGGCTGCTGGGTGGTTTTGCTCCCGATAACGCCGCGCTGAACCGTTTCTTCTCGCTGCATTATTTGCTGCCGTTCGTTATTCTTGGTACGATCATTCTGCACATCTGGGCGCTGCACATCCCGGGTTCGTCGAACCCGACCGGTGTGGACGTAAAGGGACCGCAGGATACCGTTCCTTTCCATCCGTATTACACGGCGAAAGATGGCTTCGGACTCGGCATCTTCCTGATCGTATTCACGGCGCTGATGTTCTTTGCGCCAAACGCGCTGGGACATGCGGTGAATTACGTTCCTGCCAACCCGCTCTCGACGCCGTCGCATATCGTTCCAGAATGGTATTTCTGGCCGTTTTACGCGATCCTGCGCGCCTTCACGTCGGACTTCTTCTGGATACCGGCAAAGCTGCTCGGTGTTCTGGCGATGTTCGGTTCGATCCTGCTGCTCTTCTTCCTGCCTTGGCTGGACACGTCGCCGGTGCGTTCGGGCAATTATCGCCCGATCTTTAAGAAGTTCTTCTGGGTGCTCGTCGCCGACGTGCTGATCCTCGGCTATTGCGGTGGTTCGGCGGCTGAAGAGCCTTATGTGATGATCTCGCAGCTCGCGACCGCCTATTATTTCGCGCATTTCCTCATCATCCTGCCGCTGGTGTCGATGCTGGAACGGCCTTTGCCGCTTCCGAATTCGATTACAGAAAGCGTGCTTGGTGAAGCACAGGAAAGCGCGTCGCTTGGGGCCGGTGGCAAATCGCCGCTCGCTCCGGCCGAATAAGGAAGTATCGATGGTTCGTCCGATAGGCATTCTCGCAGGTCTGGGTATCGTTACCGCGGTACTCTGGTCACTTCTTTGGGGCGCGGTGGCCTATATCCAGTCGCCACCGCAGATGAGCGCCGAGCATTATGTTCAGCATCATTTTCAGCCGAAAAAGGACATTTCGTTCTCGTTCGACGGTCCCTTCGGCACTTATAACAACCAGCAGCTTCAGCGTGGCTTCCAAGTTTACAAGGAAGTCTGTTCGGCTTGCCATTCGCTGAAACTGGTGGCTTTCCGCGACCTCGAGCAAATCGGTTTCTCGAAGCCAGAGGTTAAGGCAATTGCAAAGGGCTGGGCGATCGAAACGCCGACGCTGAACCCTGACACGGGTGAGCCATCGACGCGCAAATCGGTTGCTTCGGATCGTTTCCCGTTGCCATTCGCCAATGACATTGCGGCACGCGCTGCCAACAACAATGCGATCCCACCTGATCAGTCGCTGCTTGCCAAGGCTCGCGACGAGGGGCCGCACTATATCTATCGCCTTCTGACCGGCTACGGCACGCAGCCAGCCGAATTGCTCAAGAAGTATCCAGATGTGAAAACCCCTACGGGGCTCCACTATAATCCGTACTTCCCTAACCTGAACCTCGCGATGGCTCCGCCACTGACTGGTGAAGGACAGGTCAGCTATTCGGACGGAACCAAGGCGACCGTTCCGCAGATGGCGGAGGATGTCAGCGCATTCCTGATGTGGACTGCCGAACCGAAGCTTGACCAGCGCCACCGCGTTGGCTGGGCAGCATTGATCTTCCTGTTCGTCTTCACGAGCCTGACCTACATGGCTTATAAGTCGATCTGGGCAGACAAGAAGAACAAGAGCCTCTGATCCGAAGCGGGGGATTTCATGATCGACCTGAAATCCCTCGTTCGCACGATCCCCGACTTTCCGAAGCCGGGGATTGAGTTTCGCGATATTTCTACCCTGCTCGCCGATGGCGAAGGGTTTGCTGTGGCAGTCACCGCGATGGTCGAGCTGGCCCGCCCACTGAATGTTGATCGTATTATTGCGATAGATGCCCGCGGGTTTCTGTTCGGTGCCCCGGTTGCGGTTGCGCTGGGAGCAGGGATCATTCCCGCCCGCAAGAAGGGCAAGCTGCCCGGTGCGACGCTTGGCGTCGATTATGCGCTGGAATATGGCACGGACCGGCTTGAACTGCACGTAGGTGCGGTATTACCCGGTCATCGCGCGCTTATCATCGATGATCTGATCGCGACCGGCGGGACTGCGATGGCGTGCGTATCGCTGTTGCGCGAAGCGGGTGCCGAAGTTGCTGGTGCGATATTCGCAATCGATCTACCGGATCTTGGCGGTGCCAACCGAATGCGTGAGGCGGGAGTCAACGTAAGCAGCTTGATGGCCTTCGCGGGTCACTAAAACTTTGGCGAGGTTCCGGTACTAACTTTCGGGGACAAGTTCCTTGGCAGGCCGGCGGCGGATTAGGCCGATCGAGATTACCGTCATCACTCGCTCGTCGTTCTGATTGAATATCGTAGACTTGCTCCGGAACGACCCCATCTCAGGCTTGCTGCGAGACGGAGTCTTGTCGATGATTTCGCTTTCCACGCGAAGTACGTCGCCTGGGTAAACTGGTTTCAGCCAACGCAGTTCGTCGATGCCAGGTGAACCCAAACCGGCCTGTTGAACGTCGGAAAAGTTTGTCACCAGCATCGACATCATCATGGCCGCCGTGTGCCATCCGCTTGCGGAGAGGCGACCGAAATAGGTCTTTGCCGCTTCTTCGTCGGACAGGTGAAACGGCTGAGGATCGTATTTTGATGCGAACTCGATCACCTCTTCGCGCGTGACTTCGTATCGCCCGAATGCGGATTTGCGGCCCGGTTCGATATCCTCGAAATACAGCACGTCGACTTCTCCTCAGACGTTGAACCGGAACAGCATGATATCACCGTCGAGGACAATGTAATCCTTGCCTTCGGATCGCCATTTGCCCGCTTCGCGAGCGCCTGCTTCGCCACCACATGCGACATAGTCGTCATAGGCCATGGTCTCCGCACGGATGAAGCCTTTTTCGAAATCGGTGTGAATCACACCAGCGGCATTCGGAGCCGATGCGCCCTTGTGGACGGTCCATGCGCGGGCTTCTTTCGGACCGACGGTGAAGAAGGTAATGAGGTGCAACAATTCGTAACCGGCGCGGATGACTCGGGTCAGACCGGTTTCGGTCAGGCCGAGATCGCTCAGGAACTCAGCGCGATCCTCGACAGCCATTGTGGATATGTCGGCCTCGATCGCCGCCGAAATCACGACTGCCTGTGCGCCCTCGGCCCTGGCTTTTTCGAACACGCGTGCGGACAGGGCATTGCCTTCGGCCGCAGATCCTTCGTCGACGTTGCAGACGTACAGCACCGGCTTTGCCGTCAGTAACTGAGCCTGTTCGAACAGCCGCGTCTCGTCCTCGTCAGCGGGGACGGTTAGCCGCGCAGGCTTGCCAGCGCGTAACAGGTCCAGCGCACGGCTAAGGACGGCAGCGGCTGCCTTGGCTTCCTTATCGCCCTGCATTCCCTTTTTAAGAAGGTTCGGCACGCGTTTCTCGAGACTGTCGAGGTCGCTCAGCATCAGTTCGGTTTCGACCGTCTCGGCGTCCGCAATCGGATCGACCTTATTTTCGACGTGCGTAACGTCGCCACCTTCGAAACAGCGCAGGACGTGGACGATCGCGTCCACCTCACGGATGTTGCCGAGGAACTGGTTGCCCAGACCTTCGCCTGTCGAAGCGCCGCGGACCAGCCCGGCGATATCGACGAACGCCAATTGCGTCTCGACGATCTTTGCCGACCCACCGATCTTTGCTATGGTATAAAGCCGATCGTCGGGCACCGCGACTTGACCGACATTCGGCTCGATCGTGCAGAACGGATAGTTGGCCGCCTGCGCCGCCGCCGTTTCCGTCAGCGCGTTGAAAAGAGTGGACTTGCCAACATTGGGCAGCCCGACGATCCCGCATTTGAAACCCATGTCAGTCCTTTAACTCGCCAGTCGCTCTAGTTCGTAAGTCGTAGGGCGACATCATTCATAAATCGCACGTTATCGTCCTTCGCCAGCCATTCTGCTTCGGAAGTGATTGCTCCAAGCAGGTCGGCCAGCGGGTCGATTTCGGCTTTCGCATAATTGCCCAGCACATAGCCTGTCACGCGGTCTTTGTGACCCGGATGGCCGATGCCGATTCGCACGCGGCGGAATTCGTTGCCGATATGGGCGTCGGTCGATCGCAAGCCGTTGTGGCCGGCCGTTCCACCGCCGGTCTTCACCTTGACCTTGAATGGCGCAAGATCGAGTTCATCGTGAAATATGGTCACGTCTCCGACCGCCAGCTTATAGAAGCGCAATGCTTCACCGACGCTGCGGCCGCTTTCGTTCATGAATGTCGCAGGCTTTAACAGGATGATCTTTTCACCCGCAATGCGCCCTTCAGCGGCCCAGCCCTGAAAGCGCACGCGCCACGGGTCGAATCGATGCACTTCCGCGATCGCGTCCGCCGCCATGAAGCCGACATTGTGTCGCTGCATGGCATAGGAAGCACCCGGATTGCCGAGGCCGACCCAGAGTTGCACCGCTGCTCCTGAAAACTGTCGCCCCGGCATATAACCGGGGCGAGCAGTAAATTAAGCTGCGGGGGTTTCGCCCTCGGCAGCAGCTTCGTCTTCGTCGCCTTCGCTCGACTTGAGCGCCGACGGAGCAACGATCGTTGCGATCGTGAAATCGTCGTCGTGGACCGTCGATGTTACGCCCTTGGGGAGCGTCACAGCCGAAATGTGGATCGTATCGCCGACTTCATAGCCGGTGAGGTCGATCAGGATCTGGTCGGGGATTTCAGCCGCGTCGCACGACAGTTCAAGCTCGTGCGCAACGATGTTCAGAACGCCGCCACGCTTGATGCCGGGGGATGCTTCTTCGTTCTCGAAATGCACAGGCACGTTGACCGTGACCTTCGCATGTTCCGAAATACGCAGGAAATCTGCATGAAGCGGACGTTCAGTCACAGGGTGGAACGACACGTCCTTGGGCAGGGTGCGCACGCTGGCACCACCGATCTGGATCATGACGACCGAATTCATGAAATGTCCGGTGTGAAGCGCCTTCATCAGCATCTTTTCTTCAAGATGCACGACGGTCGGTTCTTCATTGTTGCCATAGATTACGGCAGGAACGCGGCCTTCACGACGCAAAGCACGGGAGGCTCCCTTGCCTGCCCGCTCGCGCGTTTCGGCCGACAGAGTCAGCTGATCGCTCATATTAAGTCTCCAATTACCCGCCACGCCTCCAGGGATGACCATGGTCCGGGGAGCGGCGCGCATACCCGCGAAGGCGGCGAAAATCAACTTATAGGTGAAAACTACCTTTGAAGTTGAAAGTTATTGGAGTCGAACCGCCTTGATTCCCTTCGCCGCCAGCATCGCCTCGACCGAATCGGGGCCAGCCAGATGCCCCGCGCCTACTGCCATGAACACCGTTCCCGGCTTCGCCATCCGCGCCTGTATCCATGCCGCCCAATTCGCATTCCGACGCCGCAATAACGCTTCGCTCAATTCTGGCGATAGCTTCAGTTCGTCGTCGAACGTCAACGCAATCTGTTTCACATCGCCCGCGCTCCATGCCGCGATCATTTTGTTGAACTCTGCCTCCGCGTTCGAATCATCGTCGGCAATGCTCACCAGAAACGTGCGCTGCGCCGCTTCCGGCAGGGCGTCAAAATAACCGAGCTGCTGCGTCGGTGTTTCCAATCCCGCGACTGGCTTGTGAACCGCCGCAAACCGCGCAGTCAGCACTTTTTCCGCACCATATTCCGCGCTGGCGTTTAGATCCCTTAGTCCTGCCGAGGCGAGTGTCAGCGCGGCCGCCCATGTTTTGAATTTGTCGAGCACCGCCATCGGCACGCCAGCTTTATCCACGACCTTCTGCAAGGCGGCCCGCTTGTTTGCAGGCACCCTATCGAGCAACGGTGGCAGATTCGGACTAACCCCCAGTTGCACCATGATAGCGGCCGTCTTCGCGGGGTCGGGGTCCAGCACTGTTTCCAGCATCAGCGTATCCGAAGCACGGATCGCCTTGTCGATCTTTGGTGACTGCCAGGCCAGATCCTTTGGCAGCAGGTGGATGGTGCCGAACAAATAGATTGTCGTGTCCGCATCGGAAACTTTCCACAGCGCCGGTTGCACGCGCTGGCCGGAAACCGGGGGAGCGGCTTCGGTCTGATTGCTCCTGCAGGACAGGAGGGCGAGCGCCGCCAACGCGACAAATACGATACGCTTCATGAGAGGTCGCCTAGCCGATTGCTTGACCCGCCGCGACCCCCAAGGCAAAGGCTCGCGACAACTTTTTGCACCTGCGAAGGAACCCCCAAGCGTGGCCCAACCTCTCAGCTTTCAAAAGCTGATCCTGAAGCTCCATGAATATTGGGGCGATCGTGGCTGCGTGATTCTGCAACCATATGATATGGAAATGGGCGCGGGGACGTTTCATACCGCGACCACCCTGCGTGCGCTCGGTCCCGATCCGTGGAACGCCGCATTCGTGCAGCCCTGCCGCCGTCCGACCGACGGACGCTATGGTGAAAACCCGAACCGGTTGGGCGCGTATTATCAGTATCAGGTGATCCTGAAGCCGAGTCCGTCCAATTTGCAGGAACTATACCTCGGCAGTCTGGCCGCAATCGGTATCGACCCGCTGAAGCACGACATTCGCTTTGTGGAGGACGACTGGGAGTCGCCGACGCTCGGTGCCTGGGGCCTTGGCTGGGAAGTCTGGTGTGATGGTATGGAAGTGACGCAGTTCACTTACTTTCAGCAGATGGGCGGCTTCGACTGTAAGCCGGTGTCGGGCGAGCTGACTTACGGGCTGGAGCGTCTGGCGATGTATGTCCAGAACAAGGATTCGATCTTCGACCTCGATTACAACGGGGCAGGGGTGACCTATGGCGACGTCTTCCTTGAGAACGAACGCGAGATGAGCGCCTATAATTTCGAGGCGGCGAACACAGACAATCTGTTCAAATCATTCACTTTCGCCGCAGACGAGGCGAAGGCGATGATCGAGCGCAACTTGCCGATCCCCGCCTATGAACAGGCGATCAAGGCCAGCCACATCTTCAATACTCTGCAAGCACGCGGGGTTATCTCGGTCGCCGAGCGTGCCGCCTATATGGGTCGCGTGCGTGAACTGGCGAAGGGTGCCTGCGCTAGCTGGATGGAAAAGAACGGATGGTCGGCATGACGCCTTTCCTCCTCGAACTTCGCTCCGAAGAAATCCCCGCGCGGATGCAGATCAAGGCGGCCGACGACCTTGCGCGCTTGTTTGCCGAAGAACTCGCCAAATCAGGTCTCAAAGCCGAAGCGTTTGAAACTTTCGTCACGCCGCGGCGCCTGACCCTAATCGCACGCGGCCTGCCGGTCGAGACGCAATCGGTGAGCGAAGAACGCAAAGGGCCGCGCGCCAACGCCCCTGAACAGGCGCTCGCCGGGTTCCTGCGTTCCACAGGCCTGACGCGGGACCAGTTGGTCGAACGCGACGGCGTGTTTTTCGCGGTGATCGAAAAGCCCGGTCGCCCAACCGCAGCCGTGCTTGCCGAAGCCATCCCCGCCATCGTCCGCGCCTTTCCCTGGCCGAAGTCGATGCGCTGGGGGGCGGCGTCGCTCAGTACTGAGTCGCTGAAATGGGTCCGTCCATTGCAGGGTATCGTCGCACTGTTCGGCGAAACTATCGTCCCGTTTGAAATTGACGGAACGACAAGCGGCGCGACTACGCTCGGCCATCGTTTCCACCACAGCGGCCCAATCACCATCGGCAGCGCCGACGATTACGCCGAAAAACTGCGGATGTGCCATGTCATCGTCGACCATAGCGAGCGCATGACCGTAATCCGCGAGGGCGCGACCGCCGCCGCGACTGCCGCCGGACTGACGCTGGTTCCCGACGAAGGACTGGTCGCCGAAAACGCCGGGCTGACCGAATGGCCGGTGCCCTTGCTCGGGCGTTTTGACCCCGAGTTTCTGACCGTCCCACGTGAAGTGATCCAGCTCACCATGCGGACCAACCAGAAGTATTTTGCTTGCACCAATGCGGAAGGGGTGTTGGCAAACGCGTTCATTTGCACGGCCAATATCGAAGCCAGCGACGGAGGGGCAGGGATCGTCGCCGGAAACCAGAAGGTGCTTGCCGCGCGATTGAGCGATGCGAAATTCTTCTGGGAACAAGATCTGAAGGTTCCGCTCGAGGAACAAGCCAAGAAACTGTCGCAGATCGTGTTTCATGAGAAGCTGGGCACGGTTGCCGACAAGGTTGACCGCGTAGCCAAGCTGGCGCGGTGGTTGGTCGAAGAGGGCATAGTTCCCGGTCAAGGCGACAAAACACAGCTTGCCGATCTGGCTGAAACCGCAGCGCACCTCTGCAAAGCCGACCTCGTTACCGGCATGGTCGGGGAGTTCCCCGAACTTCAGGGCATAATGGGCGGCTATTATGCAGCAGCACAGGGGCATGACCCGCAAGTCGCCGATGCGATTCGCGATCATTACAAGCCGGTCGGGCAGGGCGATGATGTGCCGACTGCTCCAGTGACGGTGGCGGTGAGTTTGGCAGATAAATTGGATAGTCTTTCCGGGTTTTACGCAATTGGTGAGAAGCCAACAGGGTCGAAAGATCCCTTCGCGCTTAGGCGAGCAGCGTTAGGGATTGTCGCGCTCATCGAAAAGAATGGCCTCAGCTATTCAGTTTCTAAAATCTTGAGGGTGGCTGGCCATCCGTTCGCAGAAAGCAATGCTGGATCGAGCGCATCGTTCAATCAATTGCTTGATTTCACTATCGACCGCCTAAAAGTCCAGCAGCGGGAAGCAGGTGTCCGCCATGACCTAATCGACGCAGTTTTTGCGCTAGGTGGCGAGGACAATCTCGTTCGCCTTCTCGCTCGCGTGAAGGCATTGCAGGCTTTTGTAATCACGTCAGAAGGCGCAAACCTCTTAGCCGGGTACAAACGCGCGTCAAATATTCTGAAAAAAGAAGTGCTAGACCTAAGTATTTCCATTCAATCCTACACTCGCGAACCCGCCGAACAGTCCCTCATCGACGCACTCGACGCCGCTGAACCCCTCGCCACCGCAGCCATCGCCCGTGAAGATTTTGAAGCTGCGATGTCCGCCTTGGCGACCCTGCGCGCACCGATCGATGCGTTCTTTGAAACCGTTACTGTTAACGACCCGGCTCCCGAAAAACGCGATGCGCGTTTGAAATTGCTTGCCCGCGTGCGTGACGCCGTTCACCGCATGGCCGATTTTTCGAAGATCGAAGGGTGATCGCAGAATTGCTGCCCATTCGGTGCAAACTTAAGCCCAGTAAGGACTTCCCATGACCCAATATGTGTACCGTTTCGGTGGCGGCATTTCTGAAGGGAATCAGGAGAAAACCCTGCTTGGGGGCAAGGGCGCAAACCTCGATGGGATGGCGTCGATCGGTCTGCCTGTCCCGCCGGGCTTCACAATTTCGACGCCGATGTGCGCGCGTTATTATGAGGAGGGAGAGGCTTTCCCTGCCGAACTCAACCCGCAGGTCGCCGACGGCATCGCGCATATCGAGGGGATAACCGGCAAGAAGTTCGGTGATCCTGCCGATCCATTGCTGGTGTCGGTCCGATCCGGCGCGCGCGTTTCGATGCCGGGAATGATGGACACCGTCCTCAATCTCGGCCTCAACGATGTCACGGTTCAGGGGCTTTCCGCAACATCCGGTGACGCGCGTTTTGCGTGGGACAGCTATCGCCGTTTTATCCAGATGTATGCCGACGTTGTCCTTGGCCTCGATCACGGTGCGTTCGAAGAAGCTCTGGAAATTGCCAAGGAAGACAAGGGCGTCACTCTCGACACCGAGTTGACGGCAGCCAATCTGGAGGCGCTGGTCGTCGAATACCTGCGCTTGGTTGAGGAACTTTGGGGAAAGCCGTTCCCCCAGGATGTTCATGCTCAGCTTTGGGGTGCGGTGGGCGCCGTATTCGGGTCATGGCAATCCGAGCGGGCAAAGGTTTATCGCCGCATCAACAGCATTCCGCATGACTGGGGCACGGCGGTCAATGTGCAGGCGATGGTGTTCGGCAACATGGGCGAAACCTCGGCAACCGGAGTCGCATTCACGCGCGATCCGGCGAACGGCGAGCGGGCTTATTATGGCGAATATCTGATCAACGCGCAGGGTGAGGACGTTGTCGCCGGCATCCGTACACCGCAATATCTGACGACTGCAGCGCGCGAGCGGGCGAAAGCCAAGCCGTTGTCGATGCAGGAATCGATGCCCGAAGTGTATGCTGAACTGGCGCGCGTCTTTGACCTGCTGGAACTCCATTACCGCGATATGCAGGACATCGAATTCACCGTGGAGCGCGGTAAGCTCTGGATGCTCCAGACCCGATCCGGCAAGCGCACAGCCCGCGCGGCGCTGAAGATCGCGGTCGACATGGCGAGCGAAGGGCTGATTACTCAGGAAGAAGCGGTGATGCGCGTCGAACCTGCATCGCTTGACCAGTTGTTGCATCCGACCCTCGACCCAAAGGCCGCACGCGACGTGCTGGTAAAGGGGCTGCCAGCCTCTCCCGGCGCGGCGACCGGTGCCGCGGTGTTCGACAGCGACACCGCCGAACGCCGCGCTGCTCTGGGCGAATCTGTTATCCTCGTCCGTACCGAAACCTCGCCCGAAGACATCCACGGGATGCACGCGGCAAAGGGCATCCTGACCGCTCGTGGCGGCATGACCAGCCACGCTGCTGTCGTGGCGCGCGGCATGGGACGTCCATGCGTGTCTGGAGCAGGCTCGCTCTCCATTGATGCAAAGGCCAAAACGGCCAAAGTCGGCGCGCGTGTTATCAGCGAGGGCGACATCATCACGCTCGACGGTTCTTCGGGCGAAGTGATGGTTGGTGCTGTCGCTACCGTGCAGCCCGAATTGTCGGGCGACTTTGGAACGCTGATGGTCTGGGCCGATGGCGCGCGCAGGATGAAGGTCCGCGCCAATGCCGAAACGCCAGCCGACGCAAAGGTCGCGCGCGAATTCGGGGCCGAGGGTGTTGGCCTTTGCCGCACTGAGCACATGTTTTTCGAGGCGAGCCGGATCACTGCCGTCCGCGAGATGATTCTTGCCGAAGACGAAGCGGGCAGGCGTGTCGCCCTTGCAAAGCTCCTTCCCGAACAGCGTGCTGATTTCCTTGGCATTTTCGAAGTGATGGCCGGGTTGCCTGTAACGATCCGCCTGCTCGATCCGCCATTGCATGAGTTTTTGCCGACCGCCGAAGCCGATTTCGAAGACGTAGCAAAGGCCGCTGGTGTCGCTGTCGAAGTGCTGAAGCGGCGCACTGTCGAACTCCACGAATTCAACCCGATGCTCGGTCATCGCGGATGCCGGTTGGGTGTCACCTATCCCGAAATTTATGAGATGCAGGCCCGAGCGATTTTCGAAGCTGCTTGTGATCTCGAAGTTTCGCCGATCCCCGAAGTCATGGTTCCCCTCGTCGCCACCAGGCGCGAACTGGAACTGATGAAGGAAGTCATTGATCGTACTGCCGAGGCCGTATTTGCCGAACGTGGCAAGCGTATCGAATATCTGGTTGGCACGATGATCGAACTGCCCCGCGCTGCTTTGATGGCCGGACAAATCGCAGAAGTCGGCCAGTTTTTCAGCTTCGGTACCAATGATCTGACCCAGACGACGCTCGGCGTTTCACGCGACGACGCCAGTCGCTTCCTGACGACCTATGTCGAAAAGGGCATTTACGCGACCGACCCATTCGTCAGTCTGGACGTCGAGGGGGTGGGCGAACTAATCGCGCTTGCGGCGGAAAGGGGCCGCACAGCGCGTCCCGACATAAAGCTTGGTATATGTGGCGAACACGGCGGCGACCCGGCGAGCATTGCGTTCTGTGAAAGCGTGGGGCTCGATTACGTCAGCGCTTCACCCTATCGCGTCCCAATTGCCCGCCTTGCCGCCGCTCAGGCTGCGCTCGGCGTCAAATAGGGCGTCGTATCGTCCGATCGTCGAGCGGCGGGATACGTGTGTCGCTGACCATCCCGTGCTGCTGGAGATGCGCTTCGTAATCGCGACGTAGTGCCAAATGGCTTTCGCGCTCTTCTTCGTAGGCGCGGCGCCATTTGGCACCGCCCGATCGACTCATCAGCCCCAGCAACCACCCGGCCACAAGCACAAGTACGACGACGGCCCATTGATTGGTAGTGAAAGCGGGCATCCTGTTTCTCCTCCGTTACGAAGGAGAAACAGATGATGGCGATTGTCGTTCCGTGCTTCTCTATCGCGGCTTATTTGCCGAGGAAGTTGTCGGAGATCGCGCAGGCCGCTGGCCCGAGGATGACGATAAACAGAACCGGCAAAATGAACATGATCAACGGAATGGTCATGATCGCGGGCAGGCGCGCGGCCTTTTCTTCAGCACGCATCATGCGCTCGTTCCGGAATTCCGCCGATAGCACGCGCAAGGCGGATGCCAGCGGCGTGCCATATTTCTCAGTCTGGATCATGGTCGTGACGACGCCCTTCATCGCATCGAGCGGCACGCGCGTCGCCAGATTGTCGAAAGCAGCTCGACGGTCGGTCAGAAAGCTCAGCTCGATCGCGGTCAGGGCGAATTCGTCAGCCAGTTCGGGATAGGCGCGGCCAAGTTCTTTGGCGACACGACCAAAGGCTGCATCGACGGTCAGGCCGGCTTCGGCGCAGATCACCAGTAGATCGAGCGCGTCGGGCAGACCTTTGCGGATTGCAGCCGTACGCTTGTTGACCAGATTGTTGACGTAAAGATCGGGGCCTTTGTAGCACATGATCAATGTCGCAGCCACGATGCCATAGCGTTTGAGCGGACTCCACAGAGGGAAACCGCCGAGTGCATAGACATACAGGATCATTGCGCCACCCAGGACGATGGGAAGCACCATCCGCGCGAAAATCACAGCAACCGCCATGTCTTTCGAACGGATGCCAGCCTGCATCAACTTGACCTGCGCAGCCTTTAATTGGCTATCCTGAAGCACCTGCAGATAGGACAGAAGCGACCGCATTCTATCGGTCGTTTCGTTCTTTTGCGTCAGCTTTGCTCGCCGACGCGATGTCGATGCGACGATGCCGGCCTTCAACTGCTCACGGCGTTCGTTCAGGGCCTTGACGCGCTTTTGCATAGGATCGCGCACGGTGGTGGCTGCATAGATCGCCGTCAGAGCGAAGAATACGGCTAACGCAGAAAGGATCGTTGCCACCCACAACACGTCGATTCCCATTATGGTGGGGCCGGGCACTGTCGGATTCATCGGTTGCAGCCCTTGTTCAAATTTCGAAACTGATCATTTTGGACATGATGAATGCGCCAATGCTCATCCATATCAATCCGCCGCCACCTGTGATCATCAGACGCTGGTCGACAAAGAATCCGCCCATGTAGTTTGGATTGATCATATAAATCAGGCCGAAAACGATGAACGGCAATGCCCCGATAATGTATGCCGAAGCCTTGGATTCAGACGACATCGCCCTGATCTTCAACTTCATCTGTGCGCGCATACGCAGCACGGTTGCCAGATTGGATAGCGTCTCCGCCAGATTACCACCTGTCTCGCGCTGAATGGTCAGGCTGATGCAAAAGAACTGAAATTCAGGCGTTCCGAGCCGGTCGGCCGTTTCCTGCATAGCCGCGTCCATTGTGCGACCGATCTTGATCTTGTCGCTGACCGATCGAAACTCTTCACCTACCGGGCCGGGAACTTCGGAGGCAACGACGCCCAGCGTTTCGGAAATCGGAAGTCCCGAACGCAAACCGCGTACCAGCAACTCGATCGCGTCGGGAAACCGCTTGTTGAACTGGCCGATGCGCCGATTGATCATGTAACCGACCGCCAGGTGTGGAAACCACAGACCAGCGAATGTGCCGAGTAACAGGCAAAGCAGGAACGGCAGGCCCTTCATTGTCATGATGACGACGATAACCAACAAGATGATCACGCCCGCCATCAGGTATTTGCCAGGCGTCCAATCCTTGCCGGTCATATCTAGGCGCTTTTTCAGATTCGCCGGGTTGGGCAGCAGCCGCGTTGCAATGCCGTCCATCTTGGTCGCACGGGTCGCCTGAATGCGGCGCATCTGCGCTTCCACGACGGCACCCGTGGAATTGCTGTGGCGATCGCGTAAGGCGGTCATCCGCCGCATCTGGATCTTTTGTTCATTGGGTCCAGAAAAGGCGAAATAGATAAGCAGCATCACTGCGAGAGCGCTGCCCGCCAACATGAAAAGCTGCAGGATATCCATGACTAGGCCGCCTTTTCCTTAGACTTTTTAGGCAACATCGCCGTGATGCCACTGAGTTTGCCCAGCAACGAACCCTTGGCACCGGTTTTGCCATCGGCGACCTTGGCGATCGCGGCTTCATCGACGGTGCGGACAAGCCGGTTGGCGATGTCGAGCAGTACGGTGGCTGTTTTGCTCCCCTTGCCAGCTTCTGCGAGCGTTTTGCCGAGCTTTGCCGCCTGAGTTGCGACTTTCACGTCGAGCGGTACGACATAATCCAGTTTGCGTTCGATCGACGTTTCGAAGTCCTTGCGGCTAATTTCGCCAGGACCAGCGGCCGCAACTTTGTTGGCAACGACCATGACGCTGCTCTGTGGCGCATTGGACTTCAGCCACGACAGGATGCGGATCACGTCACGGGCTGAGGCAAGCGTCAGTTCGGTCGTGATGACGGTTGCCTGAACATCGCTCATCAGATGCGGGTGCTGGACCAGCATACCGCGCGGCAGGTCGATAACCGTGCATTCGAAGGCCGTCCGCATTTCTTCCTGAAGCTGGAAGAAGGCGGCACCGTCGGTCATCATCGGCTGATTGATCGGAGCCTCGGCCGACAGGACGGCAAGCTTTTCATTGGCTTTGACCATTGCGCGTTCGATGAACAAACCGTCGATACGGCTTGGGTTGTCAATCGCGTCGGTCAGGCCACGTCCGGGTTCGAGGTCGAGCGTCAGCGCGCCGGTCCCGAAGTGAATGTCGAGATCGAGCAGCGCAGTCGATCGCTCGGCCTTTTCGCTCAACAGCCACGCAATCGACGTTGCCAGCGTCGAGGCACCGGCACCGCCGCGAGCTCCGATGATCGCCGCCATGACATGCGGACGTTCGGTACTGGCATCGATGTGCTTGGGCGCGTTGAACACAGCTTGCGCGTGAGCAAAGGCCTCACGAAGCTGATCGGCACTGAATGGCTTCAGCAGATAATCCTGAATGCCGCTGGCAACCAGATCGCGATAAAGGCGAACGTCGTTGACCTGGCCGGCCGCAATCACGACGGTTCCAGGTTCGCAGACTTCGGCCAGCGCGTTGATGTCGTTCAGTGGATCGCCACTTTCGGACAGATCGACGAACAGGATCTGGGGACTTGCCGAGACCGACAATGACTGGACCGCGTTGCGCAGACCGCCCTTGTTGACCTTGTCCGGAGCCCAGCCAAGTTCGACAGCGATCGGGCGGATCTGCTCGGCAGTCAGCTCGTCGCAAACGAAGGCGGTGAATGGATCGCGTACCACGCCACCATTACGCGAAGGAGACCAGGGTGCGTTCATCAGTTGGCTCCAGCTTTGGACGATTCGATTTTTATGCCAGCGGTTCCGGTGAGGGGAGCGAGACGATAGGCCTTGATTGCCTTGGTCGATGTCGACGCATCGACACTTTCTGAACCTTCACGGCCTGCGAGAAGATCGTGGGGATCGGCGACCATTGCCGCAAGATTTGAATTAATGGCACATCCGTAATTCGATGATTGAGCACCGTTGAACTGTGCCGCAGATTTTTTCGAAAAGTCAGGGCATTCCGGCACCGACGCCGTCATCCGACTGATGACGACACGGACGTTGCCGGCGGAAATTACTCCCTCGGTGACAGGCGCGCGTTCCTCGACCAACAGGCCATAATGAGCAGCGATTGCAGCAACTGCTGCTCGCCCGCCGTGATCGCCGCCCGGCGAGTCCACGGACAAGCGGTCGCCGTAACGTAGCTTGATCGAGCCAAACCAGCCATTCAGTCGATCGGCATCGTTTGTCGAAAACCGCTCGCCATCGGGGGCAGCGACATCGAATACATAGTCGGTACGATTGACGACAGGCTGGTGGACCGATTCCAGTCCGCGACTTGCGTCCGTTGCGCATGCCGACAGCGAAGCGCTACAGGCAATGATCGCGAGAACAGAAAGTTTGCGCATGATTTTCATCTCCGTATCTCGGGTCAATTGCTGCTGAATCCGGGCGTTGGCGTGCTCTGGGTTGCTGGCTGTCGACTGCTCGGCCCCTGCGGAGCCAGCGACGAAGGGCTAACCTGGCCCAATGGCTGCGCAGGAACCGTTACCGGCGGCGCGAGTGTCGGCTTTGGACGCTGAGTGCCAGATTTGCCGCCAAAATCCTGACCCAGCAGGAAGTTTTGCAGATCGGTCGGGTTCTTCAGCCCGTCCGTTGGCAAGTGAATGTCGCCTGCGGACACTGGCTTCACCAGGTATGGCGTGACAATAATCATTAGTTCGGTTTGTGCGCGTTTATAGCCTGTCGACTTGAACAATGCGCCGAGTACTGGAACATCGGCGAGTCCAGGAGCCTTTTGGATCGTGTTGGCATTGTTGTTCTGCAACAGCCCACCGATCATGAAGCTCTGCCCTGAACCCAGTTCGACGGTGGTTTCGGTCCGCCGTGTCGTGAGAGCCGGAACCGTAAAGCCATTGAGCGTAACTGCACCGTCGGTCGACAATTGCGAGACTTCCGGCCGGACGCGCATCGAAATGCGACCGTCGGCAAGCACTGTCGGAGTGAACGACAGGCTGACGCCATATTGCTTATATTCGATCGTCACCTGACCAAGCGTCTGCGAGATCGGAATCGGGAACTCACCACCTGCAAGGAAGCTTGCGGTTTCGCCCGACATGGCCGTGAGGTTGGGTTCGGCAAGCATCGTGACGAGACCATCGGTTTCTGCCAGATCGATCGCCGACCCAATGTCGACTCCGAACAATTTGCCAAGGAAGCCCAGCGTCGTCGTGCCAGCGCCAAGACCCAGCGCGGAGAAGTTGCCGACCGTGGCGCCTTTGGTAATAAAGCGACCGGTGACGGGATCGAACGGAAGTTTCAGCGACCCGGCAGGCAATCCATAAAGCGCCGATGCATCGAGCTGCGGAAGTGCGCTGGTGTCTGCGGTACCGATCGTACCGAAGTTACGACCCTGCGCCACACCGACATTGAAGCCACCCGTCGTATCGCGGGTCGTCATATTGACGCCGATCGACTTAGCGAGCGAGCGGCTGACTTCCGCGATCTTGACTTGCAGGTTGACCTGAAGGGGCGTTGCCGTGCGCAAACGGCTGACGACTTCGACCTTATCGCCGAGGAAAGCCTTGACCAGACGTTCGGCTTCGGCACCATCTTCGGGAGCCGCGACGACGCCGGTCAGCAGCACGAGGCCGTTCATCGAGGTGGCGCGGATCGATGCTTCAGGCATGGCGAGGCGCAACATCTGATCGAGCGAGTTCGCGTTTGCACCCACGCGGACGTTGGCGGAAAACACGACAATTCCCGCCCTGTTCTTGGCGTAGATCGTCGATTCACCTTCGGCCTTGCCGAAAATGTGGATCTGGCGGGCCGAGCTAACGTAAACATCCGCAACCGCTGCGTTCGCAGTCCAGACGTCACTGACATCTGCGGGCAGGTTGTAAAGCTCACCACGACCGACCGACAACACGATCTCACGGCTGGGGCGCTGTTCACCCTGTGGCAGAGATACCTTCCCCGAAGTGCGTGTTGCCACGCGATGTTGGGGGGCGGCGATCGAAGGGATCGAGGTCGCAAAGACCGCCGCTATGGTGATGATCGAGCTGGCGACGCGACACTGGCGAAGCAATGACTTGCGGTTCATGTTATTTTCCCCCACAGGAGTCTCGGTCACGGTAACGCCGCGCGCGACATGGACGACCGGACCCAGCGGTTTCCCTTCGCCACCCGATCCGCCAAGTCCTCCAGTCGCGTTGTTCATCGTCGGCGCGGGGCCCTGCGAAGGTACGGTTTTGCGCTGGAAACGCGATACGTCGGCACCGGTTACGAAAGTGGTATTGGTATCGATAGGACGCGATGCCACTGCAATGAGGAACTTCTTGTCCTTGGGATCGGTGCCAGCCGGTACATTGACTGCGCCCGACGCGATTGCAGCGTCGAGGTCCGACGTATTGTCGGCGATAGACCGAAGCGAAAGCGACAGCTGGCCAATGCTCTGCGCAACCTGGATTTTCTCGGCAATGCGCGGTGTGACCTCGAGAGTGACGGTGGCAAAGGTTTTGACTTCCTTCTTGCCCTTGTCATCTTCGGGTACGGTGCGCTGATCGGTCGCCAGAACGCGGAGGTTACGAACGAAGGTTTCCGAAGTCTTAAGCGCTGATCCGCCGCTCTGACTTCCGCTGCTTTGATTCTCGACGGTCTGTGTCAGTACGAGGTCGACGCGGTCACCTGCAAAGACGAAGCCTGCGACACCTGCCGAGGCGGATACTGAAACGGTAACGGCGCGCATTCCGGGCCCGAGTGCTGCTGCAAGGAAGCCGCGATCGCCGGGACGAACGGTTGACCCCTGCGTCAATGGCTGGCCGGCCGAAATCTGGGCGCGCACGACCGTGCCGGTCAGCGTTGTCGCATCTGCCGTACCCTTAAGGTAATAGGCGTTTTGAATGAGATCCTTCGGCCACGGCTGAAAGCGGAAGCTGTCCGGTTCGATGATCGTCCCGACCGGCAGCGCCCGCGTGGCGACCAGCACCTCGGGTCCGGTTGGTACGATCGTAACCGCCTGAGCAGCAGGGGCTCCACTGCGCCCGAACATGTTCTTCGCCATGACTGCGGTAACCGCTGCGATCAGCAGGGCTCCGACGAGTAGAGCGATCTTTTTAGGTTCCATGTCGGGCAACGCCTCCTTGCGTTGTGCGTGTGTTCGTCTGCGTTATTCGCGGAAATTGGTTAAGATATCGTTTGGTAGATTTCCCAGAGCCCCGCGAAAGCGATTGCAATTCCATAAGGAATCTCAGGGCGCCCTTCGAAATTGTGTATTTTGTGCCGGATCAGCATCGCGACCGTCAGTACGCCACCGGCAACTGCCATCACTGAAATCAGGTGCAAAAATTGCAGCGGCGGAAACCACAGGGCCAGCGCGCCGATCATCTTGACGTCGCCGCCACCCATCGCACCCAGCGCGAACAGCCCGGCAAAGATCGCAAACACAATCGCAGCCTGCGCGACGATGATCGCGACATCGGGCCAAAGCGCGGAACCATTTGCCCACCACCATAATGGCGCACCAATCGCGATCGACAGGTTCAGCCAATTCTCGATCGTGCGCGTAAACCAGTCGGTGATCGACGCGACGATCAGCAGCACGGCAAGCGCGGCCAGTACCATGATATGTAAATCCCCCATCATTAACCCTCTAGACGACGGGTGTTTCCAAACCGTAACCGTCGCGCATGTTCTTCGACCGCCGCCGAATTCCCGCCGACGCCACTGTCTCCATGGCGTCCGCGCCCGACGGTTGGCCGTTGCGAACCTATTTCCAGCCACGAAGGGGAAAGGCGCGGGGGTCGATTCTGTGGCTCAGCGGGCGCGGCGATATTTTTGAGAAGTATCTGGAAAGCCTCGATCAATGGGCCGCTTCCGGCCGCTCCGTGACCAGCTTCGACTGGCGCGGACAGGGCGGTTCAGGCCGATTGGGAGCCGATCCGCGCGTGGGGCACGTCGATGATTTCGCCACATGGATCGATGATCTTGCGGCGTTTTTCGACGACTGGCGTCACCGTGAACCCGGTCCTCATTTCGTGATGGGCCATTCGATGGGTGGCCATTTGCTGCTCCGCGCCCTTGCCGAACGTCGCATCGCTCCCGATGCGGTGGTCCTCTCTGCACCGATGCTCGGGTTCGACACCGGGCCATTGCCGTTTTCATGGGCTGCATCGTTCGCTCACTTGATGGCCCGCGTTACCAGCAGCCGTCATGCCGCGTGGAAGAGCAACGAAAAACCGTCGCTGCCCGGCGTGTCGCGTCAGAGCTTGCTGACGCACGACGACGCCCGCTACGCCGATGAGCTCTGGTGGAAGAAACAGGACTCCGTGCTCGTCCTCGGCCCGCCAAGCTGGACATGGCTGGACGCTGCCTTTCGCTCGATCGCCCTGCTGCGTCGCCCGCAAGCCGTGGAGCATATCACGCAATCAATTCTCATCGTCGGCACCGATGGCGACCGACTTGTCAGCCCGCGTGCGATCCGCGATTTTGCCCCGCGGCTGCCTCACGCAAAACTGTTCATGCTGGATAAGAATGCTGCACACGAAGTCCTTCGTGAACGGGACGAATTGCGCGATCAGGTGATGGCTGAGATTACCGCATTTCTGGACCAGCGATCATGACCTTCGACTTTGCAATCATCGGCGCAGGGATCGCTGGTGCCAGCCTCGCCGCCGAACTGGCCCCGCACGCGTCGGTCGTGCTTCTCGAAGCCGAGGATCAGCCGGGCTACCACTCAACCGGCCGGTCGGCGGCGCTGTGGCACGAGACGCTGGGCGGACCGTTCATCCAGCCATTAACGACGCGTTCGTTCGATGCGCTGAACGATGGTGGTTTCCTTAGTGCGCGCGGCTCACTGAGCGTTGCAGAACCACAGCATATTGCCCTGCTCGATGAAATGCAGGCGAAGTTTGCGGGGACCGTCGCTCTGCAACGCATGAGCTATGAGGATATTCGTGCACGAGTTCCGCGCGCAAAGCCGATACTTGCCGCTGGCCTGCTTGAACCGACTTGCGCCGATATCGATGTCGCTGCGCTTCATGCGGCGGTCCTGTCCCGGTTCCGGCGCGCGGGTGGGACGGTGGAAACCGGCTTCCGGGTCGAGGCAATCGAACGTCTGGCAAAGGGCTGGCGTGTGTCCGCTGGCGATAAAGCCATCGAAGCCACGACTATCGTCAATGCGGCCGGAGCATGGGGCGATGTCGTAGCCAAACTTGCCGGTGCCGAACCACTCGGCCTGCAACCCTGCCGCCGCACGATCGCGCAGGTGCGTGTCGATGGCGACGATGTACCTGCCGACCTGCCAATGGTCACAGACGTTGGGGGCAGTTTCTATTTCAAGCCCGAGGGTCCGAACCGGCTCTGGCTTTGTCCGCAGGACGAAACTCCGGTCGACCCCGGCGATGCTGCTCCCGAAGACATTGATGTCGCCATCGCCATCGACCGGTTCGAAAGTGTAACCGACTGGAAGGTTCTCGCGGTCGAACGCAAATGGGCCGGCCTGCGTACCTTCGCGCCCGATCGTTTGCCGATCTACGGCTTTGACCCAATTATTTCGGGGCTTTTCTGGTGTGCAGGACAGGGGGGCATCGGTATCCAGACTTCACCGGCTGCCGCGCGCTTGTCTGCGGCAATTCTGCTGGGCCAAATCCCTGAAATCGACCCCGCGCCCTATTCGCCCATGCGTTTTTGCTGACTATTTGCGTTCTGGCAGAACCGCGTTAGCTTCGCTTTCCACTTGGGAGGCAAAACATGGCTCACAAATTCGTGATCGAACAGAATAAGGCTGGCGAGTATGTCGCCAAGTTCAAATATAATTCTGAAGTGATCTTCTGGACTGAGGGCTATGCTTCGAAGGCTGGTGCCAAAAACGCTATCGAATCGGTGAAAAAGAATGGCCCCGGTGCCGAAGTCGACCCTGAATAGCTGGCCCAACCCACTGGCCTGCTCCAATAACCATTAGCGCGACGCGGCCACGGCTGCGTCGCTAGCCAGCTTGTCGGCACGCTCATTGTCGGCATGGCCCGCATGGCCCTTTACCCAGATCCAGTCGATCCGGTGAGGCTTGGCTGCGGCTAACAGCGCTTGCCATAGTTCTGCGTTTTTCACCGGCTTGCGATCCGCCGTCCGCCAGCCGTTCTTTTGCCAGCCGTGAATCCATTTGGTCAGGCCGTCCATCACATAACGACTGTCGGTGGATAGTTTGACGCGGCATGGTTGCGTCAACGCGTTGAGCGCCTCGATCGCCGCCGTCATTTCCATCCGGTTATTGGTGGTCAGCTTTTCACCGCCCGCCAGCTCGCGTTCGCGCGTGCCCGAACGGATGATCGCTCCCCAGCCACCGGGGCCGGGATTGCCCTTGCATGCACCATCGGTGGCAATCTCGACGCTCGGCATTTCAGTCATGGTGTTGTCAGTCATAGGCGCGCGTAATGGTCGAGCCTGCGAAGGAAAGCGAGTGGGTCTTTTCGCGTGACCAGCGCACCGGCGGGCGTGTTCAACCAGTCCCAAGCACGCGTCAGCAAGAAGCGAAGGCAGGCCCCGCGCGCCAGCGCCGGAAACGCTGCGCGCTCCGCATCGGAAAGCCCGAATGCCGCGTCGTATCCGGCAATGATCGCATCGCCGATTTCCGGGCGATATCCGGTCCCATCGTTATCAAAGCTCCACGCGGCATGGGTGACGGCAATGTCCCATGCCCGAACTTCGGTGCAGGCAAAGTAAAAGTCGATCAATCCGCCAACATCATCGCCGCGCATTAACACATTGTCTGGAAACAGATCGGCATGAACGACAGCGCGGGGCAAATCGCGCGGCCACGCACCGTCCAGCCATTCGAGTTCCGCTGTTACGCGCACCGACAGTCCGGGCGCGATTGCGTCCAGATCGCCGCTGCATTTTGCCGCCAGTTCATGCCAGCCCTCCGGTCCCATCGTATTCGGACGATCCAGCTTAAAGTCGGTCAGTGCGGCGTGCATCTGGCCCAAAGCCTGTCCTGCAGCATGGGCCTGCGCGGGATTCGGATGGCTGACGGAGACACCGGGAAGAAACTCGATCAGGCATCCAGGTCTCCCGGCAACCTGCTGTAATTGCTTATTATCCCGATCACGAATAGCGCGCGGCACCGGCACGCCATTCGCCGCAAGATGATCGAGCAGAGCGAAGAAAAAAGGCAGATCTCCTGCGTCCACGCGCTTTTCGTAAAGTGTCAGGATGAACCGTTCACCATCCTGGCCGCCGCTCGTGTCGATTAGGAAGTTACTGTTTTCGACGCCCTCCGCGATCCCCTTGGCAGAGGTCAGCGTGCCAGCATCGTAACGCAGCAGCAGCGCCGCCATTTCTTCGGCGGAAACATGAGTATAAACAGCCATCTAGGCAGCCAGACCGCGTGGCAGCTTGAACTCGATCGTCTCGACCGCCGCTTCGACCACCGATTCTGTGATCGAAAACCGTTTAGCCAGACAGGCAACGACTTCGCGCACCAAAAGCTCTGGCGCGGACGCTCCGGCCGTAAGCCCCAGTGATTTGGGCATTCCCAGCCATTCGAAATCAATATCCGCCGCCCTTTCGATCAGGCGCGCACGAACGCCGTTGCGTTCGGCCACTTCGACCAACCTTAACGAATTTGACGAATTCGGAGCCCCGATAACGAGCATCGCTTCGCAGCGCCCGGACATGCGCTTAACCGCTTCCTGCCGGTTCGAGGTTGCGTAACAAATGTCCTCGCCGCGTGGTCCATGAATGAACGGAAACTTCGCTCTTAAAGCCGCGACGATCTCTGCCGTGTCGTCCACCGATAAGGTTGTTTGTGTCAGGAAAGCCAGTCGAGCCGGATCGGCCGGAATTAGAGCCGCCACATCGGCCACCGTCTCGACCAGGGTCATCTGACCGGCGGGAACCTGTCCAAACGTGCCGATGACTTCGGGGTGTCCCTCGTGACCGATAAAAAGGATATGGCGTCCGGTTTCGACCAGTCGCTCGGCCTGCCGATGCACCTTCGAAACCAGTGGGCAGGTGGCATCCAGATATTCCAGACCACGCGCCTGCGCGTCGGCCGGCACCGATTTCGGTACGCCATGTGCCGAAAACACGACCGGCGCGCCGTCGGGAACTTCGTCCAGTTCCTCGACAAAGATGGCACCCTTTGCTTTCAGGCTGTCGACGACGAAACGGTTGTGGACAACTTCGTGGCGGACATAGACTGGGGCTCCATGTCGTTCGATGGCGAGTTCTACGATGCGGATCGCCCGGTCCACGCCGGCACAAAAACCGCGCGGAGCCGCTATAACCAGTTCGAGATGAGGGAGCGTCATGATCGAGCGCCCTACGCGATTGCTTGCACGCGCGAAACCCGGTTCCTATGAGGGTGGCCGATAACCGCAGTCCAAAGGTGTGCGTTTCCTTGACGAATATTCTTGCTTCAGTCGGCCCACGCCTCGGCATAGTTGCCGCTCTCGCACTCCTTGGCGCGTGTGCGCACACCGGCGAAATCGACGAGACGGGCGGCATCACCGCTTCGCGGTCGGCTTGCCCGGCGGTCGCCATCCCTGCGAACACCGGCGACGTGACGCTGTTCAATCCGGCCAACAGTCGTGACTCGACCGCGCTCGATATGGTCGCCACCATTACCAAGCTGCGGGACACTTGTGGCGATGCCGGGACCGACGTTACCGCAGCGGCGACCTTCGAAGTGGAGGCGCGACGGATAAGTTCGGTGGGCGCGCGCGACATCGTGCTCCCATATTTCGTCACCATCATGCGTGGCGGCGATACCGTTGTTGCAAAGCGCATCAGCCACGTCGCATTGCACTTCAACGACGGCCAGTTGCGCACCACCGCCACGGCATCGGGCGGAGCGGTGATCGACCGGGCTTCTGCGACATTGCCGCAGGAAATTCAGGACAAGCTACAACGCAAGCGCAAAGCGAAGGACGCCGACGCTTCGATCGACCCGCTGTCGCAGCCAGACGTTCGCGCCGCCGTGGCGCGGGTGAGTTTCGAAGTTCTGGTGGGCTTCCAGCTCACTTCCGAACAACTCCAGTATAACGCCACCCGCTAATCCGTTTGTCTCGAATCGGGCGTTGACTCGAATCGAGCTGACAAGCATTGCTTTGGCATGTCGTCCGGGGAGCAATCCGCGGGTGGCCGCGCGGGAGAGTGGCTGACCGTTAACGCGGTGCAGTTACGCCGAAGGAGCAACCACCCCGGAATCTCTCAGGCACCCGGACCGCGCGGACCAAGACAACTCTGGAAAGCGTTCCTGTAAAAACAGGAACCACCGAAGGTGTAAGCTGGTGCAAGCCAGCGAAAGCTCTCAGGTTTCCGTGACAGAGGGGGTCGATGAAGTGGCTGGAAGGCCGCGCATTGGCCACCATTCCGTCCCGTGGAGATCAGCCGTTGAGCGAAGATTACGAAATCGAAATCGAACAACTCCCGCTCGACGCATGGCACCGAGCCAATGGCGCGCGCATGGTCGAGTTCGCGGGCTATCATATGCCTATCCAGTATGAAGGCATCATCGCCGAACACCTCTGGACGCGCGAAAATGCCGGGCTGTTCGACGTCAGCCACATGGGGCAACTCCTGATCTCCGAAGACGGTGCGGCAGAGGCGCTCGAAGCGATCCTGCCCAGCGACATCATCGGTCTGCCCGTCAACAAGATGCGCTATTCGCTGCTGCTCGACGAGGATGGTGGCATCCTTGACGATCTGATGGTCAGCACCCGCGAAGACGGCATCTATATGGTCGTCAACGGCGCGGTGAAGTATGAGGATATCGGTCATATCCGGGAATTCCTGCCCGATGAAATCGCCATGAACCACATGGAAGATCAGGCTCTGCTCGCGCTTCAGGGGCCGAAGGCGGTCGAAGCCCTGTCCCGCGTCGTCCCCGGCGTCGAAAAGCTGTTCTTCATGGAGTGCGCCGCGTTCGGCGACCTGTGGATCAGTCGTTCGGGCTACACCGGCGAGGATGGCTTCGAAATCTCGGTCCCCGCCGACCGGGTGGAAGCGCTTGCCACCGAACTTTGCGCCCAGCCCGAAGTGAAACCCATCGGCCTCGGCGCCCGCGATTCGCTCCGGCTGGAGGCTGGCCTGCCTCTCTACGGCCACGACCTCGACCCAGCCACCGATCCGGTCAGCGCGGGGCTGACCTTCGCCATCCAGAAACGCCGCCGCGAACAGGGCGGCTTCCCCGGCGCGGCTACTATCCAGAAATATTTGTCCGAAGGCGCCCCCACAAAGCGCGTCGGCCTGAACGTCTCCGGTCGTCAGCCCGCCCGCGAAGGTGCCGAAATCTACGCTGGCGACACACTCGTCGGCAAAGTCACCTCCGGCGGCTTCTCACCCAGCCTCCAGTCACCAATCGCAATGGGCTATGTTTCGTCAGCCCACGCCACCCCCGGCACGCAACTTGAAATCGACGTTCGCGGCAAACGCCTGTCCGCCACGGTCGCGCCAATGCCGTTCGTCCCCCACCGCTACCACCGCAAGGGAGCCACAAAATGAGCCGTTATTTCACCACCGACCATGAATGGATCGACGTCGCAGCCGATGGCGAAACCGCGACCGTCGGCATCACCGACTACGCCCAGGGCCAGCTCGGCGACATCGTGTTCGTCGAAGTTCCAGCATCCGGCACCCGCATTGAAAAGGGCGGCGACGCTGCCGTTGTCGAATCGGTCAAAGCCGCCTCCGACGTGTACGCCCCCGTCTCCGGCACCGTCAGCGAAGGCAATCCCGCGCTCGAAGGCGACCCCTCGCTCGTCAACAGCGCTGCTGAAACCGACGGCTGGTTCTTCACTCTTGTTCTGAATGACAAGGGCGAACTCGACGGCCTGATGGACGAAACCGCCTATAAAGCCTTTGTCGCGGGACTTTAATTCATGCGCTATTTGCCCCTGACCGACACCGACCGGACCGCGATGCTCGCCACCATCGGTGCATCCAGCGTCGACGATCTGTTCATCGACGTACCCGAATTCGCGCGCCTGACGGGGCCGATAAAGGGTCTGCCCCTCCACGCCCCCGAACTCGCAGTCGACCGGCACCTTTCCGCCCTCGCCAAAAAGAACCGCGCAGCAGGCGACGGCCCGTTCTTCCTCGGCTGTGGCGCGTATAAACACCATGTCCCCGCCAGCGTCGATCACCTGATCCAGCGCGGCGAGTTCCTGACGGCCTACACCCCATACCAGCCCGAAATCGCGCAAGGCACGTTGCAAGTCCTGTTCGAATTCCAGACGCAGGTCGCTCGCCTGTTCGGCACCGACGTCGCCAACGCGTCCATGTACGACGGCTCGACCGCCTGCTGGGAAGCCATCACCATGGCCCGCCGCATCACGAAACGCGGCAAGGCACTCCTGTCCTGCGGCCTCCATCCACATTATGTCAGCGTCGCGCAGACGATGGCGCGCTTCACCGGCGACGTTCTCGACACCGCAGCCCCCGCGCTCACAGCCGAAACTGATATCGCCCGCCTGATCGACGCCATCGACAGCGAAACCTCGTGCGTCGTCGTCCAATACCCCGACATCCTCGGCCGTATCGAAGACCTCACTGAACTCGCAGCCAAAGCCCATGCGAACGGCGCGCTCCTGATCGCCGTCGTCACCGAACCCGTCGCTCTCGGCGCACTAAACCCGCCCGGAGAAATGGGCGCAGACATCGTCGTCGGCGAAGGCCAGTCGCTCGGCGTCGGCCTGCAATTCGGCGGCCCCTATGTCGGCCTGTTTGGCTGCAAGGACAAATACGTCCGCCAGATGCCCGGTCGCCTCTGTGGCGAAACCGTGGATGCAGAGGGAAAACGCGGCTTCGTCCTCACCCTTTCGACCCGCGAACAGCATATCCGCCGGGAAAAGGCGACCTCGAACATCTGCACCAACTCCGGCCTGTGCGCTCTGGCCTTCTCGATCCACATGACCTTGCTCGGCGAACGGGGATTACGCGAACTCGCGAACCTGAACCACGAACTGGCCTGCATCGCCGCCGATCGCCTGGCGCAGATCCCCGGCGTCCGTGTCGTCAACGAAACCTTCTTCAACGAATTCACCATCGCGCTCCCCCGCGAAGCTCGCCCCATCGTCCGCACACTGGCCGATGCCGGTGTCCTCGCCGGTGTCTCGCTCGGTCGCCTGTACCCGGATGTCGAGAACCTGAAAAACGGCCTCGTCATCGCCGTCACCGAAACCACCACGGTCGAGGATATCGAAGCCCTCGCCACCGCCCTGACAGGAGCGCTCGCATGAACATCAACCAAAGCGGCTGGCGTCCCGAAGCTCCTCTGTCAGACAGCACCGAAGCCGCCCCGACCTTTACCGGCAACCGTGGCCTGATGCTCGACGAAGCCCTGATCTTCGAAATCGGCGACACCAACACCACCGGTGTGGACTTCCCCGAAGCCCCCGCAACCGGAAAGCCCAGCAAACTCGGCACCCTGGCCCGCAAAACCCCCATCAATCTCCCCGGCCTGTCCGAACCAGAGACTGTCCGCCACTACACCCGCCTGTCGCGCCAGAATTACGGCATCGACCTCGGCTTCTTCCCGCTCGGCAGTTGCACGATGAAGCACAACCCGCGCCTCAACGAGAAAATGGCGCGGCTTCCCGGTTTTGCCGACATCCACCCGTTGCAGCCGGTCGATACGGTGCAGGGTGCGCTCGAACTGATCGACCAGCTTGCCCATTGGCTAAAGACGCTCACGGGAATGCCCGCTGTCGCCATGTCGCCAAAGGCTGGCGCGCACGGTGAGCTTTGCGGCATTCTCGCGATCCGCGCCGCCTTGGAAGCCCGGGGAGACGCCCGCTCGGTCGTCCTCGTGCCGACCAGCGCGCACGGCACCAATCCCGCGACCGCCGCCTTCGCCGGTTACGCGGTAGAGGATATCCCCGCGACCCCCGATGGCCGCGTCGATGCCGAAGCCCTCAAAGCGCGCCTCGGTCCCGATGTCGCCTGCGTGATGATCACCAACCCGAACACCTGCGGGCTGTTCGAACGCGAATTGAAGGACATTGCCGACGCCGTCCACGCGGCGGGCGCATTCGTTTACTGCGATGGCGCGAACTTCAACGCCATCGTCGGTCGGGTGCGTCCCGGCGACCTCGGCGTCGATGCCATGCACATCAATTTGCATAAGACCTTCTCCACGCCCCACGGCGGCGGGGGCCGGGTTCGGGGCCGGTGGTATTCTCCGCCGCCCTTGCACCCTACGCCCCGCTGCCTTTCGTCGATAAAGAAGGCGACCAGTTCGTCCTTGTCGAGGAAGAAACCGCAGGGGACCACCATGCCAGCTCGTTCGGCCGCATGGTCGCCTTCCACGGCCAGATGGGCATGTTCACACGCGCACTGACCTATATCCTCAGCCACGGCGCAGACGGCCTGCGTCAGGTGGCCGAAGACGCGGTCCTCAACGCAAACTACATCCTCCGCAGCCTCGAATCCTCGCTTGATGCACCGTTCGCCAACTCCGGGCCGTGTATGCACGAAGCGATCTTTTCAGACACCGGCATGGCCGATGGCTTCAACACCATCGACATCGCAAAGGGCCTGATCGACGAAGGCTTCCACCCGATGACGGTCTATTTCCCGCTCGTCGTCCATGGTGCGATGTTGATCGAACCGACCGAAACCGAATCCAAAGCCGCCCTCGACCAGTTCATCGGCGCGCTGCGTTCGGTCGCGGATCGGGCGAGGGCAGGGGACCCGACCTTGAAGACGGCCCCGCACTTTGCGCCACGGCGGCGGCTGGACGAGACGCTGGCCGCGCGGAAGCCGGTGCTGGTTTGGAAAGAGGCGGTGGGTTAGAAGGTCTGCGATTGGTGGGAAGCGGTCGCTCGTTTTCGTTCACCGATGATGCTTTTTCCACGCTAAACAGTTGACGCCGTTAGTTCGTGAAGTTTTTTCTGGGCGGAGAGTTTTGTCTTGGCAGTACCTACTTGATACCGACGAACGAGCAAGACGGCCAAATCGGTCGAATTTGTGTCACGTACCCCAACCTACCGGATGGCGGATCTGCCTGTCCGATTGGAGGACCGCTTGCTGACGAATTTGAGCGCTTAACAGACTATATGGAGGATCTGTTTGCCGCGAAGGCATTCATGGATCATGCACTCACCGTAAGCGAGCCGGGTCTTCTCGAAGCATTGGGGATCGCCGGACTGATAAAGTTCCTTCGTTGCTTTGAGAGCACGAGCGGCTTGAGGATCAAGCCTCTCAAACTTTCCAAGATATTCAATCACGAGGATCGTGCACGCGTGAAAGCGTTGATCTGGACTCGCCATAAATTCGTGGTCCATGATGAGCAGACCCATCCGATGAAGCAATCAGTTTTGTTGGTCGATAGCGACGGCGAGGCAATCGACGTCATGGTCACCTCGAGCAAGCAGGATTTTCGGACGTTCGCTGTGTCTGAGGACTTGCCGCGGCTGATCGAACTTGCTCTAGAATATGTAAGAACGGCTCATCTCTCAGCAGGCGATGCCATAAAATCAGATTGGAATGCTCAGTCAGCAACTGAGAAGCGTGTGGCTGCTCGGGGTAATCGAGAGGTCGTGATCGATATACTTCGAGAGGATGGTGACGAGACCCCCAAGGACGCCAGCGACTTTAGCCAGCAGCTTGCCTATATCATTCCGAAAGAGGTGCTGTCGAAGTAGCCGAAGGGGCTGATGGGCGAAGACGCTTCCCGCCGCTCGCGCGTATGTTAAGCGTAAAAGCTATAGTCCGGTATTGGGTCGGTTACGGAACGTGAGTTTTGGCGAAGCCAGTCTATCCCTCTTCCCCAAATCAAGGCAAAGGAACCCGCGATGGGGGAATTATGACTATCCAATCCGACCGCTGGATTCGCGAACAGGCAACCACGAACGGCATGATCGAGCCGTTTACGGAGAGCCAGCGCCGCGACGGCTGCATATCCTATGGCCTGTCGTCTTACGGCTACGACGCGCGCGTGGCCGATGAGTTCAAGATTTTCACCAACGTCGATTCGGCGGTGGTTGACCCAAAGAACTTCGATCCGGTCAGCTTCGTGGACCGCAAGACCGACGTCTGCATCATCCCGCCGAACAGCTTCGTCCTCGCCCGCACCGTCGAATATTTCCGCGTGCCCCGCGACGTGCTTGTCATTTGCCTCGGCAAATCGACTTATGCGCGCTGTGGCATCATCGTGAACGTGACCCCGCTCGAACCCGAATGGGAAGGCCATGTCACGCTGGAATTCTCCAACACCACGCCGCTCCCCGCCAAAATCTATGCGAACGAAGGCGCGTGCCAGTTCCTGTTCCTGAAAGGGAACGAACCCTGCGAAGTCAGCTACGCCGATCGCGCGGGCAAATATATGGGCCAGCGCGGGGTTACGCTGCCAAAGGTTTGATCCTGACGATGTGAGGAGCGGTAGTAAGGAACCTCAAGGAAGCGGCTTCGACGCTACCGCCGCTTACCCCCCTTATGCGGTATCCCCTTGGGCCGCCCACGGTGCATTGTCGTAATCCGCCCCTTTTGCTGCCTCGGCGCAGAACCACCCTCCGGCAGCTCAAACCGCAGCGCCCCGCTGATCGGGTTCGCCTCCGCCAGCCGCAGTTGCAGCTTCATCCCCGGCGCATATTTCACGCCGGAAACATCGCCCTCCAGCGTCTTGGCACCCTCATCATAGCGGAAGTAGTCGTTCCCCAGCGTCGATACCGGCACCAGCCCATCGCCGCCGATCCCGTCCACCGTCGCAAAGAACCCGAAGTTCGAAACCCCGGTGATCCGCGCGTCGATGATCTCACCGATCCGCGTCGACAGATGCGCGGCGACATAGCGGTCCACAGTCTCACGCTCGGCCAGCATCGCACGACGCTCCGCCTGACTGATCGCCTCGCCCAGCACCTTCATCCGCTGCGCCTCGTCATCGGTCAGCCCACCGTCGCCCAATCCGAAACTGCGCACCAGCCCGCGATGCACCAGCAGATCGGCATAGCGCCGGATCGGTGAGGTAAAATGCGCATAGCTGCCGAGCGACAGGCCGAAATGCCCGTGATTGTCCGGCCCATAATAAGCCTGAGTTTGCGTCCGCAGCACCTGCTCCATGATCTGCGGCCGCTGTTCTGGATCGGTAACGCGCTCCAGCAAGCGGTTGAACACCGCGGGCGTTACAACCTGCCCCAGCGCGAAGTTCACTCCGAACGTCGCCAGATAATCTTTCAGCGCGACCAGTTTCTCACGGCCCGGAACCTCGTGCACCCGGTACATCACTGGCGACTTCTTCGCCTCCAGCGCCTTGGCCGCCGCTACGTTCGCCGCGATCATGAAATCCTCGATCAGCCGGTGCGCGTCCAACCGATCGCGCACCGCGATGCTGACGATCTGGCCCTGTTCGTTCAGCACAACCCGCCGCTCCGGCAAGTCCAGCGCCAGCGGCTCGCGTGCGTCTCGCGCTTTCGCCAACAGCGCCCATGCCGCCCATAAATGTTTCAGATGTTCGGGTGCATTGCCTCCGTCGATGGCGGCCTGCGCGTCCTCATAGGCGATGTTCGCGGCGACCCGGATCACCGCGCGCGTAAACCGCCACGCCGTCACCTTGCCCTTGGCGTCGATGGTCAGGTGGCACGCCAGCGCCGCGCGGTCCTGACCCTGTTTCAGTGAACAGATATCCGCCGACAATTCCTCGGGCAGCATCGGCACAACACGGTCGGGGAAGTACACACTATTGCCGCGTTTCTTCGCTTCCCGGTCCAAAAGTGACCCGGAACGGACATAAAACGACACATCCGCGATCGCGACGATGGCTTCAAAGCCACCTTTGTCGTTGGGAGCAGCCCAAACCGCATCATCATGGTCGCGCGCGTCGGCCGGATCGATCGCCACGATGGGCAAATTGCGCAAATCCTCGCGATCGCCCAGCTTCGTCTTCGAAACCCGGTGTGCTTCCTCCAGCATATCCTCGGTAAAGTGATCGGGGATGCCGTGTTTGTGAATCGCGATTAAACTGAATGCTTTAGGCGCAAATGGGTCGCCCAGAATCTCCGAAACCCGCGCCACGATGCGGGGTGGACGACCGGCCTTTTCCGCCAACACCAGATCACCGTCCACCGCATCGCCAATGTCCGAAATCAGCGTGTCATTCCGCTCGCGCTTGTCGACGGGTTTCAGGAAAAACCGATCTCCCTCACGCCGGACGACGCCCAGCAACATCTCCTCCGATTTGGCTAATTTCTTCATAGAATGAACGACATAGCCCGCACCGCGTTCCTCGGATCGACCCAGGAAACGGTCCCCCACCGCCATCGCCCCGGCCTTGCTTCGTTCGATCACCCGAACCCGCGGCGGCGTGATTCCATCAGCTTGCCAATTCTCCGGAACCGCCAGCACTGAATCGCCCTCAATGTCGACAACGCGAAACACCGTGACCTTCGGCAAACCGCCCATTTTATGAAACGCCCGCCCCGGCGCGCTGTCGATCAGCCCCTCATCAGCCATGTCTTTCAACAATGCTTTCAGCGCGATCTTCTCCGAACCTTTCAGTCCAAACGCGCGCGCAATCTCGCGCTTGCCCGCCGCCGTTTCCGACGTGGTGATGAAGTTCAAAATCTGGTCGCGCGTAGGCAGACCCGGCTCGATATGTTTGGACATCGTGCGACGATAGGGGGTTGGCGGGGTCAGGCCAAACGGTAAAGCAAACCATGGTCTTTGATCTTCTCATCGTCGGCGGCGGCATCAATGGCACCGCGATTGCGCGTGAGGCCGCGTTGAACGGCCTGTCGGTGATGCTCGTCGAACGCGACGACCTCGCCAGCCACACGTCATCGGCCTCAACAAAATTGGTCCACGGCGGGCTGCGCTATCTCGAATATTATGAATTCGGGCTGGTCAGGGAGGCGTTGCAGGAACGCGAGCGCCTGTTGAAAGCCGCGCCCCATCTGATTTACCCGATGCACTTCGTCCTGCCGCATGAGAATGCGGTGCGCCCGTGGTGGCTCGTTCGGCTTGGGTTGTTGCTTTACGATAATATCGGCGGTCGGATTACTTTGCCGCGTTCACGTGCATTACGAAAGACTGATACTAACTATCTGAAACCATTGAAGCGACAGGGCAGGGGCTTCGTCTATTCGGACGCCTGGGTGGACGATGCGCGCCTGGTCGTCCTGAACGCGATGGATGCCGCTCGGCATGGAGCGGAAATCGTCACGCACACCGCAATGATCGCCGCTCGCCGCGTCGGTGACATTTGGGAAGCAACGCTTTCCGATGGCCGAACAGTGCAGTCGCGCGCGATGGTCAACGCCGCCGGTCCGTGGGTCGCTGAAGCACTGGCGCTGACCGGAGCCAACGCCCGCAGCGGCGTGCGCCTGATCAAGGGCAGCCATATCGTCGTGCCAAAGATATTCGACGGCGCCCAGGCCTATATGCTGCAACAACCCGACAAACGCATCGTGTTCGCTATCGCCTATGCTAACGACACGACGCTGATCGGCACCACGGATATCCCGGTCGAACGCCCCGAAGACGCGCAGATCACACCGAACGAAATCAGCTATCTATGCGAGGCGGCAAACCATTTCTTCGTGAAACAGATCGCCCCCGCCAATGTCGTGCGAACTTACTCCGGAGTGCGTCCGCTGTACGACGACGGCGCGAGCGAGGCGAAGGCCGTCACGCGCGATTACGTGCTGGAACTCGACGCGGCGGGAGCGCCATTGCTTTCGGTGTTCGGCGGCAAGATCACGACCGCGCGACATCTGGCTGAGGAAGCTATCGGAAAACTCGCCAAAGTCACCGACTGGCAAGTTTCCCGCGTTACCCGTTCTGCTCCGTTCCCCGGCGGCGATATTGGCGCGTTCGATCCGTTTCTTGTCAAAGTCCTAGCGCGCTATCCGTTCCTCGGTGAAGCACGATCGCTTCGCATGGCCCGCGCATATGGCTCGATGCTGTTCGACATGATTGGCCCCATGATCAAGGACGCGGACGATTTGGGCGAGGAATTCGGTGCAGGGTTATCGCAAACCGAAGTCGACTGGATGGTCACCCACGAATGGGCGCACTCGGTCGATGACGTCATCTGGCGGCGAAGCAAATTGGGACTGGCGATGAACGAGGCGCAAATCGCCCGGCTCGCGGACTATCTGAAAGGCAAACATGTCGAAATATCTGCTGGCGGTCGATCAGGGGACAACATCGTCACGGGCGATCCTGTTCGATAGCGACGCAAAGCCCGTTGCCACCGCGCAGGAGGAGTTTCCTCAGCATTATCCGCAGCCGGGTTGGGTAGAACATGATGCGGAGGATATCTGGGCCTCTACGCTGCGGGTGATGAAACAGGCGATGCAGGCGGGTGATCCGTCCGCCATTGGCATCACCAACCAGCGTGAAACGATCGTGATCTGGGACCGCGCTTCGGGCAAGCCCATCCACAATGCCATCGTCTGGCAGGACAGGCGCACAGCGGAATTCTGTGCAAGGTTAAAGGCGGACGGCCACGAGAGGGCGATTCAGCAAAAAACCGGTCTGCTGCTCGATCCCTATTTCTCGGCGAGCAAGGTCAAGTGGCTGCTTGATAACGTAAGCGGTGCGCGGGAGCAGGCTGGCAAAGGAAAACTGGCGGTCGGCACCATCGATACGTTTCTGCTCTGGCGGTTGACCGGCGGACGAGTCCACGCGACCGACTGGACGAATGCCGGGCGCACTATGCTGTATGACATTCACCGGCGATGCTGGGATGCCGAACTGTTGAAGATATTCGATATTCCAGAAAGTCTCTTACCAGAGGTTTATCCCAACACTTATTTGTTTGGCGAAACCGACCCCGCAATGTTCGGTCGCGCCATCCCGATTGCGGGCATGGCGGGCGATCAGCAGGCCGCCCTGATCGGTCAGGCGTGCTTCGAACCCGGCATGGTAAAATCGACCTATGGCACCGGTTGTTTTATGCTGATGAACACCGGACCCGATGCGCCGATATCGACCAACCGACTGTTGACCACCCCGGCATACGACATTTCGGGAGAGCACGCTTATGCTCTGGAGGGGTCGATCTTTGTTGCAGGAGCGGCAGTCAAATGGCTCCGGGACAAGATCGGGCTGGTGGAGACTGCTGGAGAGACGGAGGCCGTCGCGAGGGCGGCGCGCGAAGATCATGGTGTCGTTGTGATCCCCGCTTTCGTCGGCCTTGGCGCGCCGCATTGGCGACCCGACTTACGGGCCAGTATCCACGGCTTGACCCTGGACACGACCGCAGCCGACCTTGTTCGAGCGACGCTGGAGAGCATTGCCTTTCAGACTCGCGACCTGACCGATGCGATGGCGGCGGACGGCACCACTCGACCGGCAGCGATCCGTATCGACGGCGGGATGGCAAAGAACAATTGGTTTGCACAGTTTCTGGCCGACATATTGGAAACGCCGGTCGAACGCCCTGCTAGCCACGAAACCACTGCACTGGGCGCGGCCGTACTGGCCGGAATCACGACCGGAATTATTGCCGACAAAGGCGAATTTTCTCAGAAGTGGCGGTCCGATGCGCGGTTCGATGTTGAGATGACCAGGACAAGGCGCGACGGGTTTTTGTCGGACTGGTCGAAAGCGATAGAGCGAGCCTTGCGCTGACGATCAATTGATCGCGGTAAGGAGTGGCTGGCCGGTAAAATGCGCGTCCAGATTCGCCAGTACGAGCACCGCCATTGCGGCACGGGCTTCTTGCGTCGCGCTTCCCTGATGCGATTGGAGCACAACGGTATCGAGGGTTTTCAAAGCATCGGGTACAATTGGTTCGTGAGCGAAGACGTCTAGCCCAGCACCGTATATGCGTCCCTCCAGCAAGGCGGCGACCAGTGCGGTCTCGTCCACGATGCCACCACGGGCGATGTTGATCAGGACGCCATCGCGACCGAGGCGATCCAGAATATCTGCGTTCACGGCCTTCGCGGTTTCCGTGCCGCCCGACGCCGCTACGATCAGCACGTCGCTTGCGGTCGCCAGTTCGGCGAGATCTGGCACAAACCGATAGGGTAGCCACGCTTTTGCGGTTCGGCTTGTATAGAGGGTTTCAGATGCAAAGGGTGCGGCGCGGGATGCGATCGACTGTCCGATCAACCCCATGCCGAACAACCCTATTCTGCGTCCACTGGCCCGCCTTCCGTTCGGAACGCGCCAGTTTCCATGGCGAACGGCGCGGTCGTTGGCCGGTATCCGACGCTGCACGGCGAGCATTAAACCGATGGCGAGATCGGCAACATCATCGGTGAGAACATCAGGCGTAAGCGTGACGCGGACACCCGCCCGTGTGGCCGCATCAAGGTCGATGCGATCATGCCCCACGCCATGAACCGCGATGATTTCCAGTGCAGGCAGACTGGCAATCAGGGCGGCATCGACTGCGCTCATACCCCCACCCACAATCGCGCGCGTGGTCGTGGGAGGTGAACCCCGAAACAAGCGAAACCTTGCCGACAAGGCTGTCTCAAGCGGCGCGGGAATGTCAGTGGCGAGGAACAGGTCGATCATAACTATGGGTGATAGTTCAGTATGTCCGCCCGATCAAAATCCGCTCTACGGCAGGCTCGCCTGTGAACACGCATGTGCCAGTTGGTGCCGTTGCACCAACCGGCGTATTGCGCACGGTCAGTTTCAAAGCCTTCAATTTCGCCGCAACTGCGCCCAGCGCCGCTCCGGTCGGTCGCGACCAGTCAGCCTCGACCCAGCCGATCACCTTGTCCTCGCCGCCGGTGAAATGCTTTTCGATAGCCGCCCAGTCTTCCACCCGAACGATCGCCGCATCGCGCCGCGCCTGAGCCTCTGCAAACAAGCCCAACTGAATTTCATCGAGCAATCCGGCAGCCTGACCAATAAAATCGGCCCGCAGCAGGACAGCGCTCGCCAGCTTCCCGCCTTCGCCATAAAGCCGGTCGCGCCGAACCAGCGACACGTTCCCGCCAGCAACATCGCGGCCACCGACCTCGATAATCAGCGGCGCGCCCTTCTTGATCCATGCCCAGCGCTTGCCTTTGCCCGCCTTGGTATCGACATGAACACGCAAAGGCTCACCCAGCGCGTTCAGTTTCAACAGTTCGGCCCGCAATTCGCGCGCATAGGTCAAAACGGCATCATCTTCGGGAGTTTCACGCAGCATCGGGACGATCACGATCTGATGTGGCGCAACAGCGGGCGGCAGACGAAGGCCATCGTCATCACCGTGAACCATGATTAGGCCGCCGATCATCCGCGTCGAAACACCCCAGCTCGTCGTCCAGGCATGGGCGAATTCGCCAGCCTTGTCCTGAAAGCGTATGTTTTGCGCCTTGGCGAAGTTTTGCCCGAGGAAGTGGGAGGTGCCCGCCTGTAAGGCTTTACCGTCCTGCATCATCGCCTCGATGCTGTACGTGGCCTCTGCGCCCGGAAACCGCTCATGTTCGGGCTTTTCACCAGCGACAACCGGCATCGCCAGACAATTCTCGGCGAACTCACGATACACTTCGAGCATTTTCAGCGTTTCTTCGACCGCTTCGTCGCGTGTGGCATGGGCGGTATGGCCCTCCTGCCAAAGAAACTCGCTCGTTCGCAGGAACATTCGAGTCCGCATTTCCCAGCGGACGACATTGGCCCACTGGTTGATCAGCACCGGCAAATCGCGCCACGACTGCACCCAGCGGGCCATTGCCGTGCCGATTACGGTCTCCGAAGTCGGCCGCACGATCAGCGGTTCCTCCAGTTTTGCTGCAGGATCGGGCATCAATCCGCCCTTGCCGTCAGCGATCAGACGATGATGGGTGACAACCGCCATTTCTTTCGCAAAACCATCAACATGGCTGGCTTCTTTTTCAAAATAGGAGAGCGGAATAAAGATTGGGAAATAGCAATTTTCGTGCCCCGTTTCCTTGATTCGCTGGTCGAGCAGCTTCTGAATGCGCTCCCAGATGCCATAGCCCCATGGGCGAATGACCATGCAACCGCGCACGCCTGAATCCTCGGCCATGTCGGCTTCGGATATGACGGCTTGATACCAGGCAGCGAAATCGGCTTCGCGAGTGACGTTGAGGGCGTGTTTCATAGCAAAGCGTCTTTGCGGAGCGTGCGGGGGTTGTCCAGTCTCGCTACGCCACTAGAGCGACCCCCATGAACAGAAACGGCACGAGCGTGCTCCGTGCGGACAGACCGCTGGCTGGCATCGGAATGCGCCTCGCTACGACAGTATTTCTATCGATCATGTTTGCCCTGGCGAAACTCGCGCAAGAGCGGGGCGTCAACCTTATTGAAATCCTGTTTTTCCGTCAGTCCATCATGATTGTTCCGGTCGTCATCATCGCCGCCATTGGGCCGGGTATGGCGTCATTAAAGACCAAAAGACCGGGAGCGCACTTTCGACGCGCAAGTTCAGGACTTTTCGGAATGGCGCTGAATTTTGCGACGGTTGCTCTGTTGCCGCTCGCCGAAGCGCAAACGGTTTGGTTCACGACACCCTTGTTCGCAACGATCCTCGGGGCGTTGTGGCTGCGCGAATATATCGGTTTGCATAGATGGGGCGCGGTGGCTCTTGGTTTCGTCGGCGTGTTGATTGTTGTGCACCCGCAGTCAGGTGGCGTGCACCCGTTTGGCACGGCGATCGGGCTTGCGGCGGCGTTCATGGTCGCGGTGACGTCCATTTTGATCCGTCAGATCGGTCGCACCGAATCCCCATTGACGGTGGTGTTCTGGTTCGGCGTAAATTCGTCGCTCGCGCTGTTACTAATCATGCCGTGGGCACTCCATTATCATGATGCGGGTACGTGGTTATTGCTGATCGGCATGGGTGTCGCGGGCAGCTTTGGTCAGATCGCTTTGACGTTTTCACTCCGGTTTGCGCCGGTATCGGTCATAGCTCCGGTCGATTACGCCAGTCTGTTCTGGACGACGGCGCTTGGTGCCGCGCTGTTTTCGGAATGGCCAACGCCGTGGATGTGGCTCGGCGCGCCGATCATTATTTCCAGTGGCCTCTATATTGTATGGCGCGAACATAAATTGCACCGGATCGCGCTTGCCGCAGCGTCTCTCGCGGAATAGCCTCCCACGTAATAATATATCAGGGAGATTCAAATTGGCCGATTTTGGAATCACGACTAACCGCCGCACGATTATCGCGGGCGGCGCAGCTACATTGGGACTTGCCAGTATTCCGGCTGCGGCGCGCGCGGTCACCGCCCCTTCGCCTGACAGGTTCAGGAACGTGCTTGATAGTATCGCCGATCAGGCACTAAATCTTTCGCCAGAAACCGCGACGAACCTTGGCGTCGATGTAGGTCCGCGTGCCGGGTTGCGCGCAAAGCTTTCCGACTATTCGCCTGCGGGGAACGCTGCCTTTGCGAGCGCAGCCATTGCGATGCAGGCGCAAGTTAATGCAATCGATCGAAAGACCCTGTCGCCGGTGGATCAGTTGCGCTGGGATACGATCCATTACACGCTCGATCGTACACAAGAAGCCAAGCCGTTCTTTTATGCGAATGCCAGCCAGGGGTTCTTCGGCGGCACATCGCCCTATGTCGTTAGCCAGCAAAACGGGGCGCTTTCCAGCACACCTGAATTCCTTGATTCACAGCACCCGATCAATTCGGCAAGCGATGCGGAAGCCTATCTTTCGCGTGTAGCCGCGTTCGCGAAGTCACTCGATGTTGAAACGGCACAGATCAGGGATGACGCAGCGCGTGGCGTGATGCCACCGGACTTCATTGCTGCAAACGTCATCGGCCAGATCAAGGGGTTCCGCGCGACCAAAGCCGCCAACCAAAAGCTGGTGACGTCGATCGCAACACGTACTGCCGCAAAGAATATTCCCGGTAACTGGAGCGCACGGGCGCAGAATATGGTTGAAAGTCTGGTTTATCCGGCGGTCGATCGTCAGCTTGCCGCATTTACTGCTGCCACGAGAAACGCGCCGCACACTGCTGGCGTCCAACGCCTGCCGATGGGCGATGACTATTACAAATGGGCGTTGCGGCTTGGCACCACGACCGAAACTTCGGCTGCGGAAATCCATAAGCTGGGGCTTGCTCAGAACGCAGAGTTGAAGGCCCGAATGGATGTGCTCCTTCGTAAGCAGGGGATGACGCAAGGCACTGTCGGCGAACGTGTGCAGGCGTTGAACAAAGATCCGCGCCAGCTCTATTCGGATGACGATGCGGGCAGGGCGCAACTGATCGCTTTTCTCAATGAAAAGGTTGCGGCCGTTCGTCCGTTGATGCCGAAATTGTCGCATCTCGGGTTGAAGGCAGAAGTGATTGTAAAGCGCGTTCCGGTCGATATTCAGGACGGTGCGGCTCTTGGTTATATGAATTTTGCATCGCTCGACGGGAAACGGCCCGCGATCTATTATGTCAATCTGAAGTCGACATCGCTTTGGCCCAAATACCAACTGGCGACCCTTACTGCGCATGAAGGTATTCCGGGACATACGTGGCAGGGGGCCTATCTTGCCGAACATCATGCGGAAATTCCGCTGATCTCGTCGCTGATCGGGTTTAACGCGTTCGTTGAGGGGTGGGCGCTCTATTCGGAGCAACTTGTTGATGAAGCGGGTCTTTATGCCGACGATCCGTTCAGTGAGATCGGCTTCCTGCAGGCATTGCAGTTCCGCGCCTGTCGTCTGGTCGCGGATACCGGGCTTCATGCAATGCACTGGACCCGCGAGCAGACGGTGAAGTTCCTGATGGATGAAACCGGCAAGGGCGAGGGCGCGATGACCAGCGAGACCGATCGCTATTGCGCGTCACCCGGACAAGCATGCGGTTACAAGATGGGCCACAATGAAATTCTGCGCCTTCGCGGAGTGGCTCAGACGGCGTTGGGGCCGAAATTCGACCTCGCCAGCTTCAACGACACATTGGTCAAGACGGGTGGTGTGCCATTGGCGCTCCTGCCTACTGCAGTCGATGCTTATATAAAATCGGCCAAATCGGCAGGCCCGAACGCATAGGGCAGAAGATCGGACAGGCGGTGCGTTTCCATAATGGACGCATCGCCTGAGCTGCAGTGGATCACGATGTCGCGCCCTCCGAGTTGCGCGGATTCGTTCAGCATCTGGCGGCAGCGACCGCAGGGGCGAACGACCGCTATTCCGTTCGGCACTCCCCCGATTACGGCAATCTCGACAACATTGCGCAGTTGCCCGTCGCAATTGGCCTTCGCCAGCGCGACCGTTTCCGCGCACAGTGATAGGCCATAGCTGGCGTTTTCGAAGTTCGTGCCCGTGACAACGCTGCCGTCGCTGAGCAAAAGGGCGGCGCCAACCGCGAATTTCGAATAGGGAGCATACGCATGAAATGCTGCTTCGCGTGCTGCGGTGATGAGTTGAGCAGGCGTCATATTATCCCTTGATGTGCAGCACGCAGATCAGCGTGAAAAGGCGGCGTGCGGTATCGAAATCGACCTCGATCTTGTTCTGCAACTTTTCTACCAGCATCTCCGACGCTTCATTGTGAATGCCGCGCCGCGCCATGTCGATCGTTTCTATCTGAGCGGGTGATGATGCTTTTACCGCCTGAAAATAGCTGTCGCAAATCGCGAAATAGTCGCGGATAGGGCGACGAAATCTTGCCATTCCAAGGATCAACGCTTCCAACGGCGCGCCGTCTTCGCGCGCGATTTCTAGGCCGAGCCGACCTTCCTCGACCGACAATTTCAACCGATAGGGACCGGCATA